>NC_008278.1:4373794-4998622 GCF_000058485.1 Frankia alni ACN14a
TCGCCGTGCAGCGCGGGCTCCCCGTCCAGACCGATCACGGACACCTCCGGCAGCTCGGCGGCGACCGCGGCGCACTCGGCCTGGCTGTCGTCGACGAACACGACGCTGTCGAGCCCGACGTTGAGATCCCGGGCCAGGTCCCGCAGGTTGCCCGGCTTCGGCGCCCAGTTCGCGATCACGCGGACGAAGTCCTCCTCGCGCAGAACCATGCCGGGATGCTCGCGCAGCGCGGCCAGCACCGTGTCCTGGTCGTTCTTGCTCACCGCGGCCAGCAACACTCCCTGTGACTGGAGCTGGCGGACCAGCCGCTGGAACCGGGCGAACGCCTCCCCGCGGTAACCGGTGCCGACCTCGACGCCCTCGACCCCGTCATCACCGAGAACGCCGCCCCACAGCGTCTCGTCGAGGTCGACTGCGAGCACCTTCCTGGTCCGTCCCCCGCGCGCGCGGACCAGATCGCTCACCTCCCGGGCGTAGGCCGCGAGCAGGGCGTCGGAGAGGTGCGCTCGGGCGTAGGCCTCGAAGCGGGGTTCGACGACGGCCACCCCCGACGCCACGATCGGGTCGAGGTCGAGCACCGTCACCGGCCCGGCCGCCGCGCCCAGGCCCAGCAGCTGCGCGTTCGCCGAGCGCCAGGCCGCGCCGAGCCGCGCCCGGGCCGGATGGTCGAGCAGCTGCGCCGACCAGTACCTGGGCAGCGGCACGGTGTTGAGCACCAGCACCCCGGAGCCGCTCGCGCGGTAGCGCTCGACCAGCCCGGTCCACAACGCCAGTTTCTCGGTCAGCACCCGTTCGACGTCGTCCACCGTGAACGGCACGGCCACCTCGTCGAAGACGGCCGCCTGGTCCAGAACGCACAGGACGATGTCGGGCTGCTCGGCGTAGAGCGCGCTGGCCGGATCGCCCAGCTCGAAGACGTAGCTGTCGAAGTCGGCGACCCGTATCCGAGGCACCAGGCCGTGCCGGGCGAGCTGGCCGGCGAGCGCGGTCTGCAGGAGGTTCACCGTCCCATGGCCGGTGATCGTCACGGTGACGGCGGGAAGGTCGGGATGGATCCGGCGGACGGCGTCGGGGTCCACACCGGCCACCAGCCGCGCGGCGGCCAGCGCATCCGGCCCGGTGACGGCCCCGAGCAGCGGGCCGAGCGCCGGGTACCGGTCGGCCAGCAGGCCCGCTCGGTGCAGGGAGCGCACCTCGGCGAGCGCCTCGGCACTGTTCATCGTCCTCGTCCTCTCACGGATCGTCTGGAGATCGGCGGGGCCGCCGGGCCGGCGGGGCCGGCGGGCTGGTCTTGCTCAGGTCGCGAGCCCGCGCAGGCACGACACGAGCCCGACCGAGGTGTGGTGCTCGAAGACCGCGCTGGGCGCCAGGTCCAGCCCGGTGAGCCGGCGGATCCGGCCGGCGATCTCCAGCGCGGTGAACGAGGTGACCCCGATCTCGGTCAGGTCGTCGTCGGGATCGACCGACCCGGCGTCTCCCCCGAGCGCGTCGGCGACCGACTCGATGACCGTCCGGAGCAGGATCTCGTGGTGTTCGTGCTCGGGCACCCCGGCCAGCACGGAGACCACCGGCTCCGCATCCAGCGCCGACTCGGCAGGGGGTGGCGGCTCCTCGGGTACCGGCGACTCGGCGGATCCCGCCGCGGGCCGGGCGGCCACGAACCAGTAGTGCTCGTGCTGGAAGGGATACGTCGGCACCGCGGCCGGGTCGGCGAACGGCCCCGGGCCCAGCACCGCGGCCCAGTCGACCGCCACTCCGCGGCCGTGCAGCGCGGCCGCCGCGGCCAGCGCGGAGCGGGCCTGGGAGTCCGGGTGGCGGATGAGCGGGGTGAGCGCGACGGCGTCCGGCTCGTCCGCCAGGCAGTCGCCGAGCATCCCGGTCATCGTCGGGTCCGGGCCGATCTCCAGGAACGTGTCGACGCCGAGCTCGCGCAGCGCCCGGACGCCGTCGTGGAAACGGACCGTCCCGCGTACCTGCTCCGCCCAGTACCCGGGATCGGCGAGCTCACCGGCGGCGGCGACCCGTCCGTCACGGTTGGACACCACCGGGACGCTCGGCTGCCCGACCCGCAGCCCGCCGGCGAAGTCCATCAGCGCCGGCAGCGCCGCGTCCATGTGGGCGGAGTGGAAGGCATGACTGACCTTCAACGCCTTGGTCCGTAGCCCCTGCGAGCGCCACCGGGCCGCGAGCCGGCGCAGCGCGTCGGCGTCACCGGAGACCACGGTGGACCGCGGGCCGTTCACGGCGGCGACCGACACCGTCCCGGCCAGCTCGGCCAGGGCGGGACGCACCTCGTCCACCGGCGCACGCACCGCGAGCATGGCGCCACCGCCCGGGGCGGCCTGCATCGCGTTGGCCCTGGCCACCACGAGGCTCGCGACGTCGGTCAACGACAGCGCCCCGGCGACATGGGCCGCGCTGAGCTCACCGATCGAGTGCCCCAGCACGGCGGTCGGGGTGATGCCCCAGCTCCGCACGAGCCCGGCCATCGCGACGTGGGTGGCCAGCAGGGCCGGCTGGGTGAACTCGGTGCGGTGCAGCAGCCCCGCCGCCGACCCGGCCTCGGCGAAGACGACCTCCCGCAGGGACGGGCCCCCGCCGTGCTCCCGCCGGGCGTCGTCGACCGCGGCGCAGACGGCGTCGAACGCCGCCGCGTAGACCTCGGACCGCCGGTACAGCTCCCGGCCCATCCCCTCACGCTGCGTTCCCTGGCCGCTGAACACCAGCGCCACGCTCGGCGCGGGCAGGGCGCGGGTCACCGGCGCGGCGCCGGCGAGCGCGCCGAGCTCACGGTCCAGCGCGGCGGCGTCCGCACCCGTCGCACCGGCCCGGAAGCGGAACTGGGAACGCCGGATGGCCAGCGTCCGCGCGACCGCGGCCAGATCGGTGTCCGTGGGCGCGTCGCGCAGAAACGCCCGCAGCCGGCCGGCCTGGGCCCGCACCGCGCCCGGCGTCCTGCCGGAGACGACCCAGGTCACCGCCGTAGGCGGCGCGCCGCCCGGCCCCGGTTCACCCCGCGCCGGTCCGGCTGGGGCCGGTTCGGCTGGGGCCGGTTCGGCTGGGGCCGGTTCCGGGGGCGGGGCCTGCTCCAGGATGAGATGCGCGTTGGTGCCGCTGATCCCGAACGACGACACCCCTGCCCGGTACGGCCGGCCGAGCGCCGGCCAGGTCCGGGGTACGGCCAGGACCTCGACCGCACCGGTGGACCAGTCGACGAACTCGTTGAGCTCGGCGGCGTGCAGGGTCGGCGGCAGGACTCCGTGCCTGAAGGCCTCCAGGATCTTGATCACCCCGGCCACCCCGGCCGCGGCCTGGGTGTGCCCGATGTTCGACTTCACCGAGCCGAGGTACAGCGGGTGCTGCCGGTCCGGGTGCGCGCCGTAGGTGGCCAGCAGCGCGCCGGCCTCGATCGGATCGCCCAGCGCCGTGCCGGTCCCGTGCGCCTCGACGGCGTCGACGGCGTCCGCGCCCAGCCCGGCACCGCGCAGCGCGGCCTCGATGACCTTGCGCTGGGCGGTGCCGTTCGGTGCGGTCAGCCCGTTGCTGGCGCCGTCGGAGTTCACCGCGGAACCCCGCAGCACCGCCAGGACCGGATGGCCGTGTCGGCGCGCGTCGGAGAGTCGTTCCAGGACCACGATGCCCACGCCCTCGCCGAAGCCGGTGCCGTCGGCACCCTTGCCGAACGCCTTGCACCGCCCGTCGGCGGCGAGCCCGCGCTGGTGCGCGAACTCGACGAACACCCGCGGTGTCGCCATCACGGTCGCGCCGCCGGCCAGCGCCAGGTCGCACTCCCCGTGGCGCAGCGACTCCGCGGCGAGGTGCATCGCGACCAGCGACGAGGAGCATGCCGTGTCCAGCGTGAGGGCCGGGCCCTCGAAGCCGAAGGTGTAGGCGAGCCGCCCCGAGGCGATGCTCGCCGCGTTGCCGGTCATGAAGTAGCCGTCGAGCCCGGCCGGGCTCGCGCCCAGCGGCGGCGCGTACTCCTGGTAGATCAGGCCGGCGAACACACCGGTCCGGCTGCCCCGTAGCTCGCCGGGCACCAGCCCCGCGCGTTCGAGGGCCTGCCACGCGGTCTCCAGCAGCACTCGCTGCTGTGGGTCCATCGCGAGGGCCTCCTTGGCGCCGACGCCGAAGAAGGCGGCGTCGAACCCGGCGGCGTCCGCGAGGAAGCCGCCGACCTCGGGGTAGTCCCCGTCGGCGGCCCAGCCGCGGTCGCGCGGGAACTCGGCGATCGCGTCGGTTCCCTCGGAGACCACCCGCCAGAGGTCCTCGGGTGTCTGGATCCCGCCGGGGAAGCGGCAGGCCGCGGACACGATCGCCACCGGTTCCGGGGTGCGCAGCTCGGTGAGCTCGCCCTTCACCCGGACCAGCTCCGCGGTCGTCCACTGCAGGTAGTCGATCAGTTTCTGCTCGTCGGTCACGTCAGGTCACCTCCACGTCGGTCGTCCGGCGGCGGGCGGCACGGCGTCAGGGGCGCAGTTCCGCGTCGATGAACCGGAACAGCTCCTCGGCCTGGCTTGCGGGGGAACTGACGGTGATCTCCACCACCGGGGGAGGCACCGCCGGGCCGGCCTGCACCGGGGTGGTCGCCGGCGGGTTGGTCGCCGGCGGAGTGGTCGCCGCCGGGGTGGGCTGCGCCGGGACCAGCCGGTCGAGCAGGTACCCGGCCAGGGCGGCCGGGTTCGGGTGGTCGAACACGATCGTGGCGGGCAGGCGCAGGCCGCTCGCCCGGCCGAGCCGGTTGCGCAGTTCCACCGCGGTGAGCGAGTCGAAGCCGAGCTCCTTGAAGCTGCGATCGCCCGGGCCGTCGCCCTCGCCCGCGTCGCCGGCGGTGTGGCCGAGCACCGCCCGAACGTTGCTCACCACGAACTGTCCGACCAGCTCACGGCGACGATGTGGCTCGGCGTCCGCGAGTTGGGTGGCGAGATCCGCCACCACGGGCTGGGGGCGCGCGGCGGCCTGCGCCGGGCGGGCCAGCGACCGCAGCGGCGCCGGCAGGTCAGCCCCGGCCACCAGCCGCGCCGGGTCCAGCCGCACGGCGACCAACGCCGGCACGTCCGCGCCGAGGGCGGCGTCGAGCAGGGCGAGGCTGTGGGCCGCCGAGAGCGGCAGCACCCCGGCCCGGGCCATCCTCGCCTGGTCCGTCGCCGACAACGAGCCGGTCATCGCGCTGTCGGAACGCCACAGGCCCCACGCGACCGAGGTGGCCGCGAGCCCGTCGCGGGACCGGGCGACCGCGAGCGCGTCGAGGAACACGTTCGCCGCCGCGTAGGCGGCCTGGCCCGGGCTGCCCACCACGCCGGCCGCGGACGAGAAGAGCACGAACGCGGCGAGATCGACGTCCCGGGTGAGCTGGTGCAGGTGCCAGGCACCGTCCACCTTGGGCCGCAGCACGGCGTCGAGCCCCACCTCGGTCAGGGTGGCCAGGGTCGCGTCGCGCAGGACGCCGGCCGCATGCAGGACGGCGGTGAGGGGATGCTCGACGTCGATCCCGGCGAGGACCCGCCGCACGGCGTCGGCGTCGGCGACGTCGGCCGCCGCGAAGGTGACCCGCGCGCCCAGCTCGGTGAGCTGCGCGCCCAGCTCGTCGGCCCCCGGCGAGGCGGGCCCGCGCCGGCTGACCAGCAGCAGGTGCCGCGCGCCGTGCGCGGCGACGAGGTGGCGGGCGACGAGGGAGCCGACCCCGCCGGGCGCGCCCGTGATCAGCACTGTGCCCTCGGGGTCCAGCGGGCGCGACAGGCGCAGCACGATCTTGCCGACGTGCCGGGCCTGGCTGAGATGGCGCAGCGCCTCGGGCGCCCGCCCCGCCGCCCAGGCCGTCACCGGCGGTGGCGTGAGGACGCCGGCCCCCAGCAGGTCGGCCAGCTCGGCGAGCATCTGGCCGATCCGGTCCTCGCCGGCCTCCATCAGGTCGAAGGCGCGGTACTCGACGCCGTGCCGGGCCTGGATCTGCGCCGGGTCACGGACGTCGGTCTTGCCCATCTCGACGAACCGGCCGCCGGGTCCGAGCAGGCTCAGGGAGGCGTCGACGAACGCACCGGACAGCGAGTTCAGCACGACGTCGACACCGCGCCCGCCCGTCGCCAGGCGGATGTGCTCGGCGAAGGCCACCTCACGCGAGTTGGCCAGGTGATCCGCCGCGAGACCGAGGGTGGCCAGGAACGGCCACTTCGCGGGGCTCGCGGTGCCGTAGACGGTCACCCCCCAGTGTCGGGCGAGCTGGATCGCCGCGCCGCCGACCCCCCCGGCCGCGGAGTGCACCAGCAACGACTCCCCCGGCTGTACCCGGGCCAGGTCGCGCAGTGCGTAGTACGCGGTGAGGTAGACGGCGGGGATGGCCGCCGCCCGGGCGAAGCTCAGCCCGGCCGGGATCGGCACCAGCAGCCGGTGGTCGGTCACCGCGACCGGGCCGATCCCACCGGAGATCAGGCCCATCACGGCGTCGCCGGGTTCGATCCCGGTGACGTCCGCTCCGGTCTCGACCACGATGCCGGCACCCTCCGTGCCCAACTCGGCCTCGCCGGGGTAGAGCCCCAGCGCGAGCATGGCGTCGCGGAAGTTCAGCCCGCTGGCGCGGATCGCGACGCGGACCTGGCCCGGTTCGAGCACCGGCCGTGGCTGCCCCAGCAGGACCAGATCGTCGACGGTGCCGCCCTCGCCGCGGGCCAGCCGCCAGTCCCCCGCCGCCGGTGCGACCAGCGCCGGGCGCCAGCCGCCCAGCCGCGCGGCCAGCAGGACGCCGTCGCGCAACGCCACCTGGGGCTCGCCGCCGGCGACCGCGTCGCGGAGCAGGTCGGTCGACGGATCCGGCCGGTCGGTGTCAACCAGCACGATCCGGCCCGGCTCCTCCGCCTGCACGCTGCGCACCAGCCCCCAGATCGGGGCCTGCGCCAGCGCACCCACGCGGTCGCCGGGCACGGCGGCCACCGCGTCGCGAGTCAGGACCACGAACACCGCCTCCCGCAGCCGTTCGTCGGCCAGCAGGCGCCGCAGGTCGTCGAGCACACCGGCCAGCGCGGTGCGGGTGGCCTGCGGCACCGGGCCCGTCGCGGCGGGCAGGAGCAGGACCAGCGCGTCGGGCCGGTCCCGGCCCTCGTCGAGCGCGCCGAGGGCGGCGGCGAGATCCGGCTGGTCACCGCCGGAACCCACCGTCCACAGCCGGGCCGGACGGGCGCGGTGCGCGCCGTCCACCGGTTCCCAGCCGAGCCGGTACAGCAGGCCCGCCAGGCCAGCGACGTCCTGCGGTCGCACGGCGTCCAGCTCGCCCGCGTCCACGGTGCGCAGCGCCACCTCGTCGACCGCCGCCACCGGTGTTCCATCCGGCGCGAACAGGTGGACGCCGACGGCGTCCGCTCCGGTGCGGCGCAGCCGGATCCGAAGCCGGCCGGCCGGCGGCGCGGGCGCGAAACGACGCAGGCCGCGCCAGACGAAGGGGAGTCGCACCGCGCCGTCCACGGCGCCAAGCCCGGCCAGGCCGACGGCGTGCAGCGCGGCGTCCAGCACGGTCGGGGCGACGACGAAACCGGCCGGCCCGGTCACGGCGATCTCCGCCAGCACGGTGTCACCGAGCCGCCACGCGGCTGCCAGCCCCCGAAACGCCGGGCCGTAGTGGTAGCCGGCCGCGGCCAGCTCGTCGTACACGCGGTCCGTGGCAAGCGGCTGCGCCCCCGGCGGCGGCCAGGCACCGGGCAGGGCGCCGAGGTCGGCGGCGGCAGCGGGGGTCAGGGTGCCGCTGGCGTGCTCGGTCCAGGACGCGCCCAGCGATCCGGGCGCCGGCACGGCTCGGGAGTGGATCCCGACCTCCCGCGCGCCGTCGGCCGCCGGCGCCCCCAGGGTCACCTGGATCTCCACGTCCTGCCCGTCGGCCAGGACCAGCGGGGTGCGCAGCACCAGCTCGTCCACTCGCCCAGCCTCGACGACATCACCCGCCGACGCGGCCAGCTCGGCGAACAGCGCGCCGGGCACCAGGACGGTGCCGGCCACCGCGTGGTCGGACAGCCAGGGCTGGCTGGCGAGGCCGAGGCGGCCGAGCAGCAGCAGCTCGGGCCCGTGCGCCGGGCGTAGCGCCGAGGTGAGCAGCGGATGCGCCAGCGGCACGGAGCCGGCCGCGGGCGGTCCGACCGGGGCGGCGTCGAGCCAGTGCTGCCCACGGTCGAAGGCGTACGTCGGCAGGACCGGGAGGCCGGGGTGGCGGGGACCCACCTGGGCCCGCCAGTCGACGGCGACTCCCGCCACCCAGGCCTCGGCGGCGGACAGCAGGAAGCGGTCCAGGCCGCCGTCCCCCCGACGCAGGGTGCCGAGCGCCGTGGCGGCTGCGTCCGGCACCTCGTCGACGATGTCCTGGAGGCCGACGGTAAGCACGGGATGCGGGCTGATCTCGATGAACGTCCGGTACCCCGCGTCGATCGCCGCCCGCACGGCGTCCTGGAGCAGCACCGGCTGGCGCAGGTTGCGGTACCAGTACTCCGGCTGGCCGAAGTCGTCGGCGGACTGCGGGTCGAGCCGGGCACCCGTCACCGTCGAGAAGTAGTCCACCCCGGACCAGTCGTGCTCCTCGACGCGCGGCAGGACCCGCAGCAGCTCGTCGCGGAGCACCTCGACCTGCGCCGAGTGGGAGGCGTAGTCCACGTCGATCGGCCGGGCCCGGAACCCGTCCCGCTCGAACAGCTCCCGCGCGGCCTCGATCGCCTCGGCGGTGCCGGCCAGGACGGTCGAGTTCGGGCCGTTGAGGGCCGCCACCGACAGGGCGCCGACGGTGACGGCGGCGAGCGTCGCGTCGACCCGGTCTCGCGGCGCCGACACGGACAGCATCGCGCCGCGGCCCGCGATCGCGGCGAGTGCCCGGGAGCGCAGCGCCGCCACCGCGGCCGAGTCGGCGAGCGACAGCGCCCCGGCCGCACCGGCCGCGGCGATCTCACCCTGGGAATGCCCGATCACCGCGGCCGGGCTGACCCCGACGGACTCCCAGACCGCGGTCAGCCCGGTCATGACGGCCCACAGCAGTGGCTGGACCACGTCCACCGACTGGACGGGGCCGGCCGCGTCGACCTCCCCGCCGTCCCCGCGCAGCCGCTCGAGCAGGGACCAGCCGGTCACCGGGTCCAGCGCCGCCGCGCACTCGGCGATCCGCGCCGCGAAGGCGGGGGACGAGGCCAGCAGCTCCCGCGCCATCTCGGTCCACTGCGCGCCCTGCCCCGGGTAGAGGAACACCGCCTCCCGCTCGCCGTCGCTGTGCCCGCTCACGACGCCCGCGGCCGGTTCGGCCTGCGCCAGCGCGGTCAGGCCCGCGATCGCCTCGCCGTGGTCCCGGGCGACGACGACGGCGCGGTGGTCGAACTGCGGGCGGGTGTGCACCAGCTCGGCGGCCACCCCGGCCAGCGACTGACCGGGATGGCTGCGCAGGTAGGCGTGCAGCCGCCGCGCCTCGCCCCGCAGGGAGGCGGGCGACTTCGCCGACAGGACGAGGGGCACCGGTGGGCCGCCCGGCCCGCTACCGCCCGCCGCCGCGGCGTCGACCGTCGCGGCCGGGGCGCGCGACGGCTCCTCGATGATCACGTGCGCGTTGGTGCCGCTCATGCCGAACGCGGACACGCCGAACCGCCGCGTGCGCTCACCGTCCGGCCACGGGACGTCCTCGGTCAGCAGCGCCACCGCACCCCGGCCCCACTCGACGTGGCGGCTCGGTGCGTCGACGTGCAGGGTACGCGGCAGAACGCGGTTCTCCAGCGCCTGCACCATCTTGATGATCCCGCCGACGCCGGCCGCGGCCTGGGTGTGGCCGATGTTCGACTTGAGCGATCCCAGCCACAGCGGCGGGGCCGAACCACGGTCGGCGCCATAGGTCGCGAGCACGGCCCGAGCCTCGACGGGGTCGCCGAGGGTGGTCCCGGTGCCGTGCGCCTCCACGACGTCGACGTCCACGGCGGACAGCCCAGCGTCAGCGAGCGCCTGCGCGATCACGCTCTCCTGCGCGGGCCCGTTCGGGGCGGTCAGCCCGTTGCTCGCGCCGTCGGAGTTGATCGCCGAACCCCGCACCACCGCGAGCACGGGATGGCCGTTGCGCCGGGCGTCGGAGAGTCGTTCCACCACCAGCATGCCGACGCCCTCGCTGAACCCGGTGCCGTCGGCCGCGTCCGCGAACGCCCGGCACCGGCCGTCCGGCGAGAGTCCCCGCTGCCGGCTGAACTCGACGAAGATGGACGGGGTCGCCATCAGCGTCGCCCCGCCGACCAGGGCGAGGTCGCATTCGCCGTTGTGCAGCGCCTGCCGGGCGAAGTGCAGGGCCACCAACGACGACGAGCACGCCGTGTCGACGGTGACGGCGGGCCCGCGCAGCCCGAGGGCGTAGGAGATCCGACCCGAGGCCACGCTGCCCGCGCTGCCGGTCGACAGGTAGCCGCCGTGCTCGGCGGGGTTGCCGGCGGCGCGCGCGCCGTACTCGGTGTAGATCAGCCCGACGTAGACCCCGGTGCGCGAGCCGCGCAGCCGGGTCGGGTCGATCCCGGCGCGCTGCACCGCCTCCCACGACGTCTCCAGCAGCAGCCGCTGCTGGGGGTCGGTGGCACGCGCCTCGCGCGGATTCATCGCGAAGAACTCGGCGTCGAAGCCGGCGACGTCCCCGAGGAACCCGCCGCGGCGGGTGTAGGACGTGCCCGGCGTGTCCGGGTCGTCGTCGAACAGGCTGGCAAGGTCCCATCCTCGGTCGGCGGGGAACTCGCCGATGGCGTCCGTGCCCGAACTGACCAGCTGCCACAGGTCCTCGGGCGTCACGACGCCGCCGGGATAGCGGCAGGCCATGGAGACGATCGCGATCGGGTCGTCGGCGTCGCGCGCCCGGCGAGCGCCGGCTCCCGCCACGGCGCCCGGCTCGGCCGCCAGGTGGCGGGCCAGGTCGCGGGGAGTCGGAAAGTCGAACACCAGGGTCGCGGGCAGGCGCCGGCCCACGGCGCGGCTGAGATGATCCCGCATCTCCACCGCGGTCAGCGAGTCCAGGCCGAGGTCACGGAACGTGCGGTCGGGACGCACCACCTCCGCCGAGCGGTGGCCGAGCACACCGGCGACGGCGGCACGGACCGCGCCCAGCAGCGCCTCGACGCGCTCCTCCCCGGCCAGCCCGGCAAGCGCGTCCGGCGTGAGCTTCGCGGCGGCGGAGCGCCCGCCGACGCGTGCCCGCTGCCGACGGGCCCGCGTACGCGCGGGCGCCACCACGTCGACGCCCGTGCCGGTGGTCGTGCCGGTGGTCGTCGAGCCCGCGCCGCCGGCGCCGTCCACCGCACGCAGGGTCAGGCCGGCCACGGTCAGCACCGGCGAACCGTCGACGGCGAACGCCGCGAGCGCGAAGGCGTCGGCGCCGGTGGGCGTGAGCCGGACCCGCAGCTCCCGGGCGCCGGTGGCGTACAGGTGGACGTCGGTCCAGGTGAAGGGGACCACGGCCGGGTCGGTCGGCGCGCGCGGCCCGGTGGCCCGGTCGAGAAACGCGACCTGCACGGCGGCGTCCAGCAGAACCGGGTGCAGCAGGTAACCGTGCACGCCTTCCCCTTCGGGCAGCGCGAGGTCGGCGAACACCTCCCCGCCCGCCCGCCAGGCCGACCGGACGGCGCGCAGCGCAGGCCCGTAGTGGACGCCGAACCCCGACAGCGCGGCGTAGGCGGCCGGCAGGTCGATCGCCTCGGCGCCCGGCGGCGGCCACGATGCGGGGCCGGTCGCGACGGCCCCGCCGGACTCGTCGGAAGCTGCGAGCGAACCGGTCGCGTGGCGCCGCCAGGTCGCGCCGGGACTCTGCCCGCCGACGCGGGTGTGGATCGTGAACCGGCTGTCCTCCCCCACGCTCACCTGGGCCTCGACCGGCCCGTCCGGCATGTCCACCGGGGCGAGCAGGACCAGCTCCTCGAGGGCGGGCACACCGAGCCAGTCGCCGGCGGCCAGCGCGAGTTCGGCGAGGGCGGCGCCGCTGAGCAGCGTGCGCTCACCGAGGCGGTGCTGGCGCGCCCACCCCGGCCCACCCGGCAGCCGACCGGTCAGCAGCACACCCGACGCCTGGTCGACGACGATGCCCAGCACCGGATGGCCGGAGGCGGCGATCCCGGGACCGGCCGTGGGCACAGCGTTGGTGTCCAACCAGTGCCGGCTCTCCTGGAAGGCGTAGGTCGGCAGGTCGGTCAGCCGCCCGGCCGCCGCCGTGCCCCAGTCGACCGGCGTGCCCGCGGCGAACAGCGCGCCCGCAGCGGTCAGCAGCTGCTCGACGCCGCCGTGGTCGCGACGCAACGTGGCGAGCGCCCGCGCCGGCTCGGCCAGCCCGTCGAGCACCTCACGCACCGGGGCGACGAGCACCGGATGTGGGCTGACCTCCAGGAACACTCGGTGACCGGCCTCGGCGAGCGCCGCGACCGCCTCCGCCAGCCGCACCGGCTCACGCAGGTTGCGGTACCAGTAAGCGGCGTCGAGCTCCGCCGTGTCGATCCGGCTCGCCGTGACCGTGGACAGGAACTCGACACCCGCCGAACGCGGTCGCACCCCGGCGAAGGCGGCCAGCAGGCGGTCCCGCAGGGGCTCGACCGCGGCCGAGTGCGACGCGTAGTCGACCGGGATGAGCCGGGCGCGCACGCCCTGGGCCGTGCAGCCCTCGACCAGGGCGGCCACCGCTGCGGGCTGCCCCGCCACCACGGTGGCGTTCGGGCCGTTGAGCGCGGCGATGTCGATGCCGGGGAGGAGCCGGGCGCGCACGGCGGACTCCGGCAGGTCGATCGATGCCATGGCACCCGTGCCGGCGATCTCGACGAGCGCCCTGCTGCGCACCGCGACCAGTTCCGCCGCGTCGGCCAGCTCCAGCGCACCGGCGACGTAGGCCGCGGCGATCTCGCCCTGGGAGTGGCCGACCACGGCGGCGGGCTCGACGCCCAGCGCCCGCCAGGCCGCGGCCAGCGACACCATCACCGCGAACAGCGCCGGCTGCACGACGTCGACGCGCTCCAACGCCGCGCCGTCGCCGGTGAGCACCTCCCTGAGGTCCCAGTCGACGTGGGGCGCCAGCGCCCGCGCGCAGCGGTCCAGCTCCGTCCGGAACGGCTCGGACGTCTCCAGCAGCCCGGCCGCCATGCCCACCCACTGCGAACCCTGGCCGGGGAAGACGAACACCGGGCGGCCCGCGGTGATCGCCTCGCCGCGGGCCCCTCGGGTCGTCGGGAGGTCATGTTCGAGGGCGTCGAGCACCTCGTCGAGCTCGACGCGGCTCGTCCCCACCGCGACCGCACGGTGCTCCAGCGCGGCGCGGCCGTGCGCGAGGGTGTGCGCCACGTCCGCCGGGTCGGCCTCGGGATGGTCCGCCAGGAACCCGCGCAGCCGCCCGAGCTGGGCGTCGAGCGCCTCGGCGGTATGCCCGCTGACCACCCAGGCCACCGGCCCGGGTTGCTGTGGCCCGGGCGCGTCCGGGTCGATCCGCGGGCCGCTCGCCGCCGGCTCGCTCCCGGCTCCTGCCGGCTCACTCCCGGCTCCTGCCGGTTCGGCCACGGCCTGCCCGCCGTCCGGCGCGGGCGCCTGTTCCAGGATGACGTGCGCGTTCGTGCCGCTGATTCCGAAGGAGGAGACCGCGGCCCGTCGGGGCCGCTCGCGCGACGGCCATGCGATCGACCGCGTGAGCAGGCTGACCGCCGAGGAGTCCCAGTCGACGTGGGGGGTGGGGGCGTCCACGTGCAGGGTGGCCGGCAGCCGGCCGTGCCGCATCGCGAGCGCCATCTTGATCACGCCGCCGATGCCGGCGGCGGCCTGGGTGTGACCGATGTTGGACTTCAGCGAGCCGAGCCAGGCCGGGTCATCCCGGGTGTGCGCCCGCCCGTAGGTGGCCAGCAGCGCGTTCACCTCGATCGGGTCGCCCAGGCCCGTGCCGGTGCCGTGCCCCTCGATGGCGTCCACCTCGGACGCGGCCAGGGCGGCGTCGCTCAGGGCGGCCCGGATCACCCGCTGCTGCGCCGTCCCGTTCGGCGCGGAGAGCTGGGTGCTCGCGCCGTCGGAGTTGATCGCGCTACCCCGCAGCACCGCCACCACCGGATGGCCGTTGCGCCGGGCGTCGGAGAGCCGTTCGAGCAGCACCAGGCCGACGCCCTCGCCCCACCCGGTGCCGTCGGCGCCGGCCGCGTACGCCTTGCAGCGGCCGTCCGGGGACAGGCCGCGCTGGCGGCTGAACTCGATGAAGGTCGCCGGGGTCGCCATGACGGTCACACCGCCGACCAGCGCGAGCGAGCACTCGCCCCGGCGGATCGCCTGCGCGCCGTAGTGCAGCGCCACGAGCGAGGATGAGCAGGCCGTGTCGACGGTCACCGCGGGCCCCTCGAACCCGAACGTGTAGGCCAGCCGGCCGGAGGCGATGCTGCCGGCGCTGCCGGTGCCGATGAAGCCCTCGAAGCCCTCCGGCGCGCGGGAATGCCGGGAACCGTAGTCGGAGTACATCAGCCCGACGAAGACCCCGACCGGCGCACCGGAAAGCGACCGCGGGTCGAGCCCGCCCCGCTCCAGTGCCTCCCACGCGGTCTGCAGCAGCAGGCGCTGCTGCGGGTCGATGGTCAGGGCCTCCCGCGGGCTGATCCCGAAAAGGTCCGCGTCGAAGTCCGCGGCATCGTGCAGGAAGCCGCCCTCGCCGGCATAGCTGGTGCCGGGGGTGTCGCCGGCGGGGTCGATGAGCTCGTCCAGCGGCCAGCCGCGATCGGTGGGAAACGGCGTCACGGCGTCCGTCTGTGCGGAAACGAGATCCCACAACTGGTCGGGAGTGCGCACGCCCCCCGGATACCGGCAGGCCATGCTGACGATCGCCAGCGGTTCCCGCGCGGCAAGTTCGACGTTCTCCAGTTTCGCGCGGGTGGCGAGCAGCTCGTTTGTTGCGCGCTTGAGATAGCCCCGCAACCGTTCTTCGTTCGACATCTCTTCGTTCGACATCGCCCGCGCCTTTTCCCTTCAGTCCTTCAGCTCGCGGTCCAGCAACCCGAAAATCTCATCATCGGAGGCTGAATCCATTCCAAAGGCTCGTTCGTCGGCGTTGTTTTCCCCGGCGCCGAGCGTTCCGAGTGCGGCGCGCAGCGCCCGGACCAGATCACCGCGCCGCTCGTCGTCGGCGGGTAGCCCCGCGGTGGTGGCGACCAGCCCGTCCAGGGCGGCCAGATCCAACGCGGCCTGCGCCGGGGCGCACAGCTCCACCAGATGATCGGTCAACGCCCTGGCGGTCGGATGGTCGAACAGCAGCGTGGTGGGTAGGCGCAGTCCGACGTCCTCGCTGAGCCGGTTGCGCAGTTCCAGCGCGGTCAGGGAGTCGAGTCCGATGTCGAACAGCCCTCGGTCCGCCGGCACTGCGGCCCGCCCGCCGAGCCCGAGCACCTCGGCGATCCGGGCCAGCACGGCTTCCTCGACGATCCTGCGCGCCGCAGCCGCGTCGAGGCCCGCCACCGTCTGCGGCAGCCGCACCGGCCGGGCCGCGGCGGCACCACCAGCACCGCCGACCCCGTCGGCCCCGCCGTACTCTCCGGACGCGACCGGTCCGGCGGGTGCCGACGCGCCGGCGGTCGCCGGCACCAGATCGGTCAGGACCGCCGGCAGTTGACCGGCCCGGCGGGCCAGGGCGCGCGGGTCGAATCGGGCGGGCACGAGCAGCGCCGCCGTCCCGCCCGAGCCCCGGTCAGGCAGGGGCTGATCGAGCAGGGCCTGGTCGAGTGGCTGCTGGTCGAGTGGCTGCTGGTCGAGTGGCGGCTGGTCGAGGAGGGCCTGGTCGAGCAGGGCGAGGCCCTCGTCCACGGTGAGCGGGAGCAGGCCGAGCCGGCCGAGCCGGGATCGGTCGGCGGCGGCGAGCTCGCCGGCCATCCCGGTCTCCCAGGGCCCCCACGCCAGGGAGGTCGCCGGTAGCCCCACGGCCCGACGGTGCGAGGCGAGGGCGTCGAGGAAGGTGTTCGCCGCGGCGTAGGCACCCTGACCGGCGTTGCCGACGATCCCGGCGATCGAGGAGAACAGCACGAAGGCGTCCAGCCCCGACCCGGCGGTGAGGCGATGCAGGTTCCAGGCCGCGTCGATCTTCGGCCGTAGCACCCGGTCCACCTGCTCGGCGGTCATGCCCGCCAGGATCGCGTCGTCGAGGACGCCGGCCGCGTGCACCACGGCGGTGAGCGGATGCTCGGTGCCGACGCCGGCCAGCAGCGCCTGCGCGGCGTCGTGGTCGGCGAGGTCGCAGGCCGCGACGGTCACCTGCACGCTCGCCGAGCGCAGTTCGCCGGCGAGCGCGTGCAGCCCGGGGTCCGCGTCGCCGCGCCGGCTGACCAGCAGCAGGTGCCGCGCGCCGTGCGCGAGGGCGAGCTGGCGGGCGACCACCCCGCCGAGGGCCCCGCCCGCCCCGGTGACCAGCACCGTCCCGGCGCCGAACCGTCCGGTGCCCGGCCGCGGTCCCGGCCGGGGGCCGGGGCTGGGCACCGCCCGCAGCCGCGGCCGGTACGCTCGGCCGCGGCGCAGCGCGAGCTGGGCGGGCCGGGCCGCGATCGCGTCGGGAAGCAGCGCCAGCGAGTCCGGCCGCCCGTCGACGTCGATCAGGCTGATCCGCCCCGGGTACTCGGCCTGCGCGGTGCGCACCAGCCCCCAGACCGGCGCGTCCGACAGGCGCGGTACCGCGTCGCCGCCGCCGGCCGCGACCGCGCCGCGGGTGACCACGACCAGACTGGTCTGCTCCGCGGTTGCGACGATCAGCTCCCGGACCGCCTCGATCCCCGCTCGCGCCGCGGTCGCCGGGTCGCCGTGCGGGCCGGGGACGTCGCCGTCCGGCGCCCCACCGGGCGAGACGACGGCGACCAGCACCTGCGGGCCCGCGCCGGGGTCGCCGGCGGGCTCGGTGACCTCGCGGGCGTCGGTGACGATCGGGAAGGGCAGGCGGAGCTCGGCGGCGTCGGCGCCGAGGTCGAGCACGGTGACGCCGCGCGGTGCCGGCGCCGGTACGAGTGTCTCGGGCGCCCAGTCCACCTCGTACGCCGACGGTGGCGCGGCCCCGGCCCCCGCCCCCCGCAGCAGGGACTCCTCGACCGGCCGCAGGGCGATCTCGCCCACGGAGAACACCGGGCTGCCCGCGGTGTCCACCGCGGCAAGGGAGAACGACGTCGCGCCGGTCGGTGTGACCCGGACCCGCAGCGGGCCGGTCGGGACGCCGTGCGCCCCGTGCACGCGGATGTCGCGCCAGGTGTGGGGAACGTCGATGGTGCCGTCGTCGCGGTCCTCGCCCTCCCCCGCCGCGACGATCCACCCGTGCAGCGCCGCGTCGAGCAGCTCGGCGGGCCCGCCGCCGGCGACGTCCACCTCGGACACCAGGTGTTCGCCGTCGCGCCACAGGGCCCGCAGGCCCTGGAAGGACGGCCCGTAGTCGTAGCCCCGCTCGGCGAGGGCCGGGTAGACCCCGGCGACGTCCACCGGCCGCGCCGCCGGCGACGGCTCGCCCGACCAGGGCTCGCCGGCGGCCGGACCGCCCGCGTCGGCGGCGGCCACGAGGCTGGCCTGGGCGTGCAGGGTCCAGTCCTCGGCGCCGGGAACCCGACCGAAGATGCGGGCCGCGGCACCGTCGGGTGTGCGCTCCAGGGTGACCCGCAGCCGCACGTCGCCGCCGCCGAGCAGCACCGGGGCGAGCAGCGTCAGCTCCTCCACCGCGGTCGTGCCCACCCGGCCGGCCAGCCAGCCGAACAGGTCCACGACCGCGGCGGCGGGCAGCAGCGGTGCGCCGTGCAGCGCGTGGTCGGCCAGCCATGGCTGGCGCCGCGTCGAGAGCACCCCCGTGTACACGCTGTGCGCGCCGCCCGGCATCTCGACCGCCGCCGAGAGCAACGGGTGGTCCGGCTCGTCCATGCCGAGCGCGGCGGCGGTGGCGGGCTCGGCCGGCGGGTCGAGCCAGAGCCGCTCGCGGGCGAAGGCGTAGGTGGGCAGCGGGACGGTCACCGCGTCGTCGCCGAACAGCGCCCGCCAGTCCCACCGCACGCCGGCGATGAACGCCCGGGCGACGAACGACCCGATCGCCGCCAGCTCGCCGTGGCGTCGGTCCAGCGCGGCCAGGGCCACGACGCCGTCGCCGAGCTCGCAGTCGTCGGCCAACGGGGCCAGCACGGCGTCCGGCCCGACCTCCAGGAAGGTGGCGGCGCCCAGCTCTCGCAGCCGGGTCAGCGCGTCGGCGAACCGGACGGTCCCGCGGACCTGATCCACCCAGTGCCCGGCCGAACCCAGCGTCGGCGCATCGACCTCACGCGCGGTCAGGGTGGACACCAGGGTGCGGGTCATCGGGCCGGTGGCCGGCCGCCCGGCCGCGTCCCGGAACCGCTCGAGCATCGGGTCCATCCGGGCCGAGTGGAACGCATGGCTGACGGACAGCCGCCGGGTGCGGTGGCCCCGCTCGGCCAGGCGGGCGGCCAGCTCCACGACCTCGGTCTCGTCCCCGGAAATCACCACCGACCGCGGGCCGTTGACCGCCGCGAGGTCGACCCGCGACGCGGCCTGCTCGGCGAGGCTGCGTACCTCGTCGGCGGAGGCGCGCACCGAGACCATCGCGCCACCGCCGGGCAGCTCGTCCATCAGGCCACCCCGGGCGGCCACCAGCGTGACGGCGTCGGCCAGCCGCAACGCCCCGCTGACGTGCGCGGCGGCGAGCTCGCCGATGGAGTGCCCGGCGACGAGATCGGCCGGCAGGCCCCAGGACTCCAGCAGGCGGAACAGCGCCACCTCGACGGCGAACAGCGCGGCCTGGGTGTACCTGGTCTGGTCGAGCCGGCCCGGTTGCGCGCCGGTGACGACCGCACGCACGTTCAGGCCCGCGACCCGGGCGAACTCGTCGCACACCGCGTCATACGCCGCCGCGTACACCCCGAACGCCTGGTAGAGGCCGGTTCCCATGCCGACACGCTGGCTGCCCTGACCGCTGAACAACACGGCCCTCGCGCCCGTCACCGGCTGGCCGGCGAACACCAGCGGGAGCGCCCCGGACGGGCCGGGGGGTACGACCTCGACCGGCCCGGGACCGGCGATCGCATCGAGTGCGGCGATCCGTTCGAGGCCGGAGATCAGCTCCTCGCGGGTGCGGCCGAGCACGACCGCCCGGTGCTCGAACGCGCTGCGGGTGGTCGCCAGCGACAGGGCGACGTCGGCGGCCCGTTGACCGGGTTCGTCCAGCAGGTGCTGCCGCAGCCGAACCGCCTGCCGGCGCAGCCCGTCCGGGGTGCGCGCGCTGAGCACCCAGGGCAGCAGCGGCGTTTCGGGACCGGCCTCGCCGGGGGCTGTTCCCCCGGCCGCGCTGACGCCATGCTCCGGCCTCGGCTCGGGGATCTGCGGGTGGACCTCCTCGGAGCCCGGCCCGGTCATCTGCTCGGCGTCCTGCTCGAGCACGATGTGGGCGTTGGTGCCGCTGATACCGAACGACGACACCGCGCTGCGGCGTGGCCGGCCCGAGTCGGGCCAGGGGAGCAGCGTGGTCGGCACCGTGACGGTGCCCTGCGACCAGTCGATGTGCCCGCTCGGGCGGTCGAAGTGCAGGGTGGCGGGCACGGCGCCGTTGCGCATCGCCAGCACCAGCTTGATGACCCCGGCCACGCCCGCCGCGGCCTGGGTGTGGCCGAGGTTCGACTTGAGCGAGCCCATCAGCAGGGGGCGGCCCTCGTCGCGGTCCCGGCCGTAGGTCGCCAGTACCGCACCCGCCTCGATCGGGTCGCCGAGCCGAGTCCCCGTGCCATGTGCCTCCAGCACGTCGACGTCGGCGGCCCGCAGTCCCGCGTCGCGCAGCGCGGCCCGGATCACCCGCTCCTGTGACGGGCCGTTCGGCGCCGTCAGGCCGTTGCTCGCGCCGTCCTGGTTCACCGCGGAGCCACGCATCAGCGCGAGCACCCGGTGGCCGTGGCGGCGCGCGTCGGAGAGCCGTTCGAGTACCAGCACCCCGGCGCCCTCCGCCCAGGCGGTGCCGTCCGCGGCGGCCGAGAACGGCTTGCATCGGCCGTCCGGCGCGAGCCCCCGCTGCCGGCTGAACTCGACGAAGGTCGCCGGGCTTGCCATCACGGTCACGCCGCCCACCAGCGCGAGGCTGCTCTCACCCAGGCGCAGCGACCGGGCGGCGTCGTGCATCGCGACCAGCGAGGACGAGCACGCGGTGTCGATCGTCACCGCCGGGCCCTCCAACCCGAGGACGTACGACACCCGCCCGGAGGCGACACTGCCGGCGCTGCCGCTGACCAGGTATCCCTCCAGCTCGTGCGCGCCGCCGCGACGCTGGTGGACCCGCGCCCCGTAGTCGGAGTACATGACGCCGACGAACACCCCGCACGACGTGCCGCGCAGGGACGCCGGATCGATCCCGGCGTCCTCGACCGCCTCCCAGGCGGTCTGCAACAGCAACCGCTGCTGCGGATCGACGGCGAGCGCCTCCCGCCGGCTGATGCCGAAGAACTCCGCGTCGAACTCGGCCGCGTCGTGCAGGAAGCCACCATGGCGGACGTAGGAGGTGCCCGGCCGCTCGGGATCCGGATCAAACAGGTCGGGGTCCCAACCCCGGTCGTCGGGGAACTCGGTGATCGCGTCGGTGCCCGCGGTGACCAGCCGCCACAGCTCGTCCGGCGTGCGCACGCCGCCGGGGAGACGGCAGGCCATCCCGACGATCGCGATCGGGTCCTCGCCGGTCCGCCCCGGCCCGCCCGCCGGTGCCGCGCCGGCCGCCTCGGCGCCGGCAGCCTCCGGTTCCGTGCCACCCTGCTGACTGGCGATGAGCCGGATCAGCGCGGTGGGGTTGGGATGGTCGAACACCACCGTGCTCGCCAGCCGGACGCCGAACGCGGCGGTGAGGCGGTTACGCAGGTCGACGGCCATCAACGAGTCGAACCCGAGCTCGACGAACGCCCGGTCGGCGTCGATGTCCGCCCGACTGGGGTGGCCGAGAACCTCGGCCACCGTGTCCAGAACCAGACCGGCGACGTCGGCCTGCGTCGCCGCAACCGCCGCGAGTGGCGCCCGAGCGCGAGTCGCAGGCTCGCCGGAGCGCCCGAGCCGCCCGATCGCACGCGGATGGAGGTTCGCCGCGACGACCGACGGTACGCCGGCGCGCAGCGCCCGGTCGAACAGCGCAAGCCCCTCCGCCACGGTCATCGACCCGATGCCGGCGCGTTCAAGTCGAGCCAGGTCCCGCTCGGTGAGCCCGCCGGCCATCCCGGTGTCGACCTCCCACCGACCCCAGTGGATGGTCAGGGCGGACAGCCCAGCCCGGCGACGTTCGTGGCCGACCGCGTCGAGGGCGCTGTTCGCCGCGGCGTAGTTGCCCTGCCCGGCGGTGCCGAGGATCCCGGCGATCGAGCCGAACAGCACGAAGGCGTCCAGCTCGTCGCCACGGGTCAGCTCGTCGAGGTGCCGGGCCGCGAGGGCCTTCACGGCGACCACCGCGTCGACGGCGGCTTCCGAGAGCCGCTCGACGACGGCGTCCTCGGTCGTCCCGGCCGCATGGATCACCGCGCTCAGCGGGGCGTCGAGGCCGGCGATCAGCTCGGCCAGGTCCTCGCGGCGGGTCACGTCGCAGGCCAGGACGAGCACGCGGGCCCCGAGCCCGGCGAGCTCCGCCTCGACGCGGGCGGCGTCGGGATGCGCCGGACCGGACCGGCTGACCAGCACAAGGTTGCGTACACCATGACGTTGCACGAGGTGACGCGCGAGCTCGCGGCCCAGGGCACCGGTGCCGCCGGTGAGGAGCACGCTTCCGCCCGCGGCGCTGCGCGGCAGCAGCGGACCGGACGCCCCGCCGCCGTCGACCTGCCCCGCCGAACCCGCCGAACCCGCCGGCTCCACCGGTTCCGCCGCGTCGACCGATTCCGCCAGGTCTGCCGATTCCGCCAGGTCCGCCGCGTCCGCCAGGTCCGCCGCGTCCACCGGGTCTGCCGCGTCCACCGGGTCCAGCCTTGGGACCAACACCGTGGCGTCACGGATCGCGGCCCGGTCCACGGCGGCCCACTGGTCGGGCACCGTGACCGATCCGGCCTGGCCCACGTCGAGCAGCGCGAAGCGGCCCGGATGCTCCGCCTGCGCGGCCTGAACGAGGCCCCACACGGCGGCGACGACCGGGTCCGCAGCCTCACCTGCAGCCGTCGCGACGCCCCGGGTGACGAACACCAGCCGGGTGGACGCCGTCCGCTCGTCGGCCAGCCAGCGGGTGACGGCGAGCCTGGCCGCGTTCGCCGCGGCGCGGGGGTCGTCGCCAGGCGTCGGCGCGAACAGCACCGTGGCGGGCAGCGGCTCGCCGACGTCGCCCAGCAGCGCGTCGAGGTCGGCGAACGCCGCGTCCGCCGCCCCGCCGACGATGACGGTGCCGGCGCCGGGCGTGGTCGCCGGCCCCGCCTGCTCCCAGCCCAGGCGGTACAGCTCGGCCGCCGACGCCAGCGCGCGCAGCCGGACCCGCGCGACGGTGAGCAGCGGGGCGCCGGTCGGGTCGGTCAGCTCCAGTCGGTAGGTGCCGGGCGTGGCCGGCACGAGCCGCACGCGCGCCTGTCCCCCCCGCGCCTGCCGCTCCCGCACCGCATGCAGCCGGACCCCGTCAAGCGCGTACGGCACCCAGCGCGGGCCGCCGAGGTCGTTGAGCGCCAGGACATGCAGGGCGACGTCCACGACAACCGGATGCAGGTGGTAGTGCGCGCTGTCGGCCAGGACCGGCGTCGGGACCTCGATCTCGGCAGACAGCGTGCCGCCGTCGCGCCAGGCCGCGCGCAGCCCGCGGAAGGCCGGCCCGTACTGATAGCCGTGCTCGGCCAGCAGCTCGTACGTGGCCGTCGCGTCGCCGAGGTCGAGGCGCTCGCCCCTGCGCTCCCACGATTCTGCGGGTGCACGGGAGCCGGCGTCGGACGGGCCGGGGGCCTCGCCCGCCGGGCCCTGGTCGGTGAGCAGCGCGGTGGCACACGTGGTCCACGCGGCGCGCCCGTCCGGCCGGCCGGACCGAGCCCGCAGGACGCACTCACCGGAGGGCGCGACCGTCGCCTGGAACGCGGCCTGCCCCTCGCCGTCCAACACCAGCGGGCTGTGCACGACGAAGTCGTCGACGCCCGGCCGGCCGGTGGACGCGCCCGCGGCCCGGACGAGTTCGAGCAGCACCGCCGCGGGCACGAGGGTGCGCCCGTCGATCCGGTGGTCGGCCAGCCACGGCTGCGTGTGCGACGAGAGCAGGCCGGTGAACATCGAACCGGCCCCGTTCGGCAGCTCCACCGCCGCCGCCAGCAGCGGGTGAGGCGTGCCGTCCAGCCCCAGATCGGTGGGCCGCGCCGGCTCGGGCGCGGGATTGAGCCAGTACCGCCTGGTCTGGAACGGGTAGGTGGGCAGCTCGACGTACCGGCCGCCGGCGAAGAACGGCACGAGGTCCACCGCCGTCCCGGCGACGTGCACTCGGCTGAGCGCCTCGCGCACGGACGCCGGCTCGGGGCGCCGCGGGTGCAGCAGGGGCACGGCGAGGACCTCGTCCACGGTGTCCTGCACCATCGCGGACAGCGACCCGTCGGGGCCTAGTTCGACGAACCGGGTCGTCCCCGCGCCGTGTGCGGCGCGGACGGCGTCGGCGAACCTGACCGGGCGGCGAAGCTGCTCCAGCCAGT
Organism: Frankia alni ACN14a; assembly: GCF_000058485.1. Lineage (NCBI taxonomy): Bacteria > Bacillati > Actinomycetota > Actinomycetes > Frankiales > Frankiaceae > Frankia > Frankia alni. Next base: position 4,397,389 of record NC_008278.1, read on the forward strand.
AGTCCGCCCCGGACATCTCCTCGGCGTCGGCGATCCGGCCGGTCAGGGTGGACACGATCGACGTCGCGGCGGGGGCGAACGTGACCTCGGCGAGGACCGCGCGCCAGCGTGCGAGCACGTCGTCCATGTGCGGCGAGTGGAAGGCGTGGCTGACCGCGAGCCGGGTGGCCCGGCGGCCGCCGTCCTTCCAGCGCGCGACGAGCTGGTCCACCGCGTCGGCGTCGCCGGACAGCACGACCGAGGCGGGCCCGTTGACGGCGGCGACGGCGACCCGGCCGCCGGTCTCGGCGACCAGGTCCCCGGCCTCGTCCTCGGTGGCGGCGAACGCGGCCATCGCGCCGCCCTCGCGGGCGGACTGCATCAGCTCACCGCGGGCGGCGACCAGGGCGCAGGCGTCGGACAGCCCCAGGATCCCGGCGACATGCGCGGCGGCCAGCTCGCCGACCGAATGGCCGAGCAGGAGGTCCGGTGTGAGCCCGTGGCTTTCGACCATCCGGTACAGCGCGACCTGCAGGGCGAACAGCGCCGGCTGGGCATACCGGGTCTGGCGCAGCCGGTCGGCGTCACCGTCGACGAGGTCGTGCAGGCGGACGCCGAGCAGCGGGTCGAGGTGCGCGGCGACCTCGTCGAAGGCCGCGGCGTAGGCCGTCGACGCCGCCAGCAGGCCCGCGCCCATGCCCCGCCGCTGGGAGCCCTGGCCGGTGAACAGCAACGCCAGCCGCTGATCGGGCTGGGCCCGCCCGCGCCTGAGCGCGGGGTGCGCGGTCCCGCCGGCCAGCGCCCGCAGCGCCGGCAGGACGGTGTCGGCGTCGACCAGCACCGCCGCGCGCTCGGTGAACTGGGTCCGGTGGCGCGCCAACGTGAACGCGACATCGACCAGCGCGGGCGCGCCCGCGGAGGCGAGCAGGTCACCGAGGGCGCTCGCCTGCGCCTGCAGCGCCGACTCCGTCCGCGCGGACAGCAGCAGCGGCACCGGGCCGGCGTCCACAGCCGACTCGGTCGTGTCGGGCCGGTCGCGCGTGTCGGTCGTGTCGGAGGTGTCGGAGGTGTCGGAGGTGTCGGTGGGTGCCTGTTCGAGGATGACGTGCGCGTTCGTCCCACTGATACCGAACGACGACACCCCCACCCGCCGCGGCCGACCCCCCTGCGGCCACCCCACCTCCTCCCGCAACAACGCCACCCCCGACCCCACCCACTCCACCCGCGGCGACGGCTCCTCCACAAACAACGTCCGCGGCAACACCCCCGCCCGCAACGCCATCACCATCTTGATAACCCCACCCACACCCGCCGCCGCCTGCGTATGCCCCACATTCGACTTCAACGACCCCAACCACAACGGCACCTCACGACCACCACCCCCATACACCGCCGCCAACGCCCCCACCTCAATCGGATCCCCCAACCGCGTCCCCGTCCCATGACCCTCCACCACATCCACCTCACCCGCCGACACCCCCGCATCCGCCAAAGCCCGCACAATCACCCGCTCCTGCGCCCGACCACTCGGCGCCGTCAACCCATTCGACGCACCATCCTGATTCACCGCCGAACCCGCCACCACCGCCAACACCGGATGCCCCAACCGCCGCGCCCGCGACAACCGCTCCACCACCACCACACCCACACCCTCCGACCACCCCGTCCCATCCGCCCCCGCCCCGAACGACCGGCACCGCCCATCCACCGACAACCCCCGCTGCCGCGCAAACTCCACAAACATCCCCGGCGACGCCATCACCGCCACCCCACCCGCCAACGCCACCCCACACTCACCCGACCGCACCGCCCCCACCGCCAGATCCAACGCCACCAACGACGACGAGCACGCCGTATCCACCGTCAACGCCGGACCCTCCAAACCCAACGTGTACGCAATACGACCCGACAGGACGCTGGACTGGTTCCCGACCAACAGCAGCCCTTCCAGTTCCTCGGGAACGGTGCGCAGCCGGGCGGCATAGTCGTCATACATCGCGCCGACGAAGACGCCGGTGTCGGTACCCCGCAACGACGTCGGATCAATCCCCGCCCGCTCCAACGCCTCCCACGACACCTGCAACATCAACCGCTGCTGCGGATCCGTCGCCAACGCCTCCCGCGGACTCATCCCAAAAAACCCCGCATCAAACTCCCCCGCCCCGTACAAAAAACCACCCCGACGCGTGTACGTCGTCCCCACCCGCTCCGGATCCGGATCAAACAAACCCTCCAGATCCCAACCCCGATCAGCCGGAAAATCACCCGTCACATCCAGACCATCCACCACCACCCGCCACAGATCATCCGGAGAAACCACCCCACCCGGATAACGGCACCCCATCCCCACAATCACCACCGGATCAGCCGAACCCGCCCGCACAGCAGCCGTCACCACCGCCTTCTCCGCCCCGAACAGCTCGTCGAGGACGTGCTGACCGAGAACGTCGATGGTGGGGAACTCGAACACCACCGTGGCCGGCAGGCCGAGCCCGCTCAGCGCGTTGATCCGGTTGCGCAGCTCGACCGCGGTCAGCGAGTCGAAACCCAGGTCCCGAAACGCCCGGTCGGCCGCGAGGCCGGCATCGCCGTCATGCCCGAGCACCGCGGCCACCTGGGCCCGCAGCAGCTCCACGACGGCTCGATGCCGGTCCCGGGGACGCTCGGCCCGCAGCCGGCCGGCCCAGCCCGCGCCAGCGTCCGCACCCGCCGCGCGACCGGCCACGGGCACCCGAACCAGGTCCGCGAACAGTGGCCGCAGCCGGCCGGCCACGGCTTCCGCCCGCAGCACCGCCTCGTCCAGAGTGGACACGACGAGGTGCGGCTCGGTGCGTCGGTCGAGGACGGCGAGCGCCCCTTCGTCGGCGACCTCTCCGACACCATGGCGGGCCAGTCGCGCGCGGTCGGCAGCGCCAAGGTGACCGGTCATCGCGCTGGCCTGCGTCCACAGCCCCCACGCGATCGCCGTGCCCGGCAGGCCCCGGGACCGCCGGTGGACCGCCAGCGCGTCGAGGAAGGTGTTGCCCGCGGCGTAGTTGGCCTGACCGGGAGCGCCGACCGTGGCGACCGCGGAGGAGAACAGCACGAAGTGGTCGAGCGCCAGATCGGCGGTCAGTTCGTGCAGGTGCCAGGCGGCGTCGACCTTGGGCCGCAGGGCATGCGCGAGCTGGGCCCCGGTCATCGCCTCGACGGTGGCGTCGTCGAGCACTCCGGCGGTGTGGACGACCCCGCGCAGCGGGCGATCGGCCGGAATGTCCGCGAGCAGGGCCGCGAGCTCGTCCCGGTCGGCGATGTCGCAGGCCGCGACCGTCACCTGGGCTCCCGCCGCGCGCAGCTCGGCGGCCAGCTCGGCCGCACCCGCTGCGGCCGGGCCGCTACGGCTGGCAAGCAGCAGGTGCGGCGGCTCGGGCTGCCCGGCCAGCCGCCGGGCGACCAGGCCGCCGAGGGCGCCGGTGCCACCGGTGATCAGGACCGTCCCGGTGAACGCCACGGCCTCGGCGTCCTCGAACGTGCCGCGGACCAGGCGGGGCACCAGCAGCTCGTCCGCGCGCACGGCCGCCTCCGGCTCGTCCACCGCGACCAGCACGGCCACCGGAGCCGGGGCGTCCACGTGGACCAGCGTGACGCGCCCTGGATGCTCGGCCGCGACGGTCCGCACCAGCCCGGTCACCGTGGCCGATGCCGGCTCGTCGGCGGCGAGCACGATCGTGAGCCGGGTGCCCGTGAGGGCCGGCTCGGCCAGCCAACGCTGAAGCAGCTCGAGCGCCGCCCGCGCACGGGCGTGCGCCTCGTCCACCACAGGCGGGTCGTCCACCACAGGCGGGTCGTCCACCACAGGCGCCTCTGCCACCACGGCCGCGGAGCCGCCGATCGCCGCCAGCGCCACTTCTGGCGCGGCCCGCCCACCCGCGATCGCCGCGACCAGTGCGGCCACACCGTCCAGGACCTCGGGGTCGCCGGTCAGGTCGATCAGGTGGCGTGGATCGCCGGAGCCGGCGACCACCACCGCGTCCAGCTCCGTCCCGCCGGCCGGTGCGGTGGCAACGGCCGATCCGGTCACGGCGCCCGGCCGCGTCCACTCGACGTGGTACGCCGGCTCCACCGCGTGCGCCGAGACTGCCCGGGCCAGATCCCGGTGGGAGACCGGCCGGAACGCGAGCGAGTCGATCGCGCCCACCGGCGCCCCGACACCGTCCGCGAGCAGGTAGCGCACCCGGCTGTCGCCGAGCGGCTCGACGCGTATCCGCAACGCCGTCGCCGGCCCGGTCAGGCGCAGCCCCTCGAACGCGAACGGCAACAGCGGCCGGCCCGGCTCCTGCGCGCCGATGCCCGCGAGCCCCGCCACGACCGGATGCAGCGCCGCGTCGAGCAACGCCGGGTGGACCGCGAAGTCGCCGGCCAACTCGCCCGCCGCGATCTGCGCGTACACGGTGTCGCCGACGCGCCAGGCCGCGGTGAGCCCCTGAAACGCCGGACCGTAGTCGTATCCCAGGGCGAACAACCGGCCGTACACGTCGGTCAGATCGACCGGGTCGGCTCCGGCCGGCGGCCACACCGCCAGGTCACCCGACCCGTGACCGGGCCGCTCACCCTCCGCAACAGGAGCTGCGTCGGCGACGACGGCGCTCGCGTGTCGGTTCCATGCGCCGTCTGCACTCGAGCGCGCGTAGACGCCGAGTTCGCGCCGCCCGTCCGGGCCGGCCCCGCCGACGCGGACCTGCACCTGGACCGGACGCTCGGGGGTGAGCGCCAGCGGCGCGGTCAGGGTGATCCCGACGACGTCGGGGCTGCCGACGGCGCCGCCGGCGTGGGCCGCCAGTTCGGCGAAGGCGGTGCCGGGCACCAGCACGGTGCCGAACACCCGGTGATCGGCCAACCACGACTGGGCGGTGAGATCGATGGTCCCGGTCAGGACGGCACCGCCGTCGGCGAGCTCGACCTGCACGCCGGCCAGCGGGTGCCGACCGACGGTGAGACCCAGCCGTGACGCCTGCGCGGCGGGTACCACGGGCGTGAGCCAGTAGCGGGTGCGGTCGAAGGCGTACGTCGGCAGCTCGGGGCGCACCGCGATGGGGCGTGCCCAGGACACGGCCGCACCCGCCAGATCCGCGGCGGCCAGCGCCCGGCGGAAGGCCGCGGAGCCGTCGGTATCCCGCCGCAGGGTGGCGACGACCGCGCCGCCGACCGTGCGGTCCGCGAGGATGTCGTCGACCCCGAGGGTCAGCACCGGATGCGGGCTCACCTCGATGAACCGGTGGCAGCCGTCGTCCAGCGCCGCCCGGATCGCCGGGTCGAACCGGACCGGCTGGCGCAGGTTGCGGTACCAGTACGCGGGGTCCAGGGTCGCGGTGTCGACCCGGCCGCCGGTGACCGACGAGTAGAAGGCCACAGGCGTGGACCGCGGGCTCAGCCCGGCGAAGGTCTCACGGAGGTGATCCCGCAGCGGCTCCACATGGCTCGTGTGCGAGGCGTAGTCCACCGGGATTCGGCGGGCCCGGATGCCGGCCTGCTCGCATCGGCCGAGCAGATCCTCGAGCGCACCGGCGGCACCGGCCACGACGGTTGCCCGCGGCCCGTTGAGCGCGGCGATCTCGACGTCCCCCGGGGACCGCGCCAACAGCTCGCGCACGTCGTCGGCGCCGAGCGCGATCGACATCATGCCGCCGCCACCCGCGATCCGGACGAGCGCCTTGCTACGCACAGTGATCAGGCGGGCCGCATCAGCCAGCGTCAGTGCGCCGGCGACGTACGCGGCCGCGATCTCCCCCTGCGAATGACCGACGACCGCGTCGGGCCGCACACCGCCCTCGCGCCACAGCGCCGCAAGGGAGACCATCACCGCGAACAGCACCGGCTGTACGACATCGACGCGGTCCAGTCCCGGTGCGCCCGCGTCGCCCTGCAGGACGCCGAGCAGCGACCAGTCGGTGTGCTCGGCGAACGCGCGCTCGCACGCCTCGATCTCCGCTCTGAACACCGGGGACGCCGCCAGCAGCGCCCGGCCCATCTCGGGCCACTGCGAGCCCTGCCCGGGAAACACGAACACCGTGCGCCCGGTGACCCGCTGCCCGGTGAGGACCGCGTCGGCGACGTCCCCGTCTGCCAGGCCGGCCAGCCGGTCCACGAGCGTCGTCTGGTCCTCGGCGAACACGGCGGCGCCGTGGTCGAACCGGGTCCGTGACAGCAGCGAACCGGCAACGTCCGTGCTCGTCAGCCCGGGATGCTCCCGAAGGTGGTCGGCCAGGGCCCGGGCCTGCCGGCGCAGGGCCTCGGGGTCGGGGCCGGACAGCAGCACCGGAGGGCCGGCGACGGGGCGCGACGGCGACGGCGACTGCGGCTGCGGCTGCGGCTCGGGTGCCTGTTCGAGGATGACGTGCGCGTTCGTCCCACTGATACCGAACGACGACACCCCCACCCGCCGCGGCCGACCCCCCTGCGGCCACCCCACCTCCTCCCGCAACAACGCCACCCCCGACCCCACCCACTCCACCCGCGGCGACGGCTCCTCCACAAACAACGTCCGCGGCAACACCCCCGCCCGCAACGCCATCACCATCTTGATAACCCCACCCACACCCGCCGCCGCCTGCGTATGCCCCACATTCGACTTCAACGACCCCAACCACAACGGCACCTCACGACCACCACCCCCATACACCGCCGCCAACGCCCCCACCTCAATCGGATCCCCCAACCGCGTCCCCGTCCCATGACCCTCCACCACATCCACCTCACCCGCCGACACCCCCGCATCCGCCAAAGCCCGCACAATCACCCGCTCCTGCGCCCGACCACTCGGCGCCGTCAACCCATTCGACGCACCATCCTGATTCACCGCCGAACCCGCCACCACCGCCAACACCGGATGCCCCAACCGCCGCGCCCGCGACAACCGCTCCACCACCACCACACCCACACCCTCCGACCACCCCGTCCCATCCGCCCCCGCCCCGAACGACCGGCACCGCCCATCCACCGACAACCCCCGCTGCCGCGCAAACTCCACAAACATCCCCGGCGACGCCATCACCGCCACCCCACCCGCCAACGCCACCCCACACTCACCCGACCGCACCGCCCCCACCGCCAGATCCAACGCCACCAACGACGACGAGCACGCCGTATCCACCGTCAACGCCGGACCCTCTAAACCCAACGTGTACGCAATACGACCCGACACCACGCTCGGCGTGGTACCGGTGAGCAGATAGCCGTCCGCGACGCCGCCGCCGCCCTCGGCAAGCCGGTATCCGTACTCGCTACCGGTCGCGCCGACGAAGACGCCGGTGTCGGTACCCCGCAACGACGTCGGATCAATCCCCGCCCGCTCCAACGCCTCCCACGACACCTGCAACATCAACCGCTGCTGCGGATCCGTCGCCAACGCCTCCCGCGGACTCATCCCAAAAAACCCCGCATCAAACTCCCCCGCCCCGTACAAAAAACCACCCCGACGCGTGTACGTCGTCCCCACCCGCTCCGGATCCGGATCAAACAAACCCTCCAGATCCCAACCCCGATCAGCCGGAAAATCACCCGTCACATCCAGACCATCCACCACCACCCGCCACAGATCATCCGGAGAAACCACCCCACCCGGATAACGGCACCCCATCCCCACAATCACCACCGGATCAGCCGAACCCGCCCGCACAGCAGCCGTCACCACCGCCGCGGCCGCGGGCTCGCCGGCGGCTCCGCGCGCGTGGTCGCCGCGCAGATGGCCGACGAGCGCCTCCGCCGAGGGGTAGCTGAACAGCGTGGCCGTGGTCAGCTCGGTGTTCAGCGCGCCGGTGAGCCGGTCGCTGAGCTCGGTCATGCCGAGCGAGTCGAGTCCCAGGTCCCGGAAGGGAGCCGCCCGGTCCAGGGCCGCGGCGTCGCGGTGCCCCAGCACCGCGGCGAGCTCCGCGAGGACCACCTGTTCGACGTCCGGCCCGGACGAGTTCGGCTCGCCCGCCACCGCCTCGACGACGGGCTCCGGCCCGAGGGCAGGCGGCGTCTCGACGGCCGGCTGCGCCTCGGCGGCGGGCTTCGGTCCGGGTGCGGGCGGGGTGCTCGCGGGGTCGGCCCCGGTCCCGAGTTCGAGCCAGTGGCGTTCGCGCTGGAACGGATAGGTCGCCAAGGCCACGCGCGGGCCACCGGGTCCGAACACCGCGTCCCAGTCCAGGCTCGCCCCGGCGACGAACAGCCGCCCGACCGCCAGGTCCAGATCGTCCTGATCACCCAGGACCGGCACGACGGCGGCGGCCCGTCCCAGGCTCGCCCGGCCCAGCCCGCTGAGCGTACGGCCGGGGCCGGCCTCCACCAGGATGGCGGCCCCGAGCTCGTGCAGCCGGTGCAGGCCCGCGTCGAACAGGACCGGGCGCCGGGCGTGCTCGACCCAGTAGTCCGCATCGCCGGCGTCCGCCAGCTCCCCGGTCACCGTGGACACGAACGGGATCACTGGCGCACGGAACGTGATGCCGGCCAGCTCCGCGCGGAACTCCTCGAGCATCGGTTCCATGAGCGGCGAGTGGAAGGCATGGCTGACCTCGAGCCACCGGGTGCGATAGCCCCGGTCTGCGGCCGCGGCGCGGACCGCGTCGAGCGCCGCACGGGCGCCGGCGACCACGACCGAGGACGGTCCGTTGACGGCGGCGAGTCCCGCCACCTCCTCGTGTCCCGCGAGCAGAACGGAGATCTCGTGTTGCGGCGCGGCGACGGCCAGCATTGCTCCGCCGCCGGGAAGCCGCTGCATCAGCCGGCCGCGGGCGGTGATCATCCTGGCCGCTGACGGCAGGTCGAGGATGCCCGCGCAGTGTGCCGCGGCCACCTCGCCGATCGAATGCCCGGCGACGAGGGCCGGTTCGACTCCCCACGACGCGAGCAGCCGGAAGGTGGCCACCTCGACCGCGAACAGGGCCGGTTGGGTGTACCGAGTCTGCCCGAGTAGCTCCGCGTCCGCGCCGGACGCCCAGATCACCTCGCCGATCGGCCGGGGAAGGTACCCGTCGAGCGCGGCGGCGGCCTCGTCGAAGGCGTCTCGCCAGACGGCGAAGTCCCGGTAGGCCCGCCGTCCCATCCCAAGCCGCTGGCTGCCCTGCCCGGGAAACAGCACCGCGACCGCGCCGGCGACCGCGCCGGCGACCGCCTGCCCGGTGACGATCCCCGCATCGGCGCGCCCTTCGGCGAGCGCAGTGAGGCCTGCCAGCGCGTCCCCGGTGACCGCGGCCCGGACCCCGAACGCCGTCCTGGTCGCGGCGAGCGTGCGGGCCAGGCCCGCGGGCACCCCGCCGCGCTCGGTGACGAGGTCGCGCACCTGTCGCGCCCGGGCCCACAGCGCGGCTTCGGTGCGCGCGCTCACCAGCAGGGTGGCGACCGTTCCCGCGGTCGCCTCGCCACCCGACGGCGACGGCGACGGCGGCTCGGCCAGCACGAGGTGGCAGTTGGTGCCGCCCATCCCGAACGAGCTCACCCCGGCGACCAGCCGCTCCTCGGGCCGTGGCCAGTCACCGCCGAAGTCGCGCACCTGCAGGTGCGCGGCGGCGAGGTCGATCTGCGGACTCGGCTCGGCGTAGTTCAGGCTGGCCGGCAGCGACCGCCTGGCGATGCTGAGCACCGTCTTGAGCAGGCCGGTGATCCCGGCCCCGCCCTCGAGATGGCCGACGTTTGTCTTGACCGACCCGACCTGCAGCGGGGCCCCGCCACCGGCCACGAGGCCGAGCGCGCGGGCCTCGATCGGGTCGCCCACCGGTGTGCCCGTGCCGTGCAGCTCGACGTACTGGACCTGCTCGGGTCGGACTCCGGCCTCGGCCCGGGCGCGGGCGATCACCTGCGCCTGCGCCTGCGCGCTCGGCACGGTGAGCCCGTCGGTGGTCCCGTCGTTGTTGATCGCCCCGCCGAGAACGACCGCGTGGACGTGGTCGCCGTCGGCGAGCGCCGCGGCGAGCGGCTTGAGCAGGACCAGCCCCGCGCCCTCCCCGCGGACGTAGCCGCTGGCCCGGCGGTCGAACGTGTAGCAGCGCCCGTCCGGGGACAGGGCACCGAAGCGGGTCACCGCGGCCGTGCCCCGGGGATCGACGATGAGGTTGACCCCGCCGGCGAGCGCCGTCGTCGACTCCCCGCGCCGCAGGCTCTCGCAGGCCAGGTGCACCGCCACCAGGGACGAGGACTGGGCGGTGTCCACCACGATGCTCGGCCCGCCCAGCCCGAGGGTGTAGGACACGCGATTGGCGATGATGCCCCGCGTCGTCCCGGTCAGGGTGTGCCGGGAGGTCGAATGCCGGGACAGCGCCGCGTACTCGTCCGCGAGGGAGCCGATGAACACCCCGGTCGCGGTGCCGCGCAGCGAGGCGGGCAGCACGCCGGCGTCCTCCAGGACCTCCCAGCTCAGCTCGAGGATCAGCCGCTGCTGAGGATCCATCGCCGCCGCCTCGCGCGGTGAGATCCCGAAGAACTCCGCGTCGAACTCGTCGATCGCGTCGAGATAGCCGCCGTAGCGCTGGCCAGGGGCCACGAGGTCGTCGAGCGCCGCCGCGTCCCAGCGCCCCGCCGGCACCTCGCGCACGCTGCTACGCCCCTCGACGAGCAGCCGCCAGAACGCCTCGGGATCCGGCGCGCCCGGCAGACGGCACGCCAGCCCGATGACGGCGACGGGCTCCTTGGCCGAGGCGTTCGCGCTGCTGTCCATGGTGTCCTCTCCAGTTGTGAGCCGCGCTTTGCTCGACGCGGCGGTCCGCTCGGGTTCAGCGGTCCCCGTGTGCCTGCCGGTGGAGGGCCGCCACCACCACGTCGGCCACCTCCCGCGCCCGCGGCACCAGGTAGAAATGGCCGCCGGTGAACACCCGGGACTCGAAGCCGCCGGCGGTGTGGTTGCGCCATCGCCGCGCCTCGCCGACGCTGACCCTCGGGTCGGCCGTGCCCGTCAGCACGGTGATCGGGCAGTCGACCCGCGCGCCGGGGATCGGTACGTATCCGCGCAGTGCCTCGTAGTCGGCCCGGATCGCCGGAAAGACCATCCTGCGGAGATCCGTGTTGTCGAGCACCGCGCGGGAGGTGCCGCCCAGGGCGAGCACCTCCTCCTCCAGCGACCGGTCGTCGACGAGGATCGCCGGGTCGATCCGGATCGCTGCCGGGGCGCGGGCCGCCGACGCGAACAGCCGGACGGGCGCTGTCGGGGCGAGCAGGGCCGCCTCGAAGGCGACCAGCGCCCCCATGCTGTGGCCGAGATAGGCCGTGGGCGTCGCGTCGTCCAGCGCGGCGAGCTGGGCCGCGACCTGCCTGGCCAGTTCCCGCAGGTCGCTGACGGCGGGTTCGTCGAAGCGGTCCAGCCGGCCGGGATACTGCACCGCCAGCAGCTCGGCACGCCCGCCCAGGCTTCTCGCCAGCGGCCGGAAAAACGCGGCCGAGCCGCCTGCGTGCGGGAAGCACACGACCCGCCCCCCGGCGCCGACACCGGTGGCGACGCCGGTGCCGGCGGCAGTGGCGATGCCGGCGGCAGTGGTGGTGCCGGCGGCAGTGGTGGTGCCAATGGTGGTGGTGAACTGTCGCAGCCACACGCCGCGGTCCGGGGCGCCGGTGATGGTCATCAGCCCGACCCGGACCGCGCCCCCGCGACAGCCGCGGCAAGCTGTGCCTTGACGCCGTCGTCGGCCCCCGGCCACATGTCGAGGATCGCGTGCAGGCTCCACAGACGGGTCTCGGCGAGGTGCGAGGGCGCACCGTGCACGTCGTCGTGTTCCACCAGCCGCAGATCGCGCACCGCGGCCTTGAGCCGGTCGACGTCCCCGGCCGGGATGATCTCGTCGCGGCGTGCGGCCACGACGGCCAGCGGGATGTCCAGCGCGCGCAGCCGCTCGTCGTCGAGCGCCCACGGCCCGATGCGCGCGAAGACCTCCTCGGCGCTGACACCGACGAGGTGCGCGAGGGTGTCCCTGGTCACCTTCGGGACGCGCCGCCACCAGGCGGCGTCGGTGAAGAAGTCGCTCACCGGCGTGCCGTTGCCGACGATGCCGCGCACCCGTGGGTCGTGCAGCGCCGCCGTGACCGCGAGGTGCCCGCTGAAGCTGAGCGCGAGCAGGTAGGTCTGCTCGACCCGAGCCTGCCCGCTCAGGGTGTCCAGGATCGCCGGGAACAGCCGCCAGCTGTCACCGCGGTAGGGCAGCGGGTTCTCGCCCACCCGCGGCAGCTCGGCGACCACCCCGGCAAAGCCGAACTGGACCAGCTGCGGCAGCACCGCACCCCACTGCTCCTTCGGGCTGACGATGCCACCTGTCATGATCACCAGCGGTCTGGGGTTCTCGGCCGACAGCCCCATCGTCAGGACCCGGACCGGCAGCCCGTCGATCTGGATCTCCGCCGTGTCGAGGCCGGGCTGCGTCACCCGCCACCGGTCGAACGCGTCGACGCAGCGACCCAGCGCACGCGCCCGGCCTGGACCGTCGACGAACGGGAACCGGCCCATGTTGTAGTACTGGCAGGCGGCCAGGGTCTGGCCGGCGGCATCGAGCTCCTCGCCGGCGCGGATCCACTCGTGGGCCCACGAGCCGGGCCCGTCGCCCGCGTCGGTCGTGATCGCGTCGAGCAGGCTCGCGTAGTGGTCGGCCGCGAGATTCTGCGAGATCGCGTGCGCCAGCACGAACCGCTTCAGCTCGGCGAGGTCGTTCATTGCTCGACCGCCTCCAGCGCCGCAGTGATCTCGGTCAGGATGTCGGCGGCCTCCGCGCCGTCGATCACCCGGTGGTCGAAGGTCAGCGACAGCCGCAGCACCGGCGCGACCGTGACCTGCCCGGACCGGACGACGGGTCTGTCGACGATCCGACCGACCCCGAGAGTGATCGTGGTGCCGCCGACCGAGTGGAACGAGTCGACGACACTGTGCCCCAACGAGGTGACGCTGAAGGTGCCCACGATGGCCGGGCGCAGTTCCAGCCGTGCCGCCGCGGCGCGAAATCTCTCGTGGGCCTGCGCCGGCGGCAACTCCCGCAGCGCCCGGATGGCGGCGAAGTCCTCGGCGGTGTCCGGGTCACCCGCGGCGACCTGGTCGAGCCGGGCCTGGATGTCGGCGAGGCTCGCGCTCTGCAGGTCGGGAAGCACGGTGGCCAGCACCACCCGCCGCCCGTCGAGGATCCGATCGAGCGTGACCTTCGCGCTCACCGTGTCGAAGGTTGCCAGGCGCGGCTCGATCCGTCCGTCGATCGCCGCATTGGCCTCGGGGTGCCGGCGCAGCACGCCGGCCGCGGCGTGCACGACATAGCTCACCACGGACCGACGCCCGCCCGTCGCCGCGGCCTTCGCGCGGCCGGCGACGATCGCGGTCGCGTCCACCTCGGTGTCCAGAAAGACGGGGGAGAAATCCCTGATCTGATCGAGGAAGAACAGGGTGTGCTGCCGTTGGCTGGGAAACTCATGCTCGCTCATGCATGCACCAGCTGGTAGATCGACTCCAGGCTCCCGGCCTCCAGCAGCGCCGGCAGGGAGATCTGGGCATCGGCATTTCTCTCCAGGATCACAAGCACGGCCAGCAGTTGCACCGAATCCCAGCCGGGCAGCTCGTCGAGACCGAGTCCCAGATCCTCCACGTTCACGTCGAGCCCTATCTCGTCCCGCAGGAGACCGACGAACGTGGTTCTCGTCATGGCGGCCATCCACACTCACCTCCAGCCGTTCACTTCAGTTTTCCGGTGGGCCGGTCACGCTCTTTCCAGCGCCAGACCCGACTTGATCCACTTGCTCGACTCGATCGCCACGGCAAGCACCTTCGCCGGCCCCGACACGATCTCCAGCAGCTGATCCAGCTGGAAGAAGAGCAACGCGTTGCCGTTGTTTCCGGTCGATTCGACGCAGGAGATCTCCCGCGCTGACGGCAGGTTCAGTCTGCTGGTGATCTTTGTGGTCATCGCCACGGACAGCTGAGGCGGAAGCAGGTAGTCGACCTCGGCGCGCTGCCAGTCGAGGTCGTCGAGGAGCTCGTCGACCACCTCTTCGCTCATCTGCGGCACCGACTCCTCGATCGCCTTGTAGTCCTCCTGGGCCGCGACGACAGGCCCGTCCCGGTCGACCAGGCCGAACCACCGCAGCACCTGACCCGGCTCACGATCGAGGCCGGTCAGGCGAGTCAGTACCGCGCGGACGACGGGGGCGTCGGGACGGTCCTCGGTGGACAGCACCGCCGCCCCGGCCCCGTCGCCGAACAGGACGAAGTTGACCAGTTCCCGCGGCGGCACCGCGGCGAGCTTGACGTTGACGTCGTAGTGCTTGGCAATCACGTCCCCGCCGATGACCAGGGCCGTGCGGTAGCGCCCGGTCGCCAGCAGGGAGGTCGCGACGTCGAAAGTCTGTACCGCGCCGGAGCAGCCGGACTGGAGCTGGAAGGTCGGCACCCCGTCGATCCGCAGTCGATCGGCGATCACATTGACCGTGGCCGGCATGAGGTCGTCCGGGGTCGCGGTGCCGAGGACGACGACGTCGACATCCTCCGCGCTGATCCGGGCCCGTTCGAGGGCCTTCGCCGCCGCGATGTACCCGAGGTCGGCGAGGGACTGGCCCGGCTCGCCGGTCGCCAGGTCCACCGCCAGGTGCCGGGTCTTCGTACCGATGAAGGTGTCGACCCACTGCTGCCACAGGTGGTCCATTCCGAACCGGCCGGCCAACGCGGCGGTGTCAATGGGCGGCCCCGGCAGAGCGGTTCCGGCGGAGAGCAACCGCACTGGACCTCGCGGCATATCTTCACCTCTACTGTAGATGTCGCCTTCCGTTGTGCCGAAAAACTACTACGCCACGCTAAAGAGACTCTTGTATCGCTGCTCGACGGCCGCGGACGACCACCGGTCCGGTCCGCTAACCCGCCACCACGAGGTCACGCCGGTCGTTCAGGATTGCGTTCTGCAACTGACGCATCGTCTCGCTCGGCTCGAGCCCGAGTTCCTCCCGCATGAGGCGCCGCGCGCACTGGAACTCGCGCAAAGCCTCGGCCCGCCGACCCGACAGATGCAGGGCCAGCATCAGCAGTTCCCGGAACGCCTCGTGGAACGGGTGCTCGTCGATCCAGTTCGTGAGATCACACACCAGCTCCCGGTGACGTCCGGTCCGCAAGGAGCAGCGGGCGATCGACTCCAGACACTCCAGCCGCATTTCCTCGGCCCACCGTATGAAGGTGCTCACGATGTCGCCGTCCCGGATCCCGGCAAGTACCGGCCCGCGGAAGAGCGCGGCCGCGGCGGTGAAGCTGACGAACGCCCGCTCCGGCTGGTCGGCCTGATCAGCCCGCCCGCGCGCATGCAGCTGCTGCAGGTCGTGGACGTCGGTCAGCGAGTCGTCCACCCGCAGGACGTAGCCGTGCGCGTGCGTGGTGATGACCGCTCCGTGACCTTCCGGGCCGATGCAGATCTTGCGCAGCTGGGAGATGTAGACATGCAGACCGGCCCGGACCCGGCTGGGGCGGTCGTCCCCCCATATCTCGCTGATGAGCTCTTCGGCAGAGACCGGACGATTCGCTCTGATCAGAAGCGCGGCGAGCAGGATCTCGACTTTCGGCGCGCTGATCCTGACAGGCTTTTCATTCCTGATCTGGAGAGGCCCGAGCAACTCGTATCGCGTGGCTTCCACAGTCTGTCCTCCACGGACGGGGAGACGGACCGGTGTCCGCTTCACCTGGCGTCGGCCATTCTCACCAGACGGACGAAGCAGGCACATCAGCGGAAGTGCGTATCTTCGGCCCAGCCCGTACGTACTCGCCGAGTGCGGCCGGGTCGTGGGCATAGGGGCGACTCGACGTTCGGGCGCCGCCGGATCCCGATCTCGGCGGCCTCAGCCCTGCACCGCGCCGGAACTTCGGCCCGCCCGCCCGGCTCGATGCCCGCGGCACGGACGGATCCGCTCGCCGCCCACGCCGATTCGGCGCGTGGGACCAACCGGCCGAACAGCCCGGCGAGCCGGCCCGGTGCGGTGCTCCACGCACCGGCGCATCACTTTCGATCGTTTCCCGCGGACGGGATCGGCCCCGACCGCGATCGTATCGAAGGCGCGCGTTTCCCCCGCCGACCCCCGACTCCGATTACACACCGCAACCATTGGCGGGTACCGGCGGCGGCCATTGGAAGCGGCAGCCGACCAGGCAGCGGGCCACATATCCGCGGCCGGGCGGGCGACGACCGGAACGGGCAGGACGGACCGTAACGGTGGACAGTACGAAGAGGCTCCTCGTAGGATGCGAAGGTGCTCCGCAGCCCATCTCGTCGCGCCCACATAGACTTCGCCCGGGTGTCCAGCGCTTTGTGTCCGTAGGCACGACTGTTCCGATCTCTGGCATCGGGGCACTGCTGTTTTCCGCCCTCGCGGGCGGCCTTTCCGGCGGCCGGGCCGTGCGCAGATCCGCATGGGGATGTCGCAGCCACATCGTACCGTGCCGCCGCTCTGACTCGTGCCGCCGCTCTGACTATGGTGCGAAGCACTCATCCGCGCACCTTCACCCACGGCCACGGCCGGTGGTGGACACAACGGTGTGATATACGCCGCGCGGGCGCGATCGCATCCAACCGCCCGCCATGGCCGGCACGGCCGGCCCACGCCACGCACGGCCGCCCAGGCGGCCGAACCTCGTGTCGAGGCTGCAAAAATACAACACAATGAACGCGTCACCGCGCGCGACGGTCGCGGATCCCGCGCCCGGCCCGACGCTTCCGGGGACAAGGGGAATGCCAGATGGAGTCGTCGCTCCACGCCATGACGCCCTACGCACCCGCGCACATCAACCCACCCGAGTCCACCGTCGTGCGGACGGCCGAGCTGGAAACGCTGCAGACCCTGGTATGCGAGCCCGCCCGCGCAGGCAGTTTGATCGCGGTCGTCGGCGACCCGGGGTCGGGCAAGACGCATCTGCTGGCCGCCCTGGTGCGCCACCGGTACTCCAGCGAGCGCCCGGCCATTGTCTACCGCCACTCCCCGGGCCAGGACGCGGACTCGTACAGCCCACTGCAGTCCGCGCTGTCGCACATCCCGCCGCCCCGCTCACCGGATCTGCCGGCCGAGAACGTCGCGCGGCTGCGGCGGTGGTCGGCCAGTCGGGGCCTGCTCGTCCTGGAGGACGCCCATCTGGCGAGCGCCGCCACGATAGGGGAGCTGACCGCGATCGCAGCGGGGAAGATCCGTCCCCGGTGGGACGTGGTCGTCTCGCTGCGGCCCCGCCAGACCCCCATGGAGCTGGCCGAGGCGATCTCGCTCGGCGTCACCTTCGGCCACGCCAGTCGGATCGAGCTGGCGCCGCTGACCAACGAGCAGGTCGTCGCCCTGCTGTCGCGACCACTGACGCGGGAGATCCGTCCTGACGACCGCAATCCCTTCAACCTGCGCGCGCTGCTGGCCCTCGAACAGAGCAGGCGGCAGTGCCAGAACTCGATCGTCGCGCCCTTCGAGTTCGCCGCGCTGGTCGAGACCCAGGGCCTGAGCGCGACGGAGCACCGCGTCCTGCAGGCAGCCGTGGTGCTGCGGGACCACTTCGACGTCGAGCTGCTCTCGGCGGTTGCCGAGCTGGACCATCCGCAGGTCTCCGCGGCGGTGCGGGTGCTGGTACAGCGCGACCTGTTGCGGCCGGACGGGATCGGGCAGGGCTTCTCCATCCGCCACGACGTCCTCGGCACGCTCCTGCACCGGTCGATGGATCCGATCTGGGCGAAGAACGCCCACCGGCGCGCCATCGGCAGCCTCGCCAGCCGGGGCCTGACCAGCCGAGAGCTCGGCTTCCATCTGGTTCACTCGCTCTTCCGCGCGCGGCCTGAGGAACTCGCGCAGATCGTCGCGGCGGCGTGGGACGTCATGGAGCTCGATGTCTCGGAGGCCATCTCGTGGCTCACCACGGTGACCGAATGGACCTCCCCCACCAGCGCGATCGGACGCAAGGCCCGACTCGCCCTGGTCGCCGCGCTCGGCAACTCCGGGCGCATGACGGAAAGCCGTGCCCTACTCTTCGACATCCGCCGCCACCAGGAGGATCTCCACGAGGCCGACTGGGCAGATCAGGTCGCCTTCGTCAGCGTGATCGAGGGCATCGCCAGCCACGACGTCCAGACCCTCGGCCTGCTCGGTGAGCAACTGGATCTGCCCGCGGCCCGTTCCTCGATCGCCTGGCCCCGGATGGTCTTCGCCCACGGCCTGCGGATGGCGATGATGATCGGAACACACGACCGCCAGCTCATCGACGCCGCGGTAGAGGTCGCCCGACGCAACGGGACGGACGCGGACATCTGCGGACTGCTTGCCATCCGAGCGCTCGCCTCGATGCAGGCGGGGGACTTCGACGCCGCCTGCACGGACGCGTCCGCCGCCGGGGATGCCCTTTCCCGGTGCCCGGAGCGGCTGGTCAGCCAACGACTGGAATACATCTTCGCGGTCGGTCTCGCCGACCTCTATCTCGGCCGGTGGTCGGATGCCCGCCATCACCTCGGCCGCGGGGTGGCAACGGCCTACCGGTCGCAGCGGACCTTCATCCTGCCGAGCCTGCTGGTGCTGCTCAGCGAGGCCGAGCGCAACCTCGGGCTGCTCCGCCAGGCGCGCAAGTCGGCGCAGGCGGCTCACCATGAGGCCGGCACCACCTCCACCCTGCGCTGGTCCCAGGCTCTCGCCCTGCAGTCGCTCAGCGAGGTATGGCTGCAGCCGCCGGGCAGCGGGCGGGCGCGCGCACTGGCGAAGCAGGCGCTGTCCGGGCACCCCCAGGAGCCGCAGATGCCACTGCGCGGCGACGTCAACGGCAGTGCGTCGATGGCGATCCTTTCTCTGGCCATCTCGGCCTGGCTTGACGGCGATCCGCAGCACTGCGTGACGTTGCTGCTCAACGAGGGCAGGGGAGCGCAGCTGACGGGGCTGCCACTGATGCAGCGCGGCCGAGGTTGGGAGCTGCTCTGCGCGGCCGGGCTCGACGCCGGACTGCCCATCGCCGAGTGGGCCGCGCGCAACGAGCACCACGCCCGCGCGGTATCGCTGCCCTCTCACCAGGCCTTCGCCCTCCTCTCGCGTGGCCACGTGCTGCGTGGGACCGGGCGGACCGCCGACGCCGCCGCGTGCTACCTGGAGGCGGCCACGCTGTTCGCCTCGGTAGGCATGACGATCGATCAGTGCTACTCCCTCGGTCTCGCCGCGGCGGCGCTGCGATCGCTGGGCCGCGCCTCGCAGGCCGCGGACCTCGCCGACCTGGCGGCGGAGATCGCCGGGCGCCGCGACGCCCGCACCCTGCTGGACTGGCTGGGCCGGCAGGCCGGCCAACCCAGCCGAACCAGCCGACCCGACCAGCCCCGACCGCCGGACCCCGTCGACTCCGAGATACTCGGCGCGCTCACCCGGCGCGAGCGCGAGATCGCCTTCCTCATCTCGTCGGGCATGAAACGGCGGGAGATCGCCGAGCGACTGACGATAAGCATCAGAACAGTCGACGTCCACCTGACCCGAATCTATCGGAAGACCGGATTGAACTCAATGGTGGAGCTGGCTCTCGCGGTGACCCGGAGCACCGGTACGGGCCAGGCCGAGGACCAGCGCCCGACGCTTCTCTTTAGAACCATTTGAGCCCCCCGACATAGCATTTGGACAATATTGACCGAGGGCTCGACCGGCCGGTGGACCGACGGCGCGACGGGCCGCGCAGCCAGGAGGGACCGACACCATGACAGGTACGTCGACGACCGGCCGCACCGCACCGGAGGATCTCGCTCGAACGGGCGCGGTCTTCACGTTCACCGCTCCCCCAGAGACCAGTTCGGCCGAGGTCGACGGCCTCCGCCAGCCGGCGAGGTCGCTGATTCTGCGCGACCTTACCGAGAAGGTGACCGCGTACCAGTCGACCAACGACGACCTGACCGGAGCGACACCGACCGAGAACGATGTCGCCACCGTGGAGCTTGACATATTCGCTCCGGACGGGACGCTGCTGGGGAGAACGGTGGGTGGCGGCCGAATGCTCTACCAGCAGGCCGACGACGGCCATTACATCGCGTACTTCGGCGAGGAGATATCGCTGTTGGACGGAAACGTCGTGCGGTCGGGCGGGCTCGTCGACGACGCCCGCCTGACCGCCGGGGAGCCGGCGACCTTTCCCGCCGTCGTCGTCGACGGCCCCCTGCGCGGGGCCATCGGTTACCGCCAGTTCCGGCCCCTGGTCAAGGAGACCCACGACACCTACATCTCCTCGATTGTGCTGTACGGACGGTGATCTCCCGGACCTCCTCCGAGGATTCCATCACCCGCCTGCCCACCCGGCGGATCGGCACTCTCACCGTCGGCGCCCAGGGGCTGGGGTGTCTGGGCATGACCGAGTTCTACGGTCCGACCGATGACGCGGAGGCGATCGCCACCATTCATCGTGGGCTCGAACGCGGGATCACCCTGCTCGACACCGCCGACGTCTACGGGCACGGCCGCAACGAGGAGCTGATCGGGCGCGCGCTGCGGGGCCGGCGCGACCAGGCCGTCATCGCCACCAAGTTCGGCGTGGTCCGCCCCGGACCGGGTGTGGGCTCGGGTATCCGCGCCGACGCCGACCACGTCCGCCGCAGCTGCGAGGACTCCCTGCGTCGGCTGGGTGTCGATCATCTCGACATCCTCTGTCTGACCAGGGTGGACCCCTCGGTACCGATCGAGGAGACGGCCGGGGCGCTGGCCGCGCTCGTCACCGCCGGCAAGGTCCGCGAGATCGGGCTGTCCGAAGCCGGGGCCGCGACGATCCGCCGCGCCCACGCGGTCCATCCCCTGGGAGTACTCCAGACGGAGTGGTCGCTGTGGTCCCGTGACATCGAGGCCGAGATCGCGCCGCTGTGCCGCGAGCTGGGCATCACGGTCGTCGCCTATGCGCCGCTCGGCCGCGGCTTCCTCAGCGGCACCATCCGCTCGGTCGACCAGCTCGGTACCGACGACTTCCGCCGGATCGCCCAGCCCCGCTTCGCCGCCGAGAACCTGCCCCGCAACCTCACCGTCGTGGACCGGCTGGTCCGGCTGGCGGACGAGCGGGGCGTGAGCGCGGCGCAGCTGGCCCTGGCCTGGCTGCACCATCGCGACCTCGACGTCGTGCCCATTCCGGGCACCCGACGGCGTTCGCACCTGGACGAGAACGCGGCGGCCGCCTTCCTGGACCTCGATGCCGAGGACCTGGCCGCGATCGAGGCGAGCGTCGCGCCCGGGCACATCGCGGGTGCGCGCTGGAACGAGCAGAGCATGCAGTTCATCGAGCGCTGACGGACGCCCCGCCGGTCGACCTGTCCCGGTCGGCCGGCGGGGCGCTCCACGACGGTCCTCAGCATCCTCGGCAGCATCCTCGACGTCCACGACGATGCATGACGGCCCACGATCTTCACGACGATTCGCGACGGGGGCGGCCGGGCACAAGATCACCCGGTCGCAGACCCACCGAGCAGCGTGATCGCGGCGGCCGGGCACAGATACTGGGCCTTGCGCAGCAGGGGCTCGTCGCCGGCCGGCCGATCCGGCTCGACGACGACCACCAGACCCTCCTCGTCCTGGTCGAAGACGTCCGGCGCCGTCGCCAGGCAGCGCCCGGCACTGATACACAGGTCGCGGTCGGCCTCGACCCGCAGCGCCGCTACCACTCGACGGGAAGCTCGAGGACACGCTGCACGGTGCCCGCACTGAGGATCGGCAGCTCCTCCATCGGCACGGCCAGGCGCAGTCCCGGCAGACGGGTGATCAGCTCGCGCAGCGCCAGCTCGATCTCCAGCCGGGCGAGGTTCTGCCCCAGGCACTGGTGGATGCCGAATCCGAACGTCAGGTGGAACGTGTCGTCGCGCTGGATGTCGAACTCGTCCGCCCGCTGGTGCACCTGCGGATCGCGGTTGGCCAGGGTGCCGGAGACCAGGACGGGCTCGCCCTCCCGGATGTGGTGCCCCGCTATCTCGATGTCGCCCTTGGCGATCCGGACGGCGACCAGGTCCGTGGTCGCGACGTAACGCAGCAGCTCTTCGATCGCCCCGGGCAGCAAGGAGATGTCGGCCCGCAGCTTGGCCAGTTCCTCGGGGTGCCCGAGCAGGTTGATGATGCCGATCGCGAGCGTCGACGCCGTCGTCTCGTGGGCCGCGATCAGCAGGACGAGCGCGATCGACACCAGTTCGTCGTGGCCGATGTCGCCATCGCTGACCCGCTCCCGCACCAGTTGGCCGATCAGGCCGTCGGTTGGGTTGCGCTGCTGCTCCGTCACCAGATTGTCGAGATACTCGACGAGGTCCTGGGCCGCCTTGCCGGCCTCCTCCTCGCCGGCCAGCATCACCTTGCCGCTGCAGTCCTGGAAGAAGTCGTGGTCGGCGTAGGGAACACCGAGATGGTGACAGATGATCAGCGAGGGCATCGGCACGGCGAGCATTTCGATGAGATCCGCCGGCGGACCATGATCGATGATCCGATCGACGTAACCGGCAATGATGCGCTCAAGCTCCGGTCTCATCGCCCGCACGGAACGGAGGCTGAAATGCGGGTTGAGATAGCGACGGTACACGTCATGGATGGGCGGATCCATCGCGAGGAGGGCCAGGCTGCGCGCCACCGGCGAACGGAACCGCGGCGCCACGATGGGAAAGTTTGGATGGGTACGCAACGACGAGAGGTTCGGATGCGTGAGTATCTCTCGGGACTCCCGGTATCCGGTGACCATCCAGGACTCGCGGCCGTCGAACAGGCTGACCTTGACGACCGGCCCTTCCTGGCCGATCTCTTTATATGCCGGCGGCGGCTCGTAGGGGCAGGTCCGCGTTTGCGGATACTGTGGGGCCTGCGTCATTCGCGGGATCCTTCCGCATGAAATCTTGCAAGTCGTCGACAGTACCGAATTTATGACCCGGGCCGACGAGTGAGGGCCACCATAGGAATGTAGTGGTAGAGGCGTACGACCGGCAAGAGCGGTTAAGAATGCCTTCAGCGTCGCGGCGGGCCGACAACGACATCGTCGGCCGACTCGGCGGTGGCCGCCTCGGCGGTGTCCTTCTGCGCGACGGCCAGGCGGGGGACCGCGGCGAGCAGCGCCTGGGTGTAGGGATGCCGGGGAGCGCCGAACACCTGCTCCGCCGGTCCCTGTTCGACGACCTGCCCCCGGTGCATGACCACCACCCGATGGCTGAGGTAGTGCACGACGCCCAGGTGGTGGGAGATGAAGACGTACGCGACGCCCAGGCGGGCCTGCACATCCCGGAACACCTCGAGCACCTGTGCCTGGATCGAGACGTCCAGGGCCGACACCGGCTCGTCGCAGACGATCACCTCCGGGTCGGACGCGAGCGCGCGAGCGATCGCCAGCCGCTGGCGCTGGCCCCCGGACAGTGCCCTGGCCCGGGTGGGCAGGACCTCCGGTCCGAGCCCGACATGCTCCAGCAGCTGCCCCACCCGCTTCGCCCGGTCGGCGGCCGACGTCGACGACACGCGCAGCGGCTCCTCGAGGATCTGGCGGGCCGTGTAACGGGGGTCGAACGAGCCCAGCGGGTCCTGGTAGATCATCTGGACTCGCCGGCGGGCCGCGCGCCGGGCGGCGCGGTCCAGCGCGGTCCACCCGACACCGTCCACCGTGACCTCGCCGGAGTCCGGTGCGACGAGCCCCATCAGCATCCGGCCGACCGTGGTCTTGCCCGACCCGGACTCCCCGACGAGCCCGACGGTCTCCCCCGCCCGCACGACGAAGGAGACGTCGTCGACCGCTGTCAGCCGCTGCCGGCCGGGGAGTTCGTAGGTCTTGACGAGCCCGCGGGCCGCCAGCACCACCGCAGCCGGATCGGCGGGCACCCTCGGCGCCGGCCCGGGCGGGGGGCTCACCCGCACCGGTGCGGCGGCGACGGGCGTCGAGGGTGCCGGCGCCCCGCCGCCGTGTGTACCCAGGGCCGAGGCCGCCGCGAGCAGCTGGCGGGTGTAGGCGTGGGCGGGCGCGTCGAGCACGGTCCGGGTGGGCCCCTGTTCGACGAAGACCCCATCCCGCATCACGTAGACGTGGTCGGCCAGTTCGGCCACGACCGCGAGATCGTGGCTGATCAGCAGCATCGCCGTGCCGTCCGCCGTGCGCTCCCGCAGCAGTGCGAGCACCTGCTTCTGCACCGTCACGTCCAGCGCCGTGGTGGGCTCGTCCGCGATGACCAGATCGGGCCGTGCGGCGAGGGCGGACGCGATCAGCGCACGCTGGCGCAGCCCACCGGACAACTGGTGGGGATGCTGGCGCAGCCGGGTCCGCGGGTTCGGGATGCCCACCTCCGCCAGCAGGCGGACGACCTCCTCCTCGACGCGGCCGCGTTCGACGGTGCGGTGCTCTCGCAACGGCTCGCCGACCTCGGCGGCGATGGAACGCAGGGGGTCCAGCGAGCCCATCGCGTCCTGCAGGACGAAGCCGATCCTGCCGCCGCGCACCGAGCGCCACTGCCGGGATCCCAGCGTGCGCAGATCGAGGCCGTCGAACGACAACGCCCGCGCGCGCACCGCCGCGTTGTCGCCGGCCAGGCCCACCAGGCTGCGGGCGGTCACGCTCTTACCGGATCCGGACTCGCCGACGATCGCCACGATCTGGCCTCGTCGGATCTCGAAGGAGACTCCCCGCACCGCCTCCGCGACCTGCTGCTCCGGGGACGACCGGCGCTCCCGGGACGACTGATGCTCCCGAGCGAAGGAGACGCGCAGATCGCGCACCGCGAGCAACGGCTCGTCCCGCGCCGGCGGCCTGTTCGGCGCGCTCATCGGGTCAGCCCCTGGATCCGCTCCCCCACCACGGTGACGGCGAGCACGGCGATGGTGAGCGCCAGGCCGGGGAAGACCGCCGGCCACCAGGCCACCTCGAGGTAGTTGCGGCTGCCAGCCAGCATCGCCCCCCACTCGGCGGTCGGCGGCCGGGGGCCCAGCCCGACGAAGCTCAACGACGAGCTCGCCACGATCATGCTGCCGAGACCGACGGTGGCGAGCGCGACGATCGGTCCGACGGTGTTCGGGACGATGTGGCGCACCACCACCTGCAGTTTGCTCCATCCCAGCCCATGCGCGGCCTCGACGTAGTGACCGGACCGGACGCGGATGACCTCTGCCCGGGTCACCCGGGCGAAGCCGGGAATGCCAACGACCGCCAGGCCCACCGCGGCGTTCCTGCTGCCGGTGCCCAGGACGGCAACGACGAGAAAGACCAGGAGCAGGCCGGGCACCGACATGACGACGTCGAGCAGTCGGCTGATCACCTGGTCGACCACGCGGTTCGACTGGGCGGCGAGCACCCCCACCACGACGCCGCCGACCAGCGACAGCAGGGACGCCCCGACCCCGATCAGCAGCGAGGGACGGGCGCCGTACACGATGCGCGCGTAGAGGTCACGGCCGTTCTGGTCGGTGCCGAACCAGTGGTCCCCGCTCGGCCCCCGCAGCGTGTGGCGCAGGTCGGCGGCGTTCGGGTCCACCCCGGTGAACAGCCCGGGAGCGGCCGCGACGCAGGCCAGCAGGAGCAGTACCGCGATCCCGAGCCCGAACCCGACCACGGATCGCCGACGGGGACGGCCCGCGCCGACGCGCCCGGGGATCAGCCCGATCCCCGTCTCGGCAAGCTCGGCGTCGAGCGGCTGCGACGCCCCGGTTGATCTCTGTGTGACTGCCATCGGTCTCCCCTCCTCGTCAGGTCCGCGTCCGCGGGTCGATGAACCAGGTGAGGATGTCGACCAGGACGTTGATGAGCACGAATGTCGTCGCCGCGACGAGGACGATCCCGATCACGACGGGCATGTCCCGGTTCTGGACGGCGGACAGCACCAGCCGGCCCATCCCGCGGCGCGAGAACACCGTCTCGATGATGATCGCCCCACCGATCAGGGAGCCGGAGATCCAGCCCAGCAGCGCCGTGGCCGGCAACAGGGCGTGCCGCAGCGTGTGCCGCAGGCGCACCGCGCCCTCGCTGATCCCCCGGGTGCGGGCCGTCACCACGAAGGGCTCGTCCAGCGCACGCAACATCCCCTCGCGCAGTACCCGGGTGGTCACCGCCACCGGCCCCGCGGCCAGCGCGACGGTGGGCAGCACGAGCCCGGCGGGAGACGACGACCCGATGGCGGGAAACCAGTGCAGGGAGAAGGAGAACACCGTCAGCAGGACAAGCCCCAGCCAGAACGGCGGAATGGCGACGACCAGCGATTCCACGGCGGCGACCACCGAGCGCAGCCACCGGCGGCGGGTGGCGCTGAGCGCCGCGAACAGCACCGAGGCGACCACCGTGGCCACGACCGTCGTCGCCACCAGGACGAGGGTGTCCGGGAGCTGCTCGATGATCGCTCGCCACACCGGCTTGCGCAGCATGTAGGACTCACCGAAGTCGCCCCGGACCACCCGGCCGAGGTAGGCGAAGTACCGCACCGGCAGCGGGTCGTCCAGCCGGTACCGCGAGATGAGCTCTGCCCGCACCTCCGGGCCGGCCTGGGACTGGGCGAGCATCACGTCGACCGTGTTGCCGTGCATCAGCTCGAGCAGGAGGAAGGTCGCCGTCACCGCTCCCCACAGCACCGCCACGGAGGCCAGCACCCGGGTCAGAACCAGCCGGGCCAACGGGGCGCCGAGGCGGCGGCGGCGCGCGCCGCCGTCCGGCGTCTCGTCGTGGGCCTCGGCCCCCGGTGCCGTCGAGGTCAGGAGCTCAGCCATGTGTCGTAGAAGATCGGGCTGCCGTCGATGGCGAAGGTGACATCCCGGACCGCGGAGCGGGCCGCGACCGTGGACAGGGGCGAGTAGATCGGGAACGATGCGGCGTCCGCGGTGAGCTGGCGCTGGGCCTGGCCGTAGACTCGCAGCCGTTCTGTCACGTTGTCGCTGGCCGCGGCCTGCAGGAAGAGCTTGTCCAGCTCGCTGTTGGCGGTTCGGGAGATGTTGTTGGCCAGCCCTCGGGTGGGCGAGGGAACGTTGGCCGAGCCGTAGAGGACCTTGAGAACCTCCGGGCCGGGGGAGGCGAAGTTCGTGTCGGCGAGCTCGTAGTCGGCGGACAGGATCCGGTCGACGTACGTGCCCTCGTCGATGTTCTCCTCGACGATCTCGATCCCGAGCTCCTTGGCGGCGGCCTGAATCTGCACGGCCAGATCCTCGATGGACGGGTCGGACCACAGGTGGCGCAGCGTCAGGCGCGCGCCGTTCTTCGTCCGGTACCCCTTGGCGTCACGCGCCGTCCAACCCGCCTGGTCGAGCAGCCGGGCGGCCTCGGTGGGGTTGTAGGCGTACGCCGACTCCTGGGACTTGTCGTAGCCGAACGTCGTCGACGTCAGGACCCCGCGAGCGACGGGGTAGGCGCCGAAGTAGACGTTCTTGACGATCTGGGCCCAGTCGATCCCCGCCCGAAAGGCCTTGCGGACGGCAACGTC
The DNA here is from genome assembly GCF_000058485.1 of Frankia alni ACN14a. Taxonomy (NCBI): domain Bacteria; kingdom Bacillati; phylum Actinomycetota; class Actinomycetes; order Frankiales; family Frankiaceae; genus Frankia; species Frankia alni. The sequence continues at coordinate 4,424,676 of NC_008278.1, forward strand.
GGCCAGCACTCCCTTCTCGGTGTTCGGGAAGTACGTGTAGGGGATGCCGGGGAACGGCACCGAGAACAGGTGGAAGCCGTCGGTGGTACGCAGCTCACGCAGGTTCACCGGGGACAGGTTGGTGATCGCGTCGACCTGCCCGCTGGTCAGCGCTCCGTAGCGGGCGGAGTTGTCGGGTGCGACCCGGATCCGGATCGCGTCCAGACGGGCGGGGCCGGTGTGTCCCGCGCCGGGCGGTGCCCAGGCGTAGTCGCGGTTGCGGACGTACTCGATCCCCTGCTGCTGACGGTAGCCGCCCGGGCTGGCGAACGGCCCGGTGCCGACGATGGTGGCACACAGCGCGTTGTTGCCCCGGGTGAGGGTCGCCGGCGACTCGATCCCGAGATTCGGGGTGGCCAGCGCGTCCAGCAGGGCCGAGGAGGGCTCCTTGAGCCGTATCTCCACGGTGTGCGCGTCGATCGCCCGCGAGGACTCGTAGCCGGTGAGGAGACTGGCCGCAAGCAACGACTTGGTCTTCGGGTTGACGATGTGTTCCAGGTTCGCCACCACCGCCGCGGCGTCGAAGCGTGCACCGTCGGTGAACCGCACGTCGTCCCGGAGGGTGAAGGTGTAGGCCTTGTGGTCCGCGGCGATGGTCCAACGACTGGCCAGCCAGGGTTTGATCGCCCCCTTGGGGTCCTGGTACACCAGCGAGTCCACGATCGGCCGGGAAACCACGCGGGCGGCGGCGCTCGGACTCTGATGCGGGTCCAGGCAGTCGGGCTCCCTGCCGATGGCGAGGTTCAGCGTTCCACCGTCTCGGGGGGCTTCCCCGTCCGCGGAACTACCCGATCCGCCGGCGCAGGACGATGCCAGCGCCAGGACGGCGCCGAGCGCGACCGCCGGCACCACCCGTCTTCTCGGGGCCGCACGAAACCGAACTCCGGAATTCATCCAACATCCATAATTGTCTCATCGAACTGACTGGTTAGCCTCGGCGATGCGCCTCGGCGCGGAGCTGGGCGCAGGGCGGCCGCGGGCGCCGGCGGCACACCGGATTCCCAATACACCGCAACGGCGCGTCACAGTGCCGGGCAATTCCTGAAAAGCCACCGGCGGCCTCGTGCAGGGCATTCCGAGTAAGCCGGTGGCCTGCGGAGGCTCCGCCGGCCATGACGTTACGGTCGCCGTCTAAAGCCGTTCTGAAGTCGAGCCGTACGCCGGCCAGGGCGCAGCGCGACCGCCGGCCCGCCCTGCAACAATGGCTCGGCCGACGGGACCGACACCGGGGGAGTACCGAGGGAGTACCGTGCTGGATCCCATGGGTCCGCGTGAGCCGTCCGTATTTGATCTGACTGCTCTGACCTAATATCTCGACCGGAACTCCGGCCGCCCACCAGTCTCCTCGGCCGGGGGTGCGGGACATCCTCGACGGGCCACCCCGGGTGACCCGTCGGGCCCAGCGCGATTCCCTGTGCGACTACCGTGCGCAGCAGATCGGCTGCGTGGTGGTGTCTCCCGTGCGCTGTCCCCGACCTACCTGTCCCACGGGCAGTGGGAGGTCGGCCGCGACGAGATCATCGAGTACGCCCGCCGGCTCGCCGCGCCCGGCGTGCCGACCGAGCTGCACCCGTATCCCGGGGCGTTCCACGTCTTCGAGGTGAAGGCGCCGGCGGCGCAGGTGGGCCAGGCCTCGCCCGAGGCGCAGGTGCCTGCGCTGCGGCGGGCCCTGACCAGCCGAGTCAGGCCTGGTCACGCCGTGCACGGCGCACCGCCCGCGGGCCGTCCACCCAAACCCTTGACTACCCGAGGCAGCCTCAGGTTAACTGATCGTCAATTAACCTGAGACTGGCTCAGGATATTGGGACGTGTGCAGCCGCGGAGGTTCCCGCCATGACCACAGCCACCAGTCCGCAGGGCGCCGCAACGGCGGCGCCACCGGGCGGATCGGGCCTGGCCCTGACCGCGATTGTGGGAGCGGAGTTCATGCTCCAGGTCGACGGGATGATCGTGAACGTCGCTCTGCCCGACACGCAGAGCGATCTCGGTCTCTCGACGACCTCGGCCTCCTGGGTGCTCAACGGCTTCTTCCTCGCCTTTGGCGGGCTCCTGCTCCTCAGCGGGCGGCTCGGCGACGTGTTCGGCCACCGCCGGCTGTTCCTTCTCGGCATCGGCCTGGTCGCCGGCGCCTCGCTGCTCGCAGGCCTCGCGCCCAACTTCGGCGTGCTGCTGACCGGGCGGGTACTGCAGGGCGCGGGCGCCGCCCTCGCCGGCCCCACCGGTCTGGCCCTGCTCTCCATGGTGTTCCAGGGCGAGCGCCAGCAACGCGCCTTCGGCCTCTACTCGACGATCACCGGTCTCGGCGCCGCCACCGGCCTCATCCTCGGCGGCATCCTCACCGGCGGGCTGGGCAGCTGGCGCTGGTGCCTGCTGGTCAACGTTCCCTTCGGGCTCATCATCCTGGTGATCGCCCTGCGATCACTCGGAACGGCCGCCGACGGCGCCCGCAGCCGGTCCCTGAGCCTGCCCAGCGCCGCGCTCGTCACCGCAGGCCTCACCGCGCTCGTCTACGGTCTCGTGCAGGCGGCCGACCGTGGCTGGGGCGACCTGTGGACGGTCGTGCCGCTCGCGATCACCGTCGTGGTCGCGGCCGCGCTGCTCGTCGTGGACCGCCGGGCCCCCGAGCCGCTGCTGCCCGGGCGGATCTTCACCAACCGGACCCGCGTCGGCGGGTTCATCAACCTGCTGCTGCTGTCGTCCGTGCTCGGCGGGTTCGTCTTCTACCTGTCCCAGTACCTGCAGACCACGCTGGACTACGGCGCCCTGCGCACCGGCCTGGCGATTCTCCCCTTCGGCCTCGCGCTGCTGGTCACCACGCAGCTCCTCACGAAGTGGCTCAGCGGTCTCGGCCTCACGACCCGGGGCACCATCGGGCTCGCCCTGCTCGCCCTCGGCGTGGCCTGGTTCATCCGCCTCGATGCGGACAGTGCCTACGCGGAGGGGGTGCTGCCCGGCCTCGTCGTCATGGGCCTCGGGGTCGGACTCGCGATCATCCCGCTCAACATGATCATTCTGTCGACCAGCCGTCCAGAGGACGTCGGCATCACCGCGGGCATCCTGCAGGCCGCGCTGACCGTCGGTGGCAGCATCGGCCTGGCGGTGCTGCTCATCCCGTTCAACGCCGGTGGCCGCCCGGTCGCGGAGAACATCAGCACCGTCTTCACCTGGGCCACCGTCGACTGCGTCGCCGGGTTCGTCGTAGCCGTGCTGTTCTGGTTCGGTCCCGGCCTGCGTCCATCCGCCACCCGCACGTCCTCCCCCGAGGCGACGGCCCCCGAGCCGCCCGCCCCCCGGGAGCCCGCGGCGGTCGAGTCCCGGTCCTGACCCCACCGGCGCGACGCGCCCCGCACCTGTCCAGGTGCGGGGCGCGTCTGACCCGCGGGCTGAAACAGCCGAGCGCGCAGAAATGGCTCGTGTAAACCAGAAACGCCGCTGAAAACCAGAAACGCCGCGACGAACCGTATCCCCGTCGGTGACGGCAACCTCGCCGCCCGCTTCTGCGATGCGGAGACCGCCGGACTTCCCACCATCGACTGGCTTCTTGGCCGTCACCCGCCGGCCACGGCCGACGATGGCGGTGAGCGCGGCAGGAGACCACCGCGCCGGACGCCGCCAGTGCCCGACAATGGTGCCAACGGAGTCCTTGGTAACAGCTGAATCAAAGGGCGGCAGCGGCCTTGGCGAGCAGCTCGTAGGAGCGAATCCGCTGCTCCAGCCCGGGGATCTGCGAAAGGGCGAAGAACTCGTCCGCACCGGATTCACGCACCAGCGCCTCGAACCTCGGCGCCACGGTGGCCAACGAACCCACGAGCTGCGGGTCGATCCGCTCCCGGCGGAAGCTTTCCTCCGCGCTGCTGAAGTGGTGCCGCCGCGTCTCCTCCTCGGTCGGCAGCAGGGTGTCGGGGTCGGTCGTGCGCAGAATGATCTGGCCGAGGACGAACGCGTCGGCCAGCGAGTGCGCACGGTCGTCCGAGTCGGCGAGCACCACGATGGCGGACACCGCGCCGCGTGGATGTTCCAGGTGCACCGACGGCCGGAAGGCCTTGCGGTAGGCGTCGAGCGCGACGGGCGCGAGCCCCGGCACGATCGTGTGCGCAAAGACGTACGGCAGACCGCGCGCCCCCGCGAACGCGGCGCTGCTCGGGCTGGAGCCGACCAGCCAGAACTCGGGCGGGACCGCCGGCTCGGGAACCGCGCGTGCCTGCACGGGCCCGCCTGCGCGGTGGAAATACCCGACGAGCTCGTCGAGTTGGGCCGGGAAGCCACGCGGACGCGGGTCCCCCAACCGAGCGCCCACGGCGGCCGAGCCCCCCACAGCCCGGCCGATCCCGAGGTCGACCCGCCCGGGGTGCAGGGACCCGAGCACGCCGAACTGTTCAGCCACGTCGTACGGCGCATGGTTGGGCAGCAGCACGGCGCCCGAGCCGACCCGGATCGTGCCGGTGGCCGCGAGGATCTGCCCGGCAAGCACGGCGGGAGCCGAGGTGGCGAGCGCGGGCGTGCTGTGATGTTCGGCGACCCAGTACCGGCGGTAGCCCAGCGCCTCGACCGCGCGGGCGAGATCCACGGTGTCCCGCAGCGCGTCGGCGGCTGTGCCGGACCGCCACACCGGCACCGTGTCGTGCACCGAGACGAAGGATGGTTCGACCATCGGGTTCCTCTCCTGGCTGCCTCCCCAACGTAATCTGAGGCAGGCTCGATTTCGACTCGATCAGTCAAGCTGAGCTGGCCTCACGTTGTCAACATGCCCTCGTCACCGGCCCGGTTGCGGATCCGCCGGCCGTCCCGCCGCGCGATAAAGCCGTTCTAAAGCCGGCCGAGACGTCCATTGTCATCGCCAGGTGCCACATCTAGCGTGACCGCGTCGAACCCGGCGATCCTGACCCCGCGCCGGCACGGACAGCGAGGAGGGCTGCCTTCATGACCAACCCCACGCCGACGCTCCCGGACGCTCCGCCGTATCCCCGGCCTCGTGCGTGTCCCTACCAGCCGAGCCGCGAGTACCAGGAACTCGGCGAGCGGGGGCCGATGAACCGCGTCACCCTGTTCGACGGCGCAACGGCGTGGTTGGTCACCGGCCACTCGCACTCCCGCCGCCTGCTCGCCGACCCGCGGGTCTCCGCGGACCGGTCCCGCCCCGACTTCCCCGTCGTGCTCCCCCGCTTTGAGGCCGACGTGTTCAAGCCCCTGGCCATCATCGGGTTCGACCCGCCGCAGCACGGTTTGCAGCGCGGCCTGCTGACGGCGGACTTCAGCATGCGCTCGGTGCGCGCCAAGCGGGAATCCATCGAGCGGCTGGTCGAGTCGCTCGCCGACCGGATGCTGGCCGCCGGGCCGCCCGCCGACCTCGTCCTGGACTACTCCCTGCCGATCCCGTCGATGGTGGTCGCGGACCTGCTGGGCGTCCCCTACGCCGACCACCAGTTCTTCGAGGACGCCACCGTCCGGCTGCTGCAGGCGACCACCCCTCAGGGCGCGGAGGCCGCCGGTGAGGAGCTGCTGAACTACCTGGACGAGCAGATCCGGCTCCGGGAGCGCGATCCCGACGACACCCTGTTGTCCCGGCTGGGCGAGCACGTCCACGACGAGGGGCTGGGGCGCGACATCATCAACAAGATCGCGCTGGCGTTGCTCGTCGGCGGGCACGACACGACCAGCCAGATGATCGCCCTCGGCGTGGTGACGCTGCTGGACCACCCCGACCAGCTCGCCATCCTGCGGTCGGACCCCTCGGCGCTACCCGGTGTCGTCGAGGAACTGCTGCGCATGGTGTCGGTCACCGATCTGGCGGGCGTCCGGGTCGCCACCGAGGACGTGGAGATCGACGGACAGGTGATCGCGCGGGGCGAGGGCCTCATCTTCTGCAACTCGATGGCGAACCGGGATCCTGCGGTCTACGACGCGCCCTACGAGTTCGACGTGCGCCGCTCGGCGGACGACCCGCCGGCCACCCGGCGGCACCTGACCTTCGGCCACGGCCCCCACCAGTGCATCGGGCGCAATCTCGCCCGGATGGAGCTGGAGATCGCCTACCGCGTCCTGTTCGAGAAGATCCCGAACCTGCGGCTCGCCGTGCCGCGCGACGAGCTGCCCATGCGCCACGGCAGCACCATGCAGGGAGTCCACCGGCTCCCCGTCACCTGGTAGGGCGCTCGGCGGCTGGTAGGGCGCTCGGCGGCGGAGCACGACCCCTCCACCGAGGTAGCATGAGACTGCCTCAGGTTACCGGTGCCGCCCAGGAGGGGTCACGTGGAGGACGCCGCGCCGTACATCGCCCACCGCCCCAGGCGGGCCGACGGCATCCGCAACTACGACGCGATGCTGGCCGCCGCGCGCAAGGCCTTCGAGACCGCGGGCGCCGACGCCTCCCTGGAGGACATCGCGGCGCAGGCGGGGGTCGCGATCGGCACCCTCTACCGGCACTTCCCGACCCGCGCGGCGCTCGTCGAGGCCACCACCCGTGACGGGCTCGCCTCGTTGATCTCCTATGCCGACGAGGTCCGCGCCTCGCTCCCCCCGTTCGAGGCACTGCGCTCCTGGATGGGCCAGGCCATCCAGCACTTCAGCACCTTCCGGGGCCTCGTGAGCATCCTCACCCGCAGCATGTACGACGACGGCACTCCCTCCCACGCCGCCTGCGCAGCCATGCACGGCAGCGGTGCACGGCTGCTGCGGGCCGCCCAGGACGCCGGCCAGGTCCGTGCGGACCTCACCCCCGACGAGCTGTTCGACCTGCTCACCGGCGCGGCCTGGGTCCGGGAGAACTCCCCCGCGGGGCCGGACGGCAGCGTGCGCTTCCTCGAACTCATCCTGGCCGGGGTCAGCACCCGCGGCGCGGGTACCGCGGAATCTGCATGACCGTGTCAAGCCGTCGTCCTGGAGGACTGTGGCGCGAGTGCCGCCGGGACGTCGGCGAGACGAGGACGCGGTCCTCCTGGGAACGGCACTCCCTGCCTTCTCTACTGGGATAAATCAGACACCGAACCCCGTGGAGGAGGCAGGGAACCGCTCTCCCACGCACCCACCCTGCTCGCAGCAGCCGAGACAAGGCGCCGCGCCGGAATCCGGACACCCGGCGCGGCCCCTGGGGAACACCACGATCACCGGGCCGGGCCGAGGTCCGGCCGGGTGGTCAGTCGGCGGCCGGCGCCGCGGCGCGGGCGATGGAACGATTGCGGACGGCGAGCCGCCACGTACCGTCGGCGGCGCGGACCAGCCGGTCGTCGTAGCGGCCGAAGCCGGTCACCGCGTAGGTCCCGGCCTCGGTGACCTTGATGTTGACGACGTCGGTCAGTGCGTGCGCGCTGGAACCGGTGACCGTGATGGCCGATTCCCCGATCAGGTGCACGCCGCTCCACCCGGTGTCGGGGACCTTGTTGATCTCTGCTCGGATCGCCTCCCGGCCGTAGAGGGTGCCGCCCGGCGAGGTCAGGACCGTGTCGTCGGCCAGGTACGCCGCAATCCACTCGTCGTGGCGATGGCGGTCGTAGAGCTGAACGAGCCGAGCAATCAGAAGACGGATCTGCTCGATGTCGTGCTCCACGTCCCGCCCGCCATCACCGTCCGGCCCGCCATCACCGTCGCGCCCGATGTCACTCATGGCCGTCGCCCTCGCTTCCTTCGGCCGCCGGCCGGCCAGCCGGGGGCAGCAGGGGGGTGGGAAGCCGCCGTGCAAACGTCCAGCGGCCGGCACCGTCCCGGACCAGCTCGTCCTCCAGCCGGACCACCGACGTGATCGAGAAGCCGCCCGCCGGGTCAAGATGGACGGTGAAGCTGTCGGTCGAGGCGTGGGCGACGGGCCCGTCGATCTCGATGACCGGGATGCTCAGGAAGTTCACCGTGTGGGACTCTGCGGGTGGCGCGAGCCCCAGCAGGGCGCGTACCGCCTGCGGCCCCTCGGCCAGGGCACCCCAGACGGTCGTCTCGCTCGTGTACTGGGCGATCCACTCCTCGTCGCGATGGTCGTCGTGCGCCTGGGCAACCCGGGCCAGCACGGTCGCGACGTCCTGGACGTCGTCACTCATGTCCGCCTCCGGCCACGAGCGAGTGCTCCGCGCCGGCCGGCTGGCGCGCGGCGAGCGGCATGTGGGTGACCAGCCGGGCGGTGAACCGCCACCGCCCGTCGGCGCCGCGGACGAAGTCGTCCTCGTACCGGCCGGCGGCGGCGACCTCGTACCGGTGCTCGACGGCATCGGCGGGCGCTGGCCCGGTTCCGGCACCCGCACCCGCGGCCGCAGGCAGCCGGTCGGCGAGCCGCACGAGGGCGAAGTCGGTGGCGGCGTGGGCCCGCCCGCCGGCGACATCGATCACCGGCTCACTCAGGAAGTGCGTGGCGCGCCAGCGCCCGGACGCCCCAGCGCGAAAGTGCGCCAGGACCTCGCCACGGCCCTGGTACAGCCCATCGCCCTCCGGCAGCGGATCGTCCTCCGTCCGATAGGTGAAGTCGTCGACGACGAGGTGTTCGGCCCACTGGTCGTGGCGCTCGCGGTCGCCCAGGTGCGCGAACCGCGCGATGAGCGTACGGATGTCCCCGATATCGGTCACGGGTCTCCTTGTAGGTCCGGTCGAGGGATTCCTGATGAAGCGAAGACCGGCCGAGTCATGGCCGGTCGGGCGCAGGCCGGTCGGGCGCAGGCCGGTCGAGTGCAGGGCCGTCCGTCCGGCGGCGACCGAGCGGCCGTGGGGGTCGCGGCACCGCGGGCGCGGGCCGTGGAGCACGGCGGACGGGGGTGTCCGGTCATCTAGCGCGGGCCGGCCGGGGTGTCGAAGGCCTGGGAGATCCGGTTGAGGGCCAGGACGGTGACCACGACGACGAGGCCGGGCGCGGCCGTCATCCACCAGCCGGTGTCGAGGTAGCCCCGACCGTCCGCGACGAGTGCCCCCCATTCCGGGGTCGGCGGCTGGGCGCCGAAGCCGAGGAACCCCAACGCGGCGACCGCCAGGATCGCCCCGCCGAACTCCAGCGCGGTCAGCGCGAGCACGGGCCCCCGGGTGTGGGGCAGGATGTGCCGGCGCAGCACCGACAGTGGCCGCGCGCCCGCGACGAAGGCGGCCTCGACGTACGCCTGATCCCGCACCCGCATCGCCTCCGCCCGCATGAGCCGGGCGAAGCTCGCGATCGAGCTCGTGCCGACCGCGAGGGCCGTCTGAACGGGGCCGAAACCGAACGCGGTGACCAGCATCGTCGCCAGCAGCAGCGACGGCACGGAAAGGACCACGTCGACGAGCCGCATGACCGCGGCATCGACCATCCCCCCGACGAAGCCCGCGGCCAGGCCCACGAGCGACCCCGCGACCAGTCCGACCAGCACGGCGATGGCCGCGCAGGACAGGGACAGGCCCGCCCCGTGCACGACCCGCGCGAACAGGTCGCGGCCGAGCTGGTCGGTGCCGAACAGGTGCGCGCCGCCGGGCGGGTGCAGCTTCGCGGCGGGCCGCACCCGCAGGGGATCCGTGCCGGTGAACGCGGCGGGGGCCAGCGCCGCCGCGACAGCCAGCACGACGACGACGACGGAGGCCGCGAGGATCGGCTGGCGCAGCACACCACGACCGATCTCCCGGCCCCGCCGGGACCGGCCGCCGCGATCCCGCTCGGCCGGCGGCCCACCGATGCCACCGTCGTGCGGGGCAGGGCCGCGGGCCGTCGCGAGCCCACTCATCGGCGCCTGGTTCCGGTCAGCGTGACCTGCGGGTCGAGGAGGGGATGCGCCAGATCGACCAGGAGGTTGACGGTGACGAACACGACCGCGAAGAACACGACCAGGGCCTGCACGACAGGGATGTCCTTCGAGGTCACGGCGGCCTCGACCACCCGACCCAGCCCGGGGCGGGAGAACACGGTCTCCACCACGACGGACCCTGCCAGCAGGTTGCCGACCAGGACGCCGGCGACGGCCAGCACCGGCGGCAGCGCGTTGCGCAGGGCATGGCGCTGGTGGATGCGCCACCGGCCGAGCCCCTTCGCCCGCGCGGTCGTCACGTGCGGGTCGGCCAGGACCCGCCACAGGCTCGCGGCCAGCATCCGCGCGAGGAAGGCCGCGGTCGGCACCGCCAACGTGACGGCGGGCAGGATCAGCCCCCGCGGCCCGGTGTCACCGAAGGCGGGCAGCAGGTGCCAGTGAAACGAGAGCACCTGGAGGAGGACCAGCCCGATCCAGAACGACGGGACGGCCACCCCGAGTGCCGGCAGGGCCAGCAGGAACCGCTGCGTCGAGCGGGCGCGGGTGGCCGTGGCCCCCAGTGCCAGCGCCCATCCGACGAGCGCGGCGACGACGAGCGCCGCGCCGGCGAGTTCGATGGTCGACGGCAACGCGCCGCCGATGATGTCCAGCGCCGACTGGCCACGCTGCAGCGACCGGCCGAAGTCCAGGTGCAGGGCATCCCAGAGGTTCGTCAGGTACTGGGCGGGGGGCGAGCGGTCGACGCCGTACTCGGCCCGCAGCTGGGCTATCTGCTGCGAGGTCACCGAGATGACGCCGCTGCTGCTCACCATCATCTCGACCGGATCCCCGGGCACGAGGTAGAGGATGACGAACGACAGCGTGTAGGCCGCCCACACGACGAATACCGAATGCGCCAGCCGGACGGCCAGGTAACGCCCGAGCGCCTGTCCCCGTCCCCGTCCCCGTGCGGCGGCGGGGGCGGGGGCGGCCAGCTCAGCCATTGCCGAGCCAGGTGTCGTAGAGGAACAGGTTCGCGGAGGCGGTGAAGGAGAATCCGCGCACGTTCTTCGCCAGTCCCACCACGGCCGGGATCTCGTACACCGGTACCGTGATGCCGTCGTCGACGGCGAGCTGCTGTGCCTCGCCGACCACCTTCCTGCGCTGCGCGTCGTCCACGGTGGCCGCCTGGCGGGCCAGGGCGGCGTTGAGGCGATCCGCGGGTGAGCCGGGGGCCGGCGGGATGACGGGCCCGGGCAGCACGATCTTGGCCCGCAGGATGTCCGGGTCCGTCCGGAAGGCCCCCGCTCCCCAGGCGTAGTCACCGATTCCGCGCTGCATGGCCGGAAATGCCTGCCCGGTCACGAACTGGCGCAGCGTCAGTTCGACGCCCACGTCGCGCAGTTGCTGCTGGATCAGTTCCAGCACCTGCTGGTCGGCGCCGCCGTTGGTCGTCCAGGCGACCGCGAGGGTCAGCCGCTGTCCCCCGCGCCGTCGGATCCCGTCCGGCCCCGCCGCCCAGCCCGCGGCGTCGAGCAGTTTCCTGGCACCGGCCGGGTCGTAGGCGAGGGAGTCACCGAGATTGACGTATCCCGGGGTCGAGGCCGCCAGGATGCTCGTCGCGACCTTGTAGTCGTCGCTGAGCACCGTGCTGACAACCTCCGCGCGGTTGACCGCCTTGACCACGGCACGGCGGACACTCGAGTCGTCGATGGCGGGCCGGGAGACGAACGGGTTCAGTGACAGGCACGCGACGACCCCGGGGATGACCTTCGTCGCGACGGTGAGGCCTGCCTGCCGGACCTGGCCGGTGTCCTGCACCGGCAGTGCGGTCACGCCGCCGACCTGCCCGGACCTGAGCGCGCCGGCCCGCACCCCGCCGTCGGTGATGATCGAATAGGTGATCTTGTCCAGGTAGGCGTCGCCGGTGTGCCGCGCGGTGGCCGGCGCCCAGCGGTACCCGACCCGCCGGTGCACGGTCACGGACTGCCGGGGCACGTAGGAGTCCAGCACGAACGGCCCGGAACCGACGATCCCGGCGAGGCAGCGGTCGGCCGGCGGCCGGGCGACGGTGGCCGAGGACAGCAGTCCCAGGCTCACCGTCGACGTGGCCTGCAGGAACTGCGCGTTGGGCTGGCCGAAGCGCACCCTGGCCGTCAGCGAGTCGACGACGTCGGTCCCCCGGTAGCCGGCGAGATAGCTCGACGCCAGCGGGGCCCGCCCGCCCGCCCGGACGACCGCGTCGAAGTTCTCCTGCACCGTGGTCGCACTCAGCGCCGAACCATCGCTGAAGGTGATTCCCGGCCGCAGGTGGAACGTGAACGCGGTGGCGTCCGGACTGACCTGCCACGACGAGGCGAGCCACGGCACGATGGCGTTCGTCTTCGGATCCTGCGCAGTCAGCGAGTCGACGATCGACCGCTCGATGTTGACGGCGTCGGCGATACCCGACTGCGCAGGATCGAGGCAGACCGGATCGACACCGAGGCCCAGGCGCAGGTTCCCACCCGTCCGCGGCGGCCCGTCGCCCCCCGCGCCCCCGGCGCCCGCCGGGCCACCGCTGCCGCCGCACCCGGCGAGACCAAATCCGAGAATGGCCACCAGCCCGATGGGCAGTATACGAACGAACCGGAAACCGCGCATTGCCACGAAAAAACTCCCCCAAATGATCCGACGAGTGCCGACCGCGACGAGAATGCGGGTTTCCAGCTGCTCTTCGGATTCGGCAGCCGCGGAATGGCAGTCGTCCGTACGACTCCAAGAATTCTCTCGAACGTCCCTGAAGCGCGGCTAAAGCGGAAACGGAGCACACACCCCGACTGCCGACAGCCCGACCGCCGACGACACCGCCCGGGAACGCCTGTACTCCGACGGCATCCAGGCCATGCTCGACGGCCTGGGAATCGAGGCCGCGGCGCCCTCCCCACCACGCACCACCGGTAGAGCGGGCCGGCCTACGGCGTCGACGGTGACAGGGTGGCGGGGATGCGCGCGCCCGAGACGAGGCTGCGGTCGAGGTCCGCCACGGTCGCGGCGCCGAGCAGGGCCATCGCGCGGTCGAACTCGGCGCGCAGCAGCTCGATCACCCGCAGGACGCCGGCCTCACCGCCCGCGGCCAGGCCGTACAGGTAGGGCCGCCCCACGAAGACACCCGCGGCGCCGAGGGCGAGCGCCTTGGCCACGTCGTTGCCACGCCGGACACCTCCGTCGAGGAACACCGCGAGCCGGCCCGCCGCCGCGTCGACCACCTCCGGCAGGATGTCGATGGTCGCGGGGACGCCGTCGAGCTGCCGTCCGCCGTGGTTCGAGACGACAACCCCGTCGACGCCCAGCTCGACGAGCCGGTCGCACTCGTCGGAGCGCATCAGGCCCTTGAGGAGCAACGGGCCCGCCCACAACGACCGGATCCGCTCGACATCCGCCCAGGTGACGCAGTCCGACGACGACGCGATCGTCGCGCGGGTCTGGTCGAGGCTCAGCGGCGACGGACGGCCGGGACCACCGGCACCACCGGCACCACCGGCATCGCCGGCACCACCGGGACCGCCGGCACCACCGGGACCGCCGGCACCACCGGGACCGCCGGCACCACCGGGACCGCCGGCACCACCGGGACCGCCGGCACCACCGGGACCGCCGGGACCGCCGGGACCGCCGACGCCGAGCTGGCCGCGCAGGTAGTCGACCTTGCCGCGGACGAAGTCGGCCGCCCACGCCGGCTTGCCGGCCCCCTGTAGCAGCGTTCTGGGATGCGGCGGTCGACTCATGAGTCGGTTGCGTGTGTCGCGCTCCCGGTTACCGAGGACCGGCGTGTCGATGGTGATGGCCAGCGCCCGGTAACCGGCCGCCGCGATCCGCCGGACGAGGTCGTCGACCTCGGCGCGGTCGGGGGGCAGGTAGAGCTGGTACCACAGGGGGCCGGTCGAGTGCGCGGCGACGTCCTCGAGCGGGAAGGCGGCCACGGTGCTCTGCATGTACACGACGTCCGCCCGCGCCGCGGCCCTCGCCACGGCGATCTCCGCGCTCGATCGGGCGAGGCGGCCCGCGCCCGTGGGCGCCAGCATGATCGGCATCGACAGACGTTCGCCGAACACGGTCGTCGAGAGGTCTCGCGTGGCGACGTCGGCGAGCGGCCGCGGCCGGAACTCGATGCGGTCGAACGCCGTGCGGTTGCGCCGCAGCGACACCTCGTCGCCGGCGCCGCCCGCCAGGGCGTCGAAGACCACCCGGGGAAGCCGTCGGCGCGCCAGCCTCCGGACGTCCTCGACGTTGACTGCGTCCTGCACCCTCACGAACGGACCTTTCGCTGTCGGCGGGTCACGGGAGCGTGATCCTCCCCGCCGCCGGGATTGTCAGTCGGTCCACCAGCCGCCCGGCCGGCCTCACGCCAGGAGCACCCACGCGCCGGCCGGTCAGGCCCTGCGGGGACTGGTGCGGCCGGCGAGGACCGCCCGGATGTCGGCCGTGATCTCGCTGACGACGGGTTCACGCAGCACGGTGTCGTGGTCGCCGCCCACGGTGCGGTAGGTCGCCTCGCCGGTCAGCAGCGCGCGCCAGACGTCCCGGCGGTGCGCCGGCGACGCGGTCGCCGTGTAGACCAGCGCCCGCCCGTTCCAGGGCCTGGGCCGGTACAGCCTGGTGAGCACCCGGGACTGGTCGTAGAAGACGTCGTACTGGTTCATGCCCCTGAACTGGACGACGCCGGCCAACGGAAGTTGGGCCGCGCGCCAGGCCCGGCTGAGCAGGCCCCGTGCGGCCGCCCGTGCGGCGACTCCCGCGGCGCGCGCCGGTCCCGTGGCCGGTCCCCCGGCCTGGTCCGATCGCCCGGCCTGGTCCGATCGCCCAGCCTGGTCCGCAGCCGCGGCCGGGTGCGAGGTCCTGGTCGGGTGCGACGTCGTGGTCGGGTGCGACGTCGTGGTCGGGCTCCCTGGCAGCGCGGAGGGCAGCACCCCGCCCGCGAAGACGCCGCCGGCCGGGTCGGGCGGGAAGCTGTCGATGAGGATCAGCAGCTCGACGTGCCCGCCGGCCTCGGTGAGCAGCCGGGCGGTCTCGAAGGCGACGAGGCCGCCGAAGGAGTGGCCGGCCAGATGGTAGGGGCCGGCGGGTTGGAGCAGGCGCAGGGTGCGGGCGTGGCGGCGGGCGGCGGCGTGGATGGACCAGTCGGGCAGGCCGCGGTATTCCAGGCCGTGGGCCTGGATGCCGTAGACGGGGCGCTCGCCGTCGAAGTGGCGGGCGAAGCCGAGCATGCCGATGGCCAGTCCGCCGGCGCCGCAGAAGCAGAACAGGGGCGGCCCGTCGCCGGTGGTGCGCAGCGGCACGACGGTCGGGTGGCGCAGCACGTCGGTACCGACGTTGCGCAGGCGGACGGTGAACTCGGCGACAGTGGGGGCGTCGGCGACGGTGGAGGTGGGCAGGTCGACGCCGAGCTCGTCGGCGATCCTGGTGAGCAGCTCCTCGGCGATGAGGGAGTCGCCGCCGAGTTCGACGAAGTCGTCGTGGATGCCGACGTCGTCGAGGTGCAGGGCGGCGGCCCACACGCCGGCGACGGCCTCCTCCCACTGGTCGCGGGGCGGGTCCTGCTCCGGTTTCGGGCCGGTGGGGGCGGGGGGCAGGTTCAGACGGTCGACCTTGCTGCGGTCGGTCCGCGGCAGCGCGGGGACCAGCATGACGACGGCCGGCACCATGTAGGACGGCAGCTTGGCCCGCAGCAGGCGCCTGATCGAGGCCGGGGAGACCCGGGCGCCGGTCGCGGGCACGACGTAGGCGACCAGCCGGGTGCGCTGCGTGCTCCGATCGGCCACGACGACGGCCTCGCGCACGTCCGCGCTCGCGAGCAGGGCGGACTCGATCTCGATCGGCTCGACCAGGTACCCGCGGATCTTCACGGCGGCGTCGTTGCGGCCGACGACGCGGAGCTGGCCGTCGGCGTCGAGGCGCCCGAGGTCGCCGGTGCGGTAGGTGGGCGTGCCGTCCGGATCGACGCCGAACCGCGCGGCGCTCACCGCCGGCGCCCGCCAGTAGCCGCCCGTGATGAAGTGGCCCGCCACGACGATCTCACCCGTCTGTCCGGGGGGCAGCTCGACGCCGTCCGGCGAGATCACCCGGACCGCGACGTCGACGACCGGCCGCCCGGCCGGCATCACGCCGTCGGGCAGGTCCTCGTCCGACCAGATCGGCGCGCAGGTCGCGGTGCCGAGTTCCGAGGCCCCGTAGGAGACCAGGAACGCCGCGGTTGCCGGCAGGTGACTGCGGGCCAGGGCGACGTCGCGGGCGTAGATCGCCTCGCCGACCGACAGGACGAACCGCAGGTCGCCGAGCACCTCGTCCGGCTCGAGGCAGCCGAACACGGTACGGATCAGCGCCGGCGTGGCCACGATGCCGGCCGGCCGGGTGGCGCGCAGCCAGTCGGCCAGGTCGCGCACGCCGCGGACCCGGGGGTCGTACATCTCGAGGGTGGTACCGAAGACCAGGCCGCCGATCATCCGGTTCATCCCCGAGATGAAGGAGTACGGCAGGAACAGCGGCAGTCGGTCGCCCGGCACCGGCCGCATCACGTCCCGGACCTGGATGGCGTAGTGGATGCCCAGCAGGGCGCGGTGGTGCCACACGACGCCCTTGGGCACTCCGGTCGAGCCGGAGGTGAAGATGAGCACCGCCGGATCGGTGTCGACCCGGCGCGGCGCGGTCGACGCCACCCTGGCGGCCAGCGCCGGGGACCAGCCGGCGGCGCGCTCGTCGCCGACGTCGACCGTCGTCGCGATCCCCGGCAGCGCGGCGGCGGTCCGCTGGTCGGCGGAGCCGACCGGCCCGGTGACGCACACCGGGGCCCCGGCCAGTCCGACGATCTGCGCGAGGCGGTCGGGGGGAGTCAGCCGGTCGAGGGGCACGCAGGGCCGGCCGCTCGCGATGACACCCAGGACGGCGGCGATCCCGCTCGCGTCGTGGGGCAGCAGCACCGCGACGGGCGTGTCCGGGTCGGCCGCGGCCGGCTCCCGCAGGATCCGCTCGGCGACGACGTCCACCCAGGCGACGAGCTCGGCGAAGGTGACGGCCCGGTGCTCGTCGCGGACCGCCACGACGTCGCGGCAGACCGCGGCGACGACCCTGATCCGGTCGACGACGTTGCCGAACCGGTCGTCGGGCCGCAGCGGCGGCGGCGCCGGCGGCGCGACCGACGCCGACGCCGGCACCGGCGTTGGCGCCGACCTCGACACCGACGTCGGCGGGGAGAGCGGGCCTTTCCTCATGTCAGCCGGGTCGGTCGCCCAGGGACGGACGGTATTGTCATGGCGCCTCCCGGGCGGGCATTGGTAGGGGAGCCGTGACCGCGCGCTCCGATCGGCTCAGATTCAACACGAACGACTTTGCGACCCGCCACCCACCTCCGTAGTAATCATTGACGTAAATGCGTGGTTGCCCGGAACCCCTGCCCTCCCGACCCGGGCCGCCACGAAGCGCCACCGCATCTCGGCACCACCAGCTCTTCGGTGCCCGGTGGCAGATTTCACACGAATCCGATGGCACTTACGACTGACCCCGCCCATCGAGAACTGGGCACCGCCACCGAGGGGGAACTCCCATCGAGCCCGGTATCGACAACGCTCACGTCACTGTCATCGGACCGTCCCCCGGTGCCTGGCGGACGCGATACCGGCAGGTCCGTCGACCGGCATTCCCGAGGTACGTTTTCCTCGGCGGGCCGGCGATCGTCCGGCCTGCGCCCGACGCCGGGACGAGCCGGCCGGGCGGGCACCTCGACCCGTTACCTGATCGTGCCTGGCCGCCGCGCGGAGCCCCTGCCCCCGCGCGCGGGCGAGCCGTCGCCCGGTGACCGTGGCGGCGGGTTCCCGGCGAGGTCCTTCCCTGAACACCCGATCGGTTGGAGACTTTCGTTCCGTGAGCATCCTCGACGACGCCCGCGAGGGCATGGACCTCGACGTCCGACCGCAGGACGACCTCTTCGGCCACGTGAACGGCCGGTGGCTCGCCGAGACGGAGATTCCGTCCGACCGTTCCAGCTGGGGCCCGTTCGTGCAGCTCGCCGATGCCGCCGAGCAGCAGGTCCGAGACATCATCACCGACCTCGCCGCGCAGGACCCGGCCACCCAGGGCGAGGACGCCCGGAAGATCTCCGACCTCTACAACTCCTTCCTGGACACCGACGCGATCACGGCGCTCGGCCTGGACCCGGTGCGGGCGCGGCTGGACGCCGCGCGTGCCCTGGGCAACGTCCGCGAGCTCGCCGCGTTCCTCGGCGAGCTCGAGCGTGAGGGTGGCCCCGGGCTGTTCGGCTCCTACGTCGACACCGACGACCGCAACTCCGACCGCTACCTGTTCCACCTCAGCCAGGGCGGCCTCGGCCTGCCGGACGAGTCGTACTACCGCGACGACCGGTTCGCCGAGACGCGCGAGAAGTACGTCGCCCACCTGACCCGCCTGCTCGGGCTGGGCGAACATCCCGACCCCGCCGGCGCCGCTCAGCAGATCCTCGACCTGGAGACCCTGCTCGCGAAGGGCCACTGGGAGCGGGCCGAGACCCGCGACGTCCAGAAGACCTACAACCTGACCACGGCCGAGGAGCTGGCGGCGCTCTGCCCGGCGTTCGCCTGGGACGCCTACGTCACCGGTCTCGGCGGCCAACTCACCGGCCCGCACGCGACGGTGGCGGAGGCGTGCGTACGCCAGCCGTCGTTCTTCGCGCACCTGTCGACCGTGCTGACCGAGACGCCGATCGAGGTGTGGCGCGACTGGGTGGTCAGCCGCGTGCTGCGGTCGGCCGCGGCCTACCTGCCCGACGAGTTCGTCGAGACGCATTTCGACTTCTACGGCCGCACGCTCAGCGGCACGCCCGAACTGCGGGCCCGGTGGAAGCGCGCGGTGGGGTTCGTCCAGGGCGCGATCGGTGAGGCCGTCGGCCGGGAGTACGTCGCCCGCCATTTCCCGCCGCGCGCCAAGGCGCAGATGGACGATCTCGTCGCGAACCTGCTCGCGGCCTACCGCGCGTCGATCTCCCGGCTGGACTGGATGACCGAGGAGACCAAGCTCCGGGCGTACGAGAAGCTCGAGACGTTCCGGCCGAAGATCGGCTACCCCGACCGGTTCCGGGACTACTCGCAGCTGCGGGTCCGCCGTGACGACCTGATGGGCAACGCCCGCGCCGCCGCCGCGTTCGAGACCGACCGGCAACTGGCCAAGATAGGTTCACCGGTCGACCGCGACGAGTGGTTCATGCTCCCGCAGACCGTCAACGCCTACTACAACCCCGGCACCAACGAGATCTGCTTCCCGGCCGGCATTCTGCAAAGGCCGTTCTTCAGCCCCGACGCCCACCCGGCCGAGAACTACGGGGGCATCGGCGCGGTCATCGGCCACGAGGTCGGGCACGGCTTCGACGACCAGGGCGCGCAGTACGACGGCGCCGGCAACCTCAACGACTGGTGGACGCCCGCCGACAAGGCCGCCTTCGAGGTGAAGTCGAAGACGCTGGTGGAGCAGTACAACGCGTTCGAGTCGCGCAACCTGCCGGGCGAGAAGGTCAACGGCGCGCTCACGGTCGGCGAGAACATCGGCGATCTCGGCGGCCTGACCATCGCGCACCAGGCCTACGTCATCTCCCAGGGGGGCGAGGCGTCGCGCGACGACCGGCGCCGGCTGTTCATGAACTGGGCCTACGTGTGGCGCACCAAGCGGCGGCTCGAGCTCGAGCGGCAGTTCCTCACCACCGACCCGCACAGCCCGCCGGAGCTGCGGGCCAACATCGTGCGCAACCTCGACGAGTTCCACGAGGTCTTCGACACCGCCCCCGGCGACGGTCTCTGGCTGGATCCGACCGACCGGGTCCGCATCTGGTAGAGAATGGCGCCTTCCACAGGTTCACAAGAGGCGCCTAACATTTCAATTCCGATTTCGGTTTGGCGCTGTCCGGACCGGCCGGGGTACCGTCCACCCGCACCTTCACCGCGTTCGGGGAATGACCAGAAGGGATCACACGGTGACCCAGCAGGAGCAGCAGGAGCAGCGCCAGCAGGTGGAGCAGCAGTTGCGCCGGAACTGGCAGCAGCTTCGCTACCGCATTCTCGACCAGTTCAATCAGGTCAGCTCGGCGGATCTCGATGCCGCGACCGGCATCGACGACCTCGTCGCGCGGATTGCGGACAGGACGCACCACAGTGAGCAGTACGTCGAGAACCGGCTGCGGCAGCTGACGGGCGTGGGCGGCGGCCAGCAGGGCCAGTCGTTCGGTGCCCGGCAGTAGCCCAGGCCCGGCAGTAACCAGGCGCCGGCCACCGTTCGCTACTCGGCGCGCGTTCCCGGAACGTCGCGTCGAGCAGCGAACGGATCGGTGGCCGGGCGGCCTCCGCCGTGCCCGGCCCGCGGGTGCACCGCGCGTGTCGGCGGCGCTGGTGTAGCACTGAGGTCGTGCAGCCTCTTCGGGTCGTCATCGTTCACCGCGACCAGCCGACGCGGCTCGTCGACACGATCGACGCGTTCCGCGCCCAGGACGTCCCCGTCACGATCACGATCGTCGACAACGGCTCGGTGGTCCCGCCGCCGGTCGAGGCCGCCGACGTCGCGGTCGTGCTGGCCGGCGGCAACCTGGGGTTCGGCCCGGCGGCCAACATCGGCTACCGGGCGTTCCTCGCCGACCAGGACGCCGGCGAGTGGGTGGTGCTCGCGCCCCACGACGCGCTGCCCGCGCCCACCTGCCTCAGTCGCATGCTGAGCGTCCTGGCGGAGCAGCCGCGGGCGGGGCTGGCTTGTGCCGACGTCGGCGACGGGGCGACGCCGGTTCTCGACCCGTACTTCGGCGGGATCCTCGCGCCCGCGCGCGTCGCCGAGGGCTGGGAGCCGGCCGGCCACCCGCACGGCACGTTGATGTTCGCCCGGCGCGCCTGCCTCGACGAGGTCGGGATCTTCGACGAGCGCTACTTCGCGTACTGCGAGGAGGCGGACCTCGCGCTGCGGGCGCGGTCCGCCGGTTGGGAGTCCGGACTCGTGCGCGGCGCGATGGTCACCAACCCGCACATCAGCTCGACCTCCGCGGCCATCGACTACCTGCAGCTTCGCAACACCCTGCTGCTCGTGCGGGAGCACTCCGGCCGCTACCACGCGTTCATCCGACTCTGCATCGCGCTGTGGCACCTCGCCTCGGGTGTCGTCGTACCGGCCCGGCGCGGCCCCTACTGGGACCTCGAAGGACGCCTGCGGGCGCTGCTCGACTTCCTCCACGGCCGGTTCGGCCCGCCGCCCGCGCACCTGCTCGTCAGGCGCCCCCCACGCCGGGGATGACGCACCTGCTCGCGCCCGGGCCCCCGCGCCGACCGTGGCCCGCTGCCTACCGATCGCCGGCCGGTGCACCCGCGAGGGCCAGCTTCTTCGCGGTCTCGACGACGTTGCGGACGGCGGGGCTGTCCTCGCCCGTCCGCCAGATCAGGAGCTGATCCAGGCGGCCCCACGCGGCGGGGTCCGCGAGCGGGACCGCGACGACGGCCCGGTGCCGGTAGCGCGGCACCGCCCGCGAGGCGGTCAGCGCGAGGCCCTCACCGGTCTCGATGCGGGTGGCGAGTTCGTCGCGGCCGTGGATCGGCGGGCAGCGGACGGTGATGGTGATGCCGGCGGCCTGCCAGAGGGCGGCGGGATCCGGGCCGGTCAGCAGGAAGGTCTCGCCGTCGAGGTCGTCGAGGTCGATCGCGGATCGGCGCGCGAGGCGATGGCCGGAGCAGACGAAGACCGTGTCGAGCAGGAGGACGTCGAAGCGGTAGGAGTCGAGCCCCACGGGCAGCTCCCCCCAGCACATGCCCAGGGCCGCCCGCCCGCCGAGAACGGACGCCGCGATCTTCTGGTTCGGCTTCTCCCGGTACTCGAGCCTGAGGTCGGGGTGGCGGGACCGCAGCGACCGTACGAGCGACGAGACGACGTCGAAGTGGTTGTTGGCGTGGAGAAGACCGACGGTGCCGGCGGTGCCGTTCGCCGTGTCGGCGGCGACGGCCCGGAAGTTCTCGATGCTGGCGAGGACGAGGCGCGCCTGGTCGAGCAGGGGCCCCGCCTCCGGGGTGAGGGCGACGCGGCGGCTGGTGCGCGCGAACAACCGGATGCCGACGCCGGCCTCGAAGTCCTGCAGGCGCTTGCTGACACCGGAGGTGCTCAGGCCCAGCCGGGCGGCGGTCCGGCCGAAGTGCAGCTCGTCGGCGAGGGTGGCAAACACCTCTAAGTGCTCGATGTCCACGCGGAGGATCGTCCTCGGACGGGAAACGGTGCGTCAACCGGACGGCTCTTGATCCGCGGCCGGGCCCGGCGGAAGCTCACGGGACGGCCGACGCACGTGATTCCGGCGACATCGGTCGATCAGCTGCCTAGAAGACGGCCCCGCAACGAGGGGAGCTGCTATGGACGATGACCCTGACCGCTTCACCCCCGCCGACGACGGCCTGCACACCGCGTCGGAGGACTACTACGAGACCGAGACGTTCTGGTTCTCGTTCTTCGTGCCGGACCGGGCGCTCGGAGCCTGGCTCTACGCGTCGGTCAAGCACAACGCCGGCGGAACGGCGGGCGGCTGCTGGATCTGGGACGCCACCGGCAGCGCGCCGTGGGACATTCCCTTCTACGAGCAGTTCGCGCACCTCAAGGCGCCAAGCCAGCCGTCGCCGGGCCGCCTGACGTTTCCGACCGGGATGACGGTCCAGGTGCGCGAGCCCGCCACGTCCTACCGCCTCGGCTACGACGACCGCCGCCGCTGCCGGGTCGACCTGCGCTTCGACGCGCTGGAACCGCCGGTGCCGCTGCGCCGGGGGGCGCCGCCGTATCCGAAGGCCTCGCACTACGACCAGACCGGGCACGTCACCGGCCATCTGCTGCTCGACGGTGAGCGGGTCGAGATCGACTGTCACGCCATGCGGGACCGCTCCTGGGGGCCCCGGGCCGAGCGCGGCTACCGGCGGGTCGGCTACACCTGGGCAGCCTCCCCCGGGCTGAGCCTGCTCACCTACACCTCGCCGCAGGCGCATCAGGGCGGCACGGTCCCGGAGCGCGTGCACTCCGGCTACGTCCGCCGCGACGGCACGCTCGCCCGGATCGTCGAGGGGCGGCGCGCCGTGCACCGCGATCCGGCGCACGGCTGGATCACCGGCGTCGACCTCGAGGTCGTCGACGAGCACGGCCGCGCCACCGTCGGCCGGGCCGAGGGCACGAGCCGGATGATCCTTCCCGGCGGGACCTCGGTCTGCATCAACACCGCGCTGCGGTGGACGGTCGACGGCCGCACCCTGCACGGCGAGGACCAGGACGTCTGGCCGATCGACGAGTGGCGGCTGCACCGCCGCGGGAGCGTCGCATGGGCGGCCTGACCCTGCCGGCCGCCATCCTGGAGTGGATCGAGAAGGCGGTCGGGCATCCCGTTCTGCGCGCGACGCGGATACCGGGCGGCGGCACCCGCCAGGGCTGGTTCATCGACCTCGACACCGGCAGGATCGGCGACACCGGCAGGATCGGTGACACCGGCAGGATCGGCGACACCGGCGACACCGGCGGGAAGCTGTTCCTGCGGTACAGCCCGCAGCCGCTGCCCGCCCGCAGCGCCTTCCACCGGCTGGCCACCGAGGCCGAGGTGCTGCGGGCCCTGGGCAGCGCCGGCATCGCGGTTCCCGCCGTGTACGCGGTCCATCCGGTGGACGAGGCGGTCCTGCTCGAACGGGTGCCGGGCGATACCTGGTTCGCCCGCATCCGTGATCCCGACGAGCAGGTCCGGGTGGCACAGGACTTCATCAGAAGCCTGGCCAGGATCCATCGCCTCGACCCCGCCCGCCTGGACGTGCCCGCGCTCGGGCCGGTGCGGTCGGCCCGGGAGCATGCCCTGGAGCGCATCGCGCAGATCCGCCGGCGCGCCACCGCTCCGGACGGGTCGATCGACCCCCTGGTCCGCCTGTCGGCGGACTGGCTGGAAGCCCACGTGCCCGCCTACGACGGCCCCGTCGTGCTGGTCCAGGGTGACACCGGGCCGGGGAACTTCCTGTACCGGGACGGCCGGGTCACGGCCGTCCTGGACTGGGAACTGTGCCATGTCGGGGATCCGATGGACGACATCGCCTGGCTGTCCCTGCGGACCGTGCAGGACACCTTCACCCACCTGCCCGACCGCCTCGCCGAATACGAGAAGCTCTCCGGCCACGCGATCGACGTCGACCGCATCCTGTATTACCGGGTTTTCGCGGAGACCACGATGGCGACACTCGCTCCCGACGACGGCCCCCATACCCCGGCGAGGGACGGCACCCCGGCAGCGGACGACGACCAGTCGGCTGCCGAGAAGGACGCCGGAAACCTCATGCTCTATCTCCAGCTCCACCGCCGGCTGTGGCTGGAGGCGTTGAACGCCGTCATGGGTCTCGGACTCACCAGTCCGGTCATGCCGGAGCCGACGGAACCACGCGACTGGCAGCCCCTGTACGCCGACGTGCTGGCGATGCTGCGGACGATCACACCACGGGTCGACGACCCGCTGGCCTCCCAGTGGCTGAAGGGAACAGCACGGATCGTCCGGCACCTGCGGGAGCTGGACGCCTGCGGCCGGGAACGCGACGAGCTGGAGCGCTCCGACCTCGCCCGGCTTCTCGGACATCCGCCGGCGTCGCTGCCGGCGGGGCGGGACGCGCTCGCCGCGGCGCACGCCGCCCGGCGGGTCAGCGACGAGGATGTCACGCGCTACCTGTGGAACCGGGTGATGCGGGACGACCACGTGATGCGCCACGCGTCCGGTGCCCTGCACCGTCGCACCTGGCCGCCGCTGACCGACGCGTCCTGAGCACGCCCCTCGACCACCACGGAGTGATCATGACCGACGCCGACGCCGACACCAGTACCGGTACCGAGACCAGTACCGAGACCAGTACCGCGACCGAGGGCGGACCCGACGCCCACGCCTGCCCGGTCGTGGACTACGTCACCGGACCGCCACCCGCCCCGGCGTTGTCCCTGTTCCAGCGCATGGACGACCACCAGGCCGCCGGCCGCCCGGCCGTCCGGACCGGCGAGGCGGGCGGGTACTGGATCTTCACGGACCATGACGTGATCCTCGAAGGGCTCCAGCAGCCCGACCTCTGGTCGAGCTCGGTGATCGTCCCCACGGAGTCGGATCCGCCCTACCGATGGATCCCGATCATGCTCGACCCGCCGGAACACACGAAATGGCGCCACCTGCTCGGCTCGTACTTCTCGCCCGGCCGGACAAAGGCGATGAAGGCCGGCCAGCACCGGCTCGCCGTCGAGCTCATCGAGGGCCTGCGCGACCAGGGCGAGTGCGACTTCGTGCGCGACTTCGCGCAGGTGTTCCCCAGCACGATCTTTCTGGAGATCATGGGAATGCCGAGGGAACAGCTCGGCGAGTTCCTGCGGTGGGAGCACATGATCCTGCACCAGAACAACGACAGCGATCCCGACGGCTCGGTGCGGCTCGCGGGCATGCAGGCCGTCCAGACCTATTTCGCCGGCCTCGTCGCGCAGCGGCGGGCGAACCCCGATCCCCACGCCCAGGACGTCGTCAGCGCCGCGATCTCCTGGGAGATCGACGGGGAGCCGGTCAGCGACGCGGACGTGCTCAACTGCCTGCTGCTGCTGTTCATGGCCGGCCTCGACACCGTCGCCGGCCAGTCGTCCTACGCCCTGCTGCACCTGGCCACGCACCCGGCCGACCGGGCTCGGATCGTCGCCGAGCCCGCGCTGATCCCCCACGCCGTGGAGGAGCTGCTGCGGGCCTATCCGATCGTGCAGACGGCCCGCAAGGCCACCCGGGACGCGCAGTTCCACGGCTGCCCGATCAGGAAGGGCGACATGGCGGCGTTCCCGCTCTCCGCGGCCGGCCGGGACGAGCAGGCCTATCCCGACGCCCGGCGGGTCGATCTCGATCGCCCGACGACCCGTCATCTCTCCTTCGGTGGCGGCCCCCACCGCTGCCTCGGTTCCCACCTTGCCCGCCAGGAACTCGCCGTGCTTTTACAGGAATGGCACCGGCTCATTCCCGACTACGAGCTGGCCGAGCTTCCCCTCGAACACGGCGGCGGGGTGTGGGGCCTGGAGTCCCTGCCCCTGCGGTGGGCCGTCTGACGCCGCCCGCAGGCGGCACCGATCTTTCGAAAGGGGCAGTGATGGCCACCGATCTCTCCTACCGGCTCTACATCGACGGGACGTGGTCCGACGGTGCGAGTGCGACGCAGCTGGAGGTGCTGAACCCGGCGACCGAGGAGGTCATCGGGCGGGTGCCACAGGCGACCCGCGCCGACGTGGCCCGGGCCGTCGAGGCGGCCCGGCGGGCCTTCGACGACGGGCCCTGGCCGCGGCTGACACCGGCGGAACGCGCCCGGGTCCTGCTGCGCATGGCGTCGGTCATGGAACGCCGGCTGGCCGAGATCGTCGAGCTGAACATCGTCGAGGCGGGGTCGGTCCGCTGGCTCGCCGAATCCGTCCAGGTGGGCATCCCGATCGCGCACCTGCGCGACATGGCCGAGCGGGTGATGCCGTCGTTCGCCTGGGAGAAGCCGCTGCTGCCGTTCGTCGGCGCCGGCATCGGCCAGGGCGTGCTGCGCCGCGAGCCCTTCGGCGTCGTCGGGCTCATCTCCGCCTACAACTTCCCCTTCTTCCTCAGCATGATGAAGCTCGCGCCCGCCCTCGCCGCCGGGTGCACCGTCGTGCTGAAGCCCGCGCCCACGACGCCGCTGGAGTCCTTCCTCATCGCCGAGATTGCCGAGGAGGCCGGGCTTCCTCCCGGCGTGCTCAACGTCGTCACCGGCGACGTCGAGGCTGGTCAGGAGCTGACCACCAACCCGATGGTCGACCTCGTCAGCTTCACCGGCTCGGACGGCGTCGGCCGGCTGGTCTACAGCCAGGCCGCGCCGACCCTGAAGAAGGTGGTGCTGGAGCTCGGCGGCAAGTCGGCGAACGTCATCTGCGACGACGCCGACCTCGACCTCGCGCTCGCCGACGTGCTGGCCGGCATCACCCTGCACGCCGGGCAGGGCTGCTCCCTGCTCACCCGCACCCTCGTGCACCGGTCCCGGCACGACGAACTCGTCGAGAAGGTCAGCGCCGCGCTGGCCCAGGTCAGGGTCGGCAACCCCGCCGACGCCGACACCGCCATGGGCCCGCTCATCAGCGAGGCGCAGCGGGCCAAGGTGGAGGAACTGATCCGCACCGGGGAGAAGGAGGGCGCCCGGATCGCCTTCGGCGGTGGTCGCCCGGCCGGGCTCGACCGGGGGTACTTCGTCGAGCCGACGCTGTTCACCGGGGTCGACAACGCCATGACCATCGCGCGCACGGAGTTCTTCGGCCCCGTCGGGGTGATCATCCCGTTCGACGACGACGCCCACGCCGTCCGGATCGCCAACGACAGCCCCTACGGGCTCGCCGCCGCCTGGGCGAAGGATCCGATCCGCGCCTACGACCTCGCCAAGCAGCTCCGCGCCGGGTACGTCACGATCAACGGTGGCGGCGGTGGCCTCAGCCCGCACGCCGCCTTCGGCGGCTACAAGCAGAGCGGACTGGGCCGCGAATGGGGCGAACACGGGCTCGACGAGTTCCTCCAGACGAAGTCGGTCGTCTGGGGCGTGGGGCGCGGCTGAGAGGAAGAGCATCATGGCTGCCGCCGGACCGCCGGTACCGCCGGCGTTGGTCGACCCCAGCGGAGCGTGGTTCTTCAACTGGGTCATTCCGCTCCTCGGCGGACTGATCATCGCCCTGGCCGTCGCCGACACCATCCGGCGGCGACGGCTGACGTGGGGTTTCCTGTTCCTGACGAACAGCATGCTGGTCTACTGGATGGAGACCGTCGGCGACTGGGGTCAGCAGCTCGTCTACAGCCCCGCCTTCGCCCAGCATCATCTGCTCGACTGGCTGCCGGTCAAGACGCCACACGATCCGTTGTTCATGCCCTTCGCCTACGCCTGCTACTGGACGGTGCATGCCTTCGTCGTGCTGCGCATCGGCCAGTTCCTCGTGCGGCGTTTCGGGTGGAGCCTGCTGCGGGCCATCGCCGTACTCGCGATACCGGTGAACTACACGTGGGACTTCCTCGTCGAAAGCCTCGCCGCCGCGATGGGATGGTGGGTCTACGACCCGGGGTTCGGTCCCCACATCGAGTTCGGCAACGGCGGAAGGTTCACCGTGCTGTGGACGATCGGGCTGATGTCGTTCTGGCCGAACCTGATCGCGTACTGGGCCGGCAAACCGCCCGTCCACACGCTCAACTACTTCGAACGCTTCTTCGGGCTGGAACGCTTCACCACCCCACGACGTGGCGAACCCGAAACGCCGCCCGCCGACCTCGGCACACCGTGGACGGCGGGCGGCCCGGGGGACGCTGCCGTGCTTGTCCGGCCACCCCGGCAGCTCGCCGATCGGCGGCGGCTCGACCGCCGGCAGGAACACGACGCCCGGCTCGACTTCGACGTCACCCTACCGAGGTGGAAGTTCGAACTCGCCCGCTTCGGCGCCTGGTTCGTGGTCTTCCAGGTCACCTTCTTCGTCATGCTCGTCCTGCCGCTGGTCGCGATGCGCGCGCTCACCGGCCACGACAGCGTCTACGTTCCCTAGCCGTCAACGTTCCCCAGCCGTCAACGTCCCCCAGCCTTCAACGTCCCCCAGCCGCGGAGGAATGCATGAACACGGGCACGCCCGACGACGATCCGCGCGGGCTCCGGGCGAGAATGCTGCCACCCGCGGACGGCGCGGCCCTGCGACGAGAGTCCGTGCTGGTCTTCGCCTGGTGCATGGGCCTGACGGCGGCGCTGTTCGTCCTGGTCTACCTGCTGACCTGAGCGGGGCCGGAACGTCGACTCACCGCGGCCACGGCGGCCGGGGCGGCCACGGCGGCGAGGACCACCAGCACCCCGATCTCGACGGCCACGCTGATCGCGGCGTCCGGGGAGGGCGTGAAGCCGCGTTCCTCGAACCCGGCGACGCCGGTCGTCCGGGACAGCACGAAGCCGACCAGCGCGCCCCCGGACAGGCCCGCGGCCAGGATCGACAGCAGGACCGACCCGGGCAGCGCCACGCTGACCACGAGCAGGAACGCGACGGCGAACGAACCCGCGGCCTGGACGAGGAACGCCGGGCCGATGGTGTGGATGTGGCGGTACCCGTGGTCGGCGTACAGGTCGTAGTGGATGTAGCCGCTCCAGGCCAGCAGCGTGGCCACGACGACCTTCGCCGCCGCCCGGGCGATCCGCGCCTGCCCGGCCGAGGCCCAGCCCGGCGCGCCGGGCCCGCGCGGCGCCGCGAGCGTCTCCGTCTCCGGCTGCGTCTGCGCCCCCGTCTCGCTCATGCGAGAACACTGTCCTTGATCGCCAGGGCGGTCCGGCCCTGGACGTGGCTGACCTCGCGGATGCCGAGCGCGGCCTGGAGCCGGCCGGCGGGCAGGGTCTGCGGCGTCGGTGCCGGACCGACCCCGGGCCGGGGCAGGGGGTAGGCGGTCGTCGTGGCGCTGTGGAAGGTCACCGTGCCCTCGGTCTTCGTGAACAGCTGGTGGACGTGGCCGTTGAGGCAGGTCACCGAGGAGAACCGCCGCAGGTGGCTCAGGGCCTGCGCGGCGTCGTCCGTGCCCCAGCCCCACGCCGGATACATGGCGAACAGCGGGATGTGGGAGAAGACGATGATCGGCGTGTCGCTGGACAGGCCGGCGACGTCGGTGCGCACGAAGTCGAGCTGGGCCGGGCCGAGGTGGCCGAGCCGCTCCAGGCTCAGGGTGTTGACCAGCGCGATGACGTGGACGCCCTTGAGGTCGAAGCTGTACCAGCCGTCCCCGGCGGAGCCGGCGCCGAAGGTCGCGAGGTAGCCCCGGCCGTGGTCGCCGACCGCGTCGTGCTCCCCGGGCACGGTGTGCACACTGCCGGCGCGCACGCCCCCGAGCATCTGCTTGACCTGGTCGAACTGGGCGGCGGTGGACAGGTGGGTGAGATCGCCGGTGTGCATGACGAAGTCCGGCCGGTACGGCAGCGCGTTGACCTGGTCGATCGCCCGGGAGAACGACCCGGTGACGTCGGGGTTCGCCGTTCCGGTGAAGCCCAGATGACTGTCGCTGAGCTGGACGAACCGCAGCGTGGCGGTGTCGTCGGCCGCCGCGGCGCTCGGCGTCGTCCCACCGACGACCGAGCTGATCACCTCGCCGCCGACGACGCTGAGCGCCACCGCCGCCCCGAACCACGCGCCGTGGCGGGCCAGCTGCCGTCGGCTCATGCCACCCGGTCGGTCCGCCTCGCCGGGCCGGGCATCGCCGGGCCGCGCATCGCCGGGCCGGGCATCGCCGGGCCGGGCATCGCCGGGGCCACGCTCGTCGCCGGCGCTCACGGGGTCACCACCACGGTGCCGACCATGAAGGGGTGGATGGTGCACAGGTAGGCGTACTGGCCCGCCTTGGTGAACGTGTACTGGTAGGTCGCCCCCTGGTCGAGGGTCGGTGAGTCCGGGCCCGGCCCGCTTTTCGCGGTCACCGTGTGCGGCTCGGAATCCTGGTTCGTCCAGGTGACCGTCGTGCCGACCTTCACCGTGACGGTCGCCGGCGAGAAGGCGAAGTTCTGAATGGCCACCCTGGCCGTCGACACCGGCTTTCCGTCCGCCGCCGCACCACCGCCACCCGCCGCGCCCGCCGAAGCCGACGCCATCCCCGGCATCCCCGCCATGCCCGGCATCGGGGTCGGCGTCGTGCCACCGTTCGCCCCGGCCCCGGAGGCCCCGGCCCCTGAGGTCGCCGTTGCGCTCGGAGCGTATGCAGGCGCCGCGGCCTGCGAGGTCCCGTCCGACCCGCCGCCGCAGGCCGCAAGACCGGGAATGGCCACCGCCAGAACGGCGACCGCGAACAGCCGCCGAGGTCGGCGTATCGCGAAAGAAGACCACATCGGATAACTGCCTTTCCGGCCCGTCATCCGGGCCAGTGCCAGGGGCCCACCCTGTTCGGCTCGTGGACCGCAACCGTCGTCGCGGTTGTCAATAGCCGGGGTGGTCACACGGCCCGGGCGATCACCCGGTGGCAGTCGGTCGTCGGGGGGCGTGGCGCGCGGCTGACCCCGCCGCAACGGTTCAGGAGGCGGTGCGCCAGCGCGGATCCCGGCCGAGCAGCGCGGCGAGATTGTCGACCGGGTCGAGAGCCGGATCCTCGGGCAGTGGCGGCCGATACACACCACCTGGACCGTTGAGTCCGCTGCCCGGCCCGGTGATCCTGCGGGCGATGGGCAGCGCGACACGAGTGAGCTCGTCCGGCGCGGCATACGGGCGGCCCAGCGCCCGGGCGAGGTCCCAGCGGTGTACCAGCATGTCGACGAAGTGCACCGCGGTGACCTCGTGCGTGGGAACCTCGCGGCCGACCTTCGGGACGGCGATCTGCGGGCCGGCCTGCTCGAGTGTCGCGACCCAGCGGGCCGCGATCAGCGCGAAATCGTCGCGCGGGTCCTGATCCCCGGCCGCGTCGGCCGACAGCGCGCCGCGCGCCAACGCTGAGACCCGTTCGTGCTCGGAGTTCATGTGCCGCACCAGGTCCAGCACCGTCCAGCCGGCGCACGGCGTCGGGTTGGCCAGCGCGGCGTCCGGAATCGTCACGACCTCCCGGCCGACGAGAACGAGGGCGGCGGCGTCGAGCCGCAGCAGGTCAGGCACCGTGTACCTCCGAGTCGAGAATCCCTGCGCCGACCAGCGCTGTGACTTTTCGTGATCGACCGGATTCCCACGGAAGCCTAACGGTGGATCCAATGCCCATAGTTGTGACGAAAGCGGCGTGGCCGCTCCCCCCGGTTCCCAGCCGAGGGCTCGGACGCCCGGCTGGGACGGGACGGGGAGCGCCGGGCCCCGTCCCGGCCGGCTGCCGACTATTCGGCCGCCTGCTCCAGGCGGGCATAGGCGAGCTGGAGGGCGTCGGAACCGGCCACGGCGGTGAACACCGAGGCGGCCAGCCGGGTGAACCGGGGGGCGACCACCAGCCCGAACACGAAGCCGGTGGCCACCCACTGCGCGGTGCAGAACGGGCAGGTGAGCAGCTCGCCAACGCTGTGCCGGACCTCGCTTGACGGGCGCGCGTCCTCGGCCAGCTCGGCCGGACCCGACTGGCCCCGGAACCGGGTGAACGGCGCCCGCAGGGGGCTCGTCACCGGATCCTTGGTCAGCACCCGGCTGAGCTTGTGCGTCGCGACGGTGACCAACGCGAGGTCGGCCGCGCTCACCCGCTGCGGCGGCGTCGCCCCGACGAGCCGGGCGACCCCGACCATCGAGGCACACAGGCCGCCGTAGGTTCCCAGTGTGGCCAGGTAGCCGCCCAGCGGGCGCGGCTCGCCGCCGGAGTACTCCGCTTCCTCCCGCCGCGCGACCCCGGCGACCCGATCGGCGACCTGGCGGGCGGTCGTTTCCCATGCTGTCATCACTATTCCGGCCGTACCCCGACCGAGGGCCCCAAACCGAGCGACGCCGTGAAGGGCGCGAGCCTGTGCCCCGGACGCGCTCCTGTGCCCCCGGGGTGGGATGGCCGATCGGCCTTGGCCGGTATGCTGCGCCGCGTGCCAGCATGGAAGGCGATCGAGCAGGCGGAACCGGAGTTCGCCGAGCGGGTGCGCCGGCTGTTCGACGCCGGTCGCCACAAGACCATCGCCACTCTGCGCGCCGATCGCTCGCCGCGCATCTCGGGCATCGAGTGCGCGTTCGCCGACGGCGAGCTCCGCTTCGGTTCGATGGCCGGCGCCCGCAAGGGCGCGGACCTGCGCCGGGATCCCCGCTTCGCGCTGCACGGCCCGACCTTCCATCCCGAGGAGGGCAGGGAGGGCGACTGGCCGGGTGAGGCGAAGATCGCCGGGCGGGCCGTTCCCGCCGGTCCGGTGACGACGGCCGAGACGAGTGAGCCTCCCGACGGGGAGATGTTCGTCGCCGACATCACCGAGGTCGTCCTCACCCACCTCAACGCCGAGGCGACCAGGCTCGTCATCGAGTCCTGGACGCCGGAGCAAGGACTGCGCAGGGTCGAGCGGGAGTAGCCGCGTCCCCGCTCGCCATCAGCGGACGGCGTGTGCGAGCACCTCGTTGGCCGGCGCCGCTCTCGGTTCCACGAAGATGCTTCAGCCCGCCTGGCCCTTATGCACCCTATGCAGCTCTAGATGATCTTGGTGTTCCGCGGAACCGCGGCGCGCGCCCGGTGGAACACGTTTCTCTCCGCCGCCCCGGACCGTGAGCGATCATCGACGAGCAGCGGTCCTGCTGTCGCGTCCACTTCGCCGTCGAGTCGCAGCCCTCGGGCCTTCGCCGGCGACGGCCGGGTGCGGGGCGGGTCGGCTACTGGCTGGAGGTCGGGACGAGGGTGCGCTCGGAAGCCATGCCGCGGCGCCGTCCACGGACGGAGGGCCGGCGCGCGGGCCGGGTGGGCGGGCCGGTGTTGACGTCGGCGTACGGGGTGTTCCTCCGGACCTGGTAGACCCAGCTCCTGCTGACCGTGATGCCCTGCGCAGCGAGTACCGCGACCGTCTCGGTGACAGACCCGCCGGTCTGGTCGAGGGTGCGCGCGATCGCCTCACGTTTCGCGGCCGGGTCCGCCGCACCGTCTCCCCCGGCGGCCGCGTCCACCCCCGCGTCCAGCACAGCGGGCGGGTCGACCACCGCGTCCACCACCACCGCCACGTCCAGCACAGCGGGCGGGTCGGCCCCGGCGTCCAGCCCCGCGGCCATGTGCGCCGTCCCCGCGGCAGGCTCCCCCGCACGGGCCATCCCGGTGACCCGGTCCGCCACGCCCTCCGGCCCGGCGGGCGGGGGCGCCCCAGCCGGACGGTCGGTGCCCGCCCCGTCGACGGCGGTGGCAACGGCGATCGTGGGCGCGGCGATGGTGGCGGTGGCGATGGTGGTGGCGGTGGTGACGGAGGCCGTCGGGCCTCGTTGCGGGGGGATGGAGAGGGTCGTCGTGACCGGATCGCCGGCGGCCCGGCGTCCGGCCGGATGGATCTGACGCATGAGCAGCTCGTAGGACCCGAGCAGGGCCAGCGGCGGCCACCCGGCGATGATCCGGGCGGTGAACGTCGGTTCGGCGTGCAGGACGTTCGCGACCAGCGAGGCGCAGGCCCCGAGCGCCAGCAGGAGGTACGCCAGCCAGGACCGGTCCCGCCCGGCGCGCCGGTCCGCCAGCATCGCCATCGACGCGGCCACGATCAGCCCGTCCACGCTGAACGGCAGCACCGCCGCCGTCATCGCGTCCTCCCCGTGCGCGATCGCGACCCCGCGCATGTGCCGGTAGGAGACGAAGGCCGCCACCACCGCCACCGTCGCCACCGCCACCACCGTGGTGATCCGAATCGCCCGCTCCGCCCGGACACCGGAGGATCGACCCTCGCTCACCGGCTGATCACCGTCCACACCGATCTCCTCGCCTGCTCCGGAATGCCCCGTCAGAGGACATTTTGCGCCGAAGCCGAGAGCGTGGTCCGAACACCCCGAACGATACGGAATGTCGGTATTCACCCCGGTGCCATCCGTGATAGCCGGGTCCGCCTGCGCATTTCCCAGGTCACCACGGGCGACCGTGTGCCCTGACCGTTCGAATCGGATCTGTTGCAGGCGGTCGATCCCTCAACCGGACCGACCTCGGGGGAGCTCCGCCGGTCCGGCCGCCTACCGCGCTTCCCGGGGGGCGTCGTCGCCCGTCTTCTTGTAGTACCTGCCCAGGTGGTTCCTGGCCCGGGTGATGTCGGCCGCGGCGCAGATATGCCTCGACGGCCGGGTTAGCGGCCCGATGCCGGGTATGGCGTCGCCGACCGGAGGCCCACGCAGCGACAGAACGGCCCACGAGACAGTACGACCCGCGGAAAGAGGCGGAAAGAGAACGACCCACCGAAAAGAGAACGACCCACGGAGCGGTTCCGACCTGCACATGTACGAGGGGCGCACGAACACCGCCACCCCGACCGGTTGCGGCTGGCCGAGAAGATCGGCGCGATCGCGGTCGACGACGCGTTGGGCGACCCGGTCGAGCAGGTCCTCGACCTGACCGGCGGTGAAGGCGCGGACAAGGGGTGCGAATGCGTCGGCTGGCAGGCCCATGACCCCCACGGCCACGCCTACCGCCACTTCGACGACCGCGAGGACGGCTGGACCAAGGTCGTTCTCCATCCGACGCATGGCTGACCCGCCGCGATCGCGGTCGCGGTCGCGCGCGGGGCACGGCGCACATCGACCTGAGGAGGCTGAGCGTCGATCGCGATCCACATCGGTACCTCGGGATGGAGTTACGGCCACTGGGACGGCGTGCTCTACCCGCCGGGGACGCCGCCCGGTCGCCGCCTTGCGCTCTACGTGGCCGAGTACGACACGGTCGAGTTGAACGCCAGTTTCTACCGCTGGCCGGCCGACGCGACGTTCGCCGGTTGGCGCCGCCGGCTGCCGCCGGGCTTCGTGATGTCGGTGAAGGCGTCCCGCGGCCTGACCCACGCCAAGCGGCTCTACGCACCGGAGGCGTGGACGAGTCGGATCGCGGGCGCCTGGCAGGAGCTGGCCGACCGGCGAGCGGCCGTGCTGGTGCAGCTCGACGGACGCCAGAGCCGCGACGACGCCCGGTTGGAGTACTTCCTGGCCGGGGTGCCGCCGTGGATGCGGGTGGCGGTCGAGTTCCGCCATCCGAGCTGGCACGACGAGGCGGTCTACCGGATCCTCGAACGGTACGGCGCGGCCTACTGCGTCATGAGCGGCGCCGGCCTGCCGTGTGTCCTGCGGGCCACCGCGCCGTTCGTGTACGTGCGCCTGCACGGCCCCGACCCCACGACCCTCTACGCCGGTTCCTACGACGACGACGCGCTGCGCTGGTGGGCCGCCCGCATCGACGAATGGGCGCGCGCCGGCCTGGACGTCTACGCCTACTTCAACAACGACGGCCACGGCTACGCCGTCGAGGACTCCCGCCGCCTGCGCCGCCTGTGCGGCGTGTGAGCGGTGCTCGACCAGGCACGGTCTGCGGGGAGATGCCCGGACGAGAAGACTGGGCGGATGATGACCACCGAGCCGTCGCGGCATCCGGCGCAGGGCCCCTGGACCACCCTGGACGTGCGCGTCGGTGCGCCGGTCGCCTGGGTCCGGTTCCACCGCCCGGACGCGCACAACACCGTCACCACGACCATGATGATCGAGATGCACGCCGTGCTCACGGAGCTCGCCCGGGA
The DNA here is from genome assembly GCF_000058485.1 of Frankia alni ACN14a. Classification (NCBI taxonomy): domain Bacteria; kingdom Bacillati; phylum Actinomycetota; class Actinomycetes; order Frankiales; family Frankiaceae; genus Frankia; species Frankia alni. The sequence goes on from NC_008278.1 coordinate 4,460,527, forward strand.
CGACACGCTGTCCGTCGTCGTCCTCACCGGCGCCGGCCGGGTGTTCTGCCCGGGGGCGGATCTGACGGCGGTGCTCGCCGACCGCGACCGCGGCCCCGACCTCCCGCCGGTGGCGGCCTACCAGTCGGCGACCCTGCTGCACGAGATGCCGCAGCTCACCATCGCCGCGGTCAACGGCGGGTGCGCCGGTGCCGGGTTCGCCTGGGCGGCGGCGTGCGATCTGCGGGTCGCCGCCGCCCGCGCCCGTTTCTCCGTCGCGTTTCCCCAGCTCGGCCTCACCAGCGAGCTCGGCCTGCCGTGGACGTTGTCCCGCGCGCTCGGTGGGGCCGCGGCCCGTGACCTCTGCTTCCTACCGGCAAAACTGACCGCGGACGATGCCCGGCGGATCGGGCTGGTGGCCCGGGTGTTTCCCGACGACCGGTTCGAGGCGGAGGTGGCCGCGATGGTCACCGAGCTGGGATCGCGCCCGCTGAGTTCCGTGCGCGGAACGAAGGCCAATCTCCTGTTGGCCGAACGCAGCGGCCTGGCGGAGTTCGTCGACGCCGAAGCTCGGCGCCACCAGAGTTTCTTCACCGGGTGAGACCCCGACCGGCCGGCGGCACCGCCGACCAGGCGGGCAAAGGGCGGGACTCAGGCGACCCTCGGATACTGCTTCTTGAGCCGCTCGATGAGGGCGAGCGAGGTCTGCTCGTCCCGGGCCACGGCACCCCACCCCTCGATGAACATGCCGTCGTAGCTCAGCCCGACCCACCGCCCGGTGAGACGGTCGCCGTGCGGATTCAACGACAGGAACAGCGAGCCCTTCGAACGAACCGGACCCTCCGAACTGACGTACCAACCCATGATGATCTCTTCGTCGAAGATCTGTAGTTCACCCCACCAGAGGTAGCCACCCTCCTCGGTGGAAAGGCCGCGGGTGACCGCCTCGATGTGGATCTTCGTGCCGGCCTGCTCCAGAGCCGCCTCCTGCGAGGAATGAATCTCCTCGCCGTCCCGGAACGTCTGCCAGGCCGTCCACCAGCGCCCGGACAGGTTGACGCCGCCACCGGCCCGACGACCCACGCCGCCCGGGGACGGCACGGTTGCGGGCGGTTGCGGACTCGCGGCGGGACCGACGGCGGCGGCACTTCCCCCCACCATGAGCTGTCGACGATCCGTGGTGTCCACCTCCTCCAGTGCTCGTGGCCAGGTGATGCCCTCCTGGCTCCCCTTGTCCTCCAACCAGGCGTGCCGCCGCAGCTCGACCAGCCGACCGCCGGCGTTCAGCTCGGCGTCGATCGCGCTGACGAGCGACTGGGACGGCACCCCGAGCAGGCCGCGCTCGGCCTTGGACAGGTAGCTGGGCTGATAGCGGACCCGGCTGGCGAGCTGGGCCTGGCTCAGCCCGGCCGCCTTCCTCAGCCCGACGATGCTCGCCAGGAGGGTGGCAAGGCACGGTTGCATGTCCATCACATCGTCTACCCGGAGTCCTCGGTTCTGGTTCGTCGCCGGACTTTTCCACCTGGTCTGCTTGTTGTCACACCCCTCAGCGGGCGCGGGCTGCCAGGCCGGACCGGCTCGTCGACTGATTGTCGACCGATTGTCGGCTGATCGTCGCACGCAACCAGGTCTCCCCCGCACCACGGGTGGCCCACTGCCGTCAGGCCGCCGGAGCGGCCTTTCCTTACCCAGTATGACGGCTCTCACACCCTCGCCAAGCGGGCCGCCATCCGCGAGCGTCGTAGGTGCACCCAGGCGGGTGACAGCCGTAACCGGCACTCCCAAGGACGAGGAGGGGAGCATGGCGAGAACGTACCGGCTTGCCGAGGCCGGCAAGGTGGCATTTCATTTCTTCGGCGAGGGCAAATTAGTTCACCTTTTCGCGGAGGCGCCGGCGAGAGCCCGGTCCCTGCCGCTGCGACCCGGCGCAGGGTCGGTATGACAGCGCCCCGCCGTCCCGCTCGGCCCGACGCAGGCTGGACCCGCGCCGAGTCCCCCCTCTGCGGCAGATGCTCCGCGCCGGACTCCTACGCCGTCGTCTTCGTCGACGACGACGGTTCACCCACGTCGGTCGGGGCCACGTTTCCCGGGCCGATGTCGGCGGAGATGTACGGCAGAATCGTGGGCGGCAGGTTCCGCGTCGTCCCCGCCGACCCGGCCCGCCTCGCCCCGTAGGGCACCGCCACGGGTCGCGCCTCGATGCCGCCGGCAGCCGGGAAGGTCGCCCCCTCGAAGACCGCCGCGGCCGGTATCTCTGCTCACCCGATCGGAATAGCGCAGAGCTCGTCGGCCTTGAGCAGGGCGGGCCCGTGATCGGCGTGGCCCCGCCAGCCGCGCCCCGAGGAGGACCCGGATGTCCCAGGCCACCGCCGTCTCCCAGACCACCACCGTCTCCCAGACCACCACCAGCGCCACCGGGACCACCAGCGCCACCGGGACCACGACGCCGGTGTACGCCAGCCCGACCGACGTGGCGACCTACGGCGAGTACACGATCAACCGCGATCCCGCGGACACCCGGCCGCTCTACCGGTTCGCCGGGCGGATCACCGCGGACGGGTCGAGTGGATTCCTGGCGGAGCCGGGCCGCTACCACATCTACTCCGGCTGGTTCTGCCCCTGGGCCCACCGCGTCCTGCTCGAACGCGCGTTGCACGGGCTCGAGGACGTCATCAGCGTCTCCTACGTCGACGGCAGCCGCGACGCCCGCGGCTGGGGGTTCCGCGAGAGCTACGGCCCGGACCCGGTCAACGGCTTCACCCTGCTGCGCGACGCCTACGAGCGCACCGAGCCGGGCTTCGACGGCCACGTCTCCGTCCCGACGCTGTGGGACCGCCAGACCGGTCAGGTCGTGTCCAACGACTTCACCAGCCTCGGCATCGACCTCGCCACCCAGTTCGGCCGCTGGTCGAACGGCGCCGACACCTACCCCGAGCACCTGCGCGCCGAGATCGCCGAGCTCGACTCCTGGATCGGCCCGGCGGTGAACCACGGGGCGCACCGGGCGGCCCACGACGACGACGTCCGCGCGACGCTGCTCGACGCGTTCGCGAAGCTCGACACCCGGCTCGCCGACGCCCCCTACCTGGTCGGCGGCCAACTGACCGAGGCCGACGTGCGCCTGTGGGTCTCCCTCGTCCGCTACCGCGGCCGCCGCCACGACCTGGCGGCTCTGCCGCCGCTGTCGGACTACCCGCACCTGTGGGCCTACGCCCGCGCCCTCTACCAGCTCCCCGCCTTCCGTGCGACGACCGACTTCGCCACCTTCACGGAGCCGGACGCCGTCCTGGCGGGCTGGGACGTCGCGCCCGGCGACGACGCGTAGCCGCCTCGGCACGGCAGCCGTCGCCGCAGCGCCGCGGCTGCCGTCGCCATACCGGCAGCACGCACGGCTGCCGTCGCTGTACCGCGCTTCTGTCAGCTATCCGGCAGCAGTGACCTTCCGGGGTCGACCGCGCGTAACCTCCCGCCCATCGAGGCACGTGGGGGCGGGTGTGAAGCGCAGGACCGTGGTTGCGTTGCCGGTGGCCGTCGCGGCCGGGTTGCTGTTCGCCGGTGGGTGCGGAGGTTCCCCGGGCTCGCGCGGGGACGCGTCGACGGCCCCGCGCACGTCGCGCGCCGCCGCGACAGCCCAGCCGGCGGCGAGCACGCCGTCGGCGGACCCGTCCGCGTCGGCGCTGCCGCCCGGAGCTCAGCCCGGTCTGCATGACGTCACCGGCGACGGCACGCCCGACCCCACGTGCGGCACCCAGGACTTCGGCGCCGGGCTGGTGCTGCGGCTGCCCTGCGGGGACTTCAGCCAGTACGCGCACACCCCGGAGGACGGGACGAGGCTGGTGGCGAACTCGCTCTACCGGCTGCCCGGGCCCGACGACGTCGACCTCACCGGCATCTCCGGCGAGAACCTCGCCGCCACCGACGCCGCGGGCCGCGAGACCTTCATCCTGATCTTCAACAGTGACGCCCTGTTCGACACCGGCAGCTTCGCCATCGGCAGCACCGACACGCTGGACGCGACCATCAGGCTGATCAACTCCCACTACGCCGGCGGCGACATCCAGGTGCGCGGCCACACCGACGCGACCGGATCGGCCGCTTCCAACCAGACCCTGTCGGAGCGACGGGCCGACACCGTCCGGCGCTACCTCGTCGATCACGGGATACGGGCGTCCTCGGTCACCTCGGTCGGCCTCGGCAGCACCCACCCCCTGGCCGAGGAGGCCAACCCCGACGGCTCCCCCGACCCCGAGGGCCAACGCTTCAACCGTCGCGTCGAACTCGTCGTCCGCAGCCACCAGTAACCGAACCCGGCCGAAGGGCCAGGAGTCCGCAGGATGAGAGCGGTCTTGCGCGGGACGGCGTCCTGAACACGGCTACGTCGCGGTGCGGCGGGCCGCCTCGTCGGCGAGCGCGACCGCGAGGAGGCGGGTCAGCGCGGGCGTGTCCTGGGTGTCGAGCATCGTGATGTAGGCGGGTCGCCGAGTTCCCGATCGTGACGCCGGGCCGGCAGACGGCGCTGCGGTGCAGGCGCCGGGAAGGGTGCACGCCCGGGGTGCTCAGGTGGGGGTGGGGGGCACGTAGACCTGCACGACGCCGTCGACCTCGCGGACGATGAGGCTGGGCAGCGGGCGCGGCGGGGTGCGGATCTTGTAGTTCACGACCTCACCGGCCAGGGAGAAGGCCATGCGGTGGCAGGGGCAGTTCAGCCGCTGCTGCGCCGGGTCCAGGGCCAGCCGGCAGCCCTGATGCGTGCAGATGCCCGACGTCGCGCGGACGCGCCCGCCGGTCCGCCGCACGAACCCGACCACGGTGCCGGTGTCGAAGGCCCGCACGCCGCCCTCGGGCAGGTCCGGCGTGGTGGCGACGGTCCGCCAGATGCCGGCCGCGGGAACCAGGGTGCCGCCGGGCCCGGCCGCCGGCTCCGGTCCGGCCACCGCCGGGTCCGCCCGGTCACCGCCGCCGGGGCCACGCTCGCCGACAGCCCGATCCACCCCGGCCCCGATCGCCGCCGAGCCGGCCGCGAGCGAGGTGACCTGGACGAACCGGCGCCGCGTACCACGTCGCCGCCCCGCGCCCGCCCCACCGCCGGCCGCGATGCCCGACGCGGCCCGGTCCGACGCGGCCCGGTCCGACGCGGCCCGGTCCGAGGCCGCGCTGTCTGAGGCCGCGCTGTCTGAGGCGGCCCGGTCCGAGGCGGCCCAGGCAGGGCCGGCCTGGTCACGGGCGGCCTCGTGGGAGCTGGTCTGGTCGGAAAGGGCCTGGTCGGCGAGACGCCGGTGCAGCCGGGCGACGAACTCCTCGCTCGGCACGTCGCTGCCGGGTCGGGCTGCCCGCAGCGTGATCGCCGCGCGCAGGGCGGCGGCGTCCTGCGGGCCCGCGTCGAACCGCCTGGGCCGCCGGTGGCCGAGGAGGTCCTCGACGAACCGGCGCAGTCCCCGCCCGATCACGGGGTCATCTCGTCGCCGAGCCGGGCCGCCTGGCGCAGCGCGCGGTGCTGAAGAACCTTCGCGTTCCCGACCGTGATCCCGAGCTCGTCGGCGGCCTCCCGCAGCGTGCACGCCTCCAGGAACCGCAGCCGCAGGATGCGGGCGTACCGGTCGGGCAGCGCGGCCAGGATCGCCTCCGCGCGGGCGGGGTTGTCCCGCGCCGGGCCGACCGGGGCGCCCACGGTGGCGAACATCGTCTGAGCGAAATCCTCGTCGAGCGTCGTGACGGCGACTCCCAGGGTGCGCCGCCAGTGCGCGGCGAGCACCGTCCGGGCCGTCGCGACCAGGTACGCCCGCACCTCACCGACGCTAGCCGACACCCGCAGGGGACGCAGCGCCGCCATGAACACCTCGGCCGTCAGGTCCTCGGCGTCCGGACGGTTCCCCACCTTCGCGAACATGATCTTATACACCCGCTCCACGTTGTCGCGATAGATCTCCTCCCAGCCGGGATAGACGTCATCGGACACCACCCGCAACCGCGGCGGGTCAGGACGCGACAACACGCCGACGCCAGCGCCGCCGCCCCGGCCGGTTCCGACGCCGGTTCCGGCTCGGCCACCCTCGCCACCCAGGTCACCGCCGTCACAGCCGCCACAGCCGTCGCCCGACGCGCCGCCGCCGGTGCCGCCGACCGCCTCCTCCTCCGCCAGGGTGCGTCGTCGGATCCACGCCCGACCACCCGCCACCGGTCGCCACCGCCTCACAGCTCGCCATCGTCGCCGATCTCTCGCCTCACCCGTACAGATAGACGGCAGGGTTACACCTCGGCACGACCACGTCGGATGGGCGGGTCGGCGGCGCGCACGGGCCCGAACCTCGGCCCGTGCATCCCGGCGCGGGCAGGCGCTACCCCTCCAGGTAGGCGAGGACGGCGAGCACCCGCCGGTTGTCGTCCTCGGACGGCTGCAGTCCGAGCTTGGTGAAGATGCTGGCCGTGTGCTTGCCGACCGCCTTCTCGGTGATCACCAGGCTGGCCGCGATCGCCGCGTTCGAGCGGCCCTGGGCCATGTGGGCGAGCACCTCGCGCTCCCGCGGGCTGAGCCGGTCCAGCGGCCGGCGGCGGCTGTCGAGCAGCTTCGCCACGACGCTCGGGTCGAGCGCCGTGCCGCCGGCCGCGACGCGCCGCACCGCCGCGATGAACTGCCCGACATCCGAGACCCGGTCCTTGAGCAGGTAGCCGATGCCGCCGAGCCCGTCGGCCAGCAGCTCCCGGGCGTAGAGCTGCTCGACGTACTGGGACAGCACGAGCACCGGCAGGCCGGGAACCTGCTGGCGGGCGGCGAGCGCCGCCCGCAGGCCCTCGTCGGTGTGACCGGGTGGCAGGCGGACGTCGACCACCGCGACGTCCGGGCGCAGCGCGACGAGATCCCGCACGAGCTGCGGACCGTTGTCGACCGCCGCGACGACCTCGAAGTCGTGCGCCTGGAACAGCCGGATGAGCCCGTCGCGCAGCAGGGTCAGATCCTCGGCGAGCACGATGCGCAGCCGGCTCACGGCAGGCGGCCCGGACCGTGGGGCACGGTGATCGTGATGACGGTGGGCCCGCCCGGCGGGCTGTCGAGGTCGAGCCGGCCGTCGAACGTCTCGAGCCGGCGCCTGACGCCGCGTAGCCCCAGCCCCGCCGCGGGGTCGGCGCCGCCGATCCCGTCGTCGGTGACGACGATCCGCAGAACGGCCCCGTCGTGCCGCAGGCTGATCCCGCCGGCCGTGGCCTGGCTGTGCTTGACGGCGTTGGCGAGACACTCGGCGGTGGCAAAGTAGGCGGCCGACTGCACCGCCGCGGGCAACTGCGCCGGGGCGTCGCCGTCGACGGTCACCGGCAGCGCGAGGTCCAGGGCGAGGGCCCGAAGCGCGCCGGCGAGGCCGCGGTCGGCAAGCACCGCGGGGTGGATGCTGTGCATGACGGTACGCAGGTCGTCCAGGGCGCTGACCGCGGTGGACCGGGCCTCTCGCAGCAGCCGCGCGGTCGCCTCGGGGTCCGCGCGGACCAGGTCCTCCGCCATGCCGAGGCTGAGCGCGAGGGAGACCATGCGCGCCTGGGCACCGTCATGCAGATCCCGTTCGACCCTCGCGAGTTCGGCGGCCTGCCCGTCCAGCGCCGCGCGCCTGGTGTGCGCCAGGACGGCGACCCTGGTGGTGAGCTCCTGCTCCCGCCTGTCCGGCAGGCGGCTGACCACCCAGACATACCCGCCGAAGAGGATCGACCACGCGGTGATGCTCCACAGCGGCCAGAAGTACCCACCCCCGGACAGCGCCCACACCGTCACGTCGACCGGCACGATGAGCACCAACACCGCTCGCCCGGCCGCGAGTCGGCGCCGCCGGCCCGGCGGTTGGCGCCGTGTCCAACCCAGGAGGAACGCGGCGGCAGCGGTGGTGGCGACCCCGAACCAGACCCATCGAGGCCAGAAGTAGCCGCCGCCGGCCACCGCCCACGCGATCGCGACCGCCGCGCACACCACCGCGGCGACCACGGCGACCACGGCGACCACGGCGACCGCGGCCACCGCCGGGGCGGTCGGGACCCGCGGGTCGGCCGTCGACCGCCCCGCCGTCCCGCTCACCTCACACCGCCCGGTGCGCGGGTCGCGCGGGGACGCCGTAGGCGATGCGGCGCAGCACCGTCTCGGCCGGCCCCCGGCGGCCGCGCCGATCCATCGCGTAGGCCCACCCCACCGACCCGGTCCAGACGAGCAGGCCGGCGACGGTGGCGACGTAGGTGGAACCGCCGAGGTCGAGCGCCCACCGGGAGAACAGTGCCAGCCACGCCACCGACTGGGCCAGGTAGGCCGTCAGCGACCGCCGTCCCAGCGCCGCCACGGCGTCCACGCAGCGCACGGCCCGATCCGAGTGTGGGTGCCGCGGCCGGGCCAGTCGTGCCGCCGCGAGGCCGAACAGGGCCACGTAACCGGGGCCGGCATACTCGCCCGTGACCGCGTGGAGCCACGACATGCGGTGCACTGTACCCGCGTCGACATGCGCGATACCGGCCGAAACGAAGGCGTACGGCAGCGCGCCGACGATGGCGACACCCAGGCCGGCGCAGGCGACCCGACGCAGGAGCGGCCGGTGCGCGGCCGGGTCCTCGAGGATGCGCCGCCGCGCTGCCCAGATGCCCAGCCAGACGATGACGATGAAGGGAATCACGGTCGCGGTGTGGACGGGCCACTCGGCGAGCCGGTCGAGGACCGAGCGCCCGTAGGACGACGCCGCCAGCGACGGGTCGGCCGCGTTGGTCAGCGTCGCAGGTCCCCGTCGCCACCGCAGGACGACCGCCACCGCGACGGCCGCCGCCTCCAGCGTCTGGATCCCCCAGAGCCAGAGCACGAGCCGGTGGAAGCGGTCGCCCCGAGGGAGCAGGACACAGGTCGCGACGATGCCGACGATGCCGTAGGCACCGAGGAAGTCGCCGAAGTAGAGCAGCGTCGCGTGCACGAAGCCGAATCCGACGAGGCAGGCGTTGCGGCGCAGCAGAATGCGCCGTCCGCCGTCGGGATCGGTCGCCCGGCGGCGGGCAAGTTGGACGAGGCTGTAGCCGAACATGACCGCGAAGACCGGGTACGCCCGGCTGTTCACCAGCGTGATCATCAGGAAGTCCACGACCCGCTCCGCGCCATGCGGCGTGCTGTCGATGCCGGGCTGGCCGGCGAAGGCGCAGTTCCCGGCGTTGGCGAGCGCGATAAACAGTAGCATCGCGCCGCGGGCCAGGTCGGGGGCCAGCGCGCGCTGCGGGGAGTGCCGGGGTCCGGGCGGGGCGGCCGTCGCGGGAGGCGTCTGCGTCATGACCCTCAGACTCGTGGCGCCCGGCCACCGCCACGAGGGGCCTGGACACCCTCTTCGGCGGGGGCCTGAACCCCCTGCGCACTCGGACAGGTCCATCCGTGATGCGCGCATCCGGCGTGACATCCGGTGCCAGGACGCTCATGATGACCTTTCGCGATGAAGCGGGGAGGTCGGGTTGTCTGCATCCGGCGACGGACACGGCGAGTGGATAACCGGCTGGTTGGAACGTGAGGTGGGCGGGAAGGTCGTCCGCATCGAGCGGCAGGCGCGGTGGCGCCCGGCCTGGTGGGTCGACGTCGAACGCGACGGCGAGATCCTGCCCCTGTATGTGCGGGGCGAGCGGGTCGACTCGCCGTCGGCGTTCCCGCTCCGGCACGAGATGCGTTTCCAGTCGGTCCTCCAGGAGCACGGCATTCCGGTGCCGGCCGTGTACGGCTGGTCGGAGGAGCCCCGGGCGTATGTGATGGCGCGCGTCGAGGGACGGGACTCCTTCGAGGGGGTGCCGGACGACGAACGCCGCCGGGCGATGGAGGACTACATCGACATTCTCGTCCGGCTGCACGCGCTCGACGTGGCGCCGTTCGTCGACGCGGGCATCGTGCGCGCCGGTCCCGGCGAGGATCCCGGCGCGGTGGGCCTGCGGCACTTCGAGGACAGTGCCTACCGGAAGCTGAAGAAGCGGCCCGACCCCTTCCAGGAGTTCGTGCTGGGTTGGCTGTCACGGCATCGTCCCGACTCCCGCGGCCGCGAGTCGGCCATCGTCTGGGACGCCGGCCAGCTGCTACATTCCGACGGTCGCATCACCGCGCTGCTCGATCTGGAGTTCGGGCACGTCGGCGACCCCATGCAGGATCTCGGGGGCATGTGGGTGCGCAGCCCGTTCGTCGCCCTCGGCGACCTCGCCCCCCTCATGCGCCGCTACGAGGAGCGCAGCGGCACCGCGGTGGACCTCCAGGCCGTCCACTACCACTACATTCTGTGGGCCCTGTCGAACCAGCTCGAGTTCCACTCCGTGCTCGCCGACCCGGTGCCCGGCACGGACTACATGCTCAACCTGCACTGGTGCATCGAGACCAACCTGATGGCGCTCGAGGGAATCGCCACCGTCGTCGGGGTGGACCTCGTGGAGGTGGACGAACCCGAGCCGGTCGGGTCGGCCTACGGCCCGGCGCACCGGCATCTGACCCGCTCCCTCGAGCGGCAGGACCTCGGCGCCGGCGCGCAGCGGTACCACAACCGCATGTCCGTGCGGCTCGCCCGACACCTGCAGCGGATCGACGAGATCGGGGCCGCGGTCGTCGCCGCGGACCTCGACGACACGGCCGCCCTGATCGGTCGGCGCCCGCGGTCCTGGGCGGACGGCGGGCGGGAGCTGGAGGACTTCGTCCTCGCCGACGACGGCCGCCACGACGCCGAGCTCGTCGCGCTGTTCCACCGCCGCCTCCACCGGGCCCGCATGCTCAACGGCCCGGCGGGATCGTGGATCACCCAGCACCGAAACGTCGCGCAGCCCAGCCTGTAGGGACCGCCACGATCGTCAAGGCCGGGTCTCCCGGAGCCGGACTCGGAGCACGTGATCAATCCCCCGGGCCGGGGCTGTGATCGGGGCCGGGGCTGTGATCAGGGCCGGGGCCGGGGCCGGGGCCGGGGCTGTGGTGGGGTCGGGGTCGGAGGGTAGCGACGGTTCGTCAGGCGGCGCGGCGGGAGCTGGACAGAACTGCGCGGATCATCGGGATCTGCAGCGGCAGGCGAGCCCACATGGCGGCGGCCCGAGCGACGTCGCGGGGCCGGCTGTCGCTGCGGCGGGCCTTGGCCGTCGCGTCGAGCGCCGAGTGCAGGTTCCCCGGCCACACCCCGACGAGCAGGGCGGCGCTGGCCGGTCCCGCCCACCGGGCCTTCGTCAGCAACCCGGCCGCGCAGACCAGTTCGGCGACGCCGCTGGCGTAGACGACCGCCCGGGGACCGGGCAGCGCCCGGGGGATCAGCGGCTCGAAGACGGCGGGACGCACCAGGTGCGTCACCCCGCTGACCAGGAAGGCCCCGCTCATCAGCAACGGGCCGGGCGGGGTGAATCGTGAAGACGTCACGAGTCCCATCGAACCATCGCGGGGTCCCGCAGGTCGCCGGCCACGACGAGGACCCAGCCAGCAGCCGCGCCGCCGCCACGTGCCGATCCCGACCCTCACTCCCCCGACCCCTCACTTCCCCGGCCCGCAGCACTCCTCCCGCACCCGAAGCACTCGCCCCGCCCGCAGCACTCCCCGCCCGCGGCCGATCCTGTCCGTCCAAGCCGCCGCCGACCGTCCCTCGGCCGTCTGACCCTCGGCCGCCCGACGGACCGGCCGCAGTGGGATCATTACCGGCGGTGCCAGCCACAGGGAGGATCTCCGTGTCCAGTTCCCCGACCGACCCCGGCCCCGACGAGGCTCCCGAGGCCGACCGGGACGCCGTCCCGTCCCCGCCGGCCGACCATGGTGGCGCCGGCCCCGAGCCGGCCGAGCCACCGCGGGGCGGTTCCGCGGAACCGCCGGATGCGTCGTCCGCGGCCCGCCCGCCGCTACGCCCGGTTGACTGGGACGGCTCGTTCACCCGCACCTGGCAGTCCCGCGACGACAACGACCTGGCAAACCGTCTCGCTTCGGAACAGGAGCGGAAATGGAGCCAGAACGAGCTCGATCAGATGATGCGGGAGTTTCGGGATAAGGCGAACGCGGCGGCGGACGCGCGGGCGCGTGAGGAGCGCGAGCGTGCCGCCGAGCCGTCGCATCCTGCTGATGATGCGCGGTCACGGTTGTTCGACAAGTTGGCGGGGCTTGGCCGTCCCTCCGACGACACGGACACCTCCCCGAACGCTGACGGCGATGGGCCCCCGGACACGCGTTGACGGAACGACGTGATTGGCCGGTGACAGGCCCGGCCGGTTAAGGGCCGACGCGGGATTCCCCGATGTCGGCTGCCGGCGACCGTTCGGGCCTAGGCGGCTTCTCCGCGCTCTGGTGGTGGATGGTGTCGGTGAGAGCGCGGCGGGCGTGGATGGTGTCCGGGTGGTAGGGGCCATGGTCGCGCATCGCGTCGGTCAAGGCGTCACGGTTGAGAGGAGCGGCGTCGGCGTGCCGGCCGGCCTGGCGGTAGGTGTCGGCGAGTGTGGTCCGGCTGGCGCGGGTTTCGGGATGGTCCGGGCCAAGGGTGTGGGCCCGGAGGGCGTGAACACGCTCGCTGAGGTCCACGGCCTGGGTTAGCCGACCGGTGTCGCGGCACACCTCGGCGAGGCCGGTGGCCGTGCACAGGGTGCGTTCGTCGGCGACGCCGTCGGTCCGGGCGCGCGCGACGAGCTGGCGTTCAAGATGGTGGCGGGCGGCTTCAGGTTGACCCGCGTCGCGATAGTGCGCTGCAAGATCATCACGGACTTCCATGGCGTATAGGTGCGCCTGACCGAGAACGCGTTCGTGGCGGTCGAGGACGCGTTCGAGGTGGATGACAGCCTCGCCTGGCCGGCCTTCCGCCAGATGGGCCGCAGCGAGACTTTCCCGCGTTTCCGTGGTCTCGGGATGATCTGATCCGAGGGTCCGTTCGCGACCGGTCAAGGCCCGGTCCAACAGGGGCACGGCGGATTCAGGCCGTCCAGCCCTGAGATGGGTACGGGCGAGGGCGTGGGCGCTTTCGAAGGTACCGGGATGATCAGGACCGAGGATACGTTCGCGGCCGGTGAGCGCTTGGCCGAGTTCCCGGGTGGCGTCGTCGACGCGGCCGGCCTGGTGGTAGGTGACGCCGAGTTGGTGGCGGCTGTCGAGCGTGTGGGGGTGGTCCGGGCCGAGAACGCGTTCGCGGGCGGTGAGGGTGGGTTCGGCGTGAGCGACGGCGTCGCCGGTGGCGCCGATGCGGCGGTAGGTGGCGGCGAGTTGGTGGCGGGTCGTGAGGGTGTCGGGGTGGTCGGCGCCGAGGAGGCGTTCGCGGTCGGTGAGGGTGGGTCGCAGGATGCGAGTTGCGTCGTCGCCGCGGCCGGCGTCGTCGAGGGCGGCGCCGAGGCGGTGGCGGCTTTCCAGGGTGGCGGGATGGTCGGGGCCGAGGACGCGGTGGCGGTCGGCGAGGTTCTGCTGGAACAGGTCGGTGGCGTGGTCGAGGTGGCCGGCCTGCTGGTAGGCGCGGGCGAGGGTTTCGCGGCTGGTGAGGGTGTCGGGGTGGTCGGGGCCGAGGAGGCGTTCGCGGTCGGTGGCGTTGCGTTCGGCCAGCGGGCCGGCGACGGCAAGGTGGTCGGCGTTGAGGGCGGCGCGGATGTGGGTTTCGCGGGCGGTGAGGGTGTCGGGATGGTCGGCGCCGTCGAGGCGTTCGTGGGCGGCGACCGCCCGGGCGGCCAGCGGCTCGGCCTGCTCCGGGTGGCCCTGTTCGGTGAGGTAGGCGGCGGCGTGCTCGGCGAGCCAGGCGGTGTGGGGTGTGTCGGCGGTGGAGTCGGTGGCCTCGACGGTGCCGAGGACGTGCGGGAGGAGTTCGCGCCAGGCCGGCCAGGCCTGCGGGTTGGCGATGACATCCTCGGGCAGGGTCGCGTGCAGCGCCCGGCCGAGCGTGGCGGCGAGCCGGTCGGCGTGCTCGGCGCTCGTGTCGGCGCGAACGGCCGCGCGGACCAGGGGATGCACGGCCAACGCGAAGCCGTCCCGATGGGCGAGACCGGACCGTTCCAGGGTCGCCACGGTGTCGGCCAGCTCCAGCGGGTCGCCCGCGACCGCGCGCAGCGCCCCGCCGTCGATCGCCTCCGGGTCGGCCGCGAGCAGCCGCAGCGGCAGCGGCGCGGAGCCGTCGCCGTGCGCCGCGAGACGCAGCAGCTCACCGGCGGCCGGCGCGTCCGCTTCCAGGCGGCGCAACGGCTCCGCCCACAGCGTCGCCGCGGTGACCCCGGGCCGGCCGGGCACCTCGCCCTGCCCGAGCACGACCGCCGGCCGCTCGATCAACGCCGCCAGGTACGTCTCCGCCGGCGCCCGGGCCTCGCGGATGCGATGCGCCGCCTGATCGAGAGCAAGGGGATGATCACCGAGCCGGTCCGCGATCCGTCCGGCGACGGTCCGCTCGACCGCCGGGAGCCGGTCGGTGAGCAGGGCCACCGACTCCGCCCGTTCCATCGGCCCGAGTGGGACGACCACCCCGGCGTCATCCCAGCCGTCAATGCGCGACGTCACCAGGATCCGACCCGCCCCGCTCGACGCCCGCAGCCAGCCGGGCAGCTCGCCGGGGCCGGCCGCGTCGTCGAGGACGAGCAGCCAGCGGCCGTCCGCGGCATCGAGCCGGGCCAGGACCGCCGCCGGTTCCGCCTGCGCCGGCAGGCCGAGGGCGGGGGCGAGCGCCCGCACCCGTTCACCGACCAGCTCCGGGCGCCCCGCCGGCACCCACCACACCGCGTCGAACCCCCTCCGCTGCTGGTGGACGTACTCGACGGCCAGACGCGTCTTGCCGATCCCCGCCAGTCCCGTCACGGCGACCAGCCCGCCGTCACGCGCCATCGCCTCGTCGAGGCGGCCCAGCGCCGGCGCCCGACCGACGAAGCGCGCCGCCACCCGCGGCACGTTCCACACCGCCGGCAACTCCCCGGGAAACACCACCCCGCCAGAGGCGCCCTGGCGGTCCGGGAGCCTCCGACCGTCCCCCGCCTCACCGAGAGTCGCCCCACCGCGCGCCGTCTCGCCCCACCCCACCGCGCCCCGCCCCGCCTCGCCGGGCGGTGCCTCACCGCGCGTCGCCGCGAGCAGCATGGTCTGCGCGGCGAGCGGGCTGCGGCCGATCAGGTCGATCGGGACGAGCTGGCCGAGCAGGCCGGGAATCGGCCGGTCCGTCACCCGCGCGACCAGCAGTCGGCGCTCGCCGCCCATGATCCGCGGGGACCAGGCCGCGCCCCACTCCGCCGGCGCCGTCGGCGAGTCCAGGTAGCCGTCCGAGACCACCGCGATGGTGTGGCTTGCCCGCCGCGTCACCCCGTCCAGCCAGGAAACCCGATGGGTGCCGGGCACCGCATCCCAGGCGCCGAGCTGGACGCGATGCCCGGCGTCCTCCAGCGTCGCCGCGATCCACTCAGCCCAGCCGAGCCCGTCCGCGGCGCAGGACACGAAGACATCGAGAGCGCGACCATCGCCCCCGCCCGTCACCCGAACAGGATGACACAGTCACCCAAACCACTCGATCCCGACGTGACGTCCGATCGGCGGGGTCGCCACCGGAGGACGTGCTGTCGCGGGACCGCACCTCAGCGGGGGTCCCCGAACCCGCCCCGCTGATCGGCAGCTGTCAGGAGTGGCGGTAGGGGAGAAACGTGCCGCTCATCGCGATGTTCACCCGGTCGCCGGCCGTGTCGGGCTCCGACCGAGCGCAGGTGCTGGACGGTGTAGCTGTTGCGACCGCGGTTGCGCAACTCGCCGCCAGGTCGAGCATGTCCGCCAGGGCGATCTCCGCGCCCGCGTCTGCGAGCGAGCCGGCGATCAGAACCGTCTTCGCGACTCGGACATGACGATTTTCCCTCGAGCAGTCCGGCGGAAGACGACGCAGGCCCTCCTCGCGATGGACGCCCGAACTGTCGGAGGCCGCGTCTACCCTGGTCCCCATGGTCGACGCGGTCACGCGGGCGGAGGTCCTGGCCTTCCGGGCGCGCGCCCAGCAGCTCGACAGCGCGTCCACCGCGCTGGCCGACGCGGCCGTCCTGGACTTCGGCGTCCAGGACACCGGTCCCGACGGCGGCCGGTGGGCACTGGCGGTGCGCGGGGTCGACGTTCCGGCCGAGGGCGGCGACGAGCTCGCGACGGTCTGGACGCTGCGCGGGGCACCGCACCTTTACCGCCGAGGCGATCTGCCCGCCGTCGCCGCGGCCGTCGAGCCCTTCTCCGAGGTCGACGCCGCACGACGCATCTTCGATGCGGCCAAGCCGCTGCGAGCCGCCGGCATCAGCCCGCTGACCGCGCTGGACGTCGTCGCCGCGGCGATGCGCGAGCTGGTCACCGGCCCGATGGGCAAAGGCGAGGTGTCGGGCCGGCTGGCGGAGGTGATGGACGAGCCGTACCTGCGGGCCTGCCGGTCCTGTCAGGCCACTCACCTCTACGAGCAGCCGTTCCGGCTGGCCGCGCTGCGCGCCGGCCTGGAGCTGGCGGCCGGCACCTCTCCCCCGGTCCTGCAGCCCCTTCCCGGGTTCACCCGCGCCGCCTCGGTGCCCGAGCGGTTCGACGTCGTCCGCGCCTGCCTACGGCTGCTCGGCCCGGCGACCCCGAAGCAGGTGGCGGAGCTCCTCGACTCCCCGGTGAAGGAGGTGAAGGCCCGCTGGCCGGCGGACGCCGTCGAGGTGGCCGTCGGCGGTGAGTCCCGGTGGGTGCTGGCCGCCGACGAAAAGCGGCTGGCCGCGGGACCGGTGCGCACCGTCCGCCTGCTGGGGCCGTTCGACCTGTTCCTGCAGGCCCGGGACAGGTCGCTGCTGGTCGGCGATCAGGCACGGGCGAAGGCCCTGTGGCCGGTGCTGGGCCGCCCCGGCGCCGTGCTCGTGGACGGCGAGATCGCCGGCCTGTGGCGCCCCCGCGCGTCGGGCGCGAAGCTGCGGCTGCTGGTGACCCCGTGGCGGCCGGTCCCACCGGCCCTACGCGCGTCGATCACCGACCAGGCCGAGCGGCTCGCCGCATTCCGCCAGGCCCGGCTCGTCAGCGTCGACTTCGACGACTGACTCCGGACGACTGACTCCGGACGACTGACACCGGCAGCTGGGCCCGGCGGCTGGGCCCGGCGGCTGGCACTGACGGGCGACACCTGAACCGCCCCGGGTTCGTGGGAAGCCGGGGCGGTTCGGTGGCGTGCGGGTGCGGGTGCGGGTGCGTGGTTCCTATTCCTTGCGCCGTGGGAGCTGGGTGTGCGCGCCGCCGAGCTCCGGTGTCGCGTGGTAGTCGACGAGGCCGACGACCTCCGGGTAGTGCAGGTCGAACGCGGGCCGCTCGGAGCGGATCCGCGGCAACGTCTTGAAGTTGTGCCGCGGCGGCGGGCAGGACGTCGCCCACTCCAATGAGTTTCCGTAGCCCCACGGGTCGTCCACCGTGACGATCGGACCCTTCCGGTAGGACGACCAGAGGTTGTACAGGAACGGCAGGGTGGACAGCGCCAGCACGAAGCTGCCGGCGGTGGCGATGGTGTTCAGGGTGGTGAAGCCGTCGGCCGGGCTGTAGTCGGCGTACCGGCGCGGCATGCCCCGGACGCCGAGCCAGTGATCGACCAGGAAGGTCGTGTGGAAGCCGACGAGCATCGTCCAGAAGTGAATCTTCGCGAGCCGCTCGTTCATCATCCGACCGGTGACCTTCGGGAACCAGAAGTACACCCCGCCGAAACCGGCGAACAGCAGGCCGGCGACGACGTAGTGGAAGTGGCCGACGACGAAGTAGCTGTCCGAGACGTGGAAGTCGATCGGCGGGCTGGCCAGCAGAACACCGGTCAGACCGCCGAACAGGAACGTCACCAGGAAGCCGACGGCGAACAGCATCGGCGCCTCGAAGGTGATCTGCCCGCGCCACATCGTGCCGATCCAGTTGAAGAACTTGACCCCGGTCGGCACCGCGATGAGGAACGTGAGGAAGGCGAAGAACGGCAGCAGCGCCGCGCCGGTGACGTACATGTGGTGCGCCCACACGGCGATCGCCAGCGCCCCGATGCCGATGGTCGCGTAGACCAGCCCCTTGTAGCCGAACAGCGGCTTGCGGGAGAACACCGGGAGAATCTCGGTGATCATCCCGAAGAAGGGCAGCGCGATGATGTAGACCTCGGGATGGCCGAAGAACCAGAACAGGTGCTGCCAGAGGATGGCACCACCGTTGCTGGCGTCGAAGATGTGCGTACCGAACCGGCGGTCGGCCTCCAGGGCGAGCAGCGCGGCCGCGAGCACCGGGAAGGCGATCAGCACCAGGATCGACGTCACCAGCAGGTTCCAGCAGAAGATCGGCAGCCGGAACATCGTCATGCCGGGCGCCCGCAGGCACAGGATCGTCGTGATGAAGTTGACGGCGCCCAGGATGGTGCCCAGACCGGAGACCGTCAGGCCCACCACCCACAGGTCGCTGCCGACACCCGGCGAGTAGGCGGTGTTCGACAGCGGCGCATAGGCGAACCAGCCGAAGGAGGCGGCACCGTTCGGCGTGAGAAAGCCCGCGGTGACCGTCAGGCTGCCGAAGAACCAGAACCAGAACGACAACGCGTTCAGCCGTGGGAACGCCACGTCCGGCGAGCCGATCTGTAGCGGGACCAGGTAGTTCGCGAACGCAAAAGCGATCGGCGTCGCGAACATCAGCAGCATCAGCGTGCCGTGCATCGTGAACAGCTGGTTGTACTGCTCGTTCGAGATGTACTGCAGGCCCGGCCGGGTGAGCTCGGCCCGCATGAACATCGCCAGAACTCCGGCGAACGCGAAGAACAGCAGCGAGACGATGAAGTACATCAGGGCGATGTCCTTGTGGGACGTCGTCCGCACGTACTGCAACAGGTTCCTCACGACCCTGGGCGGGGCCTCGTCCACCGGCGGGTCCGAATGCCCGGCCGGCGTATCGTGCACGAGTGTCACATTCCACTCCCGATCGTGTTGCCGCTGCCGGCGGTGGCGCGCGCGGTCCCGGCGACGGGTGTCACGACCGCCGCCGGGCAGCCCACAATGAATGTGTCGTCACCGTCGGCGGGAACGGGCCCGACGGATAGACGGCCCCGGGCCGCGCGGCTCGGCGCACCGGCTGAAAACCTGCCGGCGCTGGTCACGTTATCCACGCACCGGTTGCCCCGACCCTGCCTGACGACCCACAATCGGGGGAACTCCGGCACCCGGGCCAGGCGCACAACGTCCTATTGCCGGCCGGTCCGCCCGTGACCGGCCCGACCGCCGCCGGTGTTTCGGCTCGGCTCACGGCCCGCCACCAGCATGTTCCATGACGCGGAACGAGCAACGCGGGTCGTCACCCCGCCCGGGACGACGTCCGCGGACGATCAGATCAGCCGTGACGGCCGGCCGGCGGGCCGAACCTCCGAACTTCCGGTTCTCCACCCGAACGGGCGGCCCGCCCGACCGGCTGCGCGAGGCCGCGACGACGATCGCGCGCCTCGCGCGCCTCACGCGCCGCTATTTCGCCGGACCGGCGGTCTGCGGGGCCCGCCGTCGTTTCCTGCCCTTCTTCGGGTCCAGGCGACGCAGCAGTAGGTAGGTGATGCCGATGTAGACCGCGGCGGCACCGCTTCCCGCACCGATGTCGATCACGTACTGCCGGCGGGAGTGTTCGAACAGCCTGTCCGGCTCCGGGGCGCGCGGGTTGACCGGCACGGTCTGCCCGTCCGCGCCGGCCTGCTGTCCGCGACGTCACCTTCACCGAGGACCTCAGCCAAGCCAGGACCGGCAACGGCCCCCGCGTACTGGCCAGCCTGCGCAACATCGCCATCACCGCGCTGCGTCTCACCGGCGTCGGGCGGGTTGACGAGGGCCCGCAGGCGGCTGGGACCGGAGCCGATGGCCGCACTGTTCTCCCGGGCCGCACTCAGAACAGCGCCCAGATGGGTCGCGAGTTGGGCCTTCCCGGACGGAACCGGGGGTACGGATCGGTGTCGGCGGTCTCGTGATAGCGTTCGTCTCCGATCGGACACGTTGCATATTCGCGCTGTCCACTGCTTGCCTCAGGTTGATACCTGACGGGATTTCGCGGGCCTGCCCGACACCTGACGTGCTCATGAAAATGGGGAACTGGGCATGGCGAGTCGACGTTGGACGAGCGCTGATCTGGCGGGTGAGGGAAGCCGGATCCTCGTGGTTGGCGCCGCGAGTCACCGGCCGGGCTCGCTGCTGCCCGATCTGCCGCCAGTGTCGACCACCATCGGCGATCTCGTGACAACCCTGGTGACCGACTGCGGAGTTCCGCCCACATCGATCACGACCATCCTCGATCCGGCGTGGCCTCATGACGTGGGTTCGGCACTCACCATCGCCGCGCGGGAAGCGACTGACGTCCTGGTCGTCTGGTACGTCGGACACGGTCTCGTCGATGCCCGGGGCGAGCTGTACCTGGCGACGCATGCGACCATCGACCTCAACAACGACGACCTACCGCCCGAGTACCAGGCATTGCCGTACCGCATTGTTCAGGATGCACTCTCCCGGTCTTCGGCGAGGGCTGTCGTGGTCATCCTGGATTGCTGCTTCTCCGCCCGAGCCACACCGGCGCAGGTCACCGGTGCGGACGACGTCTACGGTTTCGCTGGGGCACAGGCTGGGTTTCTGCTGACGGCGGCGGCCCGGAACTCACGAGCGCTCGCCCCAGCCGGCGAGCGGCGGACCGCGTTCACCGGCTCGCTGATCGACTTCATGCAATCCGGTGAGCCCGGTGGACCTCCGTGGATCACGTTGGAACGGGCCTTCCGGCATCTCGCCAGGACGCTACCCGCGGCCGGCCACCCACGGCCGCATCGGCACAGCGCGGATCTCGGCGGTGACCTCGTCCTCGGCCCGAACCACGCCTATCGGCCTCCCCCGTACGACGAGGAGCAGCCGTCCCGCGAGCAGCCCGCGGACCCGCAGGGCACCCCCCATGACGAGGAGATCTGCCCATACCCAGGCTTGGAGCCGTTCGACACTGCCTCGGCGAGATACTTCTTCGGCCGCGACGATCTGGTCGCCGACGTCCTTCGCCGGATTGGCGAACGGCTGACCGAACCAAAACCATTGATCGTCATCGGCCCGTCGGGGGCCGGGAAGTCTTCGCTGCTGCGTGCCGGTGTCGTGCCCGCGCTGCGTGCCGGTGTTCCCGCCCTCGCCGGATCATCGGGTTGGCCACAGCTCACCATCCGGCTCCGGGTCGACCCTCTGGACGCGCTGGCCGAGCCCCTCGCCGAGGTGCTGGGCGCTGACGCGGCCGAGCTGCGCGCGCGGCTCGCCGCAGACCCCGCGACAGCCCGCGAGCTGGCCCGCGCGACGCTGGGCAGGCGCGCCTCGGCGGACGGCGGCAAGGAGCCGCACTCGACGGCGGACCCCTCATACCCGCACGCGCCGTCGGATTCTCTGAACCCGTCGGACCGGCCTGACGTCGGTCACCGGGATCCCCGGCTCCTGCTGATCGTCGACCAGTTTGACGAGCTGTTCGACGAGTCGATTCATGAGGCGGACCGCACGGCGTTCGTGCGCGCGCTGATCGCCGTCGCGACGCCAGGTGAAGCAGCTCACGCGCCAGCCGGCAGGGAGGCGGTGGCCGCGGGGCGACCGGCCCCCGCCGTCGTCCTGATCGGGGTCCGGGCGGACTTCTATGGCCGCTGCGCCGAGTTCCCCGAACTGCGGGACGCCCTGGAGGACGGGCTCGTCGTCGTCGGGCCGATGAGCCAGGACCAGGTCCGCCACGCTATCGAGGGGCCGGCCCGCGAGGTCGGCCTCGGGTTGCAGGCGGGGCTCGTCGAACTGCTGCTGCGCGACATCGGCATGCATGCCCGCAGCACCAAACACGACCCGGGGGCGCTCCCGCCGCTCGCGCACGCGCTTCGCGCCACCTGGCAGAACAGGTCCGGCGACCTCCTGACCGTGCGGGGCTACCAGGCCACCGGCGGTATTGACGGCGCCATCGCGGCCACCGCCGACCGCGTGTACCAGGCGTTGCGCGAAGCCGACCGCGTGGTCGCCCGCGGCCTGATGCTCGGGATGGTCCGGGTCACCGCCGGGGGCTCGGACGACATCCGTCGCAGTCGGGACCGGGCGGACCTGCTGTCCGAACATGCCGACCCCGACCGGGCCGGAGTGATCCTCGCCGCCTTCGCCGAGCCCAGCGCGCGGCTGGTCACCGTCGATCGGGACACCGTCGAAATCGCGCATGAGGCACTCATCCGTTCCTGGCCGACGCTGCGGAGCTGGATCGACGAGGACCGGGCGGGAACGCTGGTCGAACTGCGCCTCACCGAGGACGCCCACTCCTGGGAGATGGACGGCCGCGACCCCGCCGCGTTGTACCGCGGCAACCGGCTCGCTCTCGCCGTCGAGCGGTTCTCCCCCGCTGGCAGCGCCTCACGCGAACGCCATCGGCCGACCGGGAGAGCAGTTTCAGCGGACGACACCGCGGCCGGTAGACGGACTCTAGGCGCGATCGCCAGCGACTTTCTCGCCGCGAGCGAGAATGCCGAGCGCCGCCGGACGCTCGTGCGTCGCGGCGTCTTCACCGGACTGGCAGTCCTGCTCGTCCTGTCGCTGCTCGCGTCCGGCCTCGCGCTGGCGCAGTGGCGCAGTGCCCTGCACCAACGCCGGGTCGCGACGGCCCGCGGCCTGACCGCGCAGGCCGACACCCTGCGTAGCAGCGACCTGCGAACGTCGCTGCGGCTCGGCGCGGCGGCGATGGCCCTCGACCCCACCGACGCGACCCGGGCCAGCCTGCTCACGACGCTCGCCCAGCCGTACAGGACTGGCGCCACCAGCAAGCACCCGAAGATGGTCACCGCGCTGGCGGTCACCTCCAACGGCCGGCTCATGGCGAGCGCCTCCTGGGACCAGGGCGCCCACGGCACCGCCGGGCTGGTCTACCTGTGGGACGTCAGCGACCCCGCCCGTCCGGTACTCAGGGCGACCATGCGTGAGCACCAGGGTTTGCTCTCGGCGCTCACGTTCACGCCGGACGGCATCTACCTGATCGGCGCCGGACGCGACGACGGCCGCACCGTCGTGTGGGACGTCGCCAACTCCCGCCGGCCCACGGTGACAGCGGCGATCACTGTGGACAGCCACGTCAACGACATCGCGCTGGCCGCCGACGGGCACACCCTCGCACTCGCCGCCGACGATGGCAGAGCCAGTGTTTGGGACTTCACGGATCGCGCCCATCCGCACCTACGCGCCGTAACGCCGCCTCTCCCGGAGGAGGTCCGCGCAGTGGCCTTCCTCGACGACGGAGATCTCCTTGCTACCGGCTCACGCGAGGCCGGCATTGCAGTGTGGTCTCTTTTCGGCACGAAGCCGCGCCTACTGACCCGGACCAGCGATCCAGCCTCAGGATCCGTAGCCCAGATCGCGATCTCACCAGATCGGCGCACACTCGCCACCGCATCAGAGGATCGGACCGCTGCCACGTCCTCGGTACTGTTCAACATCTCGCCTGGAGGCGATCTTCGCAAACTCGGCACCGTGGCCAGTAACGCGGCGATCGCCGCCGTCGCGTTCACGCCGGACAGCCGCACGCTGGTGACGACATCACCATCGGATCAACGCATCACGACGTGGGACATCACCGATCGCGGCCGGCCGGTCCGCGGCCCCGAACTCAGCGGCCACACCGGCGAGATCGGGGAACTGGCCTTCAGCGCTGACGGGCGGATGCTCGCGAGCGGCGGGGATGACGGCTCGGTGCTGCTCTGGAGTGTCGACCGGGCGCGTCCGACACCACTGGTTGATCTGGTCGGCGGCGGTGGCGCGCCCGCACTCGGGGGGGAGGACCCGATCGCAGCGATCGCGGACGGCCCCACTGCCACCCTGTGGGACCTCGTCGACCCGCGGCGTCCGTCTCGCCGCGGCACCGTCGCCGATCCGGCCGACAACATCGCCGCAATGGCGATCAGTCAAAGCGGCCGACTCCTGGTCACGTCGAGCATCGGAAGAGCGAGCGGGCTCGTGCTGCTCTGGGACATCACCAACCCGGCGCGACCAGTCCGACGGGCCACGCTGACGGGACTAGATCACATCGAATCGGTGTCCATCGCACCGAGCGGGAACGTGATGATGCTCGGCGCAGCGGGGGCCAACGCCACGGAACTGTGGGAGGTCACCGATCCCGCACGGCCCAGGCGGCTGTCTCGGCTACCAGGCGTCAGCCAGAAGGGCGGCGGCGGGCTGGCCCTCTCACCGGACGGTCGGACCCTCGCGGCTCCGAAGGACGACGGGATCGCGCTCTGGGACATCGGGGATCCGCGCCGGCCGGTGTTGCGCTCGATCGCTGGCGGATACACCGAATGGGTCACGGCGCTGGCGTTCTCGCCGGACGGACACAGTCTCGTCAGCGGAGACAGTGGGGGCGTCGCGATCATCTGGGAGGTCGCCGATCCGGCGCATCCGGTTCGCCGGGCGACGCTGGCTGTGAATCAGAGCGGACTCACATCGGTCGCATTCATGCCCGATTCGAAGACCCTCGTTACGTCGGGCTACGATGGAGATACCGTACTCTGGGATGTCTCCGACCTCTCCGATCCGGCCCGACGCAGCACGCTGGTCACCGGCAACAGCGCCTGGACCACCAGTCTGATCGCGGCCAACGGTCGGTTTGTCCTCACCACGGGCGTGGGGCGTCCCGCCCGTTTGTGGGATCTGACGACCTATACGGAGTCCCATCGAGATCCGGTCCGACTGGCGTGCGTTGCCGCGGGCGGCGGCCCCGACCGGCAGGAATGGGCTCGCTACGCGCCGGGAATGCCCTACCAGCGCATCTGCCCGAAGTAGCGCTGTCAACTCCGCGGCGCGCGGGCGAACGCCGGATTACCCGGGTACTCGCTCTTCGCCGTGTCGAGCAGGCGACGCGCGCCGCCCGGGGCCCGGCCGTGAGCGAGTTCGACGGCGACGGCGGCCCAGAAACCCTCCGCGTGGGGGGCGGCGTCGAAGGTCGGGAAACGCTCCGGCGCAAGTCCCGCGTGGCGCAGCAGCCGCACCGCCGCCATCGGGGTGCTGAACAGTTCCGCGAGCAGGCGCACCTGCTCCGGGGTGAGCACGTCTGCAGCCGCGCCGTCCTGCACCGTGGCTGACGTCGGACGAACCGGCTCAGCGGCGAGCTGCGCCTGCGCGAACCGAGCAAGGTCCTCGAAATGCTGGCGTACCGCGGGGTCCGTCATCCCGATGGTGTCGGTCGACAGCTCGAAGCTGTGGTCCGAGGTACGCACGGTCATTCGCACGGATCCGGTCCCGTCCGGGCCCCGCCGCTGCGCGGCGAGCCACTCGGTCAGTGCTTCCTCCAGGGCTCGCACTGAGCGGCCGGCGGAGGAACGCAGCGTGACGACGACCGCGTCGAGCTTCGGCCCCATCTCCCCGGCGGCCGGCGGCGACTCACGGAGACGGACGAGACCTCGCAGGTCCGGTTCCCGGCCCAGCCAGTTCCACAGGCTGCGCATTGCGTCCTCATGGAACGCACCGGCCATTACCAGCTCGATGTCCACCTCGCCACCCTACGGATGGCCCAGGTGGATCGCTTCGAGCTCGGCTACTGGATGGCCGGTCACTGGGTGGCCGGTCACTGGGTGGCCGGTCACTGGGTGGCCGGCTTTCGTCTCCTGCTCCGCTTCGGGTCCAGGCGGCGCAGCAGCAGGTAGGTGATGGCGATGTAGACCGCGGCGGCGGCGAACCCGGCGCCAAGGTCGGTCAGATACTGCTTTTTTGTGTGACTGAACAGCCTGTCCGGCTCCGGCGCGCGCGGGTTGACCGGCACGGTCTGCCCGGCGACGGGCACACCGTTGACGGTCTTCGGCCGCTGGACGCCGGCCCGGGTGATCGTGTTGAAGTCCGCGTCCGCGGCCATCGCGGCGAAGCCCCACCGGGCCGGCGAGACCACGGCGACCTGCTCCAGGCCCGCCTTCCCCCCGATCGGCACGATGCCGGCGGAGAACACCAGCTGCACCATCGTGACGATGACCAGCAGCGGCATCGTCTTGTCGGCGTTGTCCACCAACGCCGAGATCATCAGCCCGATCATGCCGGAGGCGAAACCCACCACGAACACCGCGAGCATGCATTCCAGCAGCGTGTTACCGAACACCAGGTGGCCCGGGGGTTGCCGGCCGACGAGGCCGATGAGCGTGAACGGGATCACCTGCAGGACGGTGATGATGAACAACACTCCGACCTTCGAGCCGACATAGGCCCCTCTCGACAGGCCGATCGCACGTTCTCGCTGATAGATCGCCCGTTCCTTGACGATCTCGCGCACCGAGTTCGACATTCCCATGAAGCAGGCACACAGCACCATGATCAGGAAGATGGTGGGCCCGTCCGAGTTCGGCGTGAACCTGTCGTGGGTGTCGGCGAAATTCCCGTTGATCGCCCGCGGGATCAGGCCCAACACGAACGGGAACGCGACCGCGAGGCGCAGGTATCCCTTGTCGGACGCGATGACCGCCAACGTCCGTCTGCTCAGCGTGACGAGCTGCGAGAGCACCGACTGCTGCCGAATGCTCGGCAGCTCCTCCGGCGCGGGCCGGGCCGAGGGGGCGGTCACCGACGCCGGCACGTAATGCCGGGACTGGCGGAAACGCGCCGCCGACTCGGCCCCCGGGGTCTCCTGCAGGCGCAGGAAGACCCACGGGTAGCCCTGCTCGCCGAAGAACGGCAGTGCGTCGCGTGGCGGACCGAAGTAGGCGACGTAGCCGCCCGGCGCGAGCACCAGGACGTAGTCGCACAGGTCGAGCTGCGCCACCGAGTGCGTGACGACGATGACCGTGCGGCCGTCGTCGGCGAGCGTGCGCAGCGACTGCATGACCTGCAGGTCCATGCCCGGGTCGAGGCCCGAGGTCGGCTCGTCCAGGTACAGCAGCGTGGGCCGGGTGAGCAGTTCCAGCGCCACGGAGACCCGCTTGCGCTGGCCGCCGGACAGCTTGGCGACGACGGTGTCCGCGTGCGGGGTGAGGTTCAGCTCGGCGAGGACCTCGTCGATCCGCCTGGCGCGCTCCGACTCCGTCACGTCCGGGGGGAACCGCAGCGTGGCGCCGAACTCCAGCGCCTTACGCACGGTCAGCGAGGCGTGCAGGATGTCGTCCTGCGGCACGTAGCCGATCCGGCGGCGAAGTTCGTCGTACTCGGTGTAGAGGTCCCGCCCGGCGTACCGGACGGCGCCGGAGTCCGCCGGCCGGAAGCCGGTCAGCGCGTTGAGCAGCGTCGATTTTCCGGCGCCCGACGGGCCGACGACGCCGAGCAGCGCGCGGCCGGGCAGTCGGAAGGTCATGTCGTGCATGAGCTGCTTCTCGCCGGCCCACACGTTGAGGTGCTCGGCCTCGAAGCTGACGTCGCCGGAGTCGAGGTACTCGACGAGCAGGTTGCCCTCGAGCTGGAAGACGTGATGGCCGATGGCGATGATGTCGCCCTGTTCGACCTGTGCGCGCTGGATGCGCCGGCCGTCGTGGAACGTGCCGTTGGCGGAGTCCAGGTCGACGAGCTCGACGCTCGGACCCTGGACGGTCAGCGAGGCGTGGTGGCGGGAGGCAAGCAGGTCGGAGATGACGATGTCGTTGTCGCGAGCGCGACCGATCGTCATCGTCCCCGGGCGCAGCGGGTAGGTGGTGCCACGCTCGTGCTCACGGTCCAGGCGGGCGTGGCCGCCACGCTCGGCCTGGCCACCGTCACCCTGCCCGCCGTCACCCTGGCCGCCGTCGGCCTGGCCGCGCTCGGCCTGGTCGTGGGCGGCGCCGGCGGGGACGGCGCCGGCAGAGGACGCACCGACGGGGGTGGCACCAGCGGAGGAGGCGCCGCCGGGAACGGCCCTGGCGGAGGAGGCCCCGACGGGGGTGGCACCGGCGGAGGAGGCGCCGATGGGGGTGGCATCGGCGGAGGAGGCGCCGGCGGGGGTGGCACCGGCGGGGGTGGCACCGGCGGGGGTGGCACCGGCGGGGGTGGCGCGGCGGCCGGCGTCGAGGTCTTCGCGCCGCGGCGGGCGGGTGGCCTGGTTCGCCGTGCGCGGCGGGAGGTATCCGGTCTGGTGGGGCAGCATGGTCTGCATGTCCGCGCCCCCGCCGGGGAGCTCGTCGGGGGCGGACCGCGGCGAGGGGGGCTCGGTGCGGATGACGACCTCGGGGCCTGTCGACGTGCCGAGCCGGAACCGGGCCTCGCCGCGACTCACCACCGGGCTCGCCCCGACCGGGCCCACCTCGACCGCCTGCGGCTCGACCGCGTGCAGGCCGGCCGCGTGCAGCTCGACCGTGTGCAGCATCCGGCTGCCGTCGACCCAGGTGCCGTTGGAGCTGACGTCCCGCACGGCCCAGCCGCGGTCCGTCTCCTCGATCATCAGGTGCTGCCGGGAGACCCGGCCGTCCGCGATCACATGGTCCGCGTTGCGCGCTCGGCCGATGATGAACCGCGGTCGCCCCGCGGGCACGATCACCTCGCCGGCCTCGCTCGTCACCGTCAGAACTGCCGTGGACACGGGTCTCCCCCTTCAGGACGAAACACCGGGCGGTCAGCCCCGCCGAGTTCCACGAATCCTTTCGGTCCCGCGGTCGTCGAACAAGCCCCGTGTGGGGCCCACGCAGGAAAACACCCACCCTGTCGGCCCGCGACGGGCCCGCCCGCACCAGTCCCGCGGGACCGGTGCACGACCGCTCAGCCCGCGAGCGACGCCGACCACGCGGTCCGCCGAGCGGCCCGCCGGGCGTCGCGGGGCAGCAGCGTCCAGGCGGCGAGCAGGCCGGCCGCGACCACGGCGACCGTGACCCAGAAGCCGGCGGCCATGCGTGCGCCGTGTCCTGCACGACGTGTCCGGGTGCGGAGTGCGGCTCTGCCGGGCGAGGATCACCGATCCGATCACAGCCACCCCGAGCGTGCCACCCAGTTGCCGAACCGTCACGTCTGGACGAGGCCGGATGCCTGCGGACGGTCGTCGGCGCTGACGCGACTCGGCGCGTCGGTGGTGAGCGGTGAGAGGACCAGGCCGAGCCCGAGGCCCGTCAGCGCCATGCCGGGGATCTTCGAGGGGTAGGCGATGGCGGGTAGTGCCAACGTCCACAGGGCCGCGCCGACGGCGGCGAGCTGGGCAAGGACCGTCAGCGCACCGGTGGGAGTGGCGGAAGCGGCGGAAGCGGCGGAAGCGGCGGAAGCGGCGGGTCCGATAGAATCGGGGTGCGACGTGCGCGGATAACTGACGTGCGCAGATGACAGACATTCGCGGATAACAGCGGCGGGGCGTGCGGACCGCCGGCGGAATTCTCGGGATTTCGCTCGACCCTAGGATAGTGGCCCCTGATGGGATGTGTCCTCACTGTCAACGTCGCCGTGGTCCGGACCGACGCGTGGACCGGGAGGCAGGGGCGCAGCGGGATCGACAAGCGTCCCGTCGAGGGGCCGGTGCACGTCGGCCGGGTCGGCCTGCGCGGAGACACCATCTGCGACCTGACGTTTCACGGCGGTGTCGACCGGGCCGTGTACGTGTTCGCGCACGAGGACTTCTCCTGGTGGTCGAGTCTCCTCGACCGCGATATTCCTCCCGGTGGCTTCGGTGAGAACCTGACCTCGGTGGGAATGGACGTCACCGGCGCGCGGATCGGCGAGATCTGGGCCGTCGGGTCCGCCGTGGTCCAGGTGACCGCGCCGCGCACCCCGTGCCGCGTCTTCGCCGGGTTCTGGGATGTCCCCGATCTCGTTGCGCGCTTTTCGCGGCGCGGTACGCCCGGCGCATACCTGCGGGTGCTGACCGTAGGCGAGGTCGCCGCCGGGGACCCGGTCACCGTCCTGCACCGTCCCGATCACGGGATCACCGTCGGGCAGGTCTTCCGGGCGGTCATGACCGACCCCGACGAGCTGCCCGCGCTCGGCGGCATCACGGACCTGCTCCCGGAGGACATCCGCCACCGGGTCCAGCGCCGGCTGGCCCGATCCGCCGCCAGCACCGGCGGGTAGCCGCGCCGGCGGGTAGCCGCGCCGGTCGCGCGAGGCCGGGAGCGCGGGCGGCATCGCCCGACCGGCGCGCGCTCAGAACTTCAGGTACATGTCGTCCGGGATGATCGGCTGGTGGTAGGTGCACGATCCGGACAGCACGGTGGATCCGTGCAGCCGGGACCTGGGAATGAGAATCTTGTCGCCGTCACGCAACGCGATCTTGTGGGTGACGTTGTTCCAGAAGTGCATGTCGCCTGACTCGATCATGACCAGTCGGTGCTCGTCGTGGACGTGCGTCGTCGACGTCTCGTCGCACGACTCGACGAACGTGTCCAGGTCGACCTCGATCCCCTCGGTCGTGAGGTAGGCGTCGATGGCCCGCGCCTTCGCCTTGTACTCCTCGATCGAGTCCGCCCAGGCGATCTGCGCGGCGAGGTCGCGGTCCCACCGGCGGGCGAGTTCGGCGGCGTCGACGAAGCCGGCGTGGAAGGCGGCCAGGGCCGCGTCGCCCGACAGCGCGACCAGCGGGGTGAGCAGCCGGCCGACCAGGTCGTCCAGGGCGTCCGGGGTCACCGCCGGCGGTCGCGTGGTGAACAGGGCCGGCCGCTCGCCGAGGCCGTCCTCGACCGCGTCCGCCCAGGCGGTGGCGACGACCGCGTCGTCGATGCGCTGGTGCACGAACGCGCCGAGCAGTTCGGCGTGCCGGTGCGGCGCGCGGGACAGCAGGTGCAGATGGTTGCCGCGGGCCAGCGAGGTGTTCAGGTGGAGCTGCCAGTACGCCCCGACCGTCGGGGTGAGCCCGGCCGCGGCGAGCAGGGCCGTCCACGCCGACGAGTCCGCCACCCAGCGCCGGTAGTCGTCGAGCAGCAGTTCCCGGGCGGCCGCGTGGGCGGGCCCGTACTCGCCGAGCGACGCGCGGGCGGTCGCCGTGCGTGCCGCGGGCAGGAACGCCGAGAGCTGCAGCAGCGCGAACGTCGTCGCCTCGCGGCGCTCACGGGTGCCGCGCAGCACCGCGAACGCCTCTCCCGGACGGTCCCGGCGTTCCTCCCAGTAGCCGCGCAGCTCGCCCAGCACCCCGTCGACCGACGGGCCGGCCGGGCCGGCCGGGCGGGACGGGCGCTGGGACGCCAGGAACGAGAACAGGTGGCGTTCGAGGACCGGCTGGGCGAGCGCGCCGCGCAGCCGGTTGCCCGCGCCGTAGAAGTCCGCGCCGTCGCGATCGGCCGCCGCATTGCGGTTCGGCGGCAGGTACAGCAGGTCCGCGTCGTAGATGTTGCGCAGCATCCGGTGCCCGAGCAGGCCCGAGAGCTTCAGCGTGTCGTCCGGTCGCAGCGCGGTGCCGTAGTCCAGCCAGGCCAGGTCGGCGGGCCGGACCGGGCGGCGGTACGGGTCGTCCTCGGTCGTCAGCTCCTCCCATGCGGCCGGGCGGAAGGCGGGGTTCGAGGCGAACGAGCGCACCAGCGCGTGCGCGCCCGGGCCGTCCTGGGCGGCCTCGACCCGGCGGGCCAGCTCGTCGAACCCGGCCGGCTCGACGGGTTCCAACGGGCCGGTCTGCTCGGCCGGCGCCGTGATCCGCTCGGCCGGCGCCGGCGCCGTGATCTGGTCGGCCGGCGCCGGCGCCGTGAACTGGTCGGAAAGCATGGAGTTCCCTCCCGTACGGGGTTGGTCGTGGGCGGCGGGTGGGCCGGCTGCGGCGAGCGCGCGCCGGTCGATCTTGCCGGCCGCGGTCAGCGGCAGCTCGGCGACGTCGACGAAGGTGTCCGGGACCATGTGCGCAGGCAGCTGGCCGGCCAGCACGGCGCGCAGGTTCGCCGGCCCGCCCGCCCCCGCGCGCACGCAGTACGCCCGCAGCTCGTCGTCGACCGACTCGCCGTCGCCCGCACTGCCGTCGCCCGCACTGCCATCGCCCGCACTGCCATCGCCCGCCGCGCCGTTGCCCGCCGCGCGGGGGACGACGACGACGGCGGCGTGGCGGATGCCGGGCTGACCGCACAGCACGTTCTCGATCTCCTCCAGCTCCACCCGGAAGCCGCGGATCTTCACCTGGTTGTCGGCCCGGCCGAGGAACTCGATCTCCCCGTCGGCGCGGAAGCGGCCCAGGTCCCCGGTGGCGTACATCCGGCTGCCGGGAACCGGGCTGAACGGGTCGGGCACGAACTGGTCCGCGGTGCGACGCGGATCGTTGAGGTAGCCCCGGGCCAGCGGCAACCCGCTGATGAACAGCTCGCCGGTGGCGCCGAGGGGCACTGGGTTGTAGTCGGCGTCCAGGACCCGGATCTGGGTGTTCGGGTTCGGCCGGCCGATCGACACGCGGGCGGTGGCCTGGTCCGGGTCGAACACCCGGCAGGAGACGCCGATCGTCGCCTCGGCCGGGCCGTAGCCGTGGTAGAGCCGGGCCCGCCACCGCTGCCGAAATCGCCGGTAGGCCTCGTCGCGCAGAACCTCGCCGCCGCACCAGACGTGCCGCAGCGACCGTCCCGCCTCCTCGGCGTCCGGACGTTCGAGCATCGCGCCGAGCATGGCCGGCCCGACATAGCAGAACGTCACCGCCTGCGCGTGCACGATCGCGAGCAACGCGCCCGGCTCCGTCTCGGCTCCGGGCGGCGCGATCACGATGCGCGCCCCGGCGACCAGCGGCAGGAAGATCTCGTTGATCGAGATGTCGATGCTCAGCGGCGCCTTGTGTAGGACCGTGTCGTCGCCGGTGAGGCCCAGCAGGTCGACCTGCCAGCGCAGCCGGTTGCAGATCGCCTGATGACGGATCATCACGCCCTTGGGCGTCCCGGTCGATCCGGAGGTGTAGATGACGTAGGCGAGGTTCTCCAGATCCACAGCGGAGTAGGGGCCCCCAGCCGAGTAGGGGCCCCCAGCCGAGTGCGGGTCCGCGCCGGAGCTCGGGTCCACGGCCGGTACCGCCCGGGCGGACGTGCCGGCGGTGGCGAGCCGGCCGGCGGGGTCCAGCCGCAGCAGCGGCACGAAGCCGGCGCCGGCCGACAGCTGCGGCGGGGCGCCGGCCGTCCCGGCCACCACCGCCGAGATCCGGGCCTCGTCGGCCACCGCGCTGATGCGCCGGGCCGGCCAGGAGGCGTCCAACGGGACGAACGCGCCGCCGGCACGCAGCACGCCGAGCAGGGCCACCACCTGAGCGGCCGAACGTGGCAGGCACACGCCGACGGTCACCTCCGGGCCGACGCCGACTGCGCGCAACGACGCGGCGAGGGCCTCGGCCCGTCGTTCGAGGTCGGCGTAGGTGAGGGTGACGGCTCCGTCCGCCTCCCGGTCGACCAGGTCGACGATGGCGGTTGCGTCCGGTGTCCGGCGGGTCGCCTCGGCCACCAGGGCGGTGAGCGAGCGCCCGACAAGCGGGTCCACCCGCCCGGTGGAGAAGTCCTCCGCGTCCGCTTCCCGCCGGCCGAGGTCGATGCCGCCCTGGGCGGCGTCGCCGGGGGAACCCGGCGTGGGGCTGGAAGGCCGGCTCGTGACCATGGTTCTCCCCGCCGATCAGACGGAACTCGTGGCGACCGGCCCGCGGCCCGCCGCCGGATCCGGGCCGCCGACCACGCCGTACCGGCCGAAGCGCACCCGCGGCGCACCGCCGGACGAGCCGGCGCCGCCGGACGAGCCGGCGCCGGCGTGTCCCGACATCCGCCGGCGCAGGCTGCGTGGCCGCATGTCGGCCCAGGTCAGCTCGATGTTGTCCAGGCAGTGCTGCCGGCTGCCCGTGACGGAGGTGTCGAACCAGCCGAGCGCGTTGGGTCGCCCGTGCGGCCACACCGAGTACTGCTGCTCCTGGTTGACGACCACCTTGAACGGACCCGTCGCGCCCGGCTCGGTCGGCGCCGGCCGCGCCGACTCGGCCACCGATTCCCCGGCCACCGATTCCCCGGCCACAGATGCCCCGGCCACAGATGCCCCGGCCATCGCCCGGGGCGTTTCGACGGTCGCCTTCCCGGCGGCGGTGTCGGCCGACCGGCGGCCGGCTCCGGCGTGGAACGGGCAGCTGTCGGCGACCGAGGCGTCGTCGCGCAGGTAGTACTGCTTCCATTCCCGGTTGGCCGGGTCGCCGTAGGAGCCGAGCAGCGGCGTCGAATCCACCTCGTCCGTCCGGGCGAGGCGTTCGCGAATGACTTTCCGTGCGGCCGCGCCCCGCGGGCTGGTCGGTTCCAGCCCGGTGAAGACCCAGCGCGGCTGGAACGTGATGGTGAAGACCGGACCGCTGCGGCTGCGCAGCCGCCGGTGCGCCGGCGTGTTGCAGACGACGAAGATGGGGGTGCCGCGGAAGCTGAACTCCCAGCCGGGATCGTCGGTGTCGGTCGGGATGTCCGACGGCCAGGGCTCGCCGTCACGGTCGTGCAGGTAGCTCAGGATCGACCAGAACCGCTGCTCGTAGGACAGGACGTCGTCGTTGTCCTGCCCCGCCGCCCCCTCGCCGGATCCGAAGAACACGACCAGCGAGGTGTCCCGCGATATCGACTGGTAGACCGACAGGTAGGTGGCCAGGATGTCCGGCAGGACGGACCAGGTCCGCTCGTCGCGCAGATCCTCGACGAAACCGAACCGCAGCCCGCCCCTGTGGGCCGCGGCCACCGCGAAGACGCAGGGAAAGGGCTCGCTGTCGGACTTCAGCGTCGCCATGATGTCCCGCGCGCATCCGGTGCCCCAGCCCGGCATCGGGCCGATGGCCAGATCCAGGATCTCCTCGCGCAACGCGTCGGTCGCGCCCGTCTGGCCGGTCTGGCCGGTCGCGCCGGCCGTGCTGCGCCCGCTGGCTTTCGGCGTGTCTCGCACTGTTTGTTCTCTCTTTGCTCAGCCGCGGGCCGATCCCGACCCGCGGTCGTGGGGTGCACTCAGTTCGAGCCGGCCGACGCGACTGCCGGTGAGGGAGGTGGTGCGGCTTCGTGTGGCCGTCCCTGGGAGGCGGGCACGGCCACGGGATGGCGGCGCGCGGCGCGGTTGCGCAGACCGGTGCAGACCCGGGCAAAACCGCTCAGATCCGCGCAGGCCTGCGCGGATCTGTCCAGGTCCGCGTCCGCGGCGGCGCCGGGCGGCGCTAGCCGAGACGGCGGCGCAGCTCCCGTTTGTCGATCTTTCCGACGGGGGTGAGCGGTAGCGTGTCGACGACCGTGAGCAGGTCGGGAAGCATGAACCGGGCCAGCCCGCGCCCGCGCAGGTACGCCTTGATCACCTTGAGGGTCAGCCCCGCCCCGGGTGTCAGGACGACGACCGCCCGGACGCTCTCGCCGACCTGCTCGTCCGCCGCCGCGACGACGGCCGCCTGGGCGATCGCGGGGTGGGCGAGCAGGTGCTCCTCGAGTTCGGTGGCGGAGACGTTCTCCCCGCCGCGGTTGATCACATCCTTGATCCGCCCCTCGACGACCAGGTTGCCGCTCGCGGTGAGCCGGACCAGGTCGCCGGTGCGGTAGAAGCCGTCGGGGCTGAACGCGGTCGCGTTGTGCTCGGCGGCCCGGTAGTAGCCGCGGACGGTGTAGGGTCCGCGGGTCCACAGCTCGCCGATCTCGCCGGGAGCGACGTCGGCACCGTCGCGGTCGACGATCCGGATCTCGTCGGCCGGCGCGAGCGGCCGGCCCTGGGTGGTGAAGGAGAGCTCGGCGTCCTCGTCCTGGCGGGTGTAGTTGAGCAGCCCCTCCGCCATGCCGAAGACCTGCTGGACGCGCGGGCCGAGGACCGCCGGGATGCGCCGGGCCAGCTCGGCGTCCAGCCGGGCTCCCCCGACCTGGAGCAGTCGCAGGCTGGAGGTGTCCGGTTTCTCCCACTCGGCGGCGTCGACGAGGATCCGGGCCAGCGCCGGCACGAGGGCGGTCACCGTCACCCGTTCCCGGGCGAGGAGCTCGAAGACGATCTCGGGACTGGGGGACGGCGCCAGGACCACCGTCGCGCCGACCCCGAGCGCTCCCAGGATGCCCGGGCACGCCAGCGGGAAGTTGTGCGCGGCGGGCAGCGCGGCCAGACAGACGTCCTCGGCGGTCAGCCCGCACAGCCCGGCACTGGCCGCCGCGTTGTACGCGTAGTCCCAGTGGGTGCGCGGTATGAGCTTGGGCTTGCCGGTCGTGCCGCCCGAGATGAGCAGCACCGCGACGCCGGCCGGATCAGGGGCCGGCAGGACGGGCGTCGACGGGACGGAGGTCGAGGGGACGGAGGTCGATGGGACGGAGGTCGGCGCCGCCGCGGCCCGGGCGTCCGCGCCGGCCGCCGCGACCGCGTCGATGCCGGTGAACCGACCGGCCTCGCCGGCCACCAGCACGTGGCGCACCGACGGGACCGCGGCGACGATCTCCTGGGCCAGCGTCCGGTGGTCGAAGCCCTCGTGCGTGTCCGGGATGGCGTAGGCGACGGCGCCGGCCAGCCGGGCCAGGTGCTCGATCTCGACCCGGCGGTGCGCGGGCAGCGCGAGCACCGGAATCGCGCCCAGCCGGAGGAGCGCGAACAGCAGCGTGACGAACTCGACGCGGTTGGGCAGCTGGACCAGGACGCGTTCGCCCGGGGCGAGACCGAGCCGGTCGAGGCCGACGGCCAGGTCGTCGACGGCCCGGTCGAGATCGGCGTAGGAGAGCCGGACCGGCCGGGACGGCGGACCTGCCACGACGGCGGTGGCGGAGCCGGACCGCTCGGCCCAGGCCCGCAGCCGGTCGCCGAGCGGCCCGCCCTCCCAGTAGCCCTCGGCCACGTAGCGACGGGCGACATCGTCCGGCCAACGGACCCAGCCGTCCACCGTGCCCGCCTCGGCGGGCGCGGCCGGCGCGGCCGTGACCAGCGGGGCGCCGCTCACCGTTCGCTCCCGGCCGTGCGGGCAGCGTCGGGCAGTCCAGCGTCGTCGGACAGGCCGGCCCTGTCGAGGATGGCGACGGGGTCGAGGATGGCGACGGGGTCGAGGATCGCGGCGGGGTCGGGCGTGTCGGCGGGGCCGGGCGGCCCGACCGGGTCGAGCAGCCGCGCCTCGATCTCGTCGTCGGAAAGGCAGGCGATCTCCCAGATGATCGCCGCGACACGATCGAGCCGGCCGGGGGTGGACTCGGCCGCGCGCATGGCCTGCGCAAGCGCGGCGACCGTCGGCGCGCCGAAGAGCATGCGGACCGTCACTTCTCCGGTGTCGAGCTCGTCGCGCAGCCGGGCCACCATCGCGGTGGCGAGCACGGAGTCGCCGCCGAGGGCGAAGAACTCGTCGGTGACTCCGAACGCTCCGGAGACCCCGAACTCCCCGGCGGCACCGACCGTGTCGGCGGCTCGGACTGTGTCGGCGGCTCGGACTGTGTCGGCGGCTCGGACTGTGTCGGCGGCTCGGACTGTGTCGGCGGCTCGGACTGTGTCCGTCACCCCGACCGTGTCGCGAGGCAGGATCTCCCGCCAGACTGAGAGGATCACCCGTTCCAGGTCGGAGGTCGGCGCGGTGGCGGCCGGCCGGGTCCCGTCCAGATCGCGCTCGAGCAGGGCGCCGACCGCCTTGCGGTCGATCTTCCCATTGGCGCTCAGCGGGAGTTCGGCCACCGCGACGACCCGGTCGGGCACCATGTGCGGGGGCAGGACGGCCCGCAGGCCGGCGCGGACCGTCGCCAGGTCCGTCTGGTCGGCCAGGTCCGTCTGGTCGGCCGGATCCGTCTGGTCGGCCGGATCCGTCTGGTCGGCCGGGCGCGTCTGGTCGGCCGGGCGCGGTGGCCCCTCCGCCGCGGTCAGGACGACGACGGCCCCGAGCGCGCTCGGATGTCCGTCCGCGCCACCGGTCAGCGCGGCCACCCCGGCGCGGACGCCGGGCACCGACGCGAGCGCCGCCTCGATCTCGCCCAGCTCCACCCGGAAGCCTCTGATCTTGACCTGATGGTCGCGGCGCCCCAGGAACTCGACGGTGCCGTCCAGAAGGTAGCGGGCGAGGTCGCCGGTGCGGTACCACCGCTCGCCCGCGTGGCGGACGAACCGGTCGGCCGTGCGCTCCGGGTCGCCCCGGTAGCCGCGGGCGACGCCGGCCCCGCCGATCCACAACTCGCCGACGACGTGGTCGGGGCAGTCGCGGCCCAGACCATCGACCACGCGCAGCCGCACGCCCCGCAGTGGGGTGCCGTAGGGCACCGAGCGCCACGCGGGCGGCACCGGCCCGCCCCCGACGACCTCGCAGACGGTGGAGTGGATGGCCGTCTCGGTCGTGCCGCCGAGCCCGAGGAACCGGCAGCCGGCGACGGCGGCCTCAAGCCGGCCGGGCAGGTCGACCCCGACCCGGTCCCCGCCGAGGAGCACCGCGCGCAGGCTGGCCCCCAGCGGCACCCCGGTGGCCAGGACCAGGTCCAGCACCGCCGGCACGCAGTTGAGGATCGTGACCCGGTGGGCCGCGATGAGCTCGGCCCAGCGGGTGGCCTCGCGCCGGGACTCCTCGTCCACGACGACCACCGCGCCGCCGGACGACAGCGGGGCGAAGACGTCGAAGACCGACAGGTCGAAGTCGAGAGCCGACACGCCCAGCGTGCGGTCGCCCGGGCCGAGGCCGAGCCGGTCGGCCAGGTCGTCAATGGTGTTCATCGCGGCCCGGTGGCTGACCTCGACGCCCTTGGGCTGCCCGGTCGAGCCCGAGGTGAACAGCACGTAGGCCGGTTCGTCCAGGCGGGCGGGATCGTCGGCCGCGCTCAGCGTGAGCGCCCCGGACGCAGTGGCCGCGCCGGCGGCGAGCGCGTCGTCGAGGCTGAGCGGCCGGACGCCGACCGGCCAGTCCGGCCCGGACGGTGCCGCCGACCCATCGGCGGACGAGGCGCGATCGGCAGACGAGGCCCGATCGGCAGACGAGGCGGTGGACGGCACGGTGATGACCGTGCGCAGGCCGGCGGTGTCGACGATCCGCGCGACCCGGGCCGCCGGCTGCTCCACCCCGATCGGCACGTAGGTCGCCCCGGCCGCCAGCACGCCGAGGATGGCGACGACCTGCTCCGGCCCCTTCGGCAGGCTGACGCCGACCAGGTCGCCCGGCCGCACGCTCCGGGCGACGAGCGCGCCGGCCACCGCCGTCGCCTGCCCGGCGAGCTCGCCGTAGGACAGCGACCGGCGCACCGGCGACTGTGCGCCGCCGGCCGGTGCGTCCCACACCAGGGCGGGTGCGTTCGGGTCGTCGCGGGCCGCCGCGAAGAACCCCTCGTGGAGCAGGCGGGTGGACAGCGGCCCGGCGATCGTGTTGACCCGGGCGCGCACCGCCCTCGTCGAGGCGTCGAGCAGGCCGTCGACGGGCTGGTCCCAGGCGACGGCGGCCGCGCCGGTCACCGCGCTCCCGTCGGTCGGGCCGAGGTCGGCCAGGCCGCGCACGAGCCGTTCGAACACGCTGAACATCGCGTCGACGACGCCGGGCGCGAAGGTGTCCTCGCGGACGTCCCAGTTGACCAGCATGCCCCCGTCGAGCTCGGTGACCTGGGCGTCGAGCAGGACCTGCGGGCCCTGCGAGATGATCCACTCCGGCTCGCCGAACTCCCGGCGCACCGAGGCGTCGAACAGCTCGCCGAGGCCGAGCGCGCTGGTGAACACGACCGGCGCGAGCACCGGTTCGCCGCGCAGGCGGCCCAGGTCACGCAGCACCTCGACGCCGGAGTAGTCGGCGTGGGCGGCGTCGGCGTGCAGCCGCGCCTGGAGGCGGCGGGCCCGCTCGACGAACGGGATGCTGTCGGTCAGGTCGACCTCCAGCAGCACCGAGCTGGTGAAGTCGCCGACGATCCGGTTGACGTCGGGGTGGATCGGCTCGCGGTCGAACAGGGGGACGTTGAGGAGGAATCGCGGCTGCGCGCTCCAGCCGCCGAGCACCTCGGCGAACGCGGTCGCGACGGCCATGGCCGGGGTGAGTCCGTGGCGGTGGGCCGCCCGGCCGAGGGCCGCACGGGCCGACGGCGGCAGCCGGAAGTGCCGCCGGGACACCCGGGGCGCTCCGCTCGGCGCGCCGGCGGCGCCCGGCTGCGGTGCCAGCGGGAGCTGCGGTGCCAGCGGGAGATGCGGTGCCAGCGGGAGCTGCGGTGCCCCCGGCAGGCCGGGCAGGCGGTCGAGCCAGGCCCGCCGGGCCTGCTCGGCCGCCGCGCGTGCGTCGACGTCGCGCTCCGCCCGGTAACGGCGGTAGGTGAAGGCCGGTGCCGGAGCCGGAGCGACCTCGTCCGGGCGCCCGTACTCCTCGGCCAGGTCGGCCAGCAGGACGCGGTAGCTGACCGCGTCGGCGGCGACCATGTCGACGTCGAGGTGGAACCGGGTGGTGCCGTCGGGCCGCAGGCTCAGCGCGGTCGAGAAGACCTCGCCCCGTTCGATGTCGAGCATCTGGTGGGACAGCCGGTCGCGCACCGCGGCCAGGCGCGCGGTGACCTCGTCGGCGTCCAGCTCGCGCAGGTCGTGCACGGTCAGGCCGCGCCAGCCCGAGCGCGCCTCGACGATCTGAGCGCCGTTGTCGGTGATCCGGGTCCGCAGCGCCTCGTGCCGCTCGACGAGACGCTCGATCGCGGCGGTCAGCCGGGCCGGCTCAAGACCGCTGCCGTCGAACTCCGTGTAAAGGTGGGCGGCGACGCCGCCGTAGGTCTGCCCGTCGCCGCGCCCGATCCAGTAGGCGTGCTGCATGTGCGCCAGCGGGAACTCGGCGCCGTCCATCTCGCCCTCGCCGGCCTCGACCCCGGCCACCTCGACCCCGTTCGCCTCCGCTCCGGCGTGGGGCGTCGCGACGGTCGTCGGGCCGGCCGGGGCCGGCTCGCCGGCAGGTCCTTCGGCCCCTGGCTGGCGCGCGGCTGCGGGCTGCCGGCTGGCCAGCAGCGTGAACCAGCCGTCCACAGTCGGGTTCTCGGCCAGCTCCGCGAAGTTGACCTCGATGCCGGCCCGCCGCCACTGCCCGACCGCGCGGATGAGCGCGATCGACTCCAGGCCGCGCTCGAAGAGGTTGTCGTCGTCGGCGAGATCGGCCGGGTCCTCCTCGACGAGCTCGGCGGCGATGCACCGGAGCCTCTCGAGATCGTCGACCGCGGTCGCCGACGCCGACGCCGGGACCGGGACCGGGTCCGCCTGGACGGGTTGGGCTGACGGGACCGGCTGGGCCGGCACGAGGAAGCGGCTGACGCTGCGCAGCTTCTCCTTCGTCTCCGTCAGCTCCCGCTCCGGGCGCGACGCCCCGACGACCCCGGCCCCGGCGCGCAGCCAGGTCCGGCCGCCGCGCTGGAACACCGTCCGCAGGACGAGGGCGGCGTCGAGGGCGCCGTCCGAGGTCGCGCTGATCACGGCACCGCTGTAGAGGCCGCGCGGCGACGGCTCGTAGCGCCGGATCGCCGCGCAGGCGGCGTCCTTGGGCACCCCGCTGGCGGTGACGGACGGGAAGACGGCCCCCAGGGCGTCCCACCCGTCGAAGCCGGCGGCGAGCCGGCCGCTGACCCGCGAGGCCAGGTGCTGCACGCTGCCCCGCTCGAGGACGGTCAGGAACTCGTCGACGACCAGCGTGCCCGGCGCGCACAGCGGCCGGAGCTCGTCCTGAGCCACCTGCACCGACACCGCGTGCTCGTAGATCTCCTTCGGGTCGCGCAGCAGCGCCTCCCGCCGGGCCCGGTCGCCGCCCGGGCCGTCCGGCCCGACACCGCCGTCGAACGCCGTCGTGCCGGCCAGCGGCTGGGTGGAAACCCGGCCGTCGGCGCCGACCTCGACCACGGTCTCCGGGCTGAACCCGATCGCGCGCACGCCGTCCAGATCGAGCAGGAAGGACCGGGCCGGGGTGTTGCCGCGCCGCCCCCGCTCGTAGGTCGCGACCAAGTCGATCTCGCCCTCGACGGGGACGACCCGGGAGAGGATCACCTTGCGGAACCGGCCGGCCTGGATGTCCTCGACGGCACCCGCCACGATCCGCCGGTAGTCCTCGGCGCCGTGGTCGAGATCGGCCAGCGGCTGCGCCGGCCCCGGCTGCGCGTCGGCCGGACCGCCGATGGTCTCGGCCAGCGTGTCGAGGTCGGCCGCCTCGGCCGCGCGCAGCAGCGCGCCGTCCGCCGCCAGCCGCGCCTCGCGGGCCGGGATGACCAGGTGGACGAGCGGGTCGGGGCCGACCGGCCCGGGCAGCCCGAGCGCCCGGGGTCCGAGTTCGAAGCCGGCCCAGCCGGCCGCCCGCCAGTCGGCGACCGGCAGGTTCGCCAGGACGCGGGCCAGGACGCGCAGCGGCGCGCCGTCGACCGCCTCGACTCGCCAGTCCTCCCCGCCCGCGCGGTACCGGATCTCGTCCCAGGACAGGACGATCTCGGCCAGGACGCCCGAACCGCACAGCCAGGCGCCGTCGTGCTCGTAGACGCTCACCGGTGCCGCGGCGTGGCGGGCGAACCGCGCCGCCGCCGCCAGCGGATCGCCGGCGAGCGGCACCGTCCGTTCGTGGTAGACCACCGACGCCGTCATCGCGCAGCGCCGGAGTCGACATCGCCGCGATTACCCTGCGCGTCCAGATCGCCCGCCGCCCCGCAGGCGGCCGCGCGGTCGGCCTCCATCCGGGTGATCAGGCTCGCCGGGCGTAGATCCGTCCAGTGGGCCTCGACGTACTCGAGGCAGGACGACCGGCTCGCGGCGCCGTGCACGCTCGTCCACCCGGCCGGTACGGGCGCGAATGTCGGCCACAGCGAGTGCTGACCCTCGGTGTTGGTCAGGACGAAGAAGCTGCCCTTGTCGTCATCGAACGGGTTGGTCGACATGAGGTGCCGTCTCCTTGAATCTCAGCCCGCGACATCCGTCGCCGTTTCCCTTAAGTAAGGTTTACCTAAAATTGACACCTTCGTCTACCCCCCGCCCGCCGCCGACAATCTCCCGTTCTCGGCGCGCGCCGGCCGGCTCAGCCTCGGCGTAGCTCTCCGCTGAGCAGCCAGATCAGGTAGAGACCGCCGATCGCGCCGGTGCTGAGCCCGACGGGCAGCTGGATCGCGTGCGGCAGCCGCTGCCCGGCGAAGTCCGCGGCCACCATGATCAGCGATCCCGTCAGCGCGGCGGGCACCAGGGACGTCGTCCCGGCCCGCACCAACCGGCGGGCTGTCTGCGGCGCGGCCAGCGCCACGAAGGCGATCGGACCCGCCGCCGCCGTGGCCACCGCGGTCAGGGCCACCCCGCAGACCACCAGCGACAGGCGCACCCGCTCGACCGGGATCCCCAGCGCGAGCGCGAGATCGTCCCCCAGCTCCACGATCTCGATGCGGCGGGCGAGGAGCAGGGTGATCGGCAGCAGGACGGCGAGTGCCGCCCACAGCGGGCCCGCGTACTCCCAGCTCCGGCCGTTGAGGCTGCCGACCAGCCAGCGCTGGGCCTCCTGCGCGGCGTCGAGCGAGGAGCGGCTGAGCAGGTAGGAGTTCACCGCCTCGGCGACCGCGGACACCCCGATCCCGACGAGGATCAGCCGCGTCCCCTGCATGCCGCGGCGGTAGGCCAGGGCGTACACGAGCAGGGCCGTGACGAGCCCGCCGAGGATCGCGCCGGCCGGGGTGCCGATCGGACTGTCGGGGAAGACCAGGATGACCAGAAGCGCACCCGTCGCCGACCCCGTGGTGAAACCGATGATGTCGGGGCTGCCGAGCGGGTTGCGGGACAGGCTCTGGAACAGCGCTCCGGCCACGCCGAGCGCGGCACCCACCCCGATGCCGATCACCAGCCGGGGCAACCGGAACCGCGTCACGATGATCTCCGCGCCCGGTGGGCCCGCGCCGAACAGGGTGCGCAGCACCTCGCCCACCGTCGCCGGGTACTCGCCGGTCATCAACGTCCAGACACCGAAGATCAGTACCAGCGCCGCCAGCACGACGCCGACCACGACGGCGCGCGGCCGGACCCGGATCGACACGCGGCCCGACAGCAACCGCACGGCCCGCCACGGAACCGGTTGAACCGGCTGAACCGGCTGAACCGGCGGCACCGGCGGCACCGGCGGCACCGGCGATCCAGTGTCGGCGGCGACCGCCCGGGTGCCTCCCACAGCGCCCCTGGCAGCGCCCCTCACAGCGCCACGGTCCGGCGGCGGCACAGGGCGATCAGGACGGGGGCTCCGATGAGGGCCGTGACGATCCCCGCCTCCAGCTCGCTCGGGGCCACGACGACCCGGCCGATCACGTCGGCCAACAGCACCAGGCCGGGCGCCAGCACCGCGGAGTAGGCCAGCACCCAGCGGTTGTCCGGCCCGGTGACCAGGCGGGCGGCATGCGGCACGGCCAGCCCCACGAACCCGATCGGCCCCGCGATCGCGGTGGCCGCCCCGGACGTCAACGTCACCGCGAGCGCGGCGACGGCCCGGACCGTCCCGACCCGAACACCCAGCGCCCGCCCGGTCTCCTCCCCCAGCGCCAGCGCGTTGAGGCTCGAGCCGAGACCCAGGGCAAGCAGCGCGCCGACCACGGCGAAGGGGCCGACCTCCCAGACGATGGTCATCGGCCGACCCGCGAGCGACCCGACGGCCCAGAACCGGTAGCGGTCGAACGCCTGCCCGTCGATCAGGAGGACGGCCCCGATGAATGCGGTCAGTGCGGCGCTGACCGCGGCGCCGGCCAGCACCATGCGCTCGGGCGACGCGGCCCGGCCGAGCGAACCGAGCGTGTGGACCACGACGGCGCTCGCCGCGGTGCCCGCCAGCGCGAACCAGACGTAGCCGGCCGGGGTGGACACTCCCAGGATCGCGATGGCGACGACGACCGCCGCCGAGGCGCCGGTCTCGAGCCCCAGCAG
Organism: Frankia alni ACN14a; assembly: GCF_000058485.1. NCBI lineage: Bacteria > Bacillati > Actinomycetota > Actinomycetes > Frankiales > Frankiaceae > Frankia > Frankia alni. The sequence goes on from NC_008278.1 coordinate 4,504,999, forward strand.
GCCGGGATCGCCCAGCGGGTTGCGGGTCAGCCCCTGGATGACCGCCCCGGCCAGGCCCAGCGCGAGGCCGACCAGCACGCCGAGCACCGTGCGCGGCAGCCGCAGCTCGCGCACGATGAACGCGTCGTCGCTGCCGTCGTCGTGGCCGAGCGCGTGCCAGACGGTACCCAGGTCGATCTGCTTGGCGCCCACGGCGAGGCTGAGCGCGACGGCGCAGGCGAGGACGCCCAGCGCGACGACGAACCCGAGGCCGCGCACGAGCGGACGGTGCCGGTCGGCCCCGCCGCCGGCCGTGGCGCTGCGCACCTCGGTCGAGGTCAGCATCGGTGTGCCGACCAGGTGCGCCAGAGCTGGGCGTACCGGCCGGACGCGGCCAGCAGGTCCTCGTGCGAGCCCCGCTCGACGACGTGGCCGTCGTCGAGGACGAGGATCAGGTCGGCGTCGGCGGCCTGGCTGAGCCGGTGCGCCACGACGACCGAGGTGCGTCCCGCCAGCACCCGCTGGGCGGCGGCCTCCAACTGCCGGGCGCCGCTGCTGCCCGCCTCCGCCGTGGCCTCGTCCAGGATCGCCACCGCCGGGTCCGCCAGCTGCAGGCGGGCCAGGGCCAGGTGCTGCGCCCGCGCCGGGTCGAGGGCCAGGCCGCCGTCACCGACGACGGTGTCGAGCCCGTCCGGCAGGGCGCCCACCCAGTCGGCCGCGCCGGCGGCGGCCAGCGCGTTCCACAGCTCCGTCTCGCTTGCCCGGGTCGCCGCGAGCCGGAGGTCCTCCGCGAGGGTGCCGGCGAAGACGTGGACCTCCTGGGTGACCAGGGCGACGGTCGCTCGCAGGGTGACCGGATCCGTCCCGGTGCCGCCGCTGCCGCCGACCCGGATCGTCCCCGCGCTCGGCGCGTGCACCCCGGCGAGCAGCTTGGCCAGCGTGGTCTTCCCGCCGCCGCTGCCGCCGACCAGCGCCACCGACCCGCCCGCCGGGACGTCGAAGCTCACGCCGTGCAGCACCTCCTGACCGGGCAGGTAGGTGTAGCGCAGGTCCCGCACCGCCAACGAGCCGTCGGCGGGCGCCGCGTCCAGGTCCGCCGGCGAGTCCGCCCCCGCGGAGGTGACCGGGTCCGGCGGGCGCGGTGGCGCGGGCAGGTCGGTCACCCCGACTATCCGGGCCAGGCTCGCGGTGGCGGACTGCAGGGTGTCGAGGAGGAACAGCGCCGAGTTCACCGGCCCGAACAGGTTCGCGAAGTACAGCGCCGCGGCGCTGGCCGCGCCGATGGTCACCGCGCCGTCGTCGACGAGCAGGAACCCGGTCACCAGGACGGCGCTGAGCCCCACCGCCTCGGCGATGTTGAGCCGGCCGAAGAAGCGGGTGTGCAGGCGGGTGAGCGCGACGGTCGCGGAGATGCTGCGGTCGATCCGGCGTTCCACCTGGTCGACGTGCGCGCCGGCCAGGCCGAACGCGCGGACGGTGGCCGCCCCGCCGACGGTCTCCAGCAACTGTTGCTGCTCCCCGCCCGCGGCCCGGCGGCGCGCACCGTAGATCGGGCCCGACCGCTGCACGTACCACCGTGCGGTCAGGGCCTGGATGGGCAGTGCGACCAGCGCGGCGACGGCGAAACGCCAGTCGAGGGCGGTGAGGCCGGCCAGGGTGAGGGCGATGATCAGCGCCGACTGGACGAACTCCGGGACGGCGCCGCGGACGGCCTCGCTGACCATCGCGATGTCCTCGGTGACGCGCGAGGTCAGGTCACCCGAGCCGCCCCGCTCGATGCGCTCCAGCGGCAGGTCGAGCGCACGGTCGACGAACGTCTCCCGGGTCGTCGCGAGGACCTCCTCGCCGAGGCGGGCGACGGCCGCCATCCCGGCGTAGGCCAACGCCCCCTGCCCGATCGCCGCCCCGGCCAGCAGCAGCACCGGCCTGGTCAGACCGGACGCGTCGCCGTCGGCGGCGAGGTCCACGATCCGCCCGAGCAGCGGAGCCGCCGCCAGGCTGCACGCCGCCGCGGCGAGCAGGCAGACCGCGGCGAACGCCGCCCGGGCCCGGTGCGCGGCCAGCAGCACGCGCACCGCGGCCCGGGTGGTGCGCGCGTCGGCGACCGGCAGAAGCCCAGCGTCCGGCAGGGGCTCGCCGGCCGGCACGCGCCCGGCGTCCGCGGGTGTGCTCATGCCAGCACCAGCTCGCGGTAGGAGGTGTTGGCGTGCACCAGGGTGTCGTGGCGGCCGTCGGCGCCGACCCGGCCGCCCTCGACGAACACCACCCGGTCGGCCACGGCCAGCAGCCCCGGGCTGCTGGTGACGATCAGGGTGGTGCGCCCGGCCCGCAGCGCGCGCAGGCCGGCGCCGATCTCCGTCTCGGTGACCGTGTCCACCGCCGTCGTCGGATCGTGCAGGACGAGCACCGGCGGGTCGGCGTGCAGCGCCCGCGCGAGCGCGACGCGCTGACGCTGGCCACCCGACAGCGACCGGCCCCGCTCGGCGACGGGGGTGTCCAGCCCGGCCGGGAAGACGGCGGTCATCTGGTCGACCCGGGCGGCCCGCACCGCGCGGGCCGGGTCGCCGGGACGACCCGCGACGATGTTCTCCCGCATCGTTGCCTCGAACAGGCTCGCGTCGTGCGGGGACACCAGGACGGCCTGGCGCAGCGCGCTGGGCGCCAGCGCGGTGAACGGCGTCCCGTCGAGCAGGATCCGCCCGTCGGACGGGTCCGCCTCGCGGGCGAGATAGCGCACGAGGGCGCCGGCGGTGGCCGGGTCGGCGCAGACCACGCAGACCAGCTCGCCGGCCTCGACGGTGAGGGTGACGCCGTCGAGGCCGCCGCCGCGCACCTCCGCCAGGGTGATCTCGCCGGTGATCGACGGGCCGAGCCCGGCCTGCCCGAGCGGGGTCGCCGGCGCCGCCTCCAGAACACCGCCGATTCGCGTGGCGGACGCCCGGCCGGCGGCGAGCACCGCGATGATCTCCCCGAACGTGCTCAGCGGCGTCAGCAGGAACTGGGCGAGCCCCACCGCGGACACCAGCTGACCGACGGAGATCTCGCCCGACGCCGCCAGCCGGCCGCCGACCAGCGCGACCAGCGCGAGGAACAGCCCCGTCACCGTGGACAGCGCGCCGGCGTGCCCGGCCTCGGCGCGGGTGGTCGGCAGCGTCGCCGCCAGCGAGTCGCGGCTGACGGCCCGGTAGCGGGCCCGCCCGGCCTCCTCGGCGCGGATGCCCTTGAGGACTCGCACGCCGCGGACCAGGTCGACGGCGACGCCCGCCGCCCGCGCGGCGCTGTCCTGCTGCACCTCCGCCCGGCGTTCCAGCGGGATGCTCAGCCACCGCGCCACCAGCAGCAGCACGGGCGTGCCGAGCAGGACGAGCAGGCCGAGCGGCACCGAGACGACCAGCAGCGCGATGCTGGCGACCCCGATGCCGACCACCGCGGCGACGCCGTGCGGCAGCAGGAAGTTCACCCTCGTCGTGCGCCGGACGTCCGCGGTGGCGATGCTCACCAGGGCGCCCGCCGGCAGGTCCGTCCGGGTGGTGCCGCGGTCGTCGAGGGCCCGCGCGGTGACGGCCAGGCGCAGGTCCCGATCGGCCCGGACGCCGCCGAGCAGCGCGACGCGCATCCCGAACCGCCAGCACAGCGACAGCACGGCGAAGTCCACGACCAGCACGGCCAGCCAGAGCAGCAGCCGGGCCCGGTCCCCGGTGGCCGTGGCCTGGTCGACGGCCACGCCGATGAGGACGGGGACGAGCGCCTCGCCGCTCTGGTAGCCGATGAGCAGCGTCGCGGCGGCCACGATCCGCCGCCGGTGCGCGAGCATCGACCGGCGCAGCACGGCGGGGGTCATCGGGCCCCCGCGGACGGCTCGGCCATCGCCACCGCGATCCGGCGTGGGCCGGTGTAGGGCTCCCGGCCGTGGGCGACGGACATGTTGTCGACGACGAGCAGGTCGTCGCGCGCGTAGTCGAAGCGCACGGACGCGGCCCGGTAGCACTGCCGCAGGTGCGCGACGACGTCGTCCGGGATCACCCCGCCGTCGCCGTAGCGGGAGTTGTTCGGGAAGCCGTCCGGTCCGTAGGCGTCGAGCAGCACCTCGCGGACGTCCGCGGGCAGGCTGCTCTCGTGAAAGATCACGACGTGGTTGAACCACACCGGCAGGCCCGTGACCGGATGGCGGTGCACGGCGTCGCGCACGGCGGTGGTCCGCAGCCCGTCGGCGCCGAGCCACGTCGGCGTCAGCCCGCCGCGGGCGCACAGCCGCTCGACCTGCGCGCGGCTGTCGGTGTCGAAGGCGGTCCGCCACCTCAGGCCGACGTCCTCGCCGTAGGTGCGCACGGCCATCCAGCGGCGGCGCTCGAACTCCGCGCGGACGTCCGGGTCGATCATCTCGTGCACCGCGTGGACGTGGGCCAGCGGCGTCGCGCCCTGGGTCAGCGCCGGCTCGACGCAGTGGAAGAACAGGGTCAGCGGCCAGGTCGCCTGGTAGGACATCTCGTTGTGCAGCGGGATCTCCGCGGCCGGCGGGTAGTCCGTCGAGGTGTAGACGTTGCCCTTGATCACGCTGCGGGGTGAGGACTGCTCGGTGTACGGCAGCGGCGTGCCGGACAGCGCCCGCACCGCCTCCTCCAGCCCCTCGGCCCCGCCGACGTCGAACCCGCGCAGCAGGACCGCCCCGCGGGCGGCGAGGTGGTCGCGCAGCCGGTCCCGGTCGCGGCGCAGCAGGTCGACGACGGGCCCGTCGCCCTCGACGACCAGGGGAAGCCCGGTGGCGCCGGGACCGCCCGCCGGCCACCCGATCGCGTCCGTCATGGCGGGTTCGGCCCTTCTCGCTCGGCTGTGCGGATCGGTCGTTGCGGTGGAGGGGAGGTTCGTCACGGGCGCAACGCCTGCGCGACGAGGGGGCCGACGGCCGGCAACGCCGCCGGGGACAGCAGGTCCTCGTGGGCGAGGTCCACGGCATGGACGCGCAGCCCGCCGGCGACGTAAGGCGCCCAGTCCGTCGGGTCGGCCGGTGTCTCACCGGGCTCGGGCAGGGCCCGGACGAACTCCACCCGCCCGCCGTACCGCCGGGGCTTCACGCCGGTGTCGACCGACGCGACGGCCAGCAGGCTGCGGGCCGCCGCGCCGATGCGCCGCTCACCGGCGCCGGCCAGCAGGCTGCCGGTCCGCTCGGCGAGGGCGTGGGCGACGGCGGGGGTGACCTCGTCCGGGTGCAGGTCGTCGACCGGATGCCCGGAGCGTTGCAGCAGGGTGTGCAGAAAGCGGGAGACCGTGTTCACCGGCTCGGCGGACGCGGCGCCGCCTGATGCGGCACCCTGGCCGCCTCCCCCGCCTCCCCCGCCTCCCCCGGCGTCCCCGGCGCCACCGGCGTCCCCGGCGCCACCGTCCAGCTCGGGATAGCCGTCCAACATGACGATCGACGGAACCTCGCGGCCCCGCGCCTCAAGCTCGCAGGCGACCGCGTGGGCCAGCACGGCGCCCAGGGACCAGCCGAGCAGGTGGATCGGTCCGCTGGGTTCGGCCGCAGCCGCGACGTCGGCGTAGCGCTCGGCGATCGCGCGGACCGTGGGCGGCACGTCCGGGTCGATCTCGGTCGCCTGCAGGCCGTAGACCGCCCGCTGCGGGCCGAGATAGCGCAGCAGTCCGGCATAGGTCCAGCTCAGGCCCAGGCCTGGATGCACGCAGAACAGCGGGGCCGCCGTCGTGCCCCGGTCCCGCGACGGCGGGCGTTGCAGCGGCAGGAGGGTGTCCAGGGCGGTGTCCGCCACCAGGTCCGCGGTCCCGTCCAGGCGACCGGCGATGCCGGCGGGCGTGGGCGCGCGCAGGATAGCGCTCAGCGGCAGGTCGGCGCTCAGGTCCCGGCGGATGCGCACGACGAGGCGGGCGGCGAGCAGGGAGTGCCCGCCGAGGGCGAAGAACGAGTCGTCCGGGCCGACCTCCGGCAGACCGAGCAGATCGGCGAAGATCTCGCACAGCGCCCGCTCCGTGTCGTTCGCCGGGGCTCGGCCGGTGGTGGCCCCGCCGGTGAACGTCGGCGCGGGCAACGCCCGGCGGTCCAGCTTGCCGTTCGGCGAAACCGGAAACGCCGCCAACACGACCACGGCCGCAGGCACCAGATAGTCCGGCAACACCACCGCCGCAGCGGCACGAAGCCCATCAGGGTCGACCGTGCTGGCGTGATCGGCGGTGACGTAGCCGACCAGACGGGTGACACCACTGTCGGTACGAGCAACCACCACCGCCTGGCCCACCCCAGGCAGCCCACCCAACACCGCCTCGACCTCACCGGGTTCCACCCGATAGCCACGGATCTTCACCTGCTCGTCCGCTCGGCCCAGGAACTCCAACGTGCCCTCGGGCTGCCACCGCACCAGATCCCCCGTCCGGTACAGCCGCACCCCATCCCCGAACGGATCCGCCACGAACCGCGACGCCGTCTCCCCCGACCGACCCGCATAACCACGCGCCACACCCGCACCACCCACATACAACTCTCCCGGCACCCCGACCGGCACCGGCAACAACCCGCCGTCCAACACAAACGTCCGCAGCCCCGCGACCGCCCGGCCAATATGCGGCCCTGAACCGCTTTCCACGGATGTCCACGTCGCATCCACCGTGCACTCCGTCGGACCATAAAAATTCAACCCCAGCACACCCGCCGAACCCAGCGCATCCCACAACCGGGTACCCACCGCCTCCGCCCCCGTCGCCACCACCGAAGGCACCCACTCACCGGACAGCAGACCGTCGTCGACCAGCAGTTCCAACAACGACGGAGGCACATCCACGAAATCGATCCGCTCGTCGCGGACCAACCGCACGATCCCCGCCGCATCCCCCATCAGACCATCCGGCAGAACATGCATCGCATGCCCCGCCAACATCCACACCAGCGGATCCAACGACCCGTCAAACGCGAACGACAAAACATTGAGAACCCGCAACCGCCGGCCACCCAGCCGCCCCACCACCGGATCGATCACCGTTGCCCGATGCGCCAACGCCAGATTCACCAGACCACCATGCGTACCCACCACACCCTTCGGCCGCCCCGTCGACCCCGACGTGAACACCACATACGCCGCCGAACCCGCACCCACCCCCGCGCCACAACCCGAACCCGAACCCGCATTCGTATTCGTATTCGTATTCACCTCCGGCCAGGAACCCGGGTCGTCCACCAAAATCGTCCGACCCGAGAATCCCGCCTGCGCCACCCGATCCGCCACCACCGACGACGTCACCACCACCAACGGAGCCGCCTCCCCCACCACCACACCCACCCGCGACACCGGATGCGCCGGATCCACCGGCACCACCACACCCCCCGCCTTCCACACCGCCACCATCACCACCACCACCTCCACACCCCGCGGCACCACCACCCCCACCCGCACCTCAGGCCCCACCCCCACCGACACCAGACACGCCGCCAACCGCGACGCAACCTGATCCACCTCACCAAACGACAACGACACACCCCCACACACCACCGCCACCTCACCACCACCAGCAGCCACCACCCCATCCCACACACCCACCACCGACGAGAACGAAACCGGATGCTCCGGCCCCACGTTCTCGGCGGCGTTCTCCGCCGCGAACCGCGGCGGTGCGGGGACGGCGAGCCGGGCGACCGGCAGCGCGTCGGGGGCCTCCACCATCGCCGCGAACACCTCGCCTAGCAGCTCGCCCACCTCGCGTGCGCGGTGCGGGGCGAGGAGCCCGCGATGGTGCTCCAGCTGCAGTCGCAGCTCGGCGCCGGGGTCGGCGACCAGCGTGAGGGGGTAGTGGGTCGCGTCCTCGGTGCGCGCGGCGGTGATCTCGACGCCGAGGGCCGCCCGGACCCGGTCGATCGCGGCGTTGTCGACCGGATAGGACTCGACCACCACCAGGGTGTCGAACAGCGCTCCGAGCCCGGTCAGCGCCTGGACCTCGGCGAGCCCGAGGTGGTGATGGTCCAGTGTCTCGCTCTGGGTCCGGTGCAGCCGTCCCAGCAGGGCGGCGACCGTCTCCGCCGGGTCCACCGTGACCCGGACGGGGACGGTGTTGATGAACAGGCCGACCATCGACTCCACCCCGGCGATCTCCGGCGGGCGGCCCGAGACCGTCGCGCCGAACACCACGTCACCGCGCCCGACGAACCGGCTCAGTGTGATCGCCCAGGCCGCCTGGACGACGGTGCTCAGCGTGACGCCGCTGTCGCGCGCCAGGCCCCGCAGGCGTTGCTGGATGTCCGCGGCGAGCGGGACCGGGATATGGTCCGGCGCCGCCGCCGTGACGTCCCCGCCCGGAGCCCCGGCTCCGGCCTCGCCCGCGTTCCCGACCATGGGAGTGGGCGGGGCGGCGGGAGTGCGTGGCACGGTGGCAGGAGTCGGTGGCACGGTGGCAGGAGTCGGTGGGGCGGTGGCGGCCAGCAGCGTCGGCTCGGTCAGCCCGTCGAGGACCCGACGCCAGACCGCCAGGGACTCGTCGCGGTTCCTGGCCGCCAGCCACGTCAGGTAGTCCCGGTAGGGCCGGGGCCGTGGGGCCGGCACCCCGGCGTAGAGGGAGAAAAGGTCTCTGAGCAGCAGGGGCGCCGACCAGCCGTCCAGCAGGATGTGATGACTGGTGATCACCAGCCGGTGTGCCCGCGGCCCCGTCCGGATGAGCAGGAAACGGATCAGCGGCGGCGCGTCCATGACGAACGGCCGGGCCCGCTCCGCCGCCGCCAGTCCCCGAACCCCCGGACCGGAGCCACCCGAGCCGGCACCGGCACCGGCACCGGCACCGGCACCGGCACCGGCCACAGTTTCGGCCTCAGCCTCGGTCCAGGGCACGTCGACCTGGCGCAGCACCACCTGCACCGCTCCGGTGGGGACGACGACGAACGCCGTCCGCAGGTTGGCATGCCTGTCCACGAGGGCCTGCGCGGCGGCCCGCAGCCGCGCGGGGTCCAGTGCCCCCTCGAGTTCGAGGATCGTCTGGACGGTGTACGCGGCGTCGCTGTCCGCCATCGCGTGGAAGAACAGGCCTTCCTGTAGGGGGGCGAGGGGAAGGACCTCCTCGATGTTGGAGCGGTTCACGGGTACGCCATCTCTCCTCGAACGCGTGGAGCGGGCTCCAGTCGAGCGCCGTCATACGGGCCTTCGGCCATTCGGTTGCACGGCCATTCGGTTGCACGGCCATTCGGCCGACGGGGCGGCCGGTCACCGGGCTGGCCAGGTAGCCGGGCCTACCGCAGCGCGTCCCCGATCTGGGGCACCAGAGCCTTGATGGCGTAAGGGATGCTCAGCACCGAGGCGAACGAGAGCGCGAGCCCGGTGTTGTTGTCCGGGAAGACCGCCCGGTTCTCCGTGACGGCCGCCATCCGCGCGATCTGCGGGTACTCGGCGAGCGTCTTCTCCTTCGGCAGACCCTGCTGGCTCAGGACGATGACCACGTCGGCGTCCGCGTCGGCCATCCGTTCCGCGGACAGGCTCACGAAGGCCTCCTCCGTGCCCAGGCTCGTCACATATTTCGACGGGGTGAGCCCGAGTGCCGTCACGACCTGCGTGCGGGTGTCCGCCGACGAGTAGACGGCGACCTCTCCCTCCCAGGCCAGCAGAATGGTGACGGTGCGACCGGCGAACGTGGGGTTGTCCGCCGCCGCCTTCTTGAGGAGTGCCTCGGTCCTGCTGACCAGCGCCGCACCGTCGGTCTTGCGGCCGACCGCGGTGGAGATGACGTCCGTGGACTGCTGCCACGGCACGGAGTTCGGGTCGCGGTCCGGCGGCAGGCCGACGGTCGGTGCGAACGCGGTCAGCGACTTGTACTCGTCCTTGTCGCCTCGGGACTGCACGTCCAGAATCAGATCCGGATGCAGCCGGCCGACCTGCTCGTAGTCGAACGGCGGGCTGAAGAACTCCGGTGTGACGGTGCCCAGCTTCGATTCCGCCCAGACGCCGACGCCGCGCTTCATCTCCTCGGTGAACTGGAACACGCCGATCGGCACGATACCCAGGGCGAGCAGGACGTCGTGATCGGTGCGGCCGAGCGAGAGGATCCGGCTCGGCGCCTTCGGGATGGTCACCGTCCCGAACGTGTCCCTGATGGTGACCGGAAACGCTCCCGCGGCCGTTCCGGCTGTTCCGGCCGTGCTGGTCGCCGTCGGACCCGTGGTGTCCCCGCCGCAGGCGCTCAGCAAAGCGGTGGAACCCAGGGCAGCGCCGAAGAACAGGATGTCGCGACGACTCCGTGGGCGTCCACCAGTCACGGGGATGTGCATGCGTTTGTCCTCGTCTCGTGGCAGTCGTCAGGATCTGCCAGCAACTAGGAGTAGCTAAGGAGAGCCGGTCTCATTGCTCTTGACGGGGAGCCGACCGCCGGGTTCACGGCGCATCGTCGAACACTCCGGCCCGGTTGACCACCCGTCACTAAGGTGAGCCTAACCCCACCATCTGCGGTTTCGCAACGTTGGTGACGGATAGCCGAGTCGAGCCATTGTTGGAGGGCCACGAAAAAAGGGCGCACGAAATCGCCGAATCGGCCTGGCCGTGTTCGGAGGAAGATGCTGGCTGAGAATCGCCGCCGGCGGCGGCGCACGGGGACGGAAAAGCCGTCCGGGAACGGCCGGCACACCGTCGGGACAGCGGTGACGGGCGTCCGGAGCCGGCCCGCTCACAGGATCCGCCACCGTTCTTCGAAGGCGTCCAGGGTGCTCTGGTCGAGGTCGACCAGGGGCATGTCCGACGGGGTGTGCCCGCTGCCGGCGCCGCCGACGCGGCCGGTGCCCCTGGTGACGTGTTCGGCGAGGGAGGCGAGCGCGGTGCCCCACGCCGCGGCGAGGGCGTCGACCTCACCGTCGCCGAACAGCTCGGCGGGGTAGGACCAGGAGGAGCGCAGGACGGGGCCGGCGTCGGTGTCCTGCGTGAGCGCGGTGACCGTCAGGCAGGCGGCGGCCGGGGCCGACTCGTCGGAGAAGCCGGCGAGATCGGCGAAGCCGGCCGCCGTCGACCACGGGCCCCGATCGGCCTCGCCGCTGGACCGACCCAGGTAGTTGAAGACGATCTGCGGCGCCGGGGACCGGCCCAGCTCGGCGCCGGCCGCCGGGTTGAGGTACCGCAGCAGCCCGTAGCCCAGGCCGTGGTCGGCCATCGCCCGCCGGTTCTCCTTGACCGCCTTGACCAGCCGTCCCGCGGAGGCACCACCCGCGAGGGCGTCGTCGAGATCGACGTCGGTCAGGTCCAGCCGCACGGGGTACACGGTGGTGAACCAGCCGACCGTCCGGGACAGGTCGGCGCCGGGCACGGCCTCCTCCTCCCGCCCGTGGCCCTCGAGCGCGATGCGCAGGTGGGGGGCGTGGCGGCCGCGGTCGCGGCCCCAGCTCGCGACGGCGAGGCCCAGGGCCGCGAGCAGGACGTCGTCCACTCCGGTGAAGAACGCCTCGGGGACGTCGGTGAGCAGGGGGCGGGTCGTCCCGGCCGCCAGCTCCGCCCGGGCGGTGCGCAGCGTGGAGTTCAGGTCGCGGCTCGGGTCCAGGTGCCGCGCGCCCAGTGGGGCCTCGTCGCCGCCGGTCATCTCCCGCCACATCGGCAGCTCGGCGACCCGGGCCGGCAGGACCGCCGCGTCGGCCAGGCCGAGCGCCCAGTGCCGGAACGACGTCCCGATCGGCGTGTCGTCGGGTGCGAGCCCGGTCCGCACACGCCGCAGGGCGTCGGCGAGATCGGGCACGAGGATCCGCCAGGACACCTCGTCGACGGCGAGGTGATGCGCGACCACCGAGATCAGACCGCCCGCCGGCCCGCCGTCGAACCAGACCACCTGGAGCAGCAGTCCCGCCGTCGGGTCCAGCCGGTCCGCCGCCGCGGCCGTTTCGGCGCGGACGACCGCGGCACTCGACGGCGCATCCGGGCCGTCGCCGAGCACGATGCGGCGCACGACCGGCCGCTGCGGCTCGGCGAAGGGCGGGACGACCATGGCCCAGCCGTCCACGTCCGGGGTGACGACGGCGCGCAGGACGTCGTGGCGGCGCAGCAGAGCGCCCGCCGCCGCCTCGATCGCGGCGAGGTCGAACCCGTCCGGCGCCACCAGCACCGCCGTCTGGGCGAACCGGGACCGCAGGCCGTCGCGTTCGAGGACCGCACGCATGACCGGGGTGAGGGGCACCGGTCCCGTCGCCGGGTGGGTGGCGGCGGGCGGTCCCGCGGGCTCGGCGGCCGCCCTGGCGTCGGCGGCTGCGGCGATCTCGGCGATGGTGCGATGCGTGAACACGTCGCCGGGGGTGATCCGCAGCCCGGCCGCGCGGGCTCGGGCGACGAGCTGGATCGAGACGATGCTGTCCCCGCCGAGGGCGAAGAAGGAGTCGTCGGGGCCCACCTCCGCCACCGCCAGCAGGTCCGCAACCAGACCGGCGAGCGTCTTCTCCGTCGCCGAGCCCGCCTCCCGGCCGGTGCCCCGCAGCTGCGGGGCCGGCAGGGCCCGCCGGTCGACCTTGCCCGCGGGCGTCAGCGGGATGGCGTCCAGCGACTGGATGATCGTCGGCACCATGTGGTCGGGCAGCCGGCCCGCCAGCCACCGGCGCAGGCCCTCGACGTCCGGCTCCGCACCGGGCACGCCGGGCACGCCGGGCAGGCCAGGGACGCCGGGCAGGCCGGTGACGTAGCCGACGAGATGCGCGGCGCCGCCAGGGTTGCGGTGCACCGTGACGACCGCCTGCCGCACGTGGTCGTGCTCGCCGAGCGCGGCCTCGATCTCCTGGAGCTCGACCCGCATCCCCCTGATCTTGACCTGGTGGTCGGCCCGCCCGACGAACTCCAGCGTGCCGACGGCCGTCCACCGGGCGAGGTCGCCGGTGCGGTAGAGCCGGGCCCCGGGCGTCCACGGGTCGGCCACGAACCGGGCCGCGGTCTGACACGGGTCGCCGACGTAGCCGCGGCCGAGCGGGAGGCCGCCCGCGTACAGCTCGCCCTGCACCCCCACGGGCGCCGGGTTCAGCACCTCGTCGAGCACGTACAGGCGGGTGTTCGGGTTGGGCCGGCCGATGCTGATGCCGAACCGTTCGGCGTCGTCGCGGTAGATGTCGTGGCTGACGCCGATGGTGGCCTCCGCCGGGCCGTACCCGTGGTACATCACCGCGTTGAGCGTCGCGCGGAAGCGCCCGAACAGTTCGGGGGTGAGGGCCTCGCCGCCGCACCAGACGTGGCGCAGCGTGCCGGCGGCCCCGTCGATGCCGGGCAGCTGCAGGAGCATGTCCAGCATCGAGGCGACCAGGTAGGTGAAGGTGACCCGGTGCCGGGTGATCAGCTCGAGCAGGTAGTCGACGTCCCGCTCGCCGCCCGGTCTGGCGATCACCAGGGTGGCGCCGGTCACCAGCGGCAGGAAGACTTCGTTGACCGAGATGTCGAAGCCGAGCGGGGCCTTGAACAGGACGGCATCGCCGGGGCCGAAGTCCAGCAGCCCGCGCTGCCACAGCAGCCGGGCGGCGATCGCCTGGTGGCCGATCATCGCCCCCTTCGGGGTGCCGGTCGAACCCGAGGTGTAGATGACGTAGGCGAGGCCGTCCGGGTGCAGGGGCGCGACCGGGACGGGTGCCGACGCGGCCGGGAGGTCGCCGACGAGGAGGACGGGCACGTCGAGCTCGTCGGGCAGCCCGGTTCCGGTGGCGCTGACCACGGCGCGCAGCCGGGCCGTGCGGTGGATGTCGGCGATCCGGCGGGCGGGCCAGCCGGGTTCCAGCGGTACGAAGGCCGCGCCGACCCGTTGGATGCCGAGCAGCGTCGCGACCAGGTCGGCGCAGCGGTCGAGGTGGGCGCCGACGACGTCCTCGGTGCCGACGCCGAGGGCGAGCAGCCCGGCGGCGACGGCGTCGGCCCGGCGGTCGAGGTCGGCGTAGCTCAGCCGGGCGTCGCCGTCGACGAGGGCGAGCGCGCCCGGGGTGCGGGCCGCCTGCGCGGCGAACAGCACGGGCACCGTCGTGTCGGCCACCGGGGTGGCGGTGTCGGTCCACTCGACGAGCAGACGCTGCCGCTCGTCGGGGCTGAGCACGTCCAGCGCGGACAACCGCGTCTCGGCGGCGGTGCCGAGGATCCGCATCGTGTGGACGAGCCGTGCGGCGAAACCCTCGATCGTGGCCCGGTCGAACAGGTCGGCGTCGTACTCCACGCAGCCGTCGTAGGTGCCGTCCGCACGCGGCGTGAAGTCGAACGCGAGATCGAACTTCGCCCCACCGGTCGTGCCGCCGTCGCCTGTCGTGTCGTCGCCGCCTGTCGTGTCGCCGTCGCCGTCGGTGGTGGCGTCGCCGGCGGTCATGGCGGAGACGTCGATCCCGGCGAGCCCGGCCGCCGCGGTCCCGGCCTCACGGAAGTCGACCATGGTCTGGAACAGGGGGTGCCGCCGCGCGGCCCGCTCCGGGTTGACCGCGTCGACGACCCGGTCGAAGGGCGCGTCGGCGTGGGCGTAGGCGTCCAGCGCCGTCTCCCGCACGTCGAGCAGCAGGTCGCGCAGCGTCGGGTCGCCGTCCAGGCGGGTGCGCAGCACCACGGTGTTGACGAAGAAGCCGACGAGGTGGTGCAGCGCCTCGTCGCCGCGGCCCGCGGACAGCGCACCGAGCGGGATGTCGCGGCCGGCGCCGAGCTTGTGGAGCAGGACCGTCACGGCGGCGCACGCGGTCATGAACTCCGTCGTGCCCGTGTCGCGGCCGAGGTCGCGCAGGCCCTGGACGACACCGGCGGGAACCGGGAAACGCACCTCCCCGCCGCGCGGTGGCGACCCGGCGCGGCGCGGGCGGTCGACGGGCAGCGGGATCTCCTCGGGAAGCTCCGCGAGGGTCCGCGTCCAGTACCGCAGCTGGCCGGCGAGGACGCTGTCGGGGTCGTCGGGATCACCGAGCAGCTCCTGCTGCCACAGCGTGTAGTCGGCGTACTGGACGGGCAGCGGCCGCCACGCCGGCGCGGCGCCCGCCGAGCGGGCCGCGTACGCGGTCGCCAGGTCGGTGAGCAGCGGGTCGGTCGACCACTCGTCCCCGGCGATGTGGTGCACCACCAGCCCGAGCACGTGGTCGTCGGCCGCGAGGCGGAACAGGTGCACGCGCAGCGGCGGCTGCGTCTCCAGGTCGAACGGCCGACCGACGGCCTCGGCGACCAGGGCGGGCAGCTCTCCCTCGCCGGTCTCGACGAGGCTGACCGCCGCCCGGCACTCGGTCAGGATCCGTTGGTAGGGCGTGCCACCGTCGTCGGGGAAGACGGTGCGCAGGGACTCGTGCCGGGCGACGACGTCGTCGAACGCGGCGGTGAGGGCGGCGACGTCGAGGTCGCCGCGCAGCCGGGCCACGAAGGGGACGTTGTAGGTGCTCGACGGGCCTTCGAGCCGGTCGAGGAACCACAGCCGACGCTGGGCGGCGGACAGCGCCAGCCGCTGCGGCCGGGGCCGGGGGCCGAGCGGAATCCGCGCCGAGGGGGGTCGCTCGGCGTCCAGCACCGCCGCGAGGCCGGCCACGGTGGGGGTGTCGAAGACGGCGCGGACAGGCGTCTCCGCGCCGGTCTCGGTCCGGATCCGGGCGATGAGGCGGGCGGCGAGCAGGGAGTGCCCGCCCAGGGCGAAGAACGCGTCGTCGAGGCCGACGTCGTCGACGCCGAGCAGCTCCCCGAACAGCCCCGCGAGCAGACGCTCGGTCGGCGTCACCGGCACCCGGCCGGTGGTGGCCCCGCCGGTGAACGTCGGCGCGGGCAGGGCCCGGCGGTCCAGCTTGCCGTTCGGCGAAACCGGAAACGCCGCCAGGACAAGTACGGCCGCGGGCACCAGATGGTCCGGAAGAACCACCGCGGCGGCAGCCCGAAGCTGATCGGGATCAAGCGATCCACCCCGATCCCCTGCGGAGGCGTCCCCACGATCCGCCGCGCGAGCGCCACCCCGGTCGGAGTCGACCGTGGTGGGCTGGTCGGCGGTGACGTAGCCGACCAGGCGGGTGACCCCGTTGTCGGTGCGGGCGACCACCACCGCCTGGCCCACCCCCGGCAGCCCACCCAGCACCGCCTCGACCTCACCCGGCTCCACCCGATAGCCACGGATCTTCACCTGCTCGTCCGCGCGGCCCAGGAACTCCAGCGTGCCGTCGGCCTGCCACCGCACGAGATCCCCCGTCCGGTACAGCCGCTCCCCATCCCCGAACGGATCCGCGACGAACCGCGACGCCGTCTCCCCCGGCCGACCCGCATACCCGCGGGCCACCCCGACACCGCCGACATACAGTTCCCCAGCCACACCGACCGGCACCGGCAACAACGCACCATCCAGCACAAAGGTCCGCAGCCCCGCGACCGGCCGGCCGATATGCGGCCCCACCCCGAATTCCACCGGCGTCCAGGTGGCATCCACCGTGCATTCCGTCGGCCCGTAGAAATTCAACCCCAGCACACCCGGCGCCGAACCCAGCGCATCCCACAACCGGGAACCCACCGCCTCCGCCCCCGTCGCCACCACCGACGGCACCCACCCACCGGACAGCAAACCGTCATCCACCAGCAGTTCCAACAACGACGGCGGCACGTCCACAAAATCAATCCGCTCGTCGCGGACCAACCGCACGATCCCCGCCGCATCCCCCATCAGACCATCCGGCAGAACATGCATCGCATGCCCCGCCAACATCCACACCAGCGGATCCAACGACCCGTCAAACGCGAACGACAACACGTTCAACACCCGCAACCGCCGGCCCCCCAGACCCACCACCGCCGGATCGATCACCGCCGCCCGATGCGCCAACGCCAGATTCACCAGACCACCATGCGTACCCACCACACCCTTCGGCCGCCCCGTCGACCCCGACGTGAACACCACATACGCCGCCGCCCCCAACCCCACCGAACCCGACCCCGCCGTCGAAACCGAATCCGAACCCGCCTGCACATACACATCCGAGCCCGAATCCGCCTCCGACCCTGCCCCCGCACTCGTCCTCGGCCAGGAATCCGGGTCATCCACCAAAATCGTCCGACCCGAGAATCCCGCCTGCGCCACCCGATCCGCCACCACCGACGACGTCACCACCACCAACGGAGCCGCCTCCCCCACCACCACACCCACCCGCGACACCGGATGCACCGGATCCACCGGCACCACCACACCCCCCGCCTTCCACACCGCCACCATCACCACCACCACCTCCACACCCCGCGGCACCACCACCCCCACCCGCACCTCAGGCCCCACCCCCACCAACCGCAACACCCCCGCCAACCGCGACGCAACCTGATCCACCTCACCAAACGACAACGACACACCCCCACACACCACCGCCACCTCACCACCACCAGCAGCCACCACCCCATCCCACACACCCACCACCGACGAGAACGAAACCGGATCCGCGCCGACAGCCTCGGCGGAATCGGAGCCGGCGGGCAGCGCGGCCGGATTCGGTGCCGCAACCCCGCTCCACTCGCGCAGCAGCAGCTCGCGCTCCTCGGCGGAAAGAACACCCACTCCGGACAGGGAAAGGTCCGGGTTCCCCGCGAAGGCGGCGAGCACGCGACCGAGACGCGCCAGAATGCGTTCGACACTCACCCGGTCGAACAGGTCGGCGTCGTACTCGACGGAGGCGAGCAGGCCACCACCGCGAGCGGCCGGGGTGAAGGTGAACCCAAGGTCGAACTTCGCGGCCGCCGGTTCGGCCGATTCCAGCGGTGCCAGGTCGAGACCGTCGAGCCCCGGGTTCCCGGTCGCCGGGTTCCAGTAGTCCACGAGGGTCTGGACGAGCGGATGGCGGCCCGCGGCGCGCTCGGGGTTGACCCGTTCCACCACGCTGTCGAACGGGACGTCGGCGTGGGCGTAGGCGTCCAGCGAACTACGCCGGACCCGGGAGAGCAGCTCGCGCAGGGTCGGGTCACCGGAGAGGTCGAGTCGGACCACCACCGTGTTCACAAAAAAGCCCACCAGGGGCTCCAGGGCGGGGTCGACGCGGCCGGCAACCAGTGCGCCCAGGGGAATGTCGGCGCCGGCGCCGAGCTTGTGCAGGGTGACCGCGACGGCCAGGTGCGCCAACGTGAGCTCGCTGGTTCCGGTCTGGGTGAGCAGCGGACGCAGCGCTGCCATGGTCGTCGCGGGGATCTCTCCCCGCACCCGCCCACCGCCCGCGACGGGGACCGCGGGCCTGGGTCGGTCGGCGGGCAGCTCCACCTGGGTGGGAAGGCCGGCCAGGATCGTCGTCCAGTAGGCGAGCTGACGCTCGGCCAGCTCCGAGGGCGCGTCCGGCGCGCCAAGCAGCTCCTGGTGCCACCGGGTGTAGTCGCCGTACTGGATCGGAAGGGGTGACCAGGCCGGGGCGCCGCCGCGCAGGCGGGCCGCGTAGGCGGTCGCCAGGTCGCGCAGGAACGGCGTGGTCGAGCCCTCGTCGCCGGCGATGTGGTGGATGACCATGGCCAGGACGTGGTCGTCGGCGGCGACCCGCAGCACCTGGACCAGGATCGGGATCTCGGTCTCCAGCCGGATCGGCGTCTCGTGCACGTCACGGATCGCGGCCGCAAGTCGATCTTCGGTGATATCGAGGTACGAGAACGGCACGGTGACGTCGTCGAGGATGCGCTGCACCGGCGTCCCGTCGACCTCCGGGAAGACGGTGCGCAGGGTCTCGTGCCGGGCGACGACATCCTGGACGGCGGCACGCAGGGCCGGGACGTCGAGCGGACCGGTCAGCCGGGTGGCGAACGGCAGATTGTAGGTGCTCGACGGGCCTTCGAGCCGGTGGAGGAACCACAGGCGCCGCTGGGCTGCCGACAGCGGCAGGGGGTCCGGTCGGTCGGCCGCGGTGAGCGCGGGATAGCTGGGCTGCGCGTCGAGCGCGTCCAGGTGGGCGGCGAGGGTGGCTATCGTCGGGGCGTCGAACACCGAGCGGATCGAGACGGGCAGGTTCGTCGCCGCGCGGACGCGGGCGATGAGGCGGGCGGCGAGCAGGGAGTGCCCACCCAGGGCGAAGAACGCATCGTCGAGACCCACGTCGTCGACGCCGAGCAGCTCCCCGAACAGCCCCGCGAGCAGCCGCTCGGTCTGCGTCGCCGGCACCCGGCCCGTGCTCGCCCCGCCGGTGAACGTCGGCGCGGGCAACGCCCGGCGGTCCAGCTTGCCGTTCGGCGAAACCGGAAACGCCGCCAGCACGACCACGGCCGCGGGCACCAGATAGTCCGGCAACACCGCCGCCACCGCGACCCGAAGCTGATCGGGATCAAGCGATCCACCCCGATCCGCCGCGCAGGCGTCCCCGGGACCCGTTGCGGAGGCGTCCCCGCGGTCGGGGTCGAGCGGGGTGGGGCGATGTGCGGTGACGTAGCCGACCAGGCGGGTGACGCCGTTGTCGGTGCGGGCGACCACCACCGCCTGGTTCACCCCCGGCAGGCCGGCGAGTACCGCCTCGACCTCACCGGGTTCGACCCGATAGCCACGGATCTTCACCTGCTCGTCCGCGCGCCCCAAAAACTCCAACGTGCCCTCGGGCTGCCACCGCACCAGATCCCCCGTCCGGTACAGCCGCTCCCCATCCCCGAACGGATCCGCGACGAACCGCGACGCCGTCTCCCCCGGCCGACCCGCATACCCACGGGCCACCCCGACACCGCCGACATACAGTTCCCCAGCCACACCGACCGGCACCGGCAACAACGCACCATCCAGCACAAAGGTCCGCAGCCCCGCGACCGGCCGGCCGATATGCGGCCCCACCCCGGACTCCACCGCCGTCCACGTCGCATCCACCGTGCATTCCGTCGGCCCGTAGAAATTCAACCCCAGCACACCCGGCGCCGAACCCAGCGCATCCCACAACCGGGAACCCACCGCCTCCGCCCCCGTCGCCACCACCGACGGCACCCACCCACCGGACAGCAAACCGTCATCCACCAGCAGTTCCAACAACGACGGCGGCACATCCACAAAATCAATCCGCTCGTCGCGGACCAACCGCACGATCCCCGCCGCATCCCCCATCAGACCATCCGGCAGAACATGCATCGCATGCCCCGCCAACATCCACACCAGCGGATCCAACGACCCGTCAAACGCAAACGACAACACGTTCAACACCCGCAACCGCCGGCCCCCCAGCCGCACCACCACCGGATCAATCACCGCCGCCCGATGCGCCAACGCCAGATTCACCAGACCACCATGCGTACCCACCACACCCTTCGGCCGCCCCGTCGACCCCGACGTGAACACCACATACGCCGCCGAACCCGCACCCACCCCCGCACCACAACCCGAACCCCCACCCACATTCGTGTCCGCGAACGAACCCGAATCCGTATCTGTATCGGGATTCACCTCCGGCCAGGAATCCGGGTCGTCCACCAGAATCATCCGACCCACAAACCCCGCCTGCGCCACCCTGTCCGCCACCACCGACGACGTCACCACCACCAACGGAGCCGCCTCCCCCACCACCACACCCACCCGCGACACCGGATGCGCCGGATCCACCGGCACCACCACACCCCCCGCCTTCCACACCGCCACCATCACCACCACCACCTCCACACCCCGCGGCACCACCACCCCCACCCGCACCTCAGGCCCCACCCCCACCAACCGCAACACCCCCGCCAACCGCGACGCAACCTGATCCACCTCACCAAACGACAACGACACACCCCCACACACCACCGCCACCTCACCACCACCAGCAGCCACCACCCCATCCCACACACCCACCACCGACGAGAATCCGCCGGAACTCGACGGAGTGCCCGCGACGCTCACCTGCGCGCCGCTCCATTCCTCCACGAGGTCGCGGCGCTCCTCCGCCGACAGGACGTCGAGCTGGGAGAGGGAGATTTCCGGCTGGCTCGCGAGGCGGCCGAGCACGTGGAGGAAACGCCGCAGAATGGTCCGGGCGGTCTGCTCGGAGAACAGGTCCGGGCGGTATTCCAGTTTGATGCGCAGCTTGTCCTGGTCGGGCATGAGCAGCAGGGTCAGCGGGTAGTGCGTGTATCCGCGGGGCAGGCCGACTTCGGCGGTCACTCCGCCGGAACGGGCCGGGTCGAGCAGGTCGGTCGTCTCCAGCGGGAACGTCTCGAACACCATGAGCGTGTCGAAAAGCCGGCCGCCGCCGATGCCAGCGGCGCCCTGGATCTCGGTCAGGCCGAGGTACTGGTGGTCGAGTACCGCGATCTGAGCCTCGTGCAGCCGGCCCAGCAGGACCCCCGCGGTCTCCCCCGGCGACCAACGGACCCGGACGGGAATGGTGTTGATGAACAGGCCGACCATCGACTCAACCCCGGTGATCTCCGGCGGCCGGCCGGAGACCGTCACCCCGAAGACGACGTCGTCGGAGCCGGTCAGCCGTCCGAGCACCAGGCCCCAGGCGGCGCTGAGCAGCGTGTTGACCGTGACGCCACGCCGGCGGGCGGTGCCGGTGAGCTGCGCGGTCACCGCGGCCGGCACGACGTCGAGGACGGCGTCGGGGATGACGCCGGTCTCGCGCACGTCGGGCCCGGCCAGCAGGGTGGGCTCGTCGACCCCCTGGAGGATCTCCGCCCAGGCGGCTCGGGACTCTGCGCGGTCCTGGCCGGCCAGCCAGGCGAGGAAGTCCCGGTAGGGCCGCGGCCGGGTGAGGGTGACGTCCGCCTGGCCTGACGACTGGTAGAGGGCGAGGAGGTCGCGGATGACCAGCGGGGTGGACCAGCCGTCGAGGACGAGGTGATGGGTGGTCACCACGAGCCGGTGTTCGCGGGCTCCGAGTCGGACGAGGGTGAACCGTAGCGGCGGCTGGACGTCCAGGTCGAACCGGGTGGTGCGATCGGTCGCCAGGAACTCCTCGAGCGCGGTCGCGGCTGCCGCCTCGCTCTCCGCGGTGGAGTCCTGGGTGGTGGTGGTGTCCTGGACGGTGGTGGGGTCCTGGACGGTGGTGGGGTCCTGGACGGTGGTGGGGTCCTGGACGGTGAGGTCGAGGACGCCGAACGCGGGTTCGACGTCGCCCAGCACGACCTGGACGGGTGCGGTTTCGTCGTCGACGAAGACGGTGCGCAGGGCCGGGTGCAGGTCGAGCAGTGCGCGGGCCGCCGTCCGCAGCCGGCGGACGTCCAGTGCTCCTCGCAGGTCGATGACCAGTTGGACGGCGTAGAAGTCCACGCCGTCCGCGTCGAAGCGGGCGTGGAAGAACAGCCCCTCCTGTAGCGGGGACAGCGGCAGCACGTCGACGAGCCCGGGGTGGCGGGCCTGCCAGCGTTCGATGTCCGCCGGGGTCGCGGCGACCAGGGGAAGGTCGGCGGGCGTCCACCCGCCGGCGCCCCGGCTCCGCGTCCCCGGGGCCGACGGTTCCTCTCCGGTGGCCTCGGGCAGGGCGGTGGCCGCCGCGAGCGCGGCGACGGTGCGGAGCTCGAAGACCTGACGGGGGCGCAGGGGCAGGCCGGCCGCGCGGGCCCGCGCGACGAGCTGGATGGACATGATGCTGTCGCCGCCGAGCTCGAAGAACGAGGCGTCGGCGCCGACGTTCTCCCGACCGAGGACCTGAGCGAACAGGTCGGCGAGGATTCGCTCCGCGCCGTCGGCGGGCGGTCGCCCGCCGGGCGGCGCCGCGGCGAGGTCAGGGGCGGGCAGTGCCGCGCGGTCCAGCTTGCCGTTCGCGGTGAGGGGCAGCGCGTCGAGCACCGTCAGCACCGCGGGCACCATGTGCTCGGGCAGGCGTCCGGCCAGGTACTCCCGAATCGCTGCGACGTCCGGCCGCCGATCGTCGCCCCGCCCGTCGCCCTGCCCGTCGCCCTGCCCGTCGCCCTGCCCGTCGCCGTGCCCGTCGCCGTGCCCGTCAAGGTGCCCGGGGGCGTGTCCGGCGGTGTGCCCGCCGCCGTGCCCGGCGACGTAGCCGGCGAGGTAGGCGCCGCCGGGCCGGTCGGTCCGGACGGTGACCGCGGCGGCGGCGACCGCCGGGGCGGTCGCGAGGACGGACTCGATCTCGGCGGGCTCGATCCGGAACCCGCGGATCTTCACCTGGTCGTCGGAGCGACCCAGGTACTCCAGCTCACCGGCGGCGGTCCAGCGCGCGAGGTCACCGCTGCGGTAGAGCCGACCGCCCGGCGCGCCGAACGGGTCGGCCACGAACCGGGTCGCGGTCAGCCCGGCGCGGCCCAGGTACCCCCGGCCGACCTGCGGACCGGACAGGTACAGCTCGCCGACGGTGCCGTCGGGCACCGGGCGCAGCCCGCCGTCCAGGACGTACACGCCGAACCCGGGCAGGCCGGCGCCGATGACACTCGACGACGAGGTGAACGCGTCCGCGGTCAGCTCGCGGTGCGTCACGTGCACCGTGGTCTCGGTGATCCCGTACATGTTGACCAGCCGCGGCGCGTCGGGACGGCGCGCGTGCCAGCCGGCGAGCCGGGCCGGGTCGAGGGCCTCCCCGCCGAAGATCACGGTCCGCAGCGCGAGGCGGCTGCCCGGCTGGTCGGCGTCCGCGGCGGCAATCTGGTAGAAGGCCGACGGCGTCTGGTTGAGCACGGTCACGCCGTGGCGGGCGAGCAGGTCGAGGAAGTCCGCGGGCGAGCGGGAGACGTCGTGCGGGACGACGACCAGCCGGCCGCCGTGCAGCAGCGGCCCCCAGGTCTCCCAGACCGAGAAGTCGAACGAGAAGGAGTGGAACAGCGTCCACACGTCGTCGGGGCCGAACGTGAACAGCGGCCGGGCCGCGGTGAACAGCGCGACGACGGACCGGTGGGGGACGATCACCCCCTTGGGCACGCCCGTCGACCCCGAGGTGTAGATGACGTACGCGGCCTGCTCGGGCCGGCCGGGCAGGCCGGGCCGGGCCGTCGACGCCGCACCGTCGGGCGCGAGTCGGGGCGGGGCGGTGGCGGGCAGGTCGCGCCCGGCCTCCGTGATCACGGCGACGGGCCGTGCGTCGCGCAGGGTGAACGCGATGCGGTCGGCCGGGTAGGCGGGGTCGACCGGCAGGTAGCCCGCGCCGGCCTTGAGCGCGGCGAGCGCGGCGACGACGAGGTCCGCCCCGCGGGGCAGCAGGACGGCGACCAGCCGTTCGGGGCCCGCCCCGAGGGCGATCAGGCGGTGGGCCAGCGCGTTCGCGCGGGCGTCGAGCTCGGCGTAGGTGAGGGTGTGCGTGTCCCACTCGACGGCGACGGCGCCAGGCGTGCGGTCGACGACCGCCTCGAACAGCTCGTGCAGCGTGGCATCGGCGAGGTCGAGCGGGCCGTCGCCGAGGGCGCGGCGCAGGATCGCCGCCGACTCGTCGTCCGCCAGGACCCGCACCGACGCGACGGCGGCCCCGGGGTCCGCGACGATCGACGCGAGCACGCGGCGCAGCCGGGCGAGCAGCAGCCGGGCGCCGTCCGCGCCGACCTCGCGCGGGCGGTACTTGAGCGTGACCTCGAGGCCCCCGCCGGACGGCATCACCATGAGCGTCAGTGGGTAGTGCGTGGAGATCGGCCGGTGCACCCCGGCGGCGCGCAGGCCACCGGCGGCGAGGGCACCGTCGATCGCCGCGCCGTCGAACGGGAACGACTCGAACACCACCAGGCTGTCGAACAGCTCGCCGGTGCCGAAGCCCACGGCCTGCTGGACGTCGGCCAGCCCGCAGTGCTGGTGGTCGAGCAGGTCGACCTGCTCGCGCTGCAGGCGGACGGCGAGTTCGGCCACCGACTCGGCCGCGCGCAGCCGGACCCGCACCGGCACCGTGTTGATGAACAGGCCGACCATGGCCTCGACCCCGGGCAGGTCTGCGGGCCGGCCGGAGACCGTCGCCCCGAAGACGACGTCGTCGGTGCCGGTGAGCCGGCCGGCGAGGATCCCCCAGGCGAGCTGGACCAGCGTGTTCAGGGTGACGCCCAGGGAGCGGGCGAGCCCGGTCAGCCCCGCCACCAGCTCGGCGGGCAGCATCTCCACCAGCTCGTCGGGCAGGACCGTGGGTTCCCCCTGGGCGGCGGGCACCAGGTGCGTCGCCGCCGTGACGCCGTCCAGCGCGGCCCGCCAGGCGTCGAGGGACGCCGCCGTGTCGCGCGCGGCGAGCCAGGCGAGGTGGTCGCGGTACGGACGGACGGCGGGCAGCGCGGGCACGGCCCCGCCGCTGGCCCCGTCGGTGGCCCCGGGGGTGGCCCCGGGGGTGGCCCCGTCGTTGGCATAGAGGGCGAACAGGTCGCGCATCAGCAGCGGCGTCGACCAGCCGTCCATGATCACGTGATGGTTGGTGAGCACGAACCGGTGCCGGTCCGGGCCGAACACCAACAGCATGGCGCGCAGCAGCGGCGGCCGGCGCAGGTCGAAGCTGCGCCGGCGGTCGGCCGCGACGAGCCCGTCGGCACGGCGCTCGGCCTCCGCCAGGTCAACCCCGGCCCGGTCAGCGCCGGCCCGGTCAGCGCCGGCCCGGTCGGAACCGATCGCGTCGGAACCGGTCAGGTCGGAACCGGTCAGGTCGATCTGGGTCCAGGGAACCTCGACCGTGCGCAGCACGATCTGGACCGGCTTGCCGACGTCCAGGACGAACCCGCTGCGCAGAGCGGAGTGCCGGGCCGCCAGCGCGTTCGCGGCGCGGCGCAGCCGGGCGGGGTCGAGGGGGCCGTCGAGGTCCACGACGAGCTGCGCCACATAGGCGTCCGTGCCGGCGCCCGCACCGGCTCCGGTGCCAGTGCCGGCGGTGGCGGTGGCGCCGATGTCGGCGGGGCCGGGGGCGGGGACGTCATCGGCCAGGGCGGCGTGGAACACCAGGCCCTTCTGCAACGGGGACAGCGGGAGAATGTCCTCGATCGCGGAACCGCCGGCGCTCACGTCGTCCTCCACATCGCCTCGAGGGCGTCGAGCTGGTTCTGGTCCAGCGAGACCAGGGACAGGTCCGAGGGGGTCCGCCCGCCGGCCCCCGCGCCGGCGGCATGCCGGACGAGGGCCTCCAGGGCGGCGCACCACCGGGCCGCGAGGTCGGCGACCGGCGCGGCGTCGAAGAGCCCCTCGGCGTACATCCAGTGCGCCACCAGGCGCGGACCCTCGGGGGTGTCCTCGGTGACCGCGTTCACGACCAGGCCGGCGGGCAGCGGCATGCCCGGGCCGTAGGCGGCGCCGACGCCGTCGGCGGCGACCCGCCAGCCGGCGCCGCCCGATGGCTCGAAGCGGCCCAGGTAGTTGAAGCCGATCTGCGGCACGGGCCGGGCGGCGAGCTGCGCCGCCGAATCCGGATCGAGGTGGCGCAGCATGCCGTAGCCGATCCCGTGGTCGGGCAGGGAACGCAGGTGCTCCTTGACCCGCTTGATGACCGTCCCGGCGGCGGGGCCGCCGGCGAGCGCGTCGTCGAGGTCGACACCTCGGGTGTCGAGCCGGACGGGATGCTGGCTGGTGAACCAGCCGACGGTGCGGGCCAGGTCGCTGCCGGCGACCGCGGCCTCCTGGCGCCCGTGGCCCTCGAGTAGCACGAGCGCGCAGCGGCCCGCGTCCTCGGGGGCGGCCGGCCACGATCCGAGGGCGAGCGCGAGCCCGGCGAGCAGCACGTCGTCGACCCCGGCGAAGAACGCGGCGGGCACCGAGGTCAGCAGCGGCTCGGCGACGTCCGGGGCCAGCCGGACGGTGTGGGTCCGCACGGTCGACCAGGTGTCGCGGGCCGGATCGGCGCGGCGGCGGCCCAGCAGTCCGTCGGGACCGTCGAGCAGCTCCCGCCACCGGGCCGTCTCCGCCGAGCGCGCGGCGGCGGCGCGGGCGAGGCCGCGGGCCCACGTCCGGAAGGACGTCGGCACGGGCGCGAGGGCGGGTTCGCGGTCGGCCGCCGCGTCCTGGCAGGCCCCGGCCAGGTCCTCGACGATGATCCGCCACGACACCCCGTCGACGACGAGGTGGTGGGCGACGAGCAGCAGCCGCGCGGGCCGGGCCGGCCCGGCGTCGAGCAGCACGGCCTGCAGCACTCGGCCGTCGGCGGGCGCCAGCCGGGACGCCGCCGCGGCGAGCTCGTCCTCGACGCGGTCCGCGGACACCGGGCCGTCGGTGGTGACCCGGCGCAGCACCGACGCCGCGGGCACCGACCCCACCGGGCCGAACGTGAGCGCGGGCGGCGCGGCGGCCCGGTCGAGCCGGGCCCGCAGCGCGTCGTGACGGTCGAGGACGGCCTGCAGGGCCCGTTCCAGCGCCGCCGCGGCGGGCGCCGCGGGGAGTTCCACGACGACCGACATCCGGTGCTCGTCGGCGAGGGGGCCGCGCTCGGCGAACGCGCGCATGATCGGCGTCAGCTCGACCGGGCCGACGCCGTCGGCGTCCCCGGGTGCCGCGGTGGGCCCGCCGTCCGCATCGGTGACGACGGTCGTGGCGGCGGCCGCCAGCGACTCCACCGTGCGGTGCGCGAACACCTCCCGGGGGGTGAACGGCAGGCCCTCCCGGCGGGCGCGGCTGACCAGCCGGATCGCCAGGATGCTGTCGCCGCCGAGCTCGAAGAACGACGTGTCGAGCCGCACCGACTCGACTCCGAGGATGTCGGCGAACAGGGCGGCCAGCGTCGTCTCGGCGCCGCTCGCGGGCGGTCGCGCCGGGCTGGCGGCGGCCGGGTCGGCGCCGAAGCGGGGGGCGGGCAGGGCGCGCCGGTCGACCTTGCCCGACGGCGAGAGCGGGAGCGCGGGCAGGAAGGTCAGCGTCGCGGGCACCATGTGGTCGGGAAGGGTCGCGGCGGCGTGGGCACGCAGGGCCGCGGCATCCGGTTGTGCGCCGTCGGCGAGCACCAGGTAGGCGGCCAGGTACCGGCCGCCGGGGCCGTCGGTGCGGGCGGCCACCGTGGCCTGGGCGACGCCGGGGGCGGCGAGCAGGACGGACTCGATCTCGCCGAGCTCGACCCGGTGGCCGCGGATCTTGACCTGGTCGTCGACGCGGCCGAGGAACTGCAGCGCCCCCGACGGCAGCCGCCGCATCAGGTCGCCGGTGCGGTAGAGCCGCGCACCGGGCGGCCCGTAGGGGTCGGCGACGAACCGGGACGCGCTCAGCCCCGGCCGGTTGAGGTAGCCGCGGGCGAGCTGCGCCCCGCCGATGTACAGCTCGCCGGGCACGCCGAGGGGGGCGAGGCGCAGGTTCTCGTCGAGGACGTGGCAGGTCGTGTTGGCCACCGGCGACCCGACGGGGACGGCGCCGACGGTTCCAGTCCCGTCGGGGGCGGCGTCCACCGGGTGCAGCAGGGCGCCGACCGTCGTCTCGGTCGGGCCGTACTCGTTGATGACGGCGAACCGGTCGTCCGCCGGCCGCCTCCACTTCCACTGGTCGAGGGCCTCGCCGCGCAGCTCCTCGCCGGCGATGACGAGGGTGCGCGGGCCGTCGTCGGCGAAGCGCACCGACGCCAGCAGCGGCAGGTGACTCGGCGTGATCTTGAGGAAGGTGGCCGCGCCGGCGGCCCGGGCGATGGCGTCCGGCGAGTCGGCGCACAGCTCGACCGCGCCGCCGCAGGTCAGGGTCGCCAGCAGCGGGGTGACCGA
Source organism: Frankia alni ACN14a (assembly GCF_000058485.1). NCBI lineage: Bacteria > Bacillati > Actinomycetota > Actinomycetes > Frankiales > Frankiaceae > Frankia > Frankia alni. The sequence continues at coordinate 4,533,354 of NC_008278.1, forward strand.
GAAGTCGAACGAGATCGAGGAGTGCATGAGGGTGTGGCCGGCCAGTCCGGGGAAGCGCGCCACGGCCCAGTCCAGGTGGTTGGCGAGCGCCCGGTGGGCGACGACCACGCCCTTGGGCACGCCGGTCGACCCGGAGGTGTAGATCACGTACGCCGGGTGCTCGGGGTGCAGGGGGGCGACCAGCTCGGCGTCGGTCAGGTCGTGGTCGGGCAGCGCGCCGAGGCGGGCGAGGGTGTCCGCGGCGTCGAGCAGCACCGCGCGCAGGCCGTCGACGGCGGGCAGCGCCCCCTGCCCGGCGGCGGTGGTGAGCAGCAGGACGGGCCGGGAGTCGGTCAGCATGAGCCGCACCCGGTCGGGCGGATAGTCCGGGTCGACCGGCACGTAGGACGCGCCCGCCCTGGCGACGGCGAGCACCGCCACGACCATGTCGGCCGAGCGCGGGATCCCCAGCGCCACCACCGACTCGGGGCCGGCGCCGTGCTCGACGAGCAGCCGGGCCAGCCGGTTCGCCCGGCGGTCGAGCTGCCGGTAGGTCAGCCGCTCGCCGTCGGCCAGGACGGCCGGCGCGTCGGGCGCCGCCGCCGCCTGGGCGGCGAACCGTTCGGGCAGCAGCTGCGGCGCCGGGACGGCGGCGGTGTCGTTCCACGCGACGAGGAGCTGGTCGCGCTCGGTGTCGCCGAGCAGCTCGATGTCGCGCAGCGCGACGTCGGGGCGGGCGAGCACCACGTCGAGCAGCCGGTCGAGGTGACCGAGCAGGCGGGCGACGAGGGCACGGGCCGGGCCGGTCGACGGGTGGTTGGCCTCGACGGTGACGGTGTCGCCGTCGATCTCGACGGCGAGGGTCAGGTCGAAACGGGCGTCGTCGCCGGGCACGTGCCGGCGCCGTGCGCTGATCCCGGCCGCCCGGAACGGCTCCAGCATCGAGGCCCGCAGCGAGAGCACGACGCCGAACAGCGCGGCGTCGCCCCGCGCCCGCTCGGGGTCCGCCGCCCGGCCGATGTCGTCGAGATCGACGTCCTGGTGGGCGTAGGCGGCGAGGCAGACCCGGCGCGCCTGGGCGACGACGGCGGCGAAGGTGTCCGCGTCGTCCAGGCGCAGCCGCAGCGGGATCGTGTTGCCGAGGTAGCCGACGACCTCGGCGCCCCCGTCGACGTCCCGGTTGACGACCGGCACGCCGATGACCACGTCGCGCGCCCCGCCGTAGCGGCGCAGCAGCACGGCGACGGCGGCGGTGAGGATCATGAAGGTGGACGCGCGGTGCTCGCGGGCCGCCTCCCGGAACCGGGCGGCCAGCCCGGCGCCGAGCACCCGCGTCTGGTCGACGCCGCCGGCACCCCGGTCGGCGGCGGTGAGCTCGGGCAGGACGAGCGGCTCCGGCGGCGGGTCGAGGACGCCGCGCCAGAAGGCGAGCCCGGCCGCGGGGTCCTCCGTCACCGGGCGCAGCGCCACGTCGGCGAACTGCGGCGCGGCGGGCAGGACGGCGCAGCGATCGCGCAGGAACGCGACCAGCTCGCCGAAGAAGATCGCCGTGGTGCTGTCGTCCCAGGCAATGTGATGGGCGACGACGATCAGAGTCAGTGCCTGCGGGCCCGTGGTGAACAGGCCGAGGCGCAGCGGGGAGTCGGCGGACAGGTCGAACGGGGTCGCGGCGAGCGCGGCGCACAGCTCGCCCGCGCGGGCGGACCGCTCGCCGGCGGGAAGGTCGGTGAGGTCCCGCTGGTCGACGACCGGCGCGAGCGCCGGATGGACCACCTGAACCACCTGGCCGGCGCCGTCCATCCGGTAGGTCGTCCGCAGCACGTCGTGCCGGGCGACGACCGCCTCGGCCGCGGCGCGCAGGGCGTCCGCGCGTACCGGTCCGGTCAGGTCCAGCGCGAGCCGGACGTTGTAACCGGTCGTGCACGGGTCGAGGTTCTGCAGCGACCACATCCGGCGCTGTCCGGCGGACAGCGGCCGGTCGCCCCGGGCGGACGTCCCCCCGGCACCGACCGGCGCCGAGGTCGAGCCGGGCGCCGATGCGGATGTGGCGGCGGATACAGGCGTGGGCGCGGAGGGGGGTGTGGACGCGGGGGGACCGCTCGGGCGCGGTGTGGAGGCGAGGCCCTGTTCGGCGAGTCGCCGCCGGGCCAGCTCACGGCGCAGGGACCGCGGGTCCTTCGCTCGCTCGTCGACGCTCACGGCGCGGCCGTCCGGCCCCGGCCGTCCCGCGCCACAACCGGCCCCTCGCTGTTCGTCGGGTCGAAGAAGTGACCGCCGTCGTCGTCGAACGGGTTCACGGCCATGCGGCCAACCTCCGATTTCATCGCCTTCGGGCATGCGGAACCAAGCCGTTGGCTCTGTGCGTCGCAACGGCGAAGAGAGAACGGATCAGAGAACGAATTGGCGCAGGGGAAAGCCCAGGTTCATCTCGGTCGGGTGAACACGAGGGCGACCCTGGCGCTAAGATCGGCGTCGCCTGGGTGGCATGCCTCCGGGCTTCGCGGAGATCGGGCCCACCGAGGCGGTGATCCGGTGGTGCGCGGAGCCGCGGGTCGGGTGTGTCCCGTGGGCGTGACACCTCCCGTCAGCGGTGGCCAGCGGCGCGCGTCGATAAGGTTAGGTTTAGCTAAGCTGGTGCCAGCTTGCAGTCGGTCATGCCTTCTGTCAAGGGAACGGCCCCTACCGACCCGGGCCGCGGGCAGCGCCAAGGACCCGGCACGGCCGGCCGAAGCCGCCGATCCGCAGGTGTTGGCTGCCAGCCTGGGTAGGCGATGACGCTCTGACGGCCTGTCCGCGCCACGCGATCCGGACCAACCAGGCGTGGACGTCGGAACACAGCGTGACCATGGAACTCGAGATCGCCATAACCCGGCGCCTCCGAGACACCGGAGTTCGCAGCCGACGGCGTGGCGGCGGAGTAAACACGACACCAGAACCGCCGCTCGCCGAGGATCGTCCACGACGCAGAGTCGACCGGAGCGGAGAGAAACGTGCTCCACCGGGCGCGTGACGCGGTTCCGCGGAACCCCGTGATGCAACAGGGCGGGGATGGGATCAGACTGCGATCTTCCCGTACCCCACCGATCACGCGCAGATGCGGAGATCGGTCCGCGGCAGTCCCCGGCCGGCGGGTAGCAGGCCGGGGACGGCGGCGGGGCCGTCCGAGGAGGCGGCGGCACGGCGCGATGCCGGCACCGGCGCCGGCATCAGTGGACGACGTCGAAGACGTTCTTCTGCAGGCCGTTGGCGTAGACGCCGTGCTCGACCAGGGTCAGCTTCTGGGTGTCCTTGTCCGTGGTGCTGAACAGGCGCTTGCCCGCGCCGAGCAGCAGCGGGAAGACGAGCAGGTGGTAGCGGTCGATCAGGCCCGCGTCGGACAGGCCGTGGTTCAGCGAGGCGCTGCCGTGGACGATGATCGGGCCGCCCTCGGTCCCCTTCAGGGCGGCGACCTCGTCGAGCGAGCGCAGAATCGTGGTGTCGCCCCAGTTCGAGACCAGGCCGTCCTCGGTGAGGGTGGTCGACACGACGTACTTCGGCATCGTCCTGTACTCCGCGAACTCCGCCATGTCCGGCCACACCGGACTGAACGCCTCGTAGCTGACCCGCCCCAGCAGGATCGCGGTGGCCTCCTGCTGCTCCCGTCCCTTGATCTCGAAGGCCTCGGGGAGAAACTCGACGTCCTTGAAGGTCCAGCCCGCGTTCCGGTAGCCGGCTTCGCCGCCCGGGGCCTCCACGACGCCGTCGAGCGAGATGAAGGCGGTGCTGATCAGGGTACGCATCCAGGTCTCCGTCATGTCTCGTGTCCGGTGGTGGGGACATGAAAGCGTGTCCGCCGCGCACGGCCTCCGGCCGGGTTCTGGCGTCGGACGCGGACGCCGCCACCCCGTCCCCACGCGGGACGGGGTGGCCTGTCTGGTGCCTCGGTACCCGCGCGGGCCTAGCGGGTGATCGGCGTGACGTCCAGGGCTCGGGTGTGCTCGTTGCGGACGGCGCTCAGCTCGTTCGGGTCGAGCCCGAGCAGCGTGAGGATGGTCGGGGCGATCGAGGTGGTCTCGACCGGAGCCCCGTCGACCCGGCCCGCGTGGGCGCCGGCGCCGGCGCCGGAGACGACGAGCGGGACGTTGCGGTCCTGCGGGTCCGCGCCACCATGCTCGGCGATCTTGCTCGTGCCGCCGGTGTAGACCACGCCGTGCGCGACGATGCCGACGACGTCGGGATGGCGGGCGTCGCTCGCCGGGACGCCGAAGAAGCGGGCGGCGCCGGCGCCGGCGTACGCCGTGGTGAGCCCGGAGGCGGGCAGCGTGCGGCTCGCGCCGCTGATCGTGTTGCCGGTGGCGTCGTGGGAGAGCACGAAGGTCCGGGCGAAGTCGGCGGCGGCCTGCGACCGGTCGCTCAGCCAGAGCTGCAGGATGTCATCGTCCGTGGAGAAGGCGACCAGGTCGGCTGCGCCGGGGTGCGCCTTCGCCCAGTCCGCGTTCAGCGCCTTGATGACGGCGCCGTCGTCGATGCGGGTCAGCGCGTTCGGGTCCGTCGGCGACTGGGCGTGCTTGGCCGACAGAATGATCACGGTGCTGTCCGCCTGCCCCGTCCGCGTCAGCTCGGCGACCAGGGCGCCGACCTGGTGGTCGACGAAGTCGAGCGCGCCGGCCAGCAGCGGCCCCGGCTCGGTGCCGCCCGGCAGGTAACCGCCGGTCAGCCCGTCCGAGGTGGGCAGCTTCTGCGCGGTGGAGACCGACTGGAGGTTCAGCCCGAAGATCGCCGGGGTAGGGACCCGGCGGGTGCGGCCGTGATCGTACCCGTCGATCTCGTTGCGGACCGCGGTCACCTTGTACGCGTCGTACTGCCGGGTGGCCGCGTTGTCCTTCGTCCAGTCGCCGCCACCGGGGTAGCCGAGAGCGGTGCTGTTGATCTCAGGAGTGAACAGGTCCTGGACGCCGGTGCCCGACGGGCCGTTGAGGATCTCGTAGGCGGGATGTTTGTCCGACCAGGCCGTGCCCAGGCCGTGGGTGCGGGCCACCTCGAAGACGGTGTTCGCCGTGAGGTAGGAGTGCGGGTAGACCGGCGTGCAGGTCTTCGGGTCGACCGGAAGCGTCTTCGGGTCCAGCAGCGTCCGGGGCGACCCGGTCATCGACAGGATGCTGCCGGGCAGCCCGGCGAGACCCTGCCCCGCGTCCAGGGAGCTCGGGTCGCGGTCGGCGGCCTCGGTGAACGCGACCTCGGCACCCGGCTTCGCCCCGGCACAGGACGTCGTGCCGGCGGGCAGCAGGCTGTGGTTGAAGGTGTCGTCGTAGTAGATGCCCGTGGTCGCCGGATTGCCGCCCGTCACCTGAGCGATCAGCCCGGGGAACGAGTCGGACGGCACCGGGGTCGACGCGTGAGTGTACGAGACGCCGGCGCCGACCAGGCCGGCCAGCGCCGAACCCGGATGCGTCCGGACGTACGCGCTGAGATCCGCCTGGTGCAGTCCGTCCACGGACAGCAGCAGGACGTGCCGGACCGGAGACCGGGTGTGCTCGGGTGACCCGGCGACCGCGGGCGTGGCGGCCGAGAACGCCACCAGTCCGGACAGGGCCAGCCCGGATGCCGCCATCCCGACTGCCCGTCGGGTGGGAGAGCGGAACACGAATTCCTCCTCGAACGCACCGGACCATACCGGCGCGCTCCGTATTGCTAGCCCGCCCGGATGGCCGATCGTCGACGCCCGAGAGAACTGAGAGGTAAGAAATCACGCGTGCTACGCCGAATTTCTCGCCGCTTCTCATCCGTCACCCAAGAAATGACTGTCCGAGGCTTTTCACATCGTCCTCACATCAGCCATTCTGTAAAGCGGCCGAGCTCTCGCGCAAGATCGACAAGGCGCCCGGGAGACCGGTCAGGCGAGCAGGTCGTGGACCGCCACCGGGGTGAGGCCGGCCGCGCGGAGGTTCGCGACGATGCGGGGAAACGCCGCGACGGTGCCCGGGTAGCCGAAGTGCATGCTCACGATGGAGCCCGGTCGGGTGCCGGCCCGGACCCGCGCGACGACGGCGTCGGCTCCCGGGGAGGTGTAGTCGAGCGGGTCGACGTCGAAGTCGACGACCGTGCGGTACCCGGCGGCGCCGGCCTCGGTGAGGATCAGCGGTGTGGCGGTGCTCGTGCCGGAGGGTCGGAAGTAGCGGCCCTGGGTCGGCGCCAGGCGGGCCAGGACGTCCCGGCAGCCCGTGATCTCGGCGGCGACCTGGTCGGCCGGCAGTGCGGTCAGTGTCGGGTGGGTGTAGGTGTGGTTCGCCAGTTCGTTGCCGCCCGCGAGGATGGCCGGGACGAGATCCTGGTGGGCATCCAGCCATCGCCCGACGGCGAACACCGTGATCGGCACGGCGAGCCCGCTGGCGTCGGCGAGCAGCTGATGGGCCAGGGTCAGGTCCTGGCCGGTCTCGTGCGGGCCGAGGTGGAAGGTGAGCGCGACCCGGGGCCGATCCCGCGGACCGTTGGCCACCGCCACCGCGCTGCCCCCCGGGACCAGGCCCGGGCCGCCTGGGTCCGCAGCCGCCGCGGACGCGGCCGATGGGCCGCCGCCGGCCGCGGCGGATGCCGGCGACGGTGCCGACGGCGGCGACGAAGGCGATGGTTCGGTGCGGGTGGATCCGTCGGCGGCGCAGGCCGCCAACCCAGTGGCGGCGACCATCGCGCCGGCCCCGGCGAGGAAGCGTCGACGCGAGGAATCACGGGAGTCCGGCTCGGGCATGGGCGCAGGCTATCCGGCACGGAGGTGCGGCCGGCCGGCCACATCCGGCGGAGCCTGAGTGAGCCGCCAGCCGGGGGCCGCCAGCCGTAGGCCGCCAGCCGTAGGCCGCCAGCCGTAGGCCGCCAGCCGTAGGCCGCCAGCCGGCGATCGCCGGCCGGGGGCGGTGTGCGGTCAGCCGACGGCCCGAGAGGTGCCGAACATGGTGTCCAGGGTGACCGGCTCCAGCTGACGCTGCTCGATCAGCTGCTCGATCTGGTCGAACAGGCCGAGGACGGTCTGGTGGTTGGCGTGGCCGAGCATGATCGTTCCCGGCTGGAGGTACTGCCGGGCGAGCCCGATGAGCTGTTCCGGGCTGAGCAGGGTCGAGTCGCCGAAACTGCCGTCCCACAGCAGGATCCGGGTGTACCCGAGTTCGCCGGCGAGTCCGTCGACGTGATGGTTGTGGGCACCGTAGGGCGGACGGAACCAGGGTCGGCTGGTGATGCCGAAGGTCTGCTGGATCCACTGTTCGTTCTTCTCGATGTCGGCGCGGATCGCGGCGTCCGTCTCGTGCAGCAGGTTCTTGTGGGTCCAGGTGTGGTTGCCGATCTGCAGCTGGCCGGTCTCCACCAGCGGACGCAGGACCTCGGCATGACGATCCCACACCGCCCGGTAGGCGCCGTTCGGCGAGAACGTGATGGGGATCTTCGATCGCTGGGCGAACGCCACGTAGCCGGCGACCGTCGAGGCGTCGTAGCCGTCGTCGATGGTCAGGGCGATTCTCCGGGTCCGGCCGGGCGCGTGCGAAACGACGACCGGACGGCCCGGATGCGGGGCGGGAATCGGCGCGGGCGACGGCGCGGGGCCTGCGTCGGCTCCCGGGACCGCCGCGGCGATCGGCGCCGCGGTCGGCGAAGGCGACGCGGCCGGCGAAGGCGACGCGGTCGGCGCGGTTTCGGGAACGGGGGCCGCGGAGTCCCTCGACGCGGAGCCGGTCGAGCATCCGACAAGAGCCTGCGCCGCGCCGATGCTCAGCAGCGACAGAAGCACTCTTCGGTCCATAGTCCGACATTCTATGAAACATGATCATGGTTGGGCCCGCGGTGTACCGCACCATCGCGCGACAGCGCGGAAGGATTGACGCCAAAACGGCCATCCGCCCGGACAGTCACAGGTCAGGATTCGTTCGGACCGGGAAAGATGCGGTGGCCCGTGGGTGGCTGCAGCAGGTCGACGGGACCGGCGTCGGCTGGCATGGCTAGGCTGACCGCGTGGCAGCCAGGGGATCCCCGACTCGCCACCGCGACCGGCACGCGTTCCGGCAGCGGGGGCTACTGCTGGCGGCCGGGGTGGTCACAGCGATCGTCGCTGTTGTCGCAGTCGCCCTGATCGCCTCCGGCGGCGGCGGCGCGAACGCCGAGGCGTCGCACGACCACGCGACCGCCTCCTCGCCCAGGCCGCCCTCGCACCTGCCGGCGGGCCCGGCCTCCGCTCAGGGCGACGACCCGCAGCCGGCCGTGGACGTCTACGCCCACGCGCATGGCGGGATGCTGAGCCCGGTCGTGAAGGACGATCCGGCGCTCGTCTACGTGCCGAACCTCGCCGACGGCACCGTCAGCGTCATCGACCAGCAGTCCCTGCGCGTGGTGGCCTCCTACCGCACGGGACGCGCCCCGCAGCACGTGGTCCCGTCCTGGGATCTGCGGACACTGTGGGTGAACAACAACCTCGGAAACAGCCTGTCACCGATCGACCCGCGGACCGGGCGGCTCGCCGGCCCGGCCGTGCCGGTCGCGGACCCCTACAACCTGTACTTCACCCCCGACGGCACGAACGCGATGGTCATCGCCGAGGCGATCCACCGCATCGACTTCCGCGACCCGCACACCTTCGCCCTGCGCCACAGCCTCGACGTGGGCAGCCTGTGCGCGGGCGTGAACCACGTCGACTTCTCCCCGGACGGCACCTACGCGATCGCCACCTGCGAGTTCGCCGGCCGGCTCGTCAAGATCGATCTCGTGCACCAGAGCGTCCTGGGTTACCTCGACCTCGGGCGCAGCGCCGCCCCCCAGGACATCAAGATCGAGCCGGCGGGCCGGATCTGGTACGTCGCCGACATGAACGCAGGCGGTGTCGACCTCATCGACGGCGACGCCTTCACCAAAATCGGCTTCGTCCCGACCGGGCCGGAGGCCCATGGGATGTACCCCAGCCGCGACGGCCGCTACCTCTACGTCGCCAACCGGGGCGGCATGATGACCTCCGACATGGTCCCGTTCCCCCACCACGGCGACCAGGGCTCCGTGTCCGTGATCTCCTTCGCCACCAGGAAGATCGTCGCCACCTGGCCCATCCCCGGCGGTGGCACCCCCGACATGGGCAACGTCAACGCCGACGGGACCCGGCTGTGGCTGTCCGGGCGGCGCAGCAATGTCGTGTACGTGTTCGACACCGGCGGCCAGGGCGGAGCGGACCCGACGACCGGCCGGCTGCTGACCGAGATCCCCGTCGGCCACGAGCCGCACGGGCTCGCCGTCTGGCCACAACCCGGGCGCTACTCCCTCGGCCACACCGGAATCATGCGCTGACGTCCCCGACCCGCCGGGACGCCCGGCTGCCGGACGCGGCCCGCGACTTCGTCTCCGCCACGGCCGCCAGGGACTAGGTTGTTGATGTACCAACAATCGCGCGACCGGCGAACCCCCACCGGTTCGGCGACATCCCGGTGCGGGTCGCCGAACCGGTCCGGCCACAGGAGGCACCCATGAGCGACCAGCAGGTACGGATGATCGTCCTGTCGACGGACGATCTCGAGGAATCGATCAAGTTCTACACCGAGACCCTCGGCTTCCCGCTGAAGTTCCGCGACGGCGCCCACTACGCGGCTCTCGACGGTGGCTCGGTGACCCTCGCCCTGGCCACCGCCGTCGATCACCCCATCCACGGCCAGGTCGTCGTGGGCATCAAGACCGACGACGTCGACGGCGCGGCCAAGGCGATCGAGGACAACGGCGGCGCCATCGTGAAGGGCCCGTACGACGACGCCCACGAGCGCCGCGCCGTGGTGTACGACAACAAGGGCAACGGCCTGGTCTTCTACAAGCCGCTCCCCCGCTGACGCACCCGTGATCCGCTCCCGCGCGGGCCAGGCATCGGCCGGCACGGGAGCGGATCACACCGACCGACGGCGGGGGCTGCGGTCGACCCCACGATGGTTCGCGTCCTCGTCGCTAGAGACGAGCAAGATCAATCTTGACCGGGAAAGGCGCGACGGCGTCGACGACGCCCGTGAAGACCTCACCGTCACGGTAGGCCCCGGTTGCCGGGTCGAGGACGTAGGTGTGGACGACCGGGACACCGGCGGGAGGCTGCTCGACCCTCCAGTAGTACGAGATCCCCGCCCTGGCGTACTGCTCGGCCTTGACGATCCGGTCGGTCGTCTCCGAACCCGGCGAGATCACCTCGGCGACGAGCAGAATGTGCTCGGGACGCGCCGGCATGATGTCGATCGTGTCAGCCCGATACAGGACGACGTCCGGACGCCGATTCGTCAACGGCACGTCCTGAAGCCGAACATCGAAGTCGAAGTCCGCGTTCCAGTCCGGCCCGGCCGCGGCCTCCAGCGCCACCGCGAGAATCTTGATCAGGCGATTGTGCCGCTTGGACGCGCTGGGACTCACGACGACCATCCCGTCCACGATCTCGATGCCCGCGCGCTGCTCCTCGGACCAGGAGTCGTACTGCTCCGCCGTGACCTGCTCGTGCATCCACGCGGGAGCGATCATCTCCGCGGTGATGACACACCTCCCTCAGAAGGCCCGACAGGCCTGATCCCTGCGAACCAGCGTAGCGCGGTCACCTGCCGGTGTCGGGCTGCAGTACGCGTCGGCGATGACGGATTCCCGGCGGGCAGGTCTCGGCGCTACGCGGCGGGCGCGGGGGCGCCGAGGTCGGCGAGCAGGGTCTCGAGGACCGACTCCTCGTGGATGGCGACCCCGCAGGCGATCATGGATGCGGCGAGCTCCGGATCCCAGACCGCCTCCACCGGCTCGCCGCGCAGGGCCAGTGCCGGAGCTGCACGGCGCTGGGACTCCCCGACCGCCCGTTCGTAGTCGTCCGCGGACATGCGCCACGGCTCGGCGCCGAACCGGGTGGCGACGCGGTTCGCGAGCGCGACCCCCGGCCAGTCGAAGTCGCCGTGGTAGCTCAGCCGCGCGCCGGTGTCCCGCAGGCGTCCGAGCAGGTCGAGCACGACCGTCGACGGGTTGCCCGCCGTGCACACCAGCGCCACGTCGGTCAGCCCGGCCGACGCGGCGGCCTCCACCACCCGCGGGTTCTCGCAGACGCGGACAAGCGCGCCCGCCGCCCGGCTGCCCCCCGTGCCGGCGAGCGTGCCCCACTCGACGACGGCGACCTCGCGCAGCGTCAGATGGGTCTCCTGGCCGTGGTCGGCCCGCTCCACGAGGCCGCGTTCCCGCCAGCCCGTACCGGCCGGCCGCAGGCCCTAGGTGAGAACCGTGGAGGACACCTCGTCGACGACGACCCCTGCGGACCGCCACAGCGCGCGACGGGCGGGCGCGTCCCGGGTGGCCGACGCGGGATCCTCGCCGGCGGCCGTCGCGATCCCACGCAGGACGAGCCGGGCGAGGACGGTGCCGTCGTCGAGCCCGTGGGCGGTGCCGGTCACCTGCTGGGCGAGCTCGCCGCGACCGACGACCCGCTGCTCGGTCCCCGCGCGTCGCACGACCACGGCCAACGCCGTGACGGCCTGGGCGAGCAGGTCCGAGGCGCCCTGCGGGCCAAGGCGGGTCAGGCTTCCGGTCTGGCGGACGGCGTTGAGCCACCGGTGGGGCCACTCCTCGTCGCTGAGCGCGCCGGCGGCCTGCCCCGCGTCGACCCAGACCTCGTCCCAGGCATCGCGGCTGGCCCGCCGGGCACCGGCGCGGTCCTGCACCGGCTGACCGAGCGCGGTGAGCACGCCGACGACGCCGCGCGCCGCGGCCGAGGCACGAAGCCGGGCGTCCAGCAGGTCGAGGCGGATCGCCGCCGCACCGTCGCGCAGCGGGACGGTGCCGCCCAGCAGCTGGCCGAACGCCTCGCGTTCCTCGACGGTGACGTTGCCCAGCCGCAGGATGCCCCGGGCCTGCAGTCCGTTCGCCTCCAGCCGCCGGCGGGCGGAGTCCCACAGCCGGCTCAGCGCCGGCTGCCCGAGCCAGCCGGCGGTCGCCGCGGGCAGCGACGCAGTCAGCGCGTTTTGCGGTGCGGCCGCGACAGGTCGTGGCGCGGTCACGGCGCGACCAGGTGGATGCGGTGGCCGTTCCACTCGTAGTGGAGCGTGGCGACGCCACGGACCAGGGGATCGCGCAGGCACTCGTAGATGTGCAGGCTGGGCACTGCCGGGGCGTTACCCCACAGGCGTTCGCTGGTCAGGATGAAGTCGAGATCGAGGTCGACGAGCAGTTCGAGCAGCTTCGCGTGGGTCGGCTCGTCGACCTTCGCGAACGCGTCGTCGAGCAGGATCATGCGCGGGACCCGCGGCTCGTTCTGGGCGAGCGAGGTGAAGTGCGCGGCCGCCGCGGCGAACAGGACCAGGTAGGACACGACGCGCTGCTCGCCCTGGCTCAGGCCGGTGCGGGGGCCGAGCCGGCGTTCCCGTCCGAAGGCGTCGGTCACCCGCACGTCGAAGGCATGCCAGTCCCGGTAGTCGAGGGCCTTGCGCAGGTGCGCCGCGTAGCCCGCGGACGGGTCCGCGGCCCGTTCGGCTTCGATCAGCCGCTGGAGCGCGCCTCGAGGCCGGCCCGCTCCGCGGCGTTGACGCCGTCGGCGAAGTCGACGAGCAGGTAGAGGGGCGCACCCGTGCCCGGGGCCCGGTCGTGAGCGCAGTACCGGGAGCGGGGCGGGGCGGGGCCGGGTCGGCCTGCGCGAGCACCGCGCGCTGCCGGTCACGGGTCTCGCCGAGCTCCCGCTCCCGGTCGCGGACCGTGCTGACCGCGGCGTCGCGCGCGTTGTCGACCATGCGGACGACATCCGCGAGGAGCTCGTCGGCGAGGCGTTCCACCTGGTTCGGAAGGTCGCGGGTGGCCTCGGCCCTCTCCGCGCGCACCTCGGCCGTGCCGACCGCCTCGTCGGCCGCGTCGGCCTTCGCCCGCGCCACCCCCACGGCCCGCAGCTCGTCACGCAGAGTCGCCGCGGCACGGAGGCGGGCCCTGACGGCGAGCCGCACGTCCCGAAGCCGGCGCTCGAGATCGTCCGCGCCCGCGCGCACGACGGCGACGTCGACCCTCGACACCTCCGGGGTCAGGCCCTCGACCGGGGACCGCGGCGCCGGTCCCAGTAGCGCCGCGTCGATGCCGGTCCTCGGGGTTCCCCAGCGTCGGACAGCGTGTGGGGTGCTGAACTGCCGTGCAGGGGACTTCGCATAATGGCTGGCTGTGACCACTGCCCGTTCTTCTGCTGACGCCGCGCGTCAGGCGGTGGTGGAGGGGGTGCTGGAGCGGATCACCTTCGTCAGCGAGGAGACCGGCTACACCATCGCCCGGCTGGCCACCGAGCGGTCCGGTCCGGACCTGCTGACGGTGGTCGGCCCACTGCTGGGTGCGCAGATCGGGGAGAGTCTGCGGCTGACCGGGCAGTGGGGTAGCCATCCCCGGTACGGCAGGCAGTTCCAGGTGCACTCGTACACCACGGTGCTGCCCGCGACGATCCAGGGCATTCGCCGCTACCTGGGCTCGGGGCTGATCAAGGGGATCGGGCCGGCGATGGCCGAGCGGATGGTCGCGCATTTCGACACCGACATCCTGCGGATCATCGAGGAGGAGCCGGCCCGGCTGATCGAGGTCCGCGGGCTGGGACCCAAACGCACCAAGAAGATCGCCGATGCCTGGGAGGAACAGAAGGCGATCAAGGAGGTGATGGTGTTCCTGCAGGGAGTGGGGGTGTCCACCTCCCTCGCGGTGAAGATCTACAAGAAGTACGGCGACCAGTCCATCGGCGTCGTGCGCACACAGCCCTACCGGCTCGCCACCGACGTGTGGGGAATCGGGTTCCGGACCGCCGACACCATCGCCCAGGCGGTCGGTATCCCCCACGACAGCCCCGAACGGATCAAGGCCGGCCTGCAGTACACCCTCTCGCAGGCCGCCGACGACGGGCACTGCTTCCTGCCCGCCCCGAACCTGATCACCGATGCGGCGAAGATCCTCGAGGTCGAGCGGGAACTGATCGGCCCGTGCCTGGACCAGCTCGCCGCCGACGAGGGTGTGATCCGCGAAGGCGTCCCCGCCGGGGACGCCACCGTCCCGGCGGTCTACCTGGTGCCGTTCCACCGCGCGGAGACGTCCCTCGCCGGCGGGCTGCTGACGCTGCTCACCTGCGCCGAGGAGCGGTTGGCGTCGTTCGCGGACGTGGACTGGGACAGGGCGCTGGGCTGGCTGCGGGGCCGGACCGGTCAGGACCTCGCCGACGAGCAGGCGGAGGCGGTCAGGCTCGCGCTCACCCGCAAGGTGGCGGTGCTCACCGGCGGGCCGGGCTGCGGCAAGAGCTTCACCGTCCGGTCGGTGGTGGAACTCGCCCGGGCCCGCAAGGCCCGCGTGGTGCTGGTCGCGCCGACCGGGCGGGCCGCCAAACGGCTGGCGGAACTCACCGGCCACGAGGCCTCCACCGTCCACCGGCTGCTGGAGCTGCAACCCGGCGGCGACCCCAGATACGACCGGGACAACCCGCTCGACGCCGATCTGGTGGTCGTCGACGAATCCTCGATGATGGACGTCATCCTGGCCAACAAGCTGGTCAAGGCGGTCCCGCCGGGGGCGCATCTGCTGCTGGTCGGTGACGTGGACCAGCTTCCCTCCGTCGGCGCCGGGGAGATCCTGCGCGATCTGCTCGCCGCCGACGCGATCCCCAGGGTCCGGCTGACCAGGATCTTCCGGCAGGCCCAGCAGTCCGGCATCGTCGTCAACGCCCACCGGATCAACGCCGGAACACCCCCGCAGCTGACCGGTTTCAGCGACTTCTTCTGGTTCACCTGCGAGCCGGCCGACGACTCCGGCCTGCATCCGGCGGAGGAGACCGCGAAGATGGTGGTGGACATCGTCGCCCGCCGGATCCCGCAACGTTTCGGGCTCGATCCCCGCCGCGACGTGCAGGTGCTGGCGCCGATGCACCGCGGGCCCGCCGGAGCCGGAAACCTCAACCTGCTCCTGCAGGAGGCCCTCACCCCGGCCCGCGAAGGCGCACCCGAGCGCCGCTACGGCGGGCGGGTGTTCCGCGTCGGCGACAAGGTCACCCAGCTGCGCAACAACTACGACAAGGGTAAGGCCGGGGTGTTCAACGGCACCGTCGGCGTCGTCACCGCCATCAACACCGAGGACCAGACGCTGACCATGCTCTCCGACGAGGACGAGAGCCTCGTCTACGACTTCTCCGAACTCGACGAACTCGCCCACGCCTACGCCGTCAGCATCCACCGCTCCCAGGGCAGCGAATACCCCGCCGTCGTCCTTCCCCTCACCACCTCCTCCTGGATGATGCTGCAACGCAACCTGCTCTACACCGGCGTCACCCGCGCCAAGAAGCTCGTCGTCCTGGTGGGCTCCCGCAGGGCGCTCGCGGCCGCGGTCCGCACCCCGGGCGCCGGGCGTCGCCACACCGCCCTCACCCACCGCATCGCCCCGTCGGTCGAGCCTGCGGCGCCGCGGACCTGAGGTACGACGTTCGGCTGGCACCCGCCACGGCTGGGCCGGCCGATCACCGGCCGTCTGGCCGCGCCGGTCAGCCGGCCAGCTCCGCGCGCTCCCCCAGGTCGGCCAGTTCGGCCAGTTCGGCCAGCCACAGGTCCGGCAGTGTCTCGTGGCGGGGGACGCTCTCGCTCGCCGTGAAGGTGGCACGGGCCTGCTCGCCGTAGCCGAACAGGCCCACGGTGAGGTGCTGGCGGCCGACGAACAGCGGAGGCAGCCCGACCAGTCCGGTGACCGGCCGCCCCGCGACGGCCAGCCGGCCGCGCAGGCTCCCCGGGTTGGAGGCGACGAGGGCGACCTCGCGGGTGCGCGAGCCCGAGCTCGCGACGTGAGCGAGGAAACGCTGCGAGGCACCGGGCGACAGCTCGGCGAGGGCCAGGTGATGACGCTCGACCACCCCCAGGCCACCACCCCGCTTCAACCGGCGCGTGCGCGCGGCGACGCGGGCGAGCCGCCGGCCGGGATCCGGTTCGCCGCAGGGCAGGGGGACGCGGACCCCGGTGGTGAAGTTCGACAGCAGGTCCTGCTCGGCACTGGTCCGGATGCTGACGGGCATCAGCGCGTGGATGGGTCGACGGGTTCGGCCCCATTCCGGCAGCGACCACTGCCGCAGCGCGCCGGCGAGGGCCGCGAGAAACACGTCGTTGACCGTGACCGCCTGCCGGCGGGCGATCCGGCGCAGCGTGTCGAGTTCCGTCGTCGCCCAGGTGTGGCGGGCGGGGCCGCGCGACGGTCCACCCCAGGCCGCCAGGGCCCGGGTGGGCGCCAACCCCTGCAGGTTGCGACCGGCCAGGCGCAGGTAGTCGCCCGCCCGGGGGGCGGGAAACGCCGACGGCAGGGCCAGACCCGCCTCGTCCCCCTCGCCGAACAGCAGCTGTAACGCCCGGTAGAGGGCGCCGCCGTCCTGGTGCACGTGACTGGCCCGGTAGAGCACCAGGGTGCCGGGAAGGCAGTGCCCGCGCAGGAGGTGGAGCATCCACGGCGGTCGAGCGAGGTCGACGGGCCGGGTGGCGAGCCGGTCGATCGTGCGACGCACGCCGTCGTCGCCCGACCCCTCCGGGACGGTGGTGACGGTCACGTGGTCGTCCACGTCGACGTCGCCACGCGAGGCCCACCGGGGCAGGGTCTGCGTGGCCTGCGACCCACGACCGCGGCGGTCCCCGGCAGCCGCCGCGGCAGGCGCCGCGGCGGCATGGAGTCGTTCGGACAGCCGTGGCGCCCCGCGCAGCCGGTCGGCGACGTGCGCCCGCAGTCCGGCGAGGTCCAACGGCGGGCCGCCGACATACAACAGCGCCCCGATGTCGAGGAACTCACCGGGGAAACGGCGGGTGAAGGCCAGATAGGCGTGATCCCCCATCGTCAACGACCGATCGTGCACGGAGCCATCATCCTGCACAGCGCCATCCCCTCCGCGGTCGGGCATTCCCGGGGAATCATCGCAGCAGCCCGCGTTCCCGCGCTCTCCTCAGTCGGGGTAGGGATTCCTCAGGACCATGGGCGTGCGGGCGATGTCCAGTGCCGGTTGGGGGAAGCGGGGGCCTGCCGTGTAGTAGCGGGCCCGGGTCCGACCGACCGGTTCCAGGACTCCGGCGGTGGTGAGGTCACGGAGATCTCGTTGCGCCTGCTGCAGGCTCAGGCCCTCGGCGTGTTCGTAGCGTGAGCGGCGGACGCGTCCGGCCATGGCCACGTCGTGCCGGGCGGTGACGACCCGCTCGTCCAGACCGGTGGTCTCCGCGAAGGCGGCGAGTGCGCCCCTACCCGTCCGGAGCGGTCGAGTCGGCCCTGGACGGTCTGCGCCTGCTGATGGTAGGCGGTCAGGTTGAAGCGGATCCAGCTGGAGACGTCCTGGTCGGGAAGGTACGTCGGGCCCCGGTCGGCGAGTTCGCGGTAGTACTCCCAGGCGGCAGCGAGGGCGGCCGCCGCCGCCGCGGTGTCGTCATGAGGTCATGGCGCAGGTGGCGGCCGTGGGCCGTGGCAGAGTCCGGGCATGCGCGAGCCACGCGACGTCGTCGACGACCTCGAACACCGGTCACACGTGCGGCCAGCCCGGACGAACGGGGTGGCTCAGCAGGATCGGCGGCCTCCGGCGGGCGAGGACCGGTTCGCGGGCTACGGGGTCATGGGCCTTCCGTTCCGTTCCGGGCACGTCCTGGGTCTGCGCCGGTTTCCGGCGTCCTCGCTCGGCCCCGGCTACCGGTCGGTCTGGCATCGCGACCCCGCCGGCCGCTGGACCTTCTACCAGGACCAGCCCGCCGAGCTGGCCTGCACCCGCTACTTCGGCTCGGCCGTCGACGAGGTGCGCCAGGGCCCGATCCACCTCGACTGGACTGGTCCGCGGACATTCCGTGTCACCGCCGCCGACGGCGATCTCGACTGGACGGTGACGGTCGGGGCGACACCGGTGACCCGACTCTTCAGCACCCTGGGTTCCGCCCTGCCGGACCGCGCCTGGCGTTCCCGCCCGCTGCTCGGCGCCATGTCGCGGCTCGCCGGCGCCGCGCTCGGGGCGGGCCGGGTACGGCTGACCGGCCTCGCCCCGGACGGGCAGCAGTTCGCGGCCCATCCCCTGCGCCTGTGGGTCGTGACCGACAGCGCCGCGACGGTCCGCGGTGTACGTCTCGGCGAACCGGGGCCGATTCCCGCCCAGGCATTCCTTCGCGATTTCGCCATTCCGCAGCGCGGAGTCCTCGTCGTCGGGCGGGCGGTTTTCAGTGACCCAGGCGCTACCGTCGCGAGTCGCTGACTCGCTGGCTGGCAGTAGGCGGCGAGGAGAACTTGGCGGTGACGTGTGTCTGAAGGAGGAGACTTGAGTACGCCACTCGACACCTTCGAGATCCTGGTCGACCACGAGGCGGCGACCGACGGCCCGACTCTGCGGCTGGCACCGAACGCGACACTCGACGACGCGCTGGCTGCCGTCGCCGGGATCTTCGCGCACGAGACCAGGTTGGAAGCGATTCGGCTGGCCGTCGGCGGGCGTTCGATCGGCAGCACCTCCCGGTCGTACCTGCGCCTGTTGTTCGGATTAGGCGCACCCGGCGCGGGCTTCACCACGACGCGCGGCATCGGGGACAGCGACGGCGCGACACTTCCCGGTTCCTCGACCCGGTTTGTCGTGCTGCGGTACCTGTGCCCCACCGATGCCGCTCACCCGGCCGAGTTTCGCGTTGTCCATGACGACGGCAGCCCGCCCCGCTGCGTGGCCTGCGACGCGGCAATGGGACTCGCGACGTGACGCTCGGGGAAATTGCCCGGCCGGCCCAGGCACTGCTGTCGGGTCGGTTGCTGCTGGTGGGTTACGTACCCACGGCTGCCGGCGCGCTGGCCGTCCTGACGTTGGTGTGGGCAGGAGCCCCGGGCAGCCCGCCGTCGGCACACCGGGCCTGGCAGACCGCGACCGACGCCAGCGCAGGCGAGGTCGTGGTGGTCGGCATGGCGCTGCTGGTCGTCGCGCTACTCGCAGCGCCGCTGCAGTTGTCGATGGTGCGGGTCCTCGAAGGCGGTTGGCCCCGATGGCTGGGCCTCGACCTCGCGCGGCGCCGCCAGGTGCGCCGACGCCGCCAGTTGGCGACGTTGGCGGTGCCCACCGTGTCAGGAACGGCGACCGCACCGTCCGTCGAGGAGGTCCAGCGGGCCGGGGCGGTCGCCGTGCGGCTGCGGACCCACTATCCGAGCGCGGAGTATCTGGTCCGTGCTACCGCGCTCGGCAATGTTCTGGCGTCCATGGAGGACACCGCCGGACGCGAGTATGGATGGGACGCGGTCGTGGCCTGGCCTCGGCTCTATCCTTTGCTCGGCTCGGCGAACCGAGCGATCGTTGACGACCGGCGCGACGGCTTGGACGTGGCGGCCCGGCTGACCGTCACCTTCGCCGCCGTGGCAGCCGCCGCGGTCGGGTTGCTCGCCACAACCGGGTGGTGGTTGCTGATAGCGGCGGTGCCGCTGCTCGCCTCGGCTGCGGCCTACCGAGGCGCGGTGGCGGCGGCAGTCGCTTACGCCGATGCCGTGCGAGTCTGCTTCGACCTGCACCGCTTCGATCTCATCGCGGCCGTCCATCTTCCTTTGCCGGCGAATCGAGGCGAAGAGGTTGCGGTCAGTACCGCGCTGAGCGTGCAATGGCGGCAGAACGTCACGACAGCGGTGACGTACCAACACCCCTGACGATTCCCACAGCGGGGGTGAACGGTACGACCGCCCAGGACGAACGGCATGGCACGCAGGTGGACGGGGAACTACGGGGATGACGACACAGCGCGCCGACCAGCTTCGCGGCCTGGGCCGGTGGGAAGAGGCGCTCACGGCCTACACCGACCATCTCGCCAGCCACCCCGACGACGTCGGGGCGCGGTTCGGTCGAGGGTTGGCGTTGCTCGCGGTGGGGCAGGTTCCAGCCGCGGTCGACGAATTGAGCTGGGTGTTGGTTCGCGCCCCTGGTAATGCCGACGCCAGGTACAACCGGGCAATCGCCTATTCGCTGGAGAACCGCGTCGCCGAGGCTTTGGCGGACCTCGACCGCCTGATCGACGACGATCCCGAAGCGTGGTACCTGTGGTCGGATCGCGGCGGGGTGCGGGCGCGCTCCGGCGACCTGCGCGAAGCGCTGGCGGACCTGCGAGAAGCTGTTCGGCTCGGCCCCGGCGAACCAGCCGCCCATCTCAACCTCGGCGTGGTCCTCCAGGCCGACCCGGAATCGATCGACCAGCTCGCCGAGGCCCACACCCACCTGTCGATCGCCGCCCGCGCCGGACTCCCGGCCGCAGCCGCCGCCCGAGACGACGTCCGCGACCAGATGTTTCTGCGCATCGACCCTGACCTGCGCAACGACGTCGTCGGTCACCTGCTCGACCTCGACCTCGGATCAGACGGGCAGGTGGCCGAGCTGGTCAAGGAATGGCCCTTCCTGCTGTCCCGACGCTTCCTCAAGACCATGGAGACCCTCGCGCAGGAGCATCCTGATGTGGTCTCCCCCGTCGCGTGGCGACGAATCGCCGACCTACGCCGGTTGGCATCAGCCGCGAGGCCGGCGGCGCCCAGTCGCGGAGCAACTGCGGCCCAGGTCGACCGCTCAGACCAGGGCGTCGCCCGCCGGCCTGCCGACGACGACGGCGGCGACGGCGGCGGCGACAGCCAGGCCGAGGTCGCTCGCTACCAACGACTGGCACGCCGACTGCTCGCTCTCGAAGCCGAGGGCGCGCTGACCGCAGCCGCCGAGCTGGCACCCGAGGTGACAGAACTCGCGCGGCGGATCTACGGCCAGGGCTCCGCCGAGCACGGCCAGCAGTTGGCCAACACCGCCGTTCTGCTGTACCGGACCGGCTCGACGCAGGAGTCTCTCGACGCCTTCGACCGCGCGCTCAGCGTCCTGCAGCGAGGTGACAGAGCAAGGCTCCCAGGTCTGCTCGCCAGCTACGGCACCGTGCTCACCGAGCTGGGCCGGTTGGACGAGGCGACGACGGTCTACGAGCAGGCGCTCGGCATCCTGCGCGACGGCGAGGCGACGGTCGCCCCCGCCGACGCGGCCCGCGTGTTCCGCGGCCTGGCTGCAGTCCTGGTCGGCAACGGTCTGCCCGGCGAGGCCGAGTCGGTGCTGCGGGAGGCCGTCGACGACCCGCGCTTCGAGACCGCCGACGCAGTCGACGCGCTGGCGCGGCTGCTGACCAGCCTCGCAGAGGTGATCTTCGACCGGGGAGCGCCAGCCGATGCCGTCGACCTGTGCGAGCGGTCGCTGCGGCTGCTACGCGACGCGCACGGCGACGTCCACCCGCGAGTCGCGCAGTCGATGCGTGACATCGCGCGGGTGTGCGAGGCGGCCGGCCGTACCGACGACGCCCGCGCCTGGCTCACCCGTTCCCTCCACGTGTGGCGGCAGCTGGACGCAGGCGTCGCCGATCGCGCCGAGCAGGCGCTGACCGAAAGCGATCTTGCCGCGCTGAACGCCTCGGTCGGCGCCCGTGACGACGCGCTCGAGGCAGCCGCGGCGGCGCTGGCGACCGTCGCCGCGTTGGACGACCCGCTCGACCAGCAGATACCCGAGGTGCTCGGGAGAGTCGCGGCCGCGTATTTCGGGCTCGGCGACATCGAGGCGGAGCTGCGGGTGCGCCAACAGGTCGTCGACGACGCCCGCCGTCGCCCCGGCGGGCCGCGCGGGCACCAGCTCAATGCCGTCGCGGACGTCTACTACCGGATGGAACGGTACGACGAGGCGCGCGCGTGGTACACCGGCGCGCTCTCCTACGTCCGAACGCACACTCCCGACGACCAGACGGCGCTGTTCGCGATCAGCCACAACCTCGCCAACGTCCACTACCGCACCGGTGACTTCGCCGCGTCCGTCGAGCTGCACGAGCAGGCACTCGCGACGCTGCGGGGGCACTGCCGACCCGATGACCCCCGGCTGGTCGAGGAACTGGTCGAGCTCGCAGAGGCGTACGCGGACGACGGTCGCGGGCAGGAGGCGGCTGCTCGCCTCGCAGCGGCCGTGCCCTACCTCTCGGCGCTACCGCGTCTGGAGGCGCGCGCCGCGGTACTCGCCGAACAGCTCGCCGCCGACCGCAGCGCCACCGCCGACAGCACCAACAGCACCACCAGCACCGACGACGCGGCCGTGGGCGCACTCACGCCCGGCTGGAAGCGCTATCGCCTACTTGCCGAACAGGCGCGCGAAGCCACCGACAGCGGCGACCTCGCCGAGGCCGAACGACTGCTCGACACCGCGCTGTCCGTCGCCAAGGATGCGGTCGGCCGGCGCGACCCGGACGTGGCGGCGTTGCAGTCCCGACTCGCCGAGACCCAGTCTGCGCGCGGCAACCTCACCGGAGTTCCAGAGCTCCTGCGCGATGCCCTCGACATCCTCACGACTGCCGACGAACGGGACGAGACCCGCATCGACAACGTCCGCCTTCAGCTCGCGCTGGCCCTCGCCGCGACCGGCAAGGACCAGGCTGCCGCCGAGCACCTGACCGTGCTCGCCGAACGCGCATCGGCGCTGCGCGGCAGCATGCTGGGGCAGACTCACACCGCTCTCGGCGGCGTCAGGCAACGGCAGGGAGACGTCGATGGCGCTCGGCAGCATTTCGAGCAGGCCCTCCAGCTCGCCGAGCACCGCGATTCCAGCACGGACAACCGGGTCACCGCTCGCACCAACCTGGCCTCGCTGCTACTCAACAACGGGCAGTCCGCGCTGGCGCGGCCACTGACCGAACAAGCTGTGGAGCTCGCGGCGAACGCCTGGGGTCCGGACGACCTCCGCACGGCGGAGGCGCTGCTGGTGTATGCCATGGCACTGCGCGCCGAGGGCAGCTTCGCGCAGGCCGAGACGTTCGTGCGGCACTGCCTGGGCCGCCTCGAGCTGGCGCACGGGCGCGGCAGCCCTCGGACCGCCAACGCGCTGAACGAACTCGCGGTCTGCCTCACCGGTCAGGGGCACCCCGAACGCGCCAGATCCTTTATCGAACTCGCCCGCGCCGCTTTGTCCGGCTCCGGTCAGGACGACACCGCCCTGCTGCTCAGCCAGGCACGGATCGTGGCCGAGCTCGGCGAGATCGACCAGGCGATCGAGCTCGCCACGACGGCCACCGAACGCCGCGGGCGGGAACTGGGCAGCCAGCACCCCCGCTACGGCGCGGCCCTCGGGATCCTCGGCGAGCTGGAACTTCTGAACGGAAACCGGTTCGCCGCGTCACAACATCTGACGACCGCGATTCAGATCGTCCGCGCCGCCCTCGGCGACGACCATCCGCTCGAGCTGCAGCCCCTGGCTCCACTGGTGGCGCTCTATCTGAGTATCGGCGCGCACCGGACCGCGATGTCGTTGGCCGAATCGGCGGTGCGGATCGCGGGGGCCGTCTACGGGCCGACGCATCCCGGCTGTGCTCTGCACCTCACCCAGCTCGCCCGTTGCCAGGCGGTCACCGGCAGCCCTCGCGCCGCCCACCAGCTGCTACGTGAGGCGGTCGACATGGCGCCCACGGCGACGGGCAGCCTGCTTGCCCTCGCGCACCTGCAGGCGGCGCTCGGCGAACGAGACGCCGCCAGGCAGCTGTTGGACCGAGTCGTCACGATCGAGGACGAGCGGCTGGAAGACGTTCTGTCCAGCAACTCCGAACGAGCCAGGACCGTCTATCTCGCGCAGCGGTGGGCCACGGTCGAGGCCTACCTCACCGTGGTCTTCGCCGACCCGGACGTCGGGTCGGACGTCGGGTCGGACGTCGGGTCGGACGTCGGCGACGGTTCCGCCGCGGCCGAAGCAGGCCAGCCTGGTCCCATCGGCGCCGCGCTCGCGCGACGGCTGTGGGACCTCGTCGCCGGACGCCACGCGCTGAATGCCGCCTACCTTCGGTACGAGCGGGAGATCGGGCTGCGCGGGGACGCGCCGGAGCTAGCCGGAATCCTCCGCGAGTTGGCGCGGGTGCGGGCTCGGCTGGCGCGAACGGAACTGGATCGGCGGCCGTCCGGCGACGGGCCGGCCGAAGCGGACCGTCTTCGGCGGCGTCGGGAGGAACTCGAGCGACTGCTCGCCGGCCGCCTGCCCTTGCGGGACCGCGACACCCGGCTCGGCTCGGTCGATCTCGATCGGCTGGTCGAACGGCTTCCGGCAGACGCCACTCTGGTGCATTTCGTCCGCACTGCGGTGGTCGACTTCGCCAACGCAGCGCTCGGTCACCCGCCTCGGCACCGCGCCCCGGAGGGCGACCTGTTCGACGTCAGCCATCCGATGCGCTATCTGGCCTTCGTCGTCGTGCCCGATCCCGAGACGCCGCTTGAGGTGGTGGACCTCGGCCCTGCCGGGCCGATCGACGAGCACGTCGCGGGTTTGCGTAGCCTGCTCGACTCCGGCCGGCTGCCGGCCGAGGCACCCGACCAGGCCTTCCGTCGCGCCGTCGCGCGCGAGACGCATGCCCTGGCCCTCTGCCGGGCGCTGGTCGACCCGATCCGCCTGCACCTGAACGGCGCGGGCAGCACCCTCCTGGTCGTCGCGGACGGCGACCTGACCCAGCTACCACTACAGATACTGCCGACCGCAGGGGGACGGCGATTGATCGACGAATTCACCATCAGCTACCTGGCGTCGCCACGTGACGTCCTGACCTGGGGACCGTCGAGACCCGGGACCAGCGGACCGTCCCTCGTGCTCGCCGACCCCGACTACGACCTCGCTTCGTCCCGTCCCCGTCCAGGTTCTGCTGGCGACCAGGGCACGCCGTATTTCCCTGCACTGCCGTCGACCCGGTCGGAGGGGCAGGCGATAGCCGACCTGCTGGCCGTCGCACCGCTGCTGGGTACCGACGCGCTGAAGGGCTTCGTGGCCGACGTCCGCTCGCCCCTCGTGCTTCATCTGGCCACCCACGGTCTGTTTCTGCCGGAACCGACCAGCGCCGACACGAGCCACTACGAGACGTTTTACGTCCTCGACGTTCCCGGCGAAGGCGTCTTTCCGCTTGCCGGGGAGTTTCCGGCCGCCGCCGAGACACCCGCCGGCCTGCCGGCAACCGGCACCGATCCGCTGCTACGCTCGGCGCTCGCGCTGGCCGGCATCAACACGTGGCTGTCCGGTGGTGCGACTCCTCCCAGCGCCATCGACGGGATGCTCACCGCCGACGACGTCTGCGCGCTCGACCTTCGGCACACCCGACTCGTGGTCCTGTCCGCCTGCGAGACGGGCCTTGGGGCGAACCGGCGGGAAGAAGGCGTCGTGGGGCTGCGATGGGCGTTCGCCGCCGCCGGTGCCCGAGCCGTCGTGACCAGCCTGTGGCGCGTCGCGGACAGCGCGACCGCGGACCTGATGACCACCTTCTACCAGCGACTTCTTGACGGCGCCCCAGTTCCCGTCGCACTACGGGACGCCCAGACCGGGGTCCGCGACAGGTTCCCAGACCCCTACCTGTGGGGAGCCTTCGTCTGCCACGGCGACCCGGCCGCGTTGTTGCGATGAACTCGATCCCGACGACAGAACCCGGCCCATCACCAACAACCACCATGTGATTACCGACAGGCTCACTCGAAAGACGCCAGCGCACGCCACGACGGGCGCGCCATGTGAACGTAATCTGTCACTTACGTGTTGTGAATACCGGTTTGTGACGATCGAGCGATGGTGGGCCTCGAGTTCCGGCTGCTCGGCCGCGTCGAGGTGTACCGGGACGGTCAGCCGGTGGACCTCGGCGGGCCCAAGCATCGCGCTGTCCTGGCCTCGCTGCTGCTCCGCGTCCGCCGCGTGGTGTCGGTCGATCAGCTCATCGACGACCTGTGGCCGCAGCAGCCCCCGGCCCGGGCGGCGGCCACGGTGCAGGTCTTCGTCTCCCAGCTGCGCCGGGCACTCGAACCCGGCCGTTGCCGTGGCGAGGCGGCGACCGTCCTGGTCACGGCGTCGCCTGGCTACCTGCTCGACGTCTCCCCCGACGCCGTGGACGCGCATGCCTTCGCCGACCTGGTCGTGCGCGGCCGGGCGGCCCTCGACGCCGGGGATCCCGAGCGGGCGGCGCGGGTGCTGCTGCGCGCCGAGGGGATGCTGCGCGGGCCGGCACTGGCCGACGTCCCGGTCACCCCGTTCGTCGGGGCGGCGGCGGCCCGGCTGACCGAACTGCACCTCGGCGCGGCCGAGGACCGGATCGACGCCGAACTCGCCCTGGGCCGGCACGCCGCTCTCGTCGCCGAGCTGGAACAGCGGGTGCGCAGCCACCCGCTGCGCGAGCGGCTGCGGGCACAGCTGATGCTGGGGCTGTACCGGTGCGGGCGGCAGGTGGACGCGCTGGCCACCTATCGCGAGACCCGCCGGGTGCTGCGTGACGAGCTGGGGCTCGAGCCGGGCGTGCGGCTGCGCGAACTGGAACAGGCGGTGCTGCGGCAGGACCCCGGCCTGGCCTGGCAGCCGCTCGCGCCCGCGCCCGCACCGCCGAGCGTGCCCGCCACGGCGGCCCAGGCGGCGACGCCGGGCCGCCGGAGGACGACACCGGACCACCGGGCACCGTCCGCGGATCGGCCGGGCAGGGTGCTCGTGGTCGACGACACCGCCGTCAATCGCACGCTCCTGGCCGCCGCGGTGACCGAGCTCGGCCACGAGGTGGAGACGGCCGAGAACGGCCACCAGGCGCTCGAGGTCCTGCGGGCCGCCGATGACGGTACGCGCGGATTCGACATCGTCCTGCTGGATCTGCTCATGCCGGTGCTGGACGGCTACGCGACCCTGGCCGAGATCAAGGCGGATCCCGCCCTGGCCGCCGTCGGTGTGATCATGGTGTCGGCGGTGCCGGAACTGGAGAGCGTGGTGCGCTGCATCGAGCTGGGCGCGATCGACTACCTGCCGAAGCCGTACAGCTCGACGATGCTGCGGGCCCGGCTGCGCGCCTCCCTCCAGGCCAGACGCTCGACCGCCGAGCGGGAGTCCGCCCTGCGCACCGAGATCGCCACGCTGCGCGCCGAGGTCTCCCGGGCTCGGACCGGCACCGCACCCGAACACCGATGACCTCCGCGCCGACGACCTCCGCGCCGACGACCTCCGCGCCGATGTCGCTGCGCGGCCTGGTCCGTAGCGGTGTCGGCATCGGCGTGGTCCTGCTGGCCGCGCTGCTGCTGGTCAGTCTGAAGGCCGAGAGCAGCACGCGGCAGGCGGCCTCGGCCGAGGCCCGGCGGTCGCAGTCGCTGCGCCTGGCCTACGAACTGCGGCAGACCTCCGACGACCTGACCCGGATGGCGCGGACGTACGTGGTCACCGGTCAGCCGCGCTACCGCGCCTGGTTCCAGGAGATCCTGGAGATCCGCGACGGCACGGCGCCGAGACCGCAGAACTACGGCAACATCTACTGGGACGTCGTGACCGACACCGGCCGGCGGCCCTCGCCGTCCGGTCCCCCGGTCGCCTTCGCCACGCTGGCCGCACAGGCCCGGTTCACCCGCCCGGAGCTGGACCTGCTCGCCACGGCCAAGGCGCGGTCGGACGCCCTGGCCACCGTCGAGGAGCAGGCGTTCACCCTGGCCGTCCACGGGGGTGCGGCCAACCGCCAGCGGGCCACGGACATCCTGTTCGACGCGTCCTACCTGCGGGCCAAGGACGAGATCATGCGGCCGATCGGCCAGGTGCTCACGCTCGTCGACACCCGCACGGCCCGGGAGACCGCGCGGGCGACCGACCGGGCCCGGGCCTGGTCGGCGGCCGCGATCGCGGCGGCGCTGCTGCTGCTCGCGGGGATGGCGGTGTTCGCCGCCGTGACCCGCCGGGCGGTGCTCCGCCCGGTCGCGGAACTCGACGCCGCCACCGCCCGCATCGCCGCCGGGGCGCCCGACGTCCGGGCGCGGGTCGCCGGAGTCGGCGAGCTGCGCACCCTGGCCAGGCGCTTCAACGAGATGACCGAACGGTTGTTCCGCACCGCCGACGCCCTGCGCGACGCCGCTTCCACCGCCCAGAGCGCCAACGCCGCCAAGAGCGCCTTCCTGGCCACCATCAGCCACGAGATCCGGACCCCGATGAACGCGGTCATCGGCATGTCGGGGCTGCTGCTGGACAGCCGTCTGGACGCCGACCAGCGCCACCTCACCGAGGTCGTCCACGACAGCGCCCACGCCCTGCTCCTGCTGATCAACGACATCCTCGACTTCTCCAAGATCGAGGCCGGCCGCCTCAGCCTGGAACAGGTTCCGTTCGACGTCGCCGCCTGCGTGCAGGCCGCCCTCGATCTCGTCTCGGCCGATGCCGCGGCCAAGGACATCGCTCTGGCCTGCACCCTCGAACCCGGCACCCCGCAGGCCATGGTCGGCGACCCCACGCGGGTCCGCCAGATCCTGCTCAACCTGCTGAGCAACGCGGTGAAGTTCACCGAACGAGGCGAGGTGACCGTCACCGTCGGGGCGGCGCCGCGCGGCGCCGAAGGGCTGGGCGGCACCGACGGCACGTACGCGTGGCGCTTCCTGGTGCGCGACACCGGCATCGGCATCCCGGCCGGCCATCTTGAGTCGATCTTCGAGGCGTTCACCCAGGTCGACACCTCCACCTCGCGGCGCTACGGCGGGACCGGGCTGGGCCTGGCGATCTGTCGCCGGCTGTGCACCCTCATGGGCGGGACGATCACCGCCGCCTCCCCGCCCGGAGCCGGCACCACCATGACCGTCACCGTGCTCGCCGCGGCGGCGACGGTGGTACCGCACCACCCGGACCGACCGATCCACCCGGCCCCGCTGCCGCTCCACCCGGCCCCGCTGCCGCGCGCAAGGACCACCGCGGCCCTGCGGCTGCTGGTGGCCGACGATCAGGCCGTGAACCAGCGACTCGTGCTCCGTCAGCTCCACGGCCTCGGCCACCGTGCCGACCTGGTGAGCAGCGGCGCCGAGGCGGTGGCCGCGGTCCAGCGCGGGCGCTACGACGTCGTGCTCATGGACGTCCAGATGCCCGACGTCGACGGCCTGGAGGCCACCTGCCGGATCCGGGCTCTCTGTGACGGCCGCGGACCCTGGATCATCGCGCTCACCGCCAACGCACAGGCCGGCGCGCGGGAGGCCTGCCTGGCGGCCGGCATGGACGACTACGTCACCAAGCCGCTGGTGACCCCCGACCTCGTCGCCGCGCTGGCTCGGGCCCGGCCGCCGGGGGGCCGGCCCGTGCTGGACCCGGGCGCGCTCGAGCGGCTGCGTGAGCTTCTCGGTGGGAACGCCGCGGCCCTGTCCGGCCTGATCACCGACTTCCTCACCGACACGTCGGTGCTGGTGGACACGCTGTCCGCGACCGGCTGCGACCCCGACTCGGCGCACCGCGCCGCGCACACGCTGAAGGGCCTCGGCGCCACCTTCGGGGCCACCGACCTGGCCCGGTTGTGCCAGCAGGTCGAGACCCACACCGGTGCCGCCGGCGAGGTGGGCCCGCTGGTGCGGAAGATCGTCGCCGAACACGAACGCGTGGCCCGCGCCCTGCGCGCGCTCGACTGAGGCCGCCCGAGCCCCGCTGAGACCGCCCGAGCCCCGCCGAGGCCGCCCGAGCCCCGCCGAGACCGCCCGCGCCCGGCGGTGGCGGGGCCGCTTGGCCGTTGCTTAACACTTGCTTAGCGGCCGGATGTTGGCTGGTCGGCAGGGGTCAGCGTCGCTCCCGTCGCCCGTTCGTCCGTGTCCTCGGACCCGCGCCCGCTGAAAGGCCAGCCTGCGATGAGCACCGTCAGTCCCCCGCACGAACCCGCAACCCACCACCTCGACGACACCGGGTCCGCGAAGGAGACCCTGGAGGACTACACGCTCCGGTTCGCGCCGCGCAGCTACCGGCGTTGGGGCACCGGCATGGTCGCGATCTCGGCCCTCGGCGGCATCGCCTACCTCGCGGACTTCGCCATCGGGGCCAACATCGGCATCTCCTACGGAACGACGAATGCCCTGTGGGGCATCGGCGTCTTCGCCGTCGTGATCTTCCTGACCGGTTTCCCCCTGGCCTACTACGCCGCCCGCTACAACCTGGACCTCGACCTGATCACCCGAGGCAGCGGATTCGGCTACTACGGCTCGGTCGTCTCGAACGTGATCTTCGCATCCTTCACGTTCATCTTCTTCGCCCTCGAAGGCTCGATCATGGCCCAGGGCCTGAAACTGGGCCTGCACATCCCGCTGTGGCTTGGCTACGCGACCTCCACGATCATCATCTTCCCGCTCGTGGTCTACGGCATGAAACTGCTCTCCACGCTGCAGCTCTGGACCACACCGCTGTGGCTGGTGCTGATGGTGCTGCCGTTCGCCTACCTGTTGATCAGCCATCCCGACTCGATCAGTGGGTTCTTCGACTACGGCGGGCAGGACGGCAAGGGCGGCTTCAACCTCGGCTCGGTCTTCCTGGCCGCCGGCGTCTGCCTGTCGCTGATCGCCCAGATCGCCGAGCAGACCGACTACCTGCGCTTCATGCCGCCGCGCACACCGGAGAACTCGCGCCGCTGGTGGACCGCGATGGTGCTGGCCGGCCCGGGCTGGGTCGTCTTCGGCGCCATCAAGCAGATCATCGGCATGTTCCTCGCCGTCTACATCATCGCGAACGTCGCGGACGGCGCAGGCGTGGCCAACCAGCCGGTGCACCAGTTCCTGGAGATCTACCAGGACATCCTGCCGCACTGGGCCGCACTGGCCCTCGCCGTCGCGCTCGTCGTGATCAGCCAGGTCAAGATCAATGTCACCAACGCCTACTCCGGCTCGCTGGCCTGGACCAACTCCTTCACGCGAATCACCAAGACCTATCCCGGTCGGCTGGTCTTCCTCGGCTTCAATCTGGCCGTGGCGCTGATCCTGATGGAGGCCGACATGTTCAGCTTCCTGAACACGATTCTCGCGTTCTACGCCAACTGCGGCATGGCCTGGATCGTCGTCGTCGCCTCCGACATCACGTTCAACAAGTATCTGCTCAAGCTCTCTCCGCTGCAGCCCGAGTTCCGCCGCGGCATGCTCTACGCCGTCAACCCGGTCGGCTTCGGGTCGATGGTGCTGTCGGCCGGCATCTCGATCATCGACTTCTACGGGGGCCTCGGCTCCGGCCTCAAGCCCTATTCCCCGCTCGTGGCGATCGTGCTCGCGCTCGTCCTGCCGCCGATCCTGGCCGTGGCCACGAAAGGCCGGTACTACCTGCGCCGCACGGACGACGGCATCGACCTGCCGATGTACGACGAGCACGGCAACCCCTCGGGCGAGACCCTCAGCTGCCACGTCTGCCACCAGGAGTACGAGCGACCGGACATGCTCCGGTGCCAGACGCACGATGCCTACATCTGCTCCCTCGACCTCTCGACCGACAAGGTCGGCGACCACGTGCTCCCGGCCCAGTCCTCACTCGTCCGTCCACGGAGCTGAACGTCTGGTCAGGTTACTGAGCAGACCTTTGACTGCGGATCGGGGTGCCGTGACGATGGACACACCTCGCTGCCCCCGTTCCGAGAGCGGCGACATCTCAGAAGGGTGCGCCGTAACCATGGTCATCCGTGAGCAGTTATACGTCGGCGGCCGCTGGGTGGGCAGCGACTCCACCGAGACTCTGACCGCGATCAACCCCGCGACCGAACAACCACTGGGGGTGGTGCCACAGGCGTCCGCGGAAGACGTCACCCGGGCGATCATGGCCGCGCGCGAGGCCTTCGACGACGGCCCTTGGCCCGGAATGAAGCCGTCCGAACGGTCCCGCGTACTGATGCGGATGGCCGAGGTCATGCGGCGACGTCAGGCCGAGCTCGTCGACCTCGACGTCGCCGAGGTGGGTCGAGCTCGGATGCTGGCCGAGTCGGTCTTCGTCGACGTGCCGATCGAGCACTTCGAGGACATGGCCGAGCGGGTGCTGCTCTCGTTCGAGTTCGACGAACCCATGCTGCCCTACGAGACCCCGCTCGGCGTCGGCCAGGGCGTCGTGCGCCGCGAGCCCTACGGCGTGGCTTCGATCATCACGCCGTACAACGCGCCGTTCTTCCTGGCCGCCTTCAAGCTCGCACCGGCGTTGGCCGCCGGGTGCACGACCGTGCTCATGCCGTCGCCCCACACTCCCCTGTCGGCGTTCCTGGTCGCGGAGATCGCCGAGGAGGCGGGCCTGCCGCCGGGAGTGTTCAACGTCGTCACCGGCACGCCGGCGGCCGGTGAACTGCTCACCTCGCACCCGGCGGTGGACATCGTCAGTTTCACCGGCTCCGACACGGTCGGTCGCAAGATCGTGAAACAGGCGGCGGACACGCTCAAGAAGGTCGTGCTCGAGCTGGGCGGCAAGTCGGCGAACATCGTCTGCGAAGACGCCGACCTGACCAAGGTGATTCCCGACGTCGTCATGAACTTCACGGTGAACTGCGGTCAGGGCTGTTCGATGCTGACCCGGACCCTCGTGCACGAATCGATCCACGACGACCTCGTCGCGGGTCTGAAGAAGGCCATGGACCATGTCAGAATCGGCGACCCGGCCGACCCGACGGTGACCATGGGCCCGCTCATCAGCGCCGCCCAGCGGGACAAGGTGGAGACGCTCATCCGCGCCGGCCTCGACGAAGGAGCGCAGCTCGCCTACGGCGGCGGCCGCCCGACCCACCTGCCGAAGGGCTTCTTCGTCGAACCGACCGTGTTCGTCGGGGTCGAGAACTCGATGACGATCGCGCAACGCGAGTTCTTCGGGCCGGTCACCGTCGTCATCCCGTTCCGGGACGACGACGAGGCTGTCCGGCTGGCGAACGACAGCGACTTCGGACTCGGCGGCGGAGTCTGGTCAGGTGACCCGACGCGGGCCTACCGCATCGGGGGCCGGATCCGCGCAGGCATGGTGTCCCTCAACGGCGGCACCGGCGGACTGAGCCCGCACGGACCCTTCGGCGGCTACAAGGCCAGCGGGATCGGCCGCGAATGGGGCAAGTGGGGGCTGTCCGAGTTCCTGCAGCACAAGTCGCTGGTGTGGCCGATGGCGTCGGGCTAGGTCGCGTATGTGGTTGTGATCAGGCGGCGTGATGGTGCCACCTGACTCCGGATCGTCGAGGCATGGCCGTGGGACGGTGTGGTCGTGGGCGTCGGGGTCGCCCTGACGTCGGGGTCGTCGGTGACGTCGGGCTGGCCGCCGGCGGCGCCGGCGCGGTTCCGCGGAACCGTCGGCCGCGGTGCCCCCACCGTGATCACCGTCCTGCGCGTGCCGACGCGCCAACGACGTCCAACCGAGATACCCAGGAGTACCCCGCGGCCCGACCGGAGGAGACAGCAAGCGAACGTGGACGCAGAGTCATCGAAATCCTGTGCGTGCATGGCGCGCGGCTGGGTTTCGATGTGGCCCGCGAATATCCGGTTCCGGGCGGCCGGCTCGACGTCGTCTGGCTTGCAGCCCAGGGCTGCGCGATACCGAGATTCGAACGTCCGCTGCCAGTGGTCGGCTTCGAGGTGGAGTCGGGCCACCGGACGCGCAAGTACATCAAGGGCGATTACCTGAACCTCGCTGATCTTGGCGCCGGGCTCGGAGTCATCGTCCTCCTCGGAGACGGCGAGAAGGTGGCGGCAACCCGCCGATTCGCGGAGACCTTCATCGACCGGCCCGGCCCGCGGATCCTCGTCTGGTCCGAGCAGGACGTGTACCGGCTCCCGCCCACGAGCCCCAGGCACCGGTCATGACACCGGACACTGCCGACCAGGCACCGTCTGGCGGCCGGCCACCGTCGGCGACGACGCGGGCACGTCGCAGGCGGCGACGAATACCCATCCCGGGAAGTACGGCGCGTTGTGGGCCTGGCTCCGTGCCCAGACCGCGGATCGTCCCCCCTGCACCTTCGCCGAGATCGAGGACATCATCGGCATGCCCTTGCCGCCGTCGTCCTGGTGCACCGGCGCGGCGGCCGCGCTAGGACTGCGCCGGTCCCGCGGGGCAGCGCGAGGCGGTGTGGTCGGCGAGCCGCTCGAGTTCGTGGGCGTCCCGGGGCTGCCCGCAGCTGCGGCAGATGTCCACCCGCGCCGGCGCCGGGCGCGGCGGCGCGTCGAGCGAACCGAGCTGCGCCGGCCCCATGACGCTCAACAGGAAACGGTAGAAGCGGCTGGGCCGGTCCCCCACGCCACTCGCCGTGCCCAGCCCGCCCACCGTGCCCGTCTCGTCCGCTCCGGCTGCGCTGCCGACGGTGGTGCTCCCCTGAACCTTCATCCGTCGCCCTCCCTCGTCGGCGCCGCGGGTGTCGCGTCGCGGGCCGAAGCTTGGCACCCAATTAGTTCGTGCGCATAAGAATCGTACGCGATCGCTTCGTCGGCGTGCCAGGTATCCTGGACCATGACGCACGCCACGAAGGGAGGGACCGGCCCGTGATCGAGGACGACGCAAGCATCGGCGAGGACCTCGGGGAGGACCCCCTCGCGCTGGACCGGCAGGTGTGCTTCGCCCTGTCCGTCGCGTCCCGGCTGGTGATCGGGGTGTACCGGCCGCTGCTGGAGCCCCTCGGTCTCACCCATCCCCAGTACCTGGTGATGCTGGCCCTCTGGGAACGCTCACCGCGCTCGGTGAAGGACCTCGGCGCCGCCCTGCTGCTGGACTCGGCCACGCTCTCGCCGCTGCTCAAGCGGCTGGAGTCGGCGGGCTACCTGTCCCGGCGCCGGGCCGCCACCGACGAGCGCCTGCTGACGCTCGAACTCACCCCGGCCGGCAGCGCGTTGCGGCAGGAGGCCCTGAAGATCCCCCACGCCGTCGTCGATCGGCTGGGTGTCGAGGTCGCCGATCTCCAGGAGCTGCACGGCGCGCTCACCCGGATCATCGAGGCCGCCCGCCAGGTACCGGCCCGCCGACCCTAGATCTTCGCGGCCGGGGTGAGGACGGCGGCGAGGAGGCCGGGGAAGCGTGCTTCCAGGTCCTCGTGGCGGATGGTGATGACGCGGCGGCGGCCCTCGACGGTGGTCGTGGTCAGGCCGGCATCGCGCAGCACGCGGTAGTGGTGGGAGACGGTCGGGGCGCCGACCTCGACCCCCTGGGCGATCACGGCGCAGTCGACCGGGCCGGTCCGGGAGTACATCGCCTGCATCAGCGCGAGCCGGACCGGGTCGGCCAGGGCGGCAAGGACCGTGATCAGGTTGATCGAGTCACGGCTTGGCTGAGGGAGCTGTCGAGACACCGCAGGCTGCCCGCTTCAGCCTCTCGGCCGACCAGTCGGCCGGTCACCCAGCCGGTCGGTTCGCCAGCCACCTCGCCGACCGCCCGACCGGTCGCTTCGCCGATCCCGATGCTTTGACACCCATCGAACGTACCCCTAGCCTCACCTTGTGACGGTTCGACAAGGATCGAATAAAGAGCCCGGGAGCGACGAGCCCGGGAACGACGAACCCGAGGACGACGAGCCCCGGAGCAAGGACGGACTGCGCGGCTGGCAGCTCGGGGTGCTGGCGGCCGGCACGTTCACGCTCGGCGTCGACGGGTTCGTGCTCGCCGGCCTGCTGCCCGCCATCGCCGACGACCTGTCCGTGCGCGTGTCCACCGCCGGCCAGCTCACCACGATCTTCTCCGTCACCTACGCGGTCGGCTCGCCGGTGCTCGCGGCCCTCACCGGCCGCTGGGACCGGCGCCTGCTGCTCGGCGGCGGGCTGGCGCTGTTTCTGCTCGGGATGGCCGGCCAGGCCCTGGCCCCCTCGTACGCCGTGATGGCCGCCGGGCGGGCCGCCGCGGCCCTCGGTGCCGCCGCGTTCCAGTCCAACGCCTACGTCATGGCCGGCATGCTCGCCGGCGGCGCACGGCGCGGGCGCGCGCTGGCCGCCGTCACCGCGGGGACCTCGCTCTCGACGGTGCTCGGGGTTCCCTTCGGCGTCCTGGCCGGGCAGTGGTTCGGCTGGCGAGCGGTGCTGTGGGTCATCACGGTGCTCGCGGCGCTCACCGCGCTCTGCGTGCCCCTGCTGCCCCGGGCCCACGTCCCGCCGACGAGCATGCGCGCCCGGCTGGGCGTGCTGACCCGGCCGCCGGTGCTCATGGTTCTGCTCGCGACGGTCGCGGTGGTCACGCCGCCGTTCCTGCTGATCTCGTACCTTCCGGTCGTCCTGGGCATGGACGGCACGGACGGCCGGCTCGTGGTGATCCTGCTCGCGTTCGGGCTGGGCAGCCTGACCGGCAACCGGCTGGTGGGACGCCTGGTCGACGGTCGCGGCGCGCTGGGAGTGCTGCTCGTCGCCGTCGCCGGGCTCGCCGCGTCGTTCGCCGTGCTGGTGCCGGCGCGCGAGGAGTACGCAGCGGCGCTGGTCGTCCTCGTCGCCGTCGGCGCCTTCCAGGGACTGTCGATCACACCGCAGCAGCACCGGCTCTTCGTCCTCGCCCCGGACGTCGCCACCGTCGCCCTCGGTCTCAACGGCTCGGCGATCTACCTCGGCAGCGCCCTCGGCGCCGCGCTCGGTGGCGTGACCCTCGACGCGGCCGGGGCGGCCACGATCCCGGCCACGGCCGCCGTGCTGGCCGCGGTAGCGCTCGCCCTCATCGCCACCACCGCCCCGGAACGACGGCGTCGATCCGCCGCCCCGCCCGTGGCCACACCCGCCATCGCCACCGACTCCCACAGCCGATCATGAATTCGCATCACGACCGCTGAACGACGTGCCGCGGAGTGGGTCCGGCCCCGCGGTAGTTCAGGGGGCGGTGGCGACGAAGTCGGCCGTCGTGACGGGGACGGTGGCCAGGGGGCCCGTGACGTCTCCGACCAGAACGGTCCAGCGCCTGCTGGTCCTGTCGATGCCGCCGGTGGGCGAGTTCTGCGGCGCCCACACGATGTCGCGCGGGCCGCAGGAGTAGTAGCCGACATAGTCCGGATGGTTCTGCGGGGATCCCCAGGCGCCGCCGTCGCGCAGCCGGCAGCGGTCCCCGTTGGCCAGATCCAGGCCGAGCGGGACGGGGTTCCTGGGCGGGGAGACCCGGGCGACGAGCGACTGGGCCGTGAGCGCGGCGAGCGTGGCCGAGTAGGGGTCGCGCAGGCAGAGCATCCGGCGGGCCTGGGGTGTCGGCCAGCAGGCATCGGCGCCGGCGGCGCTGGGCGAACAGTAGTAGATGTCGCCGCTGACGGCGGCGGGCGACGGGTCCGCCCGACTGGTGTCGCCGCAGTCGATCGGCGCGTCCGGATCATCATCGTGCCCGTCGACGGTCCAGCCCCTCGCCGGTTGTCCGCTGCGCCCGACCGGAGCCAGGTTGACCAGCCGCGTCACCGGGCCGCCGCGCGCGCCGGCCGCCCCCGAACTTCCCGCCCCGGCGCCTGTCCCCGCGGCCGAAGCCGTCCCCGCGGCCGGCGCCCTCGTCGCAGCCGGCACCCTCGTCGCGGCCGGGACCGTCGTCGCGGCCGGGACCGTCATGGCGGTGGAAACCATCGGCGGCGTCGTCGCAGCCGCCTGCCCGCCAGGCCGCCCCTCGCTGGCACAGCCTGCAAGCACCGTGACCGACGCTGTCACGAAGACGGCCGCCCACCGGCGCAGGCCTGTCTCTCGCCGACCCGTTCTGCCTGCCCACACGTCCGCCTCCCGGCCAGGTCCCGCCGAGTCGACACGTGACCCGACCCGCGGAATGTAAGCCGCCCGCGGCCCGCTACCGCGCGCCCTGTCCGACACCCGACGACCGCACGCCAGGTTCTTCTCCACGGGCTGGAGTTGCGGCGTCTCGGGCCGAGGGTCACCGTCCCCGCCTCTGGCAGCCGGCCCCCGGCTGCTCGAGATCGCGCCGACCGCACGCGCTGGTCCTGTCACAAACCCGTCAGCTTCCCGGCGGTCGAGGTCGAGCCGACGATAGTGGCCGCACTGCCATCCACGGCGGTGCGTGCACGAGTTCGAGGGGGACGCACAATGACGGTGGACGAGCCATCACCCGGCATGCCAAGGCGGACCCTTCTGGTGGCCGGACTGGGGTTGGCGGCCGTCACGGCAACGGCCGCGCTGTCCTCACCTGCCGAGGCGTCAGGGATATGGCACCCCGACTGGCGCTTCTGCAACAAGTGCTTCGGCCTGGTCCGGAACCTGCGGCAGGTCCACAACCGATGCCCCGCGGGCGGCCTTCACGTGATACAGGGCTGGACCTTCAGGATACCCTTCACCAACAGCACCGACCACCACGCCGGCGAGACGGCGTACCAGCAGAGCGACTGGCGGCAGTGCTCGTCCTGTGGCCTTCTCTACTACCACGACTTTCCAGGTGTCTGCGCCGGGCGCGGCAGCGGGCCGCACACCGGCGTCTACCCGCAGAACCTTCTCTGGCACGACCGGAACCCAGTTCCGCGGGACTTTCAGAGCGCATGGCGCTTCTGTTTCAAATGCAGCTCGCTCTATTTCGATGGATACCAGCCGAATCGCGGCGTCTGCCCAGGGAATCCGGGATGGGGACATGCCGCCGCCGGCTACCTGTTCCAGCTGGAGGTGTACTCGTACACCTGAGTACCTCTTCTTTCTGAGGTCTGCGGGCACCGGTGACGAGACGCAGGATCTCGCGGAGCGGTACCGGACCGCGATCCGGCCACTCCGGACGAGGCCCCGTCGTTCACTTCCTCGCGGTCAGGCGGCGAGCCGCAGGGGGAGCGTCTGCAGCCCGCGGATGATGCTCTGGTTTCGGTATGTCGGCGTACTCCCGATCAGAGCGAGCTCGCTGGTGCGCTCGAGAAGCAGACGGAAGATGATCTCCGCCTCCATCCGGGCCAGGGGGGCGCCGAGGCAGTAGTGGACACCCGTCCCGAACGCGAAGTGGCGCGCGGCCGGAGTGGATCCCGCGTAGCGGGCGACCAGGAAACGGTCCGGCTCGTCGAAGGCGTCCGGATCTCGGTTCGCCGAGCCGACGAGCAGCAGAGCGCCCTCACCGCGGCGGAACTGTCGTCCACCGACCTCGGTGTCGCGCAACGCCGTCCGCGGGATGAACTGCACCGGAGAGTCGTGCCGCAGCATCTCCTCGACCGCGGCGGGGATGAGGCCGGGGTCCGCGCGCAGAAGTGCCAGCTGGTCGGGGTGCTGCACGAGGGCGAGAACCCCGCCGCCGATGAGGTTGACCGTCGTCTCATGCCCGGCCACCAACAACACGGCGCAGAGCGCGAGGACCTCGCTTTCGGTCAGCGCATCCTCCCCGAGGTGGATCGCGACGAGCTGGCTGACGAGATCGGTGCCCGGCCTGACCCGGACGCGCGCGATGAGGTCCCGGAAATAGGCGTCCAGCTCCCGCGCCGCCCGGCGGCGCTCGGTGATTTCGTCGGGAGTCAGCAGAAAATCCGGGTCGATGCCGCGAATCAGCGTCTCCGACCACTCGCCGAATATTTTTTCGTCCGCGGCCGGAACGCCGAGCAGTCGGCATATCATGCGGGTCGGCACGGGCCGGGCCAGTGCCCTGATCGCGTCGATCTCACCAGCCTCCAGCGCCGCATCCAGCAGCCCGGCGACGAAGGAAGTGATGTCGGGGGCAAGCTCGACGAGAGTGCCGGGCGTGAACGTCCTGCTGACCAGTCGACGTAGCCGCGTGTG
Organism: Frankia alni ACN14a; assembly: GCF_000058485.1. Lineage (NCBI taxonomy): Bacteria > Bacillati > Actinomycetota > Actinomycetes > Frankiales > Frankiaceae > Frankia > Frankia alni. The sequence goes on from NC_008278.1 coordinate 4,572,654, forward strand.
ATCTGGCGGATCGGATCGCAGGAGCGACTCCAGCCCGTCGTCGGCGTCACCGTCGGGACGGAAGGGGCTGATGTTCTCCTTGTAGCCGTGCCCGAAGGCGGGGTCCTGGAGCACGGCGGCGGTGTCGCCGTGCCGGGTGACCAGGGTCACCCGGTGGCCCGCCAGGTCATGCCCGGCCAACGGGTCGGCCTCGCGGATGGCTCGGTAGGTGGAGTAGGGATCGACCTGGCGCGCGGCGTCGAAGGCCGCCAGCAGCGGCGAGCGCCGCTCGCTGGCAGAGCGTGAGGCCGGGACGGTGGCCATCTCGTCAACTCCCTGTCTACGCGTGCGTGGCGTCACCGACGCAGTCCGATCCTGCGGTACGAATGGTGACGGCGGGCACCGGTGCCCTCCCCCGCCGGGTCGTTGACACCTGCAGATCTTCAAGAGATTCCCTGCCGACAGATTTCGTCACGATTGTGGCTATGACCGGCCGGTCATGTCCAATAGGCACTCCGAATCGGCCGATCGGTTTCGGCACGGGATTTTGATGGTGCGTCCTTCGTCCGCTCGCATGTTTCGCGACAGGGCCGAGCGTGATCGTGGGGATCTGCGTTGTTCGGCACCACGAGCTGCGTGTGCAACGCTGGGCGGACCTCGTCGATCCCGGGCGGATGAGGCGTGGCCACGCGACAGGCGGTGCGGCGCCGACGTGCCAGCGATCGAGCGGCTCCCGGGAGACTACTGGCCGCGTCGGTGAATCTCGCGAAGCGGGTCGCGCCCGAGATCGCGGTGTCAGTAGGCGAGGAAGAGGATCTCCTCTCGGCTGTATTCGTGGCTGGGATGCTGCTCGGCAAGATGTTCCTGGGTCTTGCGGACCAGGTCGTCCTCGTCGACGCCCTCGATGTGCTCACCACAGGGGCAGTTGAGCCTCTTCACCGCGACTCGTCTCCTCTCTCACCTGGCGGTCGTGCGGCCGCCCCTCCAGTATGTGCACGCCGCAGGCGCCAGCGAGACCGTCTTCCCATTCCGCCGGGCCGCGCCGGAGTGAACATGGCGTCGAACGGCGAGCGGAGCCGCCCAAGGAGCAGCGGTTCTCCTCGACGGGGGCGTGGTCCTGCCCGAGGGCACGACCTGCTCACCAGTCCCGTAGGGCGAGACAGCGCTGGCCCTCGTACGTGTCCATCATCAGGGCCTGATACTCGGCGAATGGTCCAAGCCCGACGGCGGCTCGTCGTTCGTCAAGGCGGTCCAGATCAGCGATCGGTTGGGGCTGCAGCCCGCCATCACCGTCGGGTCCGTACCAGAACTGGGTGCCGTAGAGCTGGGGTTCGCCGCGGGCACGCCGGACCCGGTCGGTGAGACACCCCAGGTCGGCCGAGGACGCCTCGCCGGCGTCGACAGCCGCGACCAGCAGGGTGAGGCAGTCGGCCTGGAAAGCGTGGTCGTGATCGGCATGTTGGGCCAGCAACCAGGCGTCGTGCGCGCCTTTCTCACCGACCAGGGATCGGCCCGGCCAGCCATGCTCGGCGACAACGCGACGCAGCCACGCGGTGTTGTCCTCGTCGACCGCGCCACACTCCGCCGGTTCTTCCTCGCTGATGCGGTCGCTGCGGCGAGCCGTCCACGCCCTGCGCATCGCCTGGTCCGCGTCGACCCGCCGCGCCAACTCGGCCCGCAACCCTTCGTCCACACGGCCAGTGTGCAACGGCCTCCCGCGAATCGGACGCGTCTCCTCCGCTCACGCCCAACCCAGTGCGGCCGGGCATCGTCGGCAACCGCGACCACATGATCGTTATCCTGGCGGACGGACCAGCGCGCCCCGTCAGCGGCCCCGGCGGGTGTTGAGCCGGGCGGCCTGGCGCGTCAGGTGGTCGCGCTCCGCGATGGTGGAGGCCGCGTGGGCCGCCTCGGCGTACAGACGTGCCGCCGTCGCCAGGTCGCCGTCGCGTTCGTGGAGGTACGCCGCCACCGCGGCGTGGCGGGGCAGTGCGTCGTCCAGCGCGGCCAGCGCCGCCAGGCCGGCGCGTGGCCCGTCCGCCTCGCAGACGGCCACCGCGCGGTTGAGCCGGACGACCGGGCTGTCGGTCAGGCGGGCGAGCTCGTCGTACCACTCGACGATCTGCACCCAGTCGGTCTCCGCGGCGGTGGGCGCGTCCGCGTGCAGTGCCGCGATGGCGGCCTGAGCCTGGAACTCGCCCAGCCGGTCGCGGGCGAGGGCGGCCTGCAGGATCGCGACGCCCTCGGCGATCAACGCGGTGTCCCACCGGCCGCGATCCTGCTCGGCGAGGGGCACCAGGCTGCCGTCGGGCGCGGTCCGGACCGCGCGCCGGGCGTGGTGGAGCAGCATGAGGGCGAGCAGGCCCGCCACCTCCGGATGGTCGATCGCGGCCGCGAGCTGCCGAGTGAGCCGGACGGCCTCGACGGCGAGGTCGACGTCGCCGGAGTAGCCCTCGTTGAAGACCAGGTAGAGGACGCGCAGCACGGTGGCGACGTCGCCGGGCCGGTCGAGGCGCACACCGGACACGGTGCGCTTGGCCCGGCTGATGCGCTGCGCCATGGTCGCCTCGGGGACCAGGTAGGCCCGGGCGATCTGGCGCGTGGTCAGTCCCCCGACGGCGCGCAGCGTGAGCGCGACGGCGGACGACGGCGTCAGCGACGGATGGGCACACAGGAAGTAGAGCTGGAGCGTGTCGTCGACCGCGGACGCGGGTCCGGGCGCCGGCTCGTCGTCGACGAGGCCCTCCCGACGGCGGCGCGCGACGTCCGCGCGGGTCGCGTCGAGGAACCGGCGCCAGGCGACGGTGACCAGCCAGCCCTTCGGGTCCCGCGGCGGGTCGGCCGGCCAGACGCGGACCGCCTCGACCAGCGCGTCCTGCACGGCGTCCTCGGCCGCCGCGAAGTCCGCTCCGCGGCGGACGAGGATCCCGAGCACGCCCGGCGTGAGGCTGCGAAGCAGGACCTCGTCCACCCGCGGAGGTCCGTTCACTTGAAATGGCACTCTGTGACGGTGTGCGTCGCGGACAGGAACGGGCGCAGCTCGAGCCACTCGTGGATCGGCCTCCCGCCCGCCCCGGGGGCGGCCGACAGCTCCCCGGCCAGCTCCACGGCGCGCTCGTAGCTGTCGACGTCGATCACCATCCAGCCGGCGACGAGGTCCTTGGTCTCGGCGAACGGGCCGTCGGTGACCGGCGGGCGGCCCTCGCCGTCGTACCGGACGAACGTCCCCGTGGGGGCGAGCGCCAGGCTGTCGACGAACTCGCCGGTCCCCTCGAGCCGGGCCGCGAAATCGTTCATGTACTGCACGTGGGCCGAGACCTCCTCGGGCGTCCACTGCTCCATGGGCACGTCGTTGACCGCGGCCGGGGCGCCGCGGTAGTGCTTGAGCAGCAGGTACTTGGCCATCGTGGTTCTCCTCGGTGCTGGTGCGACCCTCTCGTCGCGTTCTCCCCCGGGACGGAGTCAACCACCGGTTCTCGACATCGCCGCCGCATCTTCTTGGCGCTCTCGGGGGCGAGTCCGGGTGAGCCGTCGCGCGGTGTCCGGATCTGCGGCGTCGGGCGGGGGGCGAGACCATCCCGCGGCGTGCGGCGTGCGGCGAGCGGCGAGCGGCGACCGGGATCGGGATCGGGATCGGCTCGGTCGCGCCGGGGACAGCCCGCCGCACGGGCAAATGCGGGGAATCTCCGCTGCACGGGACCGTCGTCGACGAGGGCCAGGGCGGCGCACAGGTGAGCCAGGAACCGATTGTCTCAGCGGAACATCCGCGATGGCGCCGGGATTGAACGCGACATGACTGTGTCTTCGAGTGATACGGCGCCGCCGAATCGTGCGGCATCTTCAGGTGTTACGGCAACTTCGGGTGTTGCGGCGTCCGCGGGTGTTGCGGTGGCGCCGTCCCCGTTGAGTAGCGAGCGCCTGCTGGACGGGACGGACGCCGCGCCGCTGTTCACGCCGTTCTCCCTGGCCGGCGTCGAGCTGGCCAACCGGTTCGTGATGGCGCCGATGACCCGCAGGTTCTCCCCGGGCGGCGTGCCGGGCGAGGACGTGGCCGGCTACTACGCGCGGCGGGCCGCGCACGTGGGCCTGATCGTGACCGAGGGCACCTACGTGGATCATCCCTCCGCCGGGAGCAGCGACCGGGTGCCCCGGTTCTACGGCGACCAGGCGCTCGCCGGCTGGCGCCGGGTCGTCGACGCCGTGCACGCGGTGGGCGGGCGGATCGTCCCGCAGCTGTGGCATCTCGGCGCCGGCCGCGAGGCGGGTGCTCCGCCGCATCCGGAGGCGGCGGTGTTCTCCCCGTCGGGCCGGCGGGGCGACGGGACGGTGGTCGGCGACGAGGCCAGCACCGCGGAGATCGACGAGGTGATCGCCTCCTTCGCACGCGCCGCGGCCGACGCGCGCCGCGCCGGATTCGACGGCGTCGAGCTGCACGGGGCGCACGGCTACCTGCTGGACCAGTTCTTCTGGCTGCGGACCAACCGGCGCGCCGACGGCTACGGCGGCAGCCTGGCCAACCGGGCCCGGCTCGGGGCCGAGGTCGTCGCCGCGGTCCGTGACGAGGTGGGCCCGGACCTCCCGGTGATCTACCGGTTCTCCCAGTGGAAGGGCGGCGACTACGACGCCCGTATCGCCGAGAACCCCGAGGAGCTCGAGACGCTGCTCACCCCGCTCGTGGACGCCGGCGTCACCGTGCTGCACGCCTCCACCCGCCGCTACTGGCAGCCGGCGTTCGACGGCTCCCCGCGGACCCTGGCCGGCTGGGCCAGGAACATCACCGGCCTGCCCACCATCGCGATCGGCTCGGTCGGCGTGCCGACGGCCTTCCGCGGCGACGACGAGAGCCCGGCGGCGACGCTGAGCCTCGCCCCGCTGCTGGAGCTGTTCGAGCGCGGCGAGTTCGACCTGGTCGGCCTCGGCCGCGCCCTGCTCTCCGAACCCGCCTGGGCCACCAAGCTGCGCGATCGCCGCCTGGCCGAGATCCGCACCTACGACAGCGCCGACGACTCCCGCCTGACCTGACCACCGGCAGCCGGGGCCGCCGGCCGCCGGCGGCGACCTGACGTCCGGCTGCCGGGACGTCCGGCCGCCGCCACCGTCGACCTCGCGGCCCTCGGGCGAACTCCCGATCGCCCGAGGGCCGACGGGATCTGTCGTGACCCGGACCAGGAAAGTGTTGCACATTCATGGCCGAGAAATGTCCGTGGCCCCGGCGAGGATTGCGGTTTCCGGGCGCCAGAAGTAATGTTCGCATGCGCCATGACGGTTCGTACGCGGGAGGTACGCCGTACGGCATTTCCCGCCCGATCGGCGCACCGGCCCGCGCCGCGCCCCCTTCCGGATCGCGGTCCTCTTCGGCAGGAATTGCCACGCACCCCGAGGGAGTCACGGTGACCGCTATCCGTACCGCGCCCCACGACATCCGCCCGGCCAGCCCCGTCCTCGGCGCCGAGGTCGTCGGCGTCGATCTGGCCGGTGGCGTCGACGACGCCACCGCCGAAGCCCTGCGCGAGGCGTTCTGGCAGCACAAGGTCCTCGTCTTCCGCGACCAGCACCTCTCGCCCGACGCGCACGTGCAGGCAGTACGGATCTTCGACGAGCCCTTCGACCACCCGAAGTGGCTGTACCGCCACGAGGACAACCGGCTGGTGTACGACTTCCAGCTGGAGAAGGCCGGGGGCGCCTCGACCTGGCACGTCGGCGGCACCTGGCGGACCCCGCCGTTCCATCTGGAGTCGCTGACCTACCAGGTGGTCCCGGACATCGGCGGGCGCACGCTGTGGGCCGATCTGCAGGCGGCCTATGACGGCCTGTCCGAGCCGTTCCAGCACCTGCTGGAATCCGTGAGCGCCGTGTACAACGCCGATCCGGGCGACGGGACCTACAACCGGCCGCCGGTGACCGAGACCGTCGAGCACCCGGTCGTGCGCACCCACCGCCACACCGGTCGCAAGGGACTCTTCCTCAGCTCGTCGGCGCTGCGGCTGACCGGCGTCGGCCCGGCCGAGGGCGCGGCCCTGCTGCCGTTCCTGCTGGCGCACGCCTCCTCGCCCAACTACACCGTCAGCTTCGGCTGGAAGCCCGGGGACTTCGTGACCTGGGACAACCTGGCCACCTGGCACTTCGCGGTCAACGACTACGACGGCCCGCGCGTCTACCGCAAGGTCATCGGCGGCTGACCCACGGCCACGGCGGGTTCGCCCCCCCAGCTTCGATCGCCGCCCCGCCGGCTCCGACAGTCGAGGAAACCCTGCTATATGGGGCGGGACCGCGTCTCTACCGTCGGTCTCCGTTTGCCCGAAGGCCGCGCCGAGCTTCTTCATCGCCGACGGTGATCCGACGTGCGACAGCACCGACTGGGCGACGATCCGCGGAAACTGGGTGTTCGGCCTGGCCAGCGTGACCGCGAGCGTCCGGGCGTCGACCACCGAGGTCGACGCGATCCGCCGGGCGTAGCCGGCAGCGGCCGAGCCTCTGGCCGGGTCGGCGTCCACCTGCCAGTTGTACTGGACGGCCGCGGCGTCGAAGGGCGTGCCGTCCGAGAACGTCACCCCGTCGCGCAACGTCAACGTCCCGTGCACGTTGTCGTTGGTCGTCAGTGACTTCGCAATACGATTGCGCAGTCCGCCCGACGTGTCGAAGGCGATGAGCGCGTCGTCGATGGCGAACCGCTCGTCGGTGCCGCTCTGCGGGCCGGCGTCCGCGACCGTGCGGTACGGGGACAGATCCTTGATGGCGGCATCGGTGCCCGACCACACCCAGGTCAGGGTCCCGCCGTGCGTGGGCGCACCGTTGGTTCCCCCGGTGCCCGTGCCCGTGGTGGACGACGATGCGCCGCCCGCGCCCGCCAGGAGGACGGCTGCAACACGCACAGCCGACGCCGCGGGTGTCGGCGCGTCGCTACCCCGCCTGCGACTCGAAGAGTGATTGCCTGACTTCAATGCGTATTCGATGGCGTGGCGAGGGTCGGCCACCGTCCGGGAGGCGTCGATGGGTGCGGTGCGGGCGATCAGGGTCGCGGCGGCAGCGACGGTGATGGCGGCGGCGACAGTGACCGGCGCCGTCCTGTCGTCCGGAGTGGCGGTGGCTGCCGCACCCGCTGCCGGGCCCGTACGGCCGGTCGATCTGGGCGCCCTGCCGGGCATCACCCACAACGGCGCCACCTCGATCAACAACCGCGGTGACGTCGTCGGCTCCGGCTACAGCAGTCCGTACGACAGCCACGGATTCCGCTGGTCGCGGGGGGTCCTCACCGCCCTGCCCGACACCGCGCGAGCACCCCTCCTGATCAACGACGCCGGGCAGATCGCCGGTGTCCTGCCGGGTCGCTTCACCTCGTCCGGCTTCGTGATCCGTCCCGACGGCGCCGTGGTCGATCCCGGGTTCACCCCGGTTGACCAGAACGAGCGCGGCCAGGTGGTCGGGACGGGTCCGGCCGGCGGGGGGACGCACGCGATGAGCTGGCGCGACGGCCGGACCGTCGATCTCGGCGCGCCCGCGGGCTACACCAGCCAGGCCATCGCGGTGAGCGACAACGGGTGGATTTTGGGTGAGCTGCAGCGCAAGGACCACCCCGACGACCAGTTCGCCCGCTGGTTGCGCGGCCGCTGGGTGCCGCTGCCCGGCCCGCACGGCCGCGCCGTCGACATCAACGACCGCGGGGACGTCGTCGGCTGGGCCACGACCCCGGCGGGCATCACCCACGCCACGCTGTGGCAGCGCGACCGCGCCATCGACCTGGGCCCCGAGGACGCGGCCCTCAGCCAGGCACTGGCCGTCAACAACGGCGGCCAGATCGTCGGCTCCACGTTCGATCCGGACACCGACGCCGGGCACGTCCTGCTCTGGGACCATGGCCGCCAGAGCGACCTGGGCACGTTCGGCGGCTCCTTCGCCCGGCCGCTCGCCCTCAACGACCGGGGCGACGTCGTCGTGCAGACCAGCACCGGAGCCTTCCGCTGGCGCCACGGCCGGACCGTGCGCCTCGACGGCTCCGCCGAACCGGCGGCGATCAACAACCTCGGTCAGGTCGTGGGCTCCGTGCTCCGGCCCGACGGCACGAGCCACGCCGCCCTGTGGAACTGACCGACCGGCGATCCGTAGGCAATCCGTTCGGGGAAGTACGCGTTCCGCCAGGTGGTCCGAATCAGTTGGGTTGCGTGCCGTCCGTCCAATTCTTCCAATAATCTCCAGCCATCTCCCTCGGGGTTCACCGAGAATCACGGAGATCGCAGGGAGATCACACGCAAATCACCGTGTACTTGCCGCTCGAATTTTCCAACCATTTTTGCCGCGAACACGCCGACCACAATCCTTCCGGTCAGCACCACGCGCCGCTAGCCTTTTCACTGCAAGGAGATGGTCAACAATCTCGATGACGGGAGAACCATGGGAAGACCGCTGAAGGGGAAAGCTGCCGCCGCCGGCCTGTCCGCCGTGGCGGCGGTCTGCATGACGGTGGGGCCGCTGGCTTCGGGCGCCTGGGCCGGCGGACATGTTCCGCCGCCAGCCGTCAACCAGTGGCACGGCCCGGACCGCTGGGACTGGAACAGGAACAGGCCGGTTCAGAACTGGGACCGCCAGAACTGGGACCGTCAGAACTGGAACCGCCGGAACTGGTGGCGTCAGGACCAGAGCCGTAGGGGCGGATGGTACCCGGACAGGTGGCACCCACAGCCAGGTCCGGGTTGGTACGGCCCGCGGGACCGGGATCAACGGCCGATCGTGATCGTCCGATAGCGCGATAGCACGGAACATCGCCCGGCCGGCCGGCGCCTTTGCGTCGAATCGGCCGGGCGGGTGCCGGCAACACGGCCGGTGAAGGCAACACGGCCGGTGAGAGCAGCCCGTCGGTGAGGGCAACACGGCCGGTGGAAGGCGACCCGCGTCCGTCGGCATGATGTCCGGCCAGCCGAGGTGTTTTCGCGTTTCTCCGCCGACCCCGGGATCGCCGCGCCCGGCTTCGGACGACGACCCCCGACCTGCGTCAGACGAGGCTGCCCACCTCTGCGGCGGCCCGCGCGGCGAGCAGTGTGTTGCGCAGCAGCATGGCGATGGTCATCGGCCCGACGCCGCCGGGGACCGGGGTGAGCCGGCCGGCGACCTCGCGCACGGCGTCGAAGTCGACGTCGCCGCGCAGACCCTGCTCGGTGCGGTGCATGCCGACGTCGATGACGGTCGCTCCGGGCTTCACCGCGTCCGCTCCGATGATCGCCTGCTTCCCGGCTGCGACGACCAGCACGTCCGCGCCACGGCAGACGGCGGCCAGGTCCCGGGTGCGGGAGTGGCAGATCGTGACGGTCGCGTTGCGCCCGACCAGGAGCTGGGCGACCGGGCGGCCGACCAGCTCGGACCGGCCTACGACGACGGTGGGAGCACCGCTGAGCTCCACGTCATAGGCGTCGAGCAGCTCGATGATCCCCGACGGCGTGCAGGGCCGCAGGCCGGGCAGGCCACGGGCTAGCAGGCCGACGCTGGCCGTCGTCAGGCCGTCGACGTCCTTCTCCGGGGGAATCCGGCCGACCAGGGCCGCGCCGTCGAGCCCCTCGGGAACGGGAAGCTGCAGCAGGATCCCGGAGACGGCCGGGTCCGCGGCGAGGGAGTCCAGCAACGCGGCGATCTCGTCCTGGGGGGTGTCGGCGGGCAGGTGCTGGTGCAGGTCCGCCATGCCCGCCTCGACGCAGGACCGACGCTTGCCGCCGATGTAGACCGCGGACGCCGGGTCGTCGCCCACCAGCACCGTCGCGAGGCCCGGCTGGCGGCCCGTGGCCGCGCGGAACTCGGCGACGTCCCGGGCCACGTCCGCCCGCACCCGGGCGGCAACGGCCTTACCATCGATGATCACAGCGCTCATGTCGGCCTTTCGCCCTCACGTTGTCCGGTCGGATCCGCCGTCGCGACCCGGCTCGCCGCCCCGCCGCGCGCCGCGTCACGCGGCCGGCGTCGGCGACGGCCCGACCGAGCACGCTACGCCATCGCGGCCCGGCGTGACCTGCGGGCATCGCCGGCCACCCGTCGAGAGGCCTAGCCTCGACGGGTGGCGGAATCCGTGAGCTTCGATCGCATCGCCGACCGATACGACGCCACCCGGGGCGGTGAGGAGCGGGGCCGGCTCGTTGCCGAGGCGGTCGCCGCGCACCTGCCCGGGCGGCGGTTGCTGGAGATCGGTGTGGGCACGGGACTGATCTCGCACGCCTTCGCCGCGCGGGGCCGGTCGGTGGTCGGCGTCGACCTGTCGGCCCGCATGCTCGCGCAGGCCCGTGGGCGGCTGCCCGGGCGGATCGTCCGCGCCGACGCGGCGGCCCTGCCGTTGCGCACCGCCACCGTGGATGCCTGCCTCGCCGTGCACGTCCTGCATCTCGTCGGGGATCCCGATCGGGTCCTCGCCGAGGTCGCCCGGGTGCTGCGGCCCGGTGGTCGGCTCGCGGTCGTCGGCGCGGGGCAGCACGAGAGGCACAGCGACGTGACCGCCGTGCTGCGAGACCTCGACGAGGCGCTGCGAGCCGAACGACCCCGCCGAGACCGGCCGGAGCTCCTGCTGCCGGCCGCGCAGCGCAGCGGGCTGCGGCTGGTCGAGGAGTTCTCCTTCGCCCGGGAGGAGCGCGAGACGCTCACCCCGGCCGAGGCCCGCGCGCAGATCGAGAGCCGGGTGTGGTCGACCCTGTGGGACCTCTCGGATCGACAGTGGGCGACGATCGTCGAGCCGGCCGTGGCCGCGCTGCGCCGGCTGCCCGACCCCGACCGGCCTCGGCCCGGCGGCCGTAGTTTCCACGCGATGATCCTGCGACTCGCGGACGGCGGCGGCCGGACGGCGGAAGGCGGATCAGGTGCCGAGCGGGCCCGCGGACAGTGACCGCACCATCGGCAGGCTCGGGGCGGCCACCGCCCCGAGCCACAGCCGCACCTCCCGGGCGGTGCACAACCGCACCACCCGGGCCGCGGCACCGTGCGTGTCGAGGGCCCGCAGCAGGCGGACCCGGCTGTCGCGCGGGTAGTTCCACAGCCAGCGCAGGAACGCCAGGTCCAGCTTCTCCGGGCACCCGGGGGCGGCGTCGGGACGGTTGCGCCCACGCCACCGGGCCCACCGGCGCAGTACCCGGGTGATCGTGATTCGCCGCGGCAGGTCGAGGAAGACGATGAGCTCGGCGGCGGGGATGCGCAGGTCCAGCGTGCCGCTGTAGTTGCCGTCCATCACCCACGCGGGCTTCGCGACGAGGCTGGCGACGATCGCGCGCCACTCGTCCACCGGCGTCGCCACCCAGCCGGGCCGCCAGAAGTGCCGGTCGAGGTGCACCGCCGGCAGGCCCGCCTGGCGCGCGAGCTCGCGGGCGAGGGTGCTCTTGCCGGCGCCGCCGCTACCGACGACGAGGACCCGCTGGACGTCGGAGGTCATCGACGGCGGGCCCTGCCTGCCCGTCCCGAGCGCATTCACGACGCCATTGTCCCACCGAGGCGATCGTTCCGCGTGCGGAACGTGCCGCTTCGACCCACCCGTGCCCACCCGGACGGCAGGGCCGCCGACGGTGCAGGAGAGGGAACCGGAGGTGGTCACGGTGAGTGCCGCCCGGACGGTTCAGCCGAGGCCGCGGGAATCCTGCTTGAGCGCCGTGTCGATGGTGAGGGCGGCGGCGACGACCATGCTGTGCAGCGGCTGCGGCAGCGGCCGGTGAAGCTGGACGACGTAGTTGTCGGCCGTGGTGAACATCGCCCGCGCGAGGCCCTCCCAGGTCTTGGTGACCCGGGCGACCTCGACGTCGTTCTGGTCGACGATCGAGAAGTTCCACGCCCGCCAGTTCTCGGCCTTGATCGCGCCGATCGTCGTGCCGCCCGCCTGCAGGTCGAACCGGATCTTGCCGAAGACGTTCTGCTGCGCGATGACGCCGAGCTCGGACCCGTCCGGCAACGAGACGATCACCTTGGACTTGAACACCTTCGCCGGGCGGTGCAGGAGCAGCTGGACGGTACCGGCGGCGTCGCGGACCTCCAGGCGGTGGGAGAAGAACTGGTCCCACGAGGTGAGCACCCGGGCAGCCTTCTTCAGCGCGCTCTGGCCGACCTCGACGACCGAGCCGATCTGTTTGCCGCCCTGGTCGAAGACGGCGTACTCGTTGGTCACTTCAATGATCTTGGACTTCTGGTTGACCACGAGCACGGGCTCGCTGAACAGCGTCCCCCCACCCGGGCCCGCCGGTTGCACCCCGGCCTGCTCCTGGACCTGCCGCTGCACCTGCTCGGCGCTGTGCTTCGTGTACACCGCGCCCGGCTGCACTCCCAGTGGCGCGCCCCACGCCTGCCCCGGAACGGCCGCGGCCTGGTCCTGCCCGTACTGGCCGATCTGCCCGCCGGGGCCGTACTCCCCGCCCTGGCCGTACCCCCCGCCCTGGCCGGGGGGCGGCTGGGTGTGCTCGGTCCACTGGCTTCCGTCCCACCATCGGGATCCGTGCTGCCCGCTCGGATCGGCGTACCAGCCGGGCGGGATGGTTTGCGTCATGGGGTCACTCTGGCATCCTCGGCCGGCGACGGGCCAGGCCCGTGCCGATGTCGGCATCCCGACTGCTCAGGGGCCACGTCGCCGCGGCGCGTCGTCGTCCCACGCCTACCGGGTCACAGCGGCTTCTCGGTGACCAGACCGCCGTCGACATGCAGACGGCGGGTGACCGCGACGGTGTCGAGCATGCGGCGGTCGTGGGTGACGAGCAGCAGCGTGCCGGTGTAGCCGGCGAGCGCCTGTTCGAGCTGTTCGATGGCGGGCAGGTCGAGGTGGTTGGTGGGCTCGTCGAGGACCAGGCAGTTCACTCCGACGGCCTGCAGCAGCGCGAGACCGGCCCGGGTCCGCTCCCCCGGCGACAGCGAGTCGGCGGGGCGGGTCACCTGGTCCGGCCCGAGGCCGAACTTGGCGAACAGGGTGCGGACCTCGGCCGCGGGCCAGGTCGTCGCCCGTTCGGCGACGGCGAGGGCGGTGGTCTCGCCGCGGAACAGGCCCCTGGCCTGGTCGATCTCACCGAGTCGCACACCGGCGCCGAGGGACTGGTTGCCCGCGTCGAGCGGGAGCCTGCCGAGCAGGGCCGAGAGCAGGGTCGTCTTGCCGGCGCCGTTCGGCCCGGTGATGACGATCCTGTCGGCCCAGGCGACGGTGAGGTCGATCGGGCCGACGGTGAAGGTGGGCCGGTGCACGACCGCACCGGTGAGGGTCGCCACGACGTCGCCGGAGCGGGGAGCGGCCGCGATCGACATGCGAAGCTGCCACTCCTTGCGCGGCTCCTCGACCTCCTCCAACCGGTCGAGGCGGGACTCGATCGACCGGACCCGCGCGGCGCTCTTCGTCGCCGCCTCGATGCGCGCGCCCCGGGCGGCCCGGTCGTTGTCGGACATCCGCCGCTTGGCCCGCACAGAGCCTCGCACGGACTGCTCCCGCTGGCGCTGCGCCTGCGCGGTAAGACCGTCACGCTGGTCGGCGTAGTCCTCGTAACGCTCGCGGGCCTGCCGCCGGGAGACCTCGCGGGCCTGCAGGTAGGCTGCCCACCCGCCGGCGAACAGGGCGAGGCCGTGCTTGTGCGGGTCGATCTCGGCGACGCTGTCGATGGTGCGGTCCAGGAACTCGCGGTCGTGGCTGACGACGACGAGCGCACCGGACACGCCGCGGACGAAGCGTTCGAGCCGGTCCAGCCCGTCGAAATCAAGATCGTTGGTGGGCTCGTCGAGCAAGGTGATGTCGAACCGGGACAGCAGGACGCTGGCAAGCGAGCCGCGGGCGGCCTGCCCGCCGGACAGGGCGGTCGTCGGGCTGTCGAGGGCGTCGGCGGGCAGGCCCAGCTCGGCGCAGACCTCCTCGGCGCGGACGTCGAGGTCGGCGGCGCCGAGGGCGAGCCAACGCTCCAACGCGATGCTGTACCGGTCGTCGGCGCCGGGGGCGCCCGCCGACAGCGCCTCCCCGGCGGCGTCGAGTTCCCGCTGCGCGGCGCCGACCCCGGTGCGGCGGGCGAGGAACGCCCGCAGGGTCTCGCCGGGCAGCCGGTCGGGTTCCTGGGGCAGCAGGCCGACGCCCGCGGTCGGCGGCGCGAGATCGACTCGCCCCTCGTCGAAGGGGACCAGGCCGGCAAGGGCTCGCAACAACGTCGACTTTCCGACGCCATTCGGCCCCACCACCCCGAGCCGGTCACCGGGTGCGACGGTGAGCGAGACGCCATCGAGAACGGTCGCCCCACCGCGGGTGACGGTGAGGCCGGAGGCGACGAGAGTTGCAGACACCCGGCCAGTCTCGCGCATAACCGGTGCGCATCGGCCGCCCGCCCGCGCACCGCGGCCACGAGGGCAGCCAGGCCGCGCATCGTCATCACCCGAACCCGGGCAGGGCGAGCTGCTCGTCATGGCAGCTCGGCCCGGCAGGCTCGGCCGGCGCCGCCGGCCCGGCCACCCCGTCAGGCTGCGGCGCGGACCCCGCGAAGTGCCGAACCGGACGCGGCACCGCGGCTCCGATACGGGCCCGCTCGGCGAGCTCCCGCACCTGCGCCGCGATCCGATCCCGGTAGGCTCGCGGCGCGTACGCCCCGGACCCGTAGAGGCGGCGGTACGGGCCAACCAGCGCGGGATGGTGCTCGGCAAGCCAGGCCAGATACCACTCCCGCGCACCGGGCCGCAGGTGCAGCACCAGCGGCGTAACCGACGACGCCCCCGCCTGCGCGATCTGCTCCACCGCCCGGGCGAGCGCCGCCGGGGAGTCCGTGAGATACGGCAGGATCGGCGCCATGAGGACGCCGGTGGGGATCCCGCGCTCGCCCAGCGCCGCGCACGCCTCCAGCCGCCGCCGGGGATGCGGGGTCCCGGGCTCGACGAGCCGCCACAGCTCGTCGTCGACGAAGCCGACGGACAGTGCGACGCCGACCTGGGTCACCTCCGCGGCGGAAGCGAGCAGGTCGAGATCACGCACGATGAGCGAGCCCTTCGTAAGCACCGAGAAGGGGGTGCGCGCGTCACGCAGGGCGGCGAGGACACCCGGCATGAGCCGGTAGCGACCTTCAGCCCGCTGGTAGGGATCGACGTTGGTGCCCATCGCGACGTGCTCACCGCGCCACCGGGGTGCGGCGAGCTCCGCACGCAGCCGCTCGGCGACGTTGACCTTGACGACGATCTGGGTGTCGAAGTCGCGCCCGGTGTCGAGATCGAGGTAGGCGTGGGTGCCCCGGGCGAAGCAGTACCGGCAGGCATGGGAGCAGCCCCGATAGGGGTTCACCGTCCAGCGGAACGCCATCCGCGATGCCGGCGCAACCCGGTTGAGCACGGACCGGGCGTGGATCTCGTGAAAGGTCAGACCGGCGAAGCCGGGGGTGTCGAACGTGCGGGTGACGGCACCCCGGGCGAGCAGCGACGGCGCGCTCGCACCAGCCGCGACGGGCTGCTCGGTGGCGGCGAGCCGGAGGTTGTCCCAACGCATGCCTCATGGGAACATGCGTTCGACAGAATGTCCAGTCCGGGAGACGTCCCGCCCGCGAGAGGGCTGCGGACCGAGTGGGCTGCGACCCTTGGGCCGCGTATGCGGTTGCGATCAGGCCGGTTTGTCTGCGCTGCTTGATCCGGATCGTCGAGGCATGGACGTGGGGACACACCAAGGCCATGGAGGTCGGGGTCGCCTCCGGCGGCGCGGCGCGGCGCGGTTCCGCGGAACACCATGATCACAATGAGTCGGGCTCGGACCGGCCATCCCCGCACCCAACCGATCACACACAGATATGAAGATCGGCCCGTGACAGTCCCGGCCACACGGCGGCCAGCAGATGCTGGAGATTAATCACCGTTCGCCCGGCCCACAACCGTCATCAACCTCCAGCAGTTTCCGACGCAACCGACAGGCACCGGCCATCACGCAGCTCCCCCACATCACCCCTTGATCACAAACAGATACGCGCCCCAGGGCCGGCGGCCCGCACGAGGGCGCCGACCTCGGGCGGGCGGACCTGGGGAAGGCGAGCTCGGGGAGGCTGCGGGGATAGTGAACGGATGCGGCTCAGCGGCCTCGAGGCCCGGAAGCGGTTCGCGGCAGCCCGGGTGGCCCGGCTGGCCACCGCCGGCGCGGACGGTCAGCCGCTCGTGGTTCCCGTGACCTTCGCCGTCGAAGCGGGAAGCACGCCTGACGAAGCGGGAAGCACGCCTGCCGAAGCGGGGGGCGAGCCCCGCGAGCTGGGAAGCGCCGGCGGCGACCGCGGCGGTGCGGGGCCGCCCGCGACGATCGTGACCGTCGTCGACCACAAGCCGAAGAGCACTCGGACCGGGCTGCGACGCCTGCGCGACATCCACGCCAATCCGCTGGTCAGCTTGCTGGTCGACCACTATGACGACGACTGGGCGCGGCTGTGGTGGACCCGGGCCGACGGGCTGGCCAGCATCGTCGAGGTCGGGGATCCGCGGCACGCCGCGGCCGTCGCGGCCCTGTCCGTGCGCTACCGTCAGTATCGACAGGTCCCGCCGACCGGTCCGGCCATCATCGTGGCCGTGACCCGCTGGTCCGGCTGGTCCTATTCCGTGTCTCCCCCGCCCACGTGAACCGCGCCGGGTCCGTCCGTCCCCGCTCCCAGGCCCCGGGAACTCGCCGGCATCAGGCGCGGGGGCGGTCCCAGCCGGCGGGCAGCGCGTCGGGAGTCTGCCAGGACGGGTCCGGGCGGAAGTCGGTCCAGGTGCCGTCGAAGGGGAACGCGCCGGCCTCCACCAGCCGCAGCAGCCGCTCCCCCTCGGACCGCACCGCGTCCGGGTCGGGCACCCAGTAGTGCTCGGGGAAGGCAAGACGCTCCTCCAGCTCGTGTTCGTCCTTCCACTCCCAGGTCCGCTCCGGCGTCACCCACAGGTCGAGGTCATGATCGGTGGTGTCGACGCCGACGAGACCGTCGTGGCGCCAGGCGACGGCGGGCTCCTCCAGGTTGATGTACCAGCGGACGAACCTGCCCTGCCAGTCCCAGAACCACCACACCGAATTGGCTCCCTGCGGCGGGACCAGCATGAAGATGTTCGGCCCGCGCCAGACGGTCGTCGTCATCACCGTCGGCTGGCGGATCCACTCGGCGAAGGGCATGTCCCGCAGCCCGCGGCCGTCCGCGCTGAGTTCGACTGCCATCGGGCAGCCGTGCGGGATCCACAGCCGCAGGCCGCGCTCGTCATGGCCGACAACGTGGCCGGTACGGACGAACACCAGCCGCTTCGTGGTGAACGACCGGTGCACGACCACCTCACCCGGGCGGTACGGCCCGGCCGCCGTCAGGCTCCGGGCGGCCCCCTGTGTTGCCGGGTCCGCAGCGAGGCGGGAGGCCGGGTCGGTCGGAGACCTCCCCGCGGACGAGGCCCCCGCCGGCAGGGGCGGCGGCGAGGCGGGACCGTTGACCGCTGGGCTCTCCGGCATCGTCACCGCCTGACTGTACGGCGAAGGCACGTGCGGGCCGCGACGTGCCGCCCGCCCGCCCGTTCCCGCCGGCGCCACCACGTGCCACGAGCCGCCGCGACGCCCACGCCCGCTCCGACCCCGGTGTTCTGGCGATCCGCCGGTTCTGGACCGGATCTGGTCACCCGCCGCTGGCCCCCCGCCTGGTAGCCGACCCGTCTGCGACGGGCGCGCCGTTCACGAGGAGGTCGGCCCGCCCGGCGACGTCCTCGGCGGCGAAATACCGGTCCTCGTGGCGCGCCCAGCGATCCCAGTGCGGGGCGAAGGTGTGCCCGTCCCGGGCAAGCGCGCGCCGCCGCCGCACCGGCCCCGGCGCCGCGACGCACACCAGCCCGCTGAGCAGGGGTGATGCAGCCCGCGCACCGGCACCGACGCCCTCGACGACGAGAATCGCGGTCGCCGGGTCCAGCGTCTGTCGGGGGCCGTATCGTCCCTCGTGCCAGTCGTAGCGGTGCCAGCATGCCCGCTCCCCGCGGGCAAGCGGGCGCAGGATCCGCGCGACGAGCTGGTCGATGCCGGCGTCGAGCCCGTCCCAGCCGTCGTACAGGTCGTCCATGCGCAGCACGGGCGCGTCAAGGCGCTCGGCGACGGCCCGCGCGAGCGTCGTCTTACCCGCGCCGGAGCGCCCGTCGACGGCGAGCACCCGCGCCTGCCCTGCCCGCGCCCGCCGGCCGACCATCCACTGCGCGATCTGCACCGCCGGGCCCGTCCCGACGCTCCCGTCAGCGCCACCGTCCGCCACGCCGCGCCTCCCCTCCCCGACCGCCTCCCCGCCGGCCCGGGTCGCGTCAGGGGGAAGAGGTTCTCCGGCGGACCGGTGTCCCAGCCGGTATCCCGACCGTCGAGCACAACGTGCACAGAGCACCGCCGTGCGGCCATCCCCGGAGTGTCGATGTGACCGTACCGGCCGGCGGGGTCACGAGCCGGCGTCCGGCCGGCCCGACCAGTCCTCGCGGCTGACGGCGTAGATGGTGTGCGTCTCCTCGTGCAGGTACTCGGCACCCGTCCGGCGCATCCCGAGGCGCTGCGCGACCCGGACCGAACGGAGGTTCGCCGGGACGATGGCCGCGCACACCCGCTCGAGTTCGGGCCGTAGCCGGAGCACCCAGGTGATCGCCGCGGCAGCCGCCTCCACCGCGTATCCACGTCCCCACCAGGGCCGACCGATGTACCAGAGCGCCTCCACGCCCGGCCAGCCCGGCTCGTCCCACAAGCCCGCCCGCCCGACGAGGGTCCCGCTCGCCCGCTCCACCACCGACCAGGGCCCGACCCCGGTGAGCAGCCAGCACCCGAGGCAGCCGGCCATCTGGTGCCACACCGCATCCGGCGACGTGACCGGCCCGCCGACGTGGCGAGCGAACTCGGGGTCGGACCAGATCCGGGTGAACCCGTCGACGTCACCGTTCTCGATCGGCCGCAGAATCAGCCGCGACGTCGTCAGCGTCGGAATGGTCACAGCGGGGTCGTTACGCTCACGGCGTTGATCTGGAACGCCCCTCTGATGTCAGCTTGGGAGTATCGGCACTCCGAGCAATCGACCCGACTCGGACCGCCCTGTGGATAGACGCCGTCACGAACGGCGAAGCGCATCCAGGACCTCGTACGCCGCGTCCAGCTCGTCGTCCGTTGCATCGTGCGGTTCGTAACTCTGACCGCGGATGTAGTCGACAAATTCCGGCTCAGGCGCGATCCCGTACGCGTCAAGGTAGTAGGCGATCCCGTCCGACCAGACCCACGAACCATCGGAACGATAGCTCATCGGCATGACCTCCCCTTTCGAGAGATCGAGCGGATCCGTGGCGAGAGCGGTAGTACGCAGTAGAAACCGAGCACTCCGCAGGAAATGGAGAATGCCTTCCTTCTCCGCCTGGTCGGACACAAGCGCGCGTTGCGAAAAATCAACAGCGCCGTCTACATAGGAGTCATACAGCCGGGCTACGCGCGGACTCCGTCCACGGACTTCAGACATGGTCACTTCCCTGGCCGATCCGGATCGAAGCTGCGCCAGCTGCCCTCTTCGGTGGCCTTCGCACCATACCAGCTTCGTGTCTCGACACTGTCGACCACAGGCACCCCGCGATGGTTGACCCAGACCGGGCCCGTCGGTGCCTCGACCCGCACGCCCAGCTCGTTGGCCAGACCCTGGGCGATCGGCCTTCTTCCCGCTCCCGTGGAGCACGACAGCAGCCGCACGGAGCGGCTCTGCCAGGTTTCGTCGACCCGGATGAGATCGGCGAGATCCGCTGCACCGAGCTTCTCCTCGCCCACCCGGAATCCGGCCGAATTGCCGTGTAGATCTGCCGTATAGAAATCCGGCCGTGGCCTTGTGGTGAGCGCCGATTGGCGCAGCCGCTCGTCGGTCACCTCGAAGAAGGCACGGCCGGCGGGGGTCGGCAGACTCTCGTCGTAGATCTTCCCGAGTCTGCCCTCGAGCCTGGGAGCCTCGCCAGGACTTCTCGCGTCCCGGCTACTCGCACCGTCCGACAGTCCCAGTCCCAGTCCCCTTGGACTTTCCGCGGCTGCCGCCGCAGCACCCCCACGATCGGAGGTCGGACCTACCGGCAACATCCGATCAACCGCTTGATCGAGTTTTGCAAGTTTCTCCTCGATCGCGGAGGCGGCACCCGCCGACCTTGAGGAGGGCGGCTCCGGTGAACCGGCACGTACATCTCTTTGCCGGGCCGGGTGCTCACGTGCATCCAGCCTGGAGTCGATCCGTGCTCGGTCACCTGACGGGGCCGCCGGCGAGCCAGGGCCTCCTTCACCGCCAGCCCGCGCCGCCGAACTGTCCAGCAGGCCGAGTTTCCTCTCGATCTCGGCCGCCGACGATGGTGAATGGCCGGAGTCCCTCCGGCCTGCCGGCGCCCCGACGTCCAGTAACCCTTCATCACGGGCCATCGGCACTCACCGCACCAGTATTGCCGCTCGTGCCCTTCCACTGCCAGGCAGATCGGATGGGAAGGCCAGGGCTACTTGCGGAGGACAAGCCGCCCACAGTGCCGTGCCGCGGCTGGCCAGCCCGACGAGGGTGGATCCCGCGACACGGCACAGTCTTGCCTGATCACTACTTCGTCCCCCGGCCCCACCGTCCCTCGCAGCCGCCGGCGATCACGCCGGTGTCCTCAGTACAGGAACAAGGGCGGACTGTCAGCCGGCGGGCTGGAGGGACCAGCCGCGGTCCTCCTCGAAGTTCGGCGACAGGGCTACCAGCGGCGGGAAGATCAGTGCCGGGTGTAGTCCGAGGGTGAGGTCGTTCTCGACGACGCCGATGGTCACCGTGCCCGGCCGCGGGCCGTCGACGATCCGCCATTCACGGGCCTCCGGGAGGGGGCGGACCCGCTCGAAGACGTCCGGGGAGCCGTCGAAGCCGACGAAGAGCGGCGCGGAGGTCTGCCGGATCGTGTAGGTGTTGTTGCCGTTGCTGCCGTTTCCGGTCTGCTGGATCTCCCATTCCTGCCCGGGGCCCTCGCCCGGCAGGAGGAAGATGTTGTTGCGGTCGGGCGCGCTCAGAGTCAGGTTCTCCCGGCCGTCGATGCGGATCCGGTACACGCCGTCAGCGATCTTTCCCACGGTCAACCCCGTTTCTGGTCGTCAAACAGCCGGACGTGACACGGCCGGCTTCGGGCGAGATGATGCCACGCCGCGGCGGGATCTCCCCTTTCGCGGCCGATACCGGCATGGTGCCGGTGTGGCGGGTGCTGCGACGCGCTCGGGCAGGTGGATGCGCGGTGAAACAGGAGGTTCGGAGGTGAGGTGCGCGGCCCGTGGCGCCGGCCACCATCATGCCCGTGCACGGTCCGGCAGGTCGTGCGCGCCACACCCGGATTCCGCGAGTACGCGAATTGACCACGACCGGGTTTTCTCGTCGCTCTCGTACTGGCCCGTCCCCCGATCCCGCCGCTTCCCGTCCTTGCGGGGAAGATCGATGATGAGGTCGAGGCCGTCCGTTGAGCCACACGACGAGATCACGCATGGGCGATGAGGTATTTCCACCGGGCTCGCGGAGGGAAAACCACCAGGCGAAGGCGGTGAATGCGCCGCAAGACACTCTGGCCGACTACGCCGCGGACGACCAGGGCGGGTCATCCACGGCGCGGGCGGCCGGTCCGCAGCAGCCGGCCGCACGTCCGGTCGGTCGGTCGGTCGGTCGGCCGGTCAGTCAGTCAGTCAGTCAGTCAGAACTCCCGAGGGGCCCCGGGTGGGACGGTCGTGGCTAGTCGATTTTCTCGAAGCTCCAGCCCTTGTCCTCGCCGAAGGACGGCGAGAGCGCGATCAGCGGCGGGAAGACGAGCGCCGGGTGCAGCCCCAGCGTCAGCCCACTGTCCGGCGCGCCGATGGTGAAGGTTCCGGACTGCGGGCCGTCGATGATCCGCCATTCGCTCGGCTGGCCGGACACCCGAACGCGTTCGAAGGTCTCCGGCTCGCCGTCGAAGCCGAGAAAGTGCGACGAGTCCGCCGGACGGATCACCCAGGTCTCCTTCTCCGTCTTCTGGACGTGCCATGCCTGCCGGTCGGTACGCTCCGGCAGAAGAACGGCATCACCGCCACCGAAGGCGGTCAGGATCTGCCGCCCGTCAAGCGTGATGCGATAAACACCGTCGCCGACACCTGCCATGCTCCACCCCGTTTCCTGGTGCGCGGACAAACCAACCGACAAGCGTCGAGGTTCCTCGCGAGAATCACCATTGATGTCAAATCGATTGTTCGTGGGTGGGATCCCGCCGTCAACCTGAATGAGGATTTCAGATCGGATCCGTGACGGACACGTCGAGATCCTTCACGAACACCAGGGATAACCCGGGCGAAAAAGCTCCACACTTCCTGCCCGACGGCGGCAGAACATGGCAGGTGCGCCGAGCAGGTGACGAATTCCCCCAAACACCCCGTCGCCGTCAGCCGGGCGGATCCTGGGCTCGGTCGTCGAACGGACCGGGCGGGTAGATCGCTCGCAACCGCCCGTCGAAGTCCTCGGCAGGGTTCCAGCGGTGCAGGAAGGGTCCGAGATCGCGGGCGAGAAGGTTCCGGCGGGCGTCGCCCGGCGTCGGTAGCACGCAGGCGGCGAGCGCCCGGGGCCGGAACTGACAACGTGTGCCGGCGCGGACGAGCAGCTGCCAGAGTTCCTCGCCGAGCAGGGCCCGCATTCCCCGCCGGACAGGTCGGATGACATCGGACATTCCGCAGGGTTATCGCAGCCGACGAGACCGACGCCGAACCGAGAACGGATTCGGGTGACTGCCGTGACGCATTGCACCGGTATGAGACGAAGATCCTCATTGACGTCGCTGTCGCGCCGTCTGAGCGCCGTCGCGGCGGCCGTTGGCGAGGATGTGCCGCAGCTCAGTGGCGGTTCGCCGGCCTCGGAAACGCCGTCAGCCGCCAGCAGTGCGCCGCGCGAGCACGAGCCATCCAGCGCCTCGGGCGCTGCCACGGCAGGGACGAGCTCAGGGACTCGACCGGCAACCGGTGTCCCGCCGGTGACGGGGGCTCGGTCGGCGACATGGACCCCGCCGGCGACGCGAACCCGGGCGGCGACGGGGACCCGGGCGAGGTCGCCGACTGCGATGCGGACAGCGCGTGAGCGGGTGCCGGTGCGGGTGCGGGTGCGTGCATGGGCGCCGGTGCCGCTGCGGCGCGGGCGGCGCGGCGGCGCAGGGCGGGGATGACGGCGGCGAGTGCGCCGAGAGCGAGGGCGGCGGTGTGGCCGATCCCGTCGAGCTCGCCGTCGGTCACCCCGTACATCATCGCGGGGGCGACGGCGACGAGCGTGGCGCCGGCGACCGTGCGCAGCCGGCGGGGGGTGGGCAGCGCGACCAGGGCGGCCAGCGCCGCACCGGCGGCGTAGCTCGGGCCGACGTCGAGCACGTGCAGCGCGCTGGACGGCAGGTCACCGGTGACGACCCGAAGCCCCAGGATCCCCTCGGAGATCAGCGTCGCCGCGGTGTGGCCGCCGAACGCGACCGCGAGCGCCGCGACGCTTCCGACCGTCGCCTCCAACCCGCCGACGGCCAGGGCGGCGAACGCCAGCCACGGCGCCACCGGCCCGTCGGTCACCCAGGGGATGCTGCCGACGAGGACTCCGACAGGATGGTGCAGCATCTGGTGCAACGTCGTGCTCGTCGCCCACTGCCAGCGGGTGGCACGATGCGGGTCGACTCCGCGCAGCACCCTCGCCGCGAGGAGCAGGGTGAGCAGGGCGGTCGTCACCGGGAAGCGCCGCGGCGAAGCGTGCAGCCACGACAGCGCCGCCCTCGCCGCAGTCCGGTGGTCGGCCGAACCCTCGCGCGACGACGCCTTGCGCGACGACGACGCCTTGCGCGACGGCAGGGCGGCGGCGCGCGGCGAGGCGGTGGTCAGGTACGCGGCGTCGCGGCGCCCACCCGGCAGCATCACCGAACACCCCCGCCCCACGAGGATCACTGTCACCGTCATGACATCGTGACCTCCCGGGGCATTCCCTGCCACCCGTCGCGGCAGCGTGGATGTGCCCATCGCCACATCCACCCGCGGCGGGCCGGGTCAGGCCGCCGCGGGGACCCCGGTGCCCGGGCGGAGTGCCGCACGCGCCGCCGGCAGCCCGACGGGGACGCCGGACGCCGGCGCGAGCGCCCAGGCCAGGCCGTCGCGCAGCGCCGGGCGCCAGACGCCGAAATCGTGCGCGCCGGGGCGAAGCCGCAGGCGGACGGTGAATCCCGGCCGCGCGCCCAGGATCGACGCCATCGCCCGGGTGTCCCCCAGCGCCTCGTGGTCGCCGAGGCCGCAGTCGAACCAGATGCGCATCGGCGGGTCCGGCGCCAGGGTGGCGGCGTAGCGGGCGGGGGTGTTCGCCTCGACGACCTGGGCGAGGTCGAGACGGTGGCCGAACAGCCCGACCATGCCCCCGTCGTGGGTGGGCCGGTCCATGCCGGACATGTCGACGATCGTTCCGACCAGGTCACGATGGCGCAGGCCGAGGTTCAACGCGCAGAAGCCGCCGGCGGACATGCCGGCGAAGACCCGGTCGGCGCGGTCGGGCAGGGCACGCAGCCGGGCGTCGACCGTCGGGATCACGTCGTCGACGACGTAGGTCTCGATGTGCTCGCCGGGCCGGTCGACGCATTCGCTGTCGTCGAGCCAGCCGTGGCTCAGCCGCGGGGCGACGAGGATCACCGGCCGGTGGTCGTCCGCGAGCCAGGCGCCGGTCTGCGCGGCCCGGTTCGCCCGGTACCAGTCGACCGGCACCCCCGGCGAACCGTGCAGCAGGTAGACCACCGGAAAGCGGGCGTGCGGCTCGGTGAAGTACTGCGGCGGCAGGTAGACCAGCGCCTGCTGGACCCCGAAGCCGCTACGGACCCCGGGCACCGGCAGGTCGACGACCGAACCGTGCGGATGGGTCCGCGCCGGTGTGGCGGTGACCGCGTCGTGGGTCGACGCGGTCGGCCAGGACCTGACCCCGATCACGTCGTCGACCCGCGGCAGGTACCCGTAGTGGGCGTTGACGAGGTCCGCGGCGGTGGCGAGGGTGAGCACGACGGCGACCCCCGCCATCCCGGCCGTGACGGCCCGCCGTCCGCGCCGCGCGAACCGCAGGCAGCCCACCCAGGCCGCCAGCGTCGCGCCCGCGAACGCCAACAGGAACCACTTCCCAATGATGACCAAGGAGCCCACACCACACCCCCGCAGCGCCGTCCGAGTCCGCCCGCAGTCCGTGTCCGAGTCCGCTCACCGGCGGGGTCAGGGGGCGCCCGACGCCTGCGTCGGTTCCTCCTCGGGCAGGTGGGGCTCGCGGCCGGGGCGGCGGGCGGCGGCGAGCAGCGCGCCGGGGCGAGGAAGGTGGTCGCGCCAGCGGGGCCAGACGAGGAACGCCTCGGCCTCGAGCATCGCCAGGGCGATCCGCGGCAGTTCGGCGGTCGACGGATAGCACACGAACCGGGGCTGCCAGGTGGGCTGGAACTTGGCGTTGAACCGGTAGAGGCTGTCGATCTGGAACCAGCGCGACAGGAACATCAGCGTGCCGCGCCAGGAGCGGACCACCGGCCCGGCGCCGAGGCGCTCGCCGCGTTCGAGGGCAGAGCGGAAGAACGCAAAGTTCAACGACACCCGCGCCACGCCGAGCTGCGGCGCCTGGCGCAGGGTGCTGACGATGAGGAACTCGTTCAGGCCGTTGTCGGCCGCACGGTCGCGCCGCATGGCGTCGAGGGACAGCCCGTCACGCCCCCACGGCACGAAGTGCAGCAGCGCGCGCAGCCGCGGCTCGGCGTCGGACGAAATCCCTGCGGCGGACGGAATCCCTACGGCGGACGCCGATCCGTCGGGCGCGGCCCCGGTGCCGGCGTCCCGCGCCGGGCTCTCGTAGGCGAGGACGACGACGCAGTCGCCGTCCTCGCCGTCGCCCAGGCGGCCGAGTGCCATCGAGAAGCCGCGTTCGGTCTCGCTGCCGCGCCATGCCGCCGCCTGGGCCTTCAGCCGCGCGACGTCGGGCGGCGCGAGATCGCGAACCCGACGGGCGACGGCCGTGTACCCGGCGCGTTCCACCCGCGCGACGGCCTGGCGGACGTTGCGCATCGCCCGACCGTCCAGAGTGAACGTGGCGGCGTCGACCACAGCCTCGTCGCCGAACTCCAGCGCGGTCAGTCCGGCGCGGGTCCACGCCGTGCCGCCGGCCTCCGAGCAGCCGATCACCGCCGGGGTCCAGGCGTGGTCGGCAGCCTCGCGCAGGAACTCGCGGATCGCCCCCGGCCATGCCTCCCGGTCCCCGAGCGGATCGCCGCTGGCGAGCATCACGCCGGAGACCACCCGATAGGCCACGCACGCCTTGCCGGACGGCGACCAGATCACCGACTTGTCGGAACGCAGCACGAAGTAGCCGAGCGAGTCGGCGTCACCGTGCCGAGCGAGCAACGCCCGCACCCGCGCCCGGTCCTCCTCGGTCAGCCGCGGCCGCGGCTGGGGTGGACGCAGCGCCAGGTAGCCGGTGGTGCCGATGGTCACCACGCCCAGGGTGAGCAGCACCCGGTCGGCGAGGTCGGCGAACCGGTCGGAGGTGAAGTGCAGGGGGCCGGGGACCCCGACGAGCCCGAGCACGATCTGTTCTAGCTGGGCCGACCAGGCGTGCGGGCCGGCGATGCGGTGCTCGCGCAGGTGCAGCAGCAGGAAGCCGATCACGATCGAGACGGCGGTGAGCAGCAGGCCGACACCAAGGGCCCGCCAGCGGGTCGTCGGGTCGCCCTTGGCCCGAAACTCCCCGCGCACCAGCACGAGCGCGCCGAACAGGGCCGCCGACGCCGACGCCTCGTCGTAGTCGAGCCCCTTGGCGACGTGCAGCAGGACGCTCAACCCGAGCAGGACGACGACGGCCCGCCACGCCCGCCGCTTGCGCCGACGCAACCCGGCGGCGAGCAGGACCAGCAGCATGCCGACGACGACGGTGAAGGCCGCCGCCTGCCGGGACGCAGCCGCCGGCAGCAGAACCCGCAGGTCCGCCAGGCGGGACCGCCATTCGGGGGTCAGCGCGGACACCACGTCGGCCAGCCCGACGGCCAGGGTGAGCAGCGCCGCGACCCGCGGCACCCACGGCCGACCCCACGCTGGCAGGCCCGGACGCCGGCGCCCGCGGGCGTCGCGCGGACCCGGCCGGAGGGCGCCGGGCCCGCCGCCGGTCTCGCCGGCGGCGTCCGGGCCCGGGTGGACCCCACGGGCCACGACCGACCCGGGCACTCGGGCGGTGAAGGGCGCGCGCCCCCGCGCACGCCGCCGACCGAGTTCCGTGCCGGGTCCGGCCCCGCTGGAGCTACTCATGTATGGCATCGTCCCCCGAGGTCACGACAGCGATGGCAGATGGTCCGCCGAGACGATAAACCGCCGCTCGATCGCTCCCGCGACGAACCACCCGAACGTGACCGTCCGGTACGCAAAAGCCGGCAGGACGGCGTCGCAGACCTGCGGCTCCCGCGACCGGGGTAGCGCCGACATCACCCACCGTGCCCCCAATACGGGGTGGAACGCACCACTACCGACCAAGGTGCACGCATCGCGGTCACCCGGCACGGATCCGCACTCCTGCCGCCCGGGTGTCCCGTGGTGTGCTGTTCGGCACCCCGCCGGCACGGGTCACGCAGGGCGCGGGAACGGGGGGCACCGCAGCGACGCCGGAGACGGAGCGACGGGGGAGACGGATGGCCCGGTCAACGACGGAGCACGGGAGCGGATCGCCGTGCGGGTGATCTCGATCGTGAACTACAAGGGCGGTGTCGGGAAGACCACGCTGACCGCGAACATCGGCGCCCAGATCGCCGCCTGGGGGAAGCGGGTCCTGCTCCTCGACCTGGATCCGCAGGCCAGCCTGACCTTTTCGTTCTACCGACCCGAGCAGTGGCGGGCGGCCCTCGCCGACAACCGGACGATCAAGCAGTGGTTCGAGGCGTGGCGGATGGACGGCCCGGTACCGCCGTTCGCCCCACTGATCACGTCGCCGGCGGTGGTGAACTCCCGCATCGCGCAGGGCAGCGGGGCGCTCGACCTGATCGCCTCTCATCTCTCCCTCGGCGACGTCGAGATGAACCTCGCCGCGCGCCTCGGGGGCGCGCAGGCGCATCGCTCGACCCGCCACTACTTCGACGTCTACCTGCGCCTCGCCGCCGGGCTGGCGACTCTGCCCTCAACCGCCTACGACCTGGTCCTGCTGGACTGCCCGCCGAACTTCGGTGTCATCACCCGCGCGGCGGTCGCGGCCAGCGACCAGCTGCTGATCCCCGCACGCCCGGACGAGCTGTCGACCCTGGGCATCGAACACCTGCAGTCCCGGCTGCGCCGGTTCATCTGGGAGTTCAACCGGATCGT
Source organism: Frankia alni ACN14a (assembly GCF_000058485.1). Lineage (NCBI taxonomy): Bacteria > Bacillati > Actinomycetota > Actinomycetes > Frankiales > Frankiaceae > Frankia > Frankia alni. Next base: position 4,600,870 of record NC_008278.1, read on the forward strand.
CGACCTGCAGTCGGACCTGCATCCGGCGGTGAAGAAGCTGGAGCCGATCATCCTCGGGGTCGTCTTCACGATGGTGCAGTACTACTCGGGCAAGCCGATCGCGGCCCTGCGCCCCTACATCGCGCAGACCCGGCAGCTCGGGCTGCCGGTCTTCGAGGCGATGGTCCGCGAGAGCAACCACCACTTCGCCGGGGCGGCGCGCACCCAGCTTCCCGTCATCCTCTCCGACCAGGTCACCCCCGCTCTCGCCTGGGAGCTGCACCGCCTCGTCGAGGAGTTCCTCAAGCGAATCAGGACGCCTGCGCCGTGACCAACATCCGCAACGCCCCCGGATCAGCCGGAGCAGCCGGAGCAGCCCCCGAAGCCCTGAACGCCCTCGGGTCCGTCGGGATCCCGGAAGCCGCCCGGCTGAGCACGCTGCTCCTGCGCCAGCTCGCCGACCTGGTGGCCGGACTCGACGACCACCAGGTCGGCGCGCTGCTGGCCGGCCGGGCGCGGCTGACCATCGTGGCCGCGCCCGGCCCCCGGGCGGCGGATCCCGCCGCCGACCCGGCCGTGTCCTCTCCCGCGGCGCTCCGCGACACCGCTGCGCGGCGCACCGCCGCACCGTTGTCCGCCGCACCGTTGTCCGTCCCCCCGGCGAAGGCGAAGACCGGCCCAACAGCCAGGACCGGCCCGAAGACGAGGACCGGCCCGAAGACCGAGGCGCCGGTCTCGGTGGACGTCGAGGCGCTGCGGGCGGCGCTGCTCGGCGCGGCGAGCCGGGAGGAGGCCGCCGAGCACCTGGCCGCCCTCGGCCGGGTGTCGGTGCCGCAGCTTCGGGCGCTGGCCGGCGCCCTCGGCGTCGACGGGGTCGGCGGAAAGGACCCGAAGACAACCGTCATCCGCAAGATCGTCGACGGCACCGTCGGCTTCCGGCTCAGCTCACAGGCGATGCGGAGCGAGGAGGCCGACCTCTAGCACGGCGGCCGGCGCCTGAGCAGGGAGACCGACCTCCCCCGAGCGAGGGGGCCGACCCCTGGCCAAGGAAGGCGGCCTCGGAGACCCACGCCGGGCCGGTACGGACCCGTTCGGGGCCCGCACCGGCGACCGGCAGGGTCAGCCGACGTGCGCCGGGGCACCCTCCACGTTCGCCGCGGACTCCCGCCCGGCACGGATGAACACGAAGATCACCACCGCGGCGATCGCGATGAGGATCGCGCCCCAGAGGAACGCCGTGGTGTAGCCCTCGATCTGCGACTGCGCGAGGGCGGCCGGACCGTGGCCGTGGCCGTCGAGGTAGCTGCCGACGGCGGTCGCGTAGACCGTGTTGAGCAGAGCGGTTCCCAGCGAGCCACCGATCTGCTGGGTGGTGTTGACCAGGGCGCTTGCGACCCCGGCGTCGTGTGCGGCGACGCCGACGAGCGCCAGGCTCGACAGCGGGACGAACGAGAAACCCATGCCGAAGCTGATGAGCAGTTCCGACGGCAGCACGTGGGCGACGTAGCTGGAGTCGACCCCGATGGACAGCAGCAGCGCCATGCCGACCGCGGCCATCGTCGTCCCGACGCCGGCGAGCACCCGCGGACCGACCCGCGGCAACAGCTGGCTGGCCGCGCCCGCGGAGACGATGATTCCCGCGCTGAACGGCAGGAAGGCGAACCCGGTCTTCAGGGCGCTGTAACGCAGCGTCTGCTGGAAGTAGTAGGTCAGGAACAGGAACATCGCGAACAGTCCGGCGCCGATCAGCAGCGAGGCCAGGAACGACCCACCGCGGTTACGTTCCCACGCGACCCGCAGCGGCAGCAGCGGAGCGGCGGAGCGCGCCTCGATGACGACGAACGCGGCAAGCAGCGCCACCGAGCCGATGAGCAGCCCGAGGGTGCGGGCGTCGCTCCAGCCGTCCTCGGCGGCCACCGTGAAGCCGTAGACGAGGGCGACGAGGCCAGCGGTGACCGTCACCGCGCCGGGCAGGTCGTAGCGGGCCTCGCCCTCGGCGCGGCTCTCCCGCACCACGGGCACCGCGAAGAACGCGGTGACGAGCGCGATCGGCACGTTCACGAGCAGGCACCACCGCCAGGAGGCGTACTCGGTGAGCAGGCCGCCGACGATGAGCCCGATCGCGGCGCCACCACCGGAGATCGCGCCGTACACCCCGAACGCCTTGGCCCGCTCGCGGCTCTCGGTGAACGCGACGGTGATCAACGACAGCGCCGCAGGCGCGAGCAGCGCGGCGAACGCGCCCTGCAGGGCCCTGGCGGCGAACAGCAGGGCGGCGTTGGGCGCCAAACCGCCGAGCGCCGAGGCAAGCGCGAAGCCGATCAGCCCCCAGACGAAGGCCCGCTTGCGGCCCAGGTAGTCGGCGATGCGGCCGCCCAGCAGCAGCAGACCGCCGAAGGCGAGGGTGTAGGCGGTGACCATCCACTGCCGGTTGGCGGTGGAGATGCCCAGGTCAGCCTGGGCGTGCGGCATCGCGATGTTCACGATCGAGGCGTCGAGCACGACCATGAGCTGCGCGACGGCGATGATGCACAGCGCCAGCCACCGCCGGGGATCGGGCTCGCCGTCGGCCACGCTCACCCGGGGATCCCCGGCCTTGCGGTCGACAGTTGTGGTCACAGGAGGCTCCTTGCCGGAGAGGACGAGCTGCTGGGACATCGAGCGGACGTTCACATCAAGCGGGACGTTGCACATCAGGCGGAAGGCCGTCCCGCGCAGGCAGCGGTGACCGGCGCACGGGACAGCGACGCGCGGCGGCACACGGAAGCGGATGCCGGCCACTCACGTCGGGCTGGCGTCAGGTGGTGGAACCGCGCGGGTGGGACGCGGCGGGGTGGGTGTGACACACGGGCTGGGTCGGCGCCATCATCGCCGCCCCCTGGTTGCCCTCTCCACTCGTTTTCAGGTCAGCTGGGCGGCATGCCAGGACCAACCCGCCGTCGCGCGGGTGTTCGAATCCATATTAGCTCAGGTGTTCGATCCCCATCGCGGGTGGGGCCGATCGACCGGCGAGCAGCGGAAGCACCACGTCATCGACGACGTGGTCGGCGAACGCCTCGTCCAGCGGCTCCCCCGTGACGAGCAGGCGAGTAAAGATCATCGCGAGGATGACCTCGACAAGCACCGCGGGTTCGGTCTTCGCGAGCAGTTCCCCCCGCTGCGCCGCCCGCTCGAGCAGGCAGCGACCGAGCTCCACCTTGCGTTGCAGGATGTTGGCCTGGATCACCGCAGCCAGCCGGGGAGACTCGCTGGCCGCCCGCAGGACGCCGACGAGCAGCGCCCCGCCCGGACCCGAGGCGGTATCGATCATGAGGCGGACCTCGGCGGCCACGTCGTCCCGCAGGCAGCCGGTATCCGCGGGGACGTGATCGGCGGGACCGTGCCGACGCAGCGCCTCCACGACCATCTCGTCCTTGCAGGACCATCGACGGTAGATCGTCGCCTTGCTGGCCCGGGCCCGGGCCGCGACGGCGACCATGCTCATCCGCTCGTAGCCGACCTCGACGAGCAGATCCAGCGCCGCGTCCAGGATCGCCTGCTCGCGGGACTCGTCCCGGGGCCGACCCCGGCCGGTGGCGGCCGGTGGCGAAATGGCCTGCCACCCCCTTCCCTCGGATCAACGCCCGGCGGACAACTCCGGGGCGGGTCACCGGCTCCCCCGACGGGTTCCGCGCGACCATGAAAACAGTACCGTACTGTACCGAAAAAACTGCCCCGTGGATCCGCATGGCGTCGGTCACATCCCGCCGACGCCTCGACCCGCCATCCGGCGCCGGACTGGCGGCAATCCTCCCTATCCGGGCAGGCATGATGGCACGCGACCCGCCCGTCGCCCGGACCGCCAGCCGCCGCCCGGCCCCCGAGAGGACCGCCGCCATCCACCACGTCCCGCACCGCCTTGTGGCTGCGGCCACGGGCGGCCTGCTCGCCCTGGGCCTCGCCGTCGCCGCCTGCTCCCGGCACGACTCCGCCCAACCCGTAACGCCGACGCCGACCGGCGGTCCCGGCCGGGTTGGTGGCCCGGCCGGGACACGCGACCAGGTCGACGGGATGTGGGTGCTGCGGGACGTGCCCTACGCGCGGGTGTCGCCCGCCCAGCGGCTGGACCTCTACCTCCCCGAGGCACCCACCGCCGCCGGCGCACCGACCGCCGCCGCGACACCGTCCGCCGCCGGCGCACCTCGCGCCGAAGCGGGGCTGCCGGTGGTCATCACCATCCACGGCGGCGCGTTCGCGCTCGGCGACAAGCACGACGACCTGCCCGTGGTCCGATCCCTGGTGCGCGCCGGCTATGCCGTCGCCAGCCTGAACTACCGGCTCTCCGGTGAGGCCCGCTTCCCCGCCGCGGTCCAGGATGTCAAGGCCGCGGTGCGCTGGGTGCGCGCGCACGCCGCCGACCACGGTCTCGACCCGGACCGGATCGCGGCGAGCGGGGCGTCGGCCGGGGCGTACCTCGCGGTCATGCTGGGGACGACGCCGGGGGTCACGATGTACGACGACCCGGCGCTGGGCAACCCCGGCGTCTCCAGCGCCGTGCAGGCCGTCGTCGACTTCTACGGCCCGGTCAACTTCGGTTCCATGGACGACCAGCTTCGCGCGAACGAGCGCTGCGCCGCGTCCGACGCCGGGCACGACCGCCCCGACTCGCCGGAGTCCCGCTTCCTCGGCCGCACGGTGGCCGCCGCGCCCCAGCTCGTCCGGGTGGCGAGCCCCCTGAACTACCTCGGCCGCGCCCCCCTGCCGCCGTTCCTCATCGAGCATGGCGACGCCGACTGCACCGTGCCGCACCGCCAGTCCCTCGAGCTCGCCGGGGCGCTACGGGCCGCCGGCGCGCCGGCCGTCGAGGTCACGATCGTCCCCGGCGCCGGTCACGGTGGCGCGTTCCCGACCGCCGAGCGGATGCCCACCGTCCTCGCCTTCCTCTCCCGCACGCTCGGTCACTGACCCCCCCGCCACCCCCGCACCCACGTCACCGGCCAGCGCCGCTGGTGACCGCCACCCCTCCTCGCGCAGCAAGAACCACGATCGGGATCAAGGGTCCTCCGGCCCTGCCCGGCCCGGCCACCCGGCCTTCCCACGAGTGGCGTTCGGCGCGTCACCGCAGGTCACAGCACGGGCATGGTGGACGGTGTCGGGGATCACGGTGGCGAGAAGGGTGGCAACGATGGCGCAGACCGCAGGCCGCACGGACGGGGCAGGCCAGCCGAACGCTGACGGTCGGTCGGACGTCGTTCAGCCGGAGGCAGTTCAGCCAGATGCGGACGGCACGGGCGGCACAGGCGGCACAGGCGGCACAGGCGGCACAGGCGGCACGGACGGCACAGGCGGCACGGACGGCATCGTGGTGGGGGTCGACGGCTCGCCGGGGTCCGCCGCCGCCCTGCGCTGGGCCGTCGACGAGGGTGCGCGGCGCCACCTGCCGGTGACGGCGGCACTGGTCTGGGACGCCGTGGGGGAGCCGCGCGCGGTCTTCGACACCGCGGGCGTCGCCGACCGTGCGGGGCTGGCGCAGGCCGCGCGGCGGGTTCTGGCGGACACGGTGGCGGCGGTGCGCGTCCCCGACCCGGCGGTCACGGTGACCGAACGCGTCGAGGAGGGCAGCCCGGTGCCGGAGCTGCTGCGGATCGCGACCGGAGCGCGGCTCGTCGTCGTCGGCGAGCGCGGGCCCGGCGCGCTGCACCGGCTGGTGGCGGGGTCGGTGTGCCAGGGGGTCGTCCACCACGCACCGCTGCCCGTCGTCGTGGTACGCGGCGGCGCCGACCGGTCCAGCGCGGCGGCGGGCGCGGCCGACACGGCCGCTGCGGCGGCGACGTCGGTGGACGAACGTCCGGTGGTCGTCGGCGTCGACGGGTCTGCCGGTTCGCTGCGGGCGCTGCGCTGGGCGGTGCAGGCCGCCGCCGTGCGTAAGACCGCCCTGCGCGCCGTACATGCCTGGTATCTCGACGTGCCGGCGTACCTGGGGATCTACACGGACTTCGGCTCCGCGCTCGCCGAGCAGGCGCAGCACACCCTCGACGACGCCGTGAACACGATCATCGCCGAGCAGGGAGGCCGCCTGCCGGTCCAGGTGGTCAAGGAGACCGTCGCCGACAGCGCCGCCCGGGCCCTGCTGCGCGCCGCCGCCGACGCGCAGGTGCTCGTCGTCGGCAGCCGCGGCCACGGCGGGTTCGCGGAGCTGCTGCTGGGCTCGGTCAGCCACCAGTGCGTGGCGCACGCCCCCTGCCCGGTCGCCGTGATCCGCTAGGAGCGGGATGCGTCACTCGCGCCAGCGGGATAGTTCTGGTACAGATATTCTCTGTACCAGAACTAATCTTCTGACCTGGTGAGGCGCCATGAGCCCGTTGGCCGAGATCGTCGCCATCACCGCCGTCTGCGTGGCGTCCGGCTGCCTCGGCAGCCTGCTGGGACTCGGCGGCGGCACCTTCGTCGTGCCGATCCTGACGCTGGCCTTCGGCCTCGACGTGCGCCTGGCGATCGGCGCCTCGGTGATCTCCGTGGTCGCCGGCAGCGCCGCGGCGTCACCGCGCTACCTCGACGAGGGCTTCGCGAACCTGCGCGTCGCGGTCACCCTGGAGGTGGCGACGGTGAGCGGCGCCGTCGCCGGTGCGCTGCTCGCCGGGCATCTCGGCGCCCGCACGCTGTACACGGTGTTCGGGGTCGTGCTGGCCTTCAGCGCGGTGCAGATGCTGCGCAACCGGCAGGACCGCGCCGGCGCGGCCGTGCCGGACGACCGCATCGCCGACGCCCTGAGCCTGCACGGCACCGGAACCGGAACCGGTGCAACCAGCACCAGCACCGGCACCAGCAGCGGCAGCGGCGCCGGCACCCGAACGGCCGCCGGTACGGTCGTTCGCGACGTCCGTCCCTACCGGGTCACTCGCACCGCGACCGGCCTGACCATGATGACCGCCGCCGGAGCGGTCAGCGGCCTGCTCGGCATCGGCTCGGGGGCGATGAAGGTGCCGGCCATGGACCTCGCGATGCGGCTACCGCTCAAGGTCTCGACGGCGACGAGCAACCTCATGATCGGGGTGACCGGCGCGGCGAGCGCCGTGGTCTACCTGCAGCGGGGCGACGTCGTGCCGGCCCTGGCCGGCGCGGTGGCGCTCGGGACCGTCGTGGGCGCGCACCTCGGGTCGCGGCTGCTGGCGGTGGTACCCGTCGGGGCGTTGCGAGTGATCTTCCTCGTTGTCCTGCTCGTCATCAGCGTCCAGATGCTGCTGCGGGGCCTCGCGTGAGGGCGCTCCAATCGCCTGACCGGCGGTCCACCGGCCGGGCGTCGGAGCCGACGTCGCCGGCGGGGGCACCCGAGGCGGGTGCCCGTCAGGTCGCGCTGGTGCTGCGGATCGGTGGGGCGCTCGGAGCCGCGCTGGTGCTCGCCGGGCTCACACTCGCCGTCGCCCAGGGCGGCGCGAGCTGGCTGCACGGCCCGGGCGGGGATCCCCTCGGCGCCGACGCGGCGATGCGGCTGACCGACCTCAGTGGCGGGCTGCGCCACGGGCGGGCCGGCGCGGTCATCCTGCTCGGCACGATCGTCCTGGCGGCGACGCCGGCCGCCGGCGTGATCGCGGCCGGACTCGCCTGGTTGCGGGCGCGCCGGGGGTGGCTGGTCGGCGCAGCCGTCGTCGTGCTGCTACTGCTCGTCCTCGCCGGTGCCCTCGGCGCCGCCGAGTAGCGCGGCGGACGCTCAGCCGGCGCCGCTGGAGCGTCGGCGACGCGATGTGCGCGTGTCTGAGGGACAGTCCACGCGGCTGGACGCGGCCGCGTCCAGCCGGCAGGCCGATGCGCCTGCCGGCCGACCGGATGTCCATCGCCGATCCTCCCGCGCGGCGACGGCGAAATTCCATCGACAGCCGCGGGTGGGACGAGCATCGTGATCGCCGTGACCGACGAAGGCCCCGCGGCGACCCGCGGCGTGGTGCGCACCTACGACGCCGAGCGGGGCTGGGGCGTGATCGACGCGCCGGAAGTCCCGGGCGGCTGCTGGGTCCACTACTCGATGATCGAGATGGACGGCTACCGGGACCTCGTCGCGGGCAGGCAGGTGACGTTCCGCTGGGAGCCGGTTGCCAACCAGGACGGCTACCGGTTCCGGGCGCTCACCGTGTGGCCCGGGACGGGGTCGCAGGCCGCCGAGAAGGCGTGACCGTGCACGACGCGCCGCGAACCGCCCCCTGAAACGGACCTGGTTGTCTGGCCCGGCCTTACGTGGGGGTCGCGGGCCTTCAGCGGCCTACGCGCTCGTGGTGGGCACGCCGCAATACTCACCGCCTTTCGCCAGCAGACGCACCGCCGCGACGGCAGCGCCGCGGACGCCCACGTGATTCCGAGCTTTGCTAAGGTTTCTCCCACGTCTTGAGTGCCAGCGTTCAGCCCCGGCTTGCTGGCCGGCAACCCTCCTTATGCAGCGGGGTGCCCCGGGTGGTGACGAGGCCGCGGCAACCCCGCCGACGGCAAGTGCCGACCCTGTGAGGGTCCTACCAGGAGCGATGATGACGTCGATCATCTCTGCCGTGTCCCCGTCCCCTGCCCGGCAGGCCTGCCCCGACCAGCCGACCGGGCAGCGGATCGGCCGGGCACCCACCGGCGGCGAGCCCGCGGGTCACGAGCCCGCGGGTCACGAGCTCAAGGATCACGAGCTCACGGGCGCCGCCGAACTTTCGGACGCCCATCGGGTGCAGGGTGACCCGCCCGGTGCGCTGCTGGCGGTGCAGGGAGCGGGGCTGGGCGTGCCGCTGGTGGGCGGCGGCTGGGCGGAGTACGTCAACCTCGACCACGCGGCGAGCGCGCCGTGCCTGACCACGGTGGCCGAGCACGTCGCCCGGCTGCTGCCCTACTCGGCGAGCGTGCACCGCGGCGCCGGCTTCGCCTCCCAGGTGTGCACGACCCTCTACGAGGGCGCCCGGCGCGACGTCGCCCAGTTCGTCGGCGCCCGCGACGGTGACCTCACCGTGTTCACCCGCAACACCACCGATGCCGTGAACCTGCTCGCCCGGTGCCTGCCCGCCGCCGACGTGGCCGGCGGGGTCGTCGTGTTCGACGTGGAGCATCACGCGAACCTGCTGCCCTGGCGCGCCCGCGCGGGCTACCGGACCGTTGCCGCCCGGTCGACCCTGGCCGAGAGCCTCGCCGCGCTCGAGGCCGAGCTGAGGGCCGCGCCGACGGCCCTGCTCGCGGTGACCGGTGCCTCCAACGTCACCGGGGAGACGCCCCCGCTGGCCCGGCTCGCCCGCCTGGCCCACCGCGCCGGCGCACGCATCTTCGTCGACGCCGCCCAGCTCGCCCCGCACCGGCGCCTCGACATGGCCGCTGACGACGTCGACTACCTGGCGTTCTCCGGGCACAAGCTGTACGCGCCGTTCGGCGCAGGAGTGCTGGTTGGGCGGGCCGACTGGCTCGACGCCGCGCCCCCCTACCTGGCCGGCGGCGGCGCCGTCCGCGAGGTGAGCACCGACGCCGTCGACTGGGCCACCGGCGCGGCCCGGCACGAGGCCGGCACCCCCAACCTCGCCGGCGCGACCGCGATCGCCGCCGCGTGCCGCACGCTCGCCGCGCTCCCCCCGGGCGCCTGGGAACGCCACGAGGCGGGCCTGCGCGCGCGGCTGCTCGACGGGCTCGACGGGCTCGACGGTGTCGTGATCCACCGCATCTGGTCCGACCCCGAGACCATCCCGAACAGCACTGGCGGCCGGCGTACCGGTGACGGCGCCTGGCAGGACGCGGTCGGCGTCGTCACGTTCTCGTTGCCCGGGCACGACCCGGCCCGGGTGTCGGCGTACCTGTCGGCCGAGCACGGCATCGGGGTGCGCGCCGGCCGATTCTGCGCGCACCCGCTGCTGGCTCGGCTGGGTGCGCCGGGCGGGGCGCTGCGCGCCAGCATCGGCGTGGGCACGACCGCCCACCACATCGATCGACTGATCGCCGCGGTGGCACGGTACCTGCGGGTCGGGCCCGGCTGGGGCTACGCCCTGCGCGACGGGCAGTGGCAGCCGACCCCGGACGATCGGCGGCTGCCGGACTGGGCCGAGGAGTACGCGGCCGCGGCCGTCCACGACCTCCCGGCCGCGCCCTGCGGGACCTGACGACCTCGGCGACCCGGCGCCGGCCGGCTCCGGGCGGTCAGGGCCACCGTCCGTCCGGGGCCTGGCGGACGCTCCCGGTCGGACGCTCCCGGGCGGTTGGCGGCTCGCCCACCATGCGCCGGGTCACGCCGAGGCCCGGGCCTCCGGGTCGGGCTCCTGGGTGACCGCCACCAGCAGCTCCTCGGCGCTGGACGGGACGAGTCCGTCCGACCTGCCGGCGAAGTAGCGGCGGGCGAGGCTCGCCGCCGACACGTGCCGTGCGCCGCTCAGGCCGGCGTCGCGGGCCAGCGCCAGCATCTCCTCCGGAACGAAGAAGCTGATGAAGGGCGTGCCGGCGGCACGCGCGGCGCGCTCGGTCGCCTCCCGCACGGGACGTTCCGCCGGTTCGACGAGCTCCAGCGGCAGCATGAACGACATGGCCAGGGTGGAGCCGGGGGCAAGGGCCGCGACCTGGCGCAGCGTGGCCGCGGTCGCGTCCCTGGTGAGGTACATGACGACGCCGGCGGAGGCGACCACCGCCGGGCGACCCGCGTCGAAACCGGCGCCCACCAGGCCCTGCCACCACGACTCGCCCGCCTCGAAGTCCACGGGCACGAACCGCAACCAGGGCGGGACGCCGAAACCGAGCTCGGTCAGCCGCCGCCGCTTCCACTCCTGCGGACCCGGCCGGTCGACCTCGAACACCCGCATGCCGGCGGCGAGCTGCGGCCGACGTTGGGCGAAGGTGTCCAGGCCGGCACCGAGGATGACGTACTGGTCGACGCCGAGGCCGGCCTGCTCGACGACCAGATCCTCGATGACACGTGCCCGCGCCACGATGGAGGCCCGGGTGCGGCGGGTGGTGGAGGGGTCCATGTCCGGGCGGCGCGGCCATCCGTCGGCCGGGGCCGCCAGCCGCAGGCCGAGCTCGTCCTCGAACACGTGCGGCGGCGGGTCGGCCTGGACGTGGACAGCCCGCCACAACGCGACCCGCACCGCCGTGCTGTCCGGCTCCGCGGTTCGCAGCCCGTTGGTCATCATGCCGCTCCTCTCGACGATCCGTCTGCGGCGGCGCCCGGTGTAGTGCTTCACCGCGCGGATGGGCCTCAGCGCGCGAGCGCACGTCGATCGATTCGGGTGGCCGCTTGGTAGGATGCTAGCATTCTAAGATGTACCGAGCTCGCCCAGAGACGCACAATGTTCCCGGCCGAGGAGGCGACCCATCGCCGGAGGGAACGCCCGAGGCGCGCGCCGAACCCGGCACGGGGTGCTCCTCCGACGACGGGACGTAGAGAGCACCGGCGCCACACGGCCCGATCACGACCCAGGGTTACAGCTTTCCGCACCCATGGTCACCGTGGTCGAAACTCACCTTTTATCGACCCGAAACCCCCCGTCGACCGCCGAGCTGGACAGTGTTGGCGTGATGAACATCGGAACGTCCGCGGACGCCACCTGGCGTGGCGCGGTCGCCCGGTGCCCCAAGACGATGGAGCACGGCCCCTGCGGAGGGGTCCGGTCCGACGGTCGCTGCGAGGTCCCGGATTTCGGTCGGTGCCCCTTCCTGGACGCCCTCGCCGCCTGGCCGTACCCCGCCCCGCCCGCCGTCGCCCCGTCGCTCGTCGCCCCGCCAGTGGCCGCCGGATCCGTCGCGGCCTTGTCCCCGGCCGTTCCTGCGTCCGACGCGCCGGACGCCGCGAGCCGACCGGCCCTCTCCGCACCGGCCCGGCCCGCACCGGCCCGCGCCGCCGCGGCGGCGGCGTTCGTCGCGGCCGCGGCGGTGCGACCGGTGATCGTGGCCGACCTGCCGGCGGCGGCGCTGTCCGCGGACAGCCTGCGCGCGTGCGGCGCCCAGCTCGCACCGGTGGCCGACGCCTGCCTCATCGGCGATCACGGCGATGCCCGCGTCCAGTTCCCACCGTCCTACCGGGCCCGGCTGCTGACCGACGCCGGCGTGCCCGTCTGGGCCGGGATCAACTGCCGGGACCGCAACCGGGTGGCGATCGAGGGGGAGATCGCCGCCTGCGTCGACGCCGGCGTGACCGGACTGCACTGCGTGACCGGCGATCATCCGGCGCTCGGTCACCGCGCCGACGCGGTCGGCGTGTTCGAGCTGGACAGCGTGGACGTCGTCGGCCTGGCCCGGGACCGCGGGGCGCTGGTCTCGGTGGCACACGCGCCGGCCGCACCGCCCGTCTCCCGCCGGACCTCCCGCCTGCTCGCCAAGGCCGACGCCGGAGCCGAGGTGGTGTTCGTCGACCACTGCGGCGGCCCGGCGGCGGTCGGCGACGCGGTGGCCGAGCTGCGCGCGGCCGGGTTCGGCGGCCTCGCGCTGGCCTGCGTGCCGGTCGTGACGAGTGCCGCGACCGCCACCGTCGTCGCGTCGTTCGCCGGCGGCCGCCTGCCGGCCGGCTACCTGGAGGAGATCATGGCCGCGGACGATCCGCACGCCGCCGGTACGCGCGCCGCCACGAAGCTCGCCGGCCGGCTGCTCGACCTGCCCGGCGTCGACGGGATCAATCTCTCCGGTGGCGCGCAGCCGGGCCACGAACCGGCGGCGGCCCGCGCGACCGCCGAGATCGCCCGCCGCATCGTCGGCACCCGGGCACGGACGTCATGAGCTGGCTTCGCGGCGCGATGACCGCGCACGGCGGCGTCGTGGACGTCGAGCTGTCGGGCGGCGTCATCGGGCGGGTCGTCCCGAGCGGCGCGGGCGCCGAGGTCGTCCGGGTCGGCCCGGGTGACGTCGACCTGACCGGCCAGGTGCTGCTGGCGTCGTTCGTGGAGCCGCATGCGCATCTGGACAAGGCGCTCACCGCGTCGCTGGCCCGCAACGTCACCGGTGATCTCGCCGGCGCGATCGCGGCGATCCAGACCCTGCTGCCCGCCTCCACGGTCGAGGACTTCACGACCCGGGCCGAGGCGGCGCTGCGCATCCAGCTCGCGATGGGCACCACCCACGTCCGCACGCATGTCAACGTCGGGGTGCAGTCGGGCATGCGGGCGCTGGAGGCGCTCGTCGACGTGCGGGAACGCTGGCGCGGCCTGGTCGACCTGCAGCTCGTCGCTCTCGTGTCCAACCCGCTGGACGGCCAGCCCGGCCGCGACCTGCGCCGCGCGCTGGCCGAGGGAGCCGACGTGGCCGGCGGCTGTCCGCACCTCGACCCGGAGCCGCACCGCGCGGTCGCGATCTGCCTGGACGCGGCCGGTGAGGCCGGCCGACCACTGGACCTGCACACCGACGAGACCCTCGACCCGCGACTGCTCACCCTCGCCACGCTCGCCGACCTGGTCGGCCGCACCGGTTTCCCGCACGGCGTGACGGCGAGCCACTGCGTCAGCCTCGCGATGCAGCCCCCGGACGTGCAGGTCCGGGTCGCCGAGCAGGTCGCCGCCGCCGGCATCGCCGTCGTCGCGCTGCCCCAGACCAACCTGTTTCTGCAGGGCCGCAACCACGCGGTCGGCACCCCGCGCGGGCTGACCGCCGTCGCGCCGCTGCGCCGCGCCGGGGTGACCGTGGCGGCGGGCGGCGACAACCTGCGCGACCCGTTCAACCTCGTCGGCCGCGGCGACGCGCTGGAAACCGCGTCGCTGATGGTCACCTGCGGGCATCTCACCCCGGACGAGGCGCTGGCATCGGTGAGCGACGCGCCGCGGCGCGCCCTCGGCCTGCCGGCCGTCTCGCTCGCGCCGGGCAGCCCGGCCGACCTGGTCGCGCTGCCCGCGGCGAACGCCCTCGAGGCGCTGGCCGCGGCCGGCGAGCAGCGAACCGTCTGGCGGGCCGGCCGGATCGTGGCCCGCACCACCGTGCACGCCGAACTCGCCGAACCACAGCGACCGGCCCCGCGCGCCGAGCCGGTCCGGCGCCCCGGGACCGAGCCGTACGACGCCCAACCGGACCAGTGGGAGGCCGCATCATGACGATCGCCGACACCACCGCCGCCGACACCACCCCCGCCGACGCCACCACCGCAGCCAACTCCGCCGGAGCCGACGCACCGGCCCTGCACTTCGCGGGGGTACGCAAGCGGTTCCGGGACGGCACCGTCGCGCTCACCGACACCGACCTGACGATCCACCCCGGCGAGTTCGTCTCGATCGTCGGACCGTCGGGGTGCGGCAAGAGCACCCTGCTGCGCATCGCCAGCGGACTGGACGAGGCCACCGCCGGAACCGTCGACGTGGCCTCGACGAACGTCGGCTACGTCTTCCAGGACGCCACCCTGCTGCCGTGGCGCACCGTGCACGACAACGTGCGGCTGTTCGCCGAGCTGGAGCATCTCGACAAGGCCGAACGCGAACGCCGGGTCGCCGACGCGATCAGCCTCGTCGGCCTCACCGGCTTCGAGAAGCACCTGCCCCACGAACTGTCCGGCGGCATGCGGATGCGCACGTCGCTGGCCCGCTCGCTCGTGCTCGACCCCTCGATCTTCCTGTTCGACGAGCCGTTCGGCGCGCTGGACGAGATCAGCCGCGAACGCCTCAACGACGAGCTGCTGCGGATGTTCCAGCTGCGCCGGTTCGCCGCGCTGTTCATCACCCACTCGGTGGCGGAGGCGGTGTTCCTGTCCACCCGGGTGGTGGTGATGAGCGGCCGGCCGGGACGGGTGAAGGCCGATCTTGCCATCCCGTTCGACTACCCGCGCTCGCCGCACCTGCGCTACAGCGCCGAGTTCGCCGCCCTGTGCGGCGAGGTCTCGCAACACCTCAGGAGCGATTCATGAGCGTGACGGTGCCTTCCGTGGTCGAGACGGACGCGACCGGCGACGCGGCCACGGCGACGCCGGCGACCGACGTGACACCCGCCCGCCCACGGTCTCGCCGGCGTGGCGCCGGGCTGGTCAGCTTCGTGCTGCTGCCCGGGGCGGTGTTCGCGGTGTTCATCGGCCTCTGGTACGCGGTGTCCGACGGCGTGCTCAACGACCAGCAGCGGTTCATGCTGCCGCCGCCGCACGAGGTCGTCCGGGTCGGCTTCCTCGACTGGTCGAACTTCACGACGATGATGAGCGCGCTGCGGCTGACCTGCGAAGTCACCTTCTCGGGGCTGGCCATCTCGATTGTCATCGGGGTCGCCGTCGCGGTGGCGATGAGCCAGGCCAAGTGGGTCGAGAACTCGCTGTACCCGTGGGCCGTCGTGATCCAGACGGTGCCGATCCTCGCGCTCACCCCGGTGCTGAGCTTCTTCTTCGGGTTCGCGCTGACCAGCCGGATCATCGTCTGCGTCATCATCGCGTTCTTCCCCATCGTGTCGAACACGCTGTTCGGGCTGCAGTCGGTCGACCGGGGCATGCACGAGTTGTTCAGCCTGCACCACACCGGCAGGCTGACTCGGCTGTGGAAGCTGCAGCTGCCGGCGGCGCTGCCGTCGATGTTCACCGGATTCCGCAACGCCGCCGGCCTGTCGGTCATCGGCGCGATCGTCGGCGAGTTCTTCTTCAAGCAGGGCGAGCCGGGGCTCGGCACGAACCTGTCGGTGTTCACCTCCCGGTTGGAGGGCGAGCGCCTGTGGGCGACCACGCTCACCGCGAGCCTGCTCGGCGTCGCGGTCTTCGTCTTCTTCGGCTGGCTGGCGCGGCGCGTGGTCGGCCGCTGGTACCAGCCGAAGCGCGGCTGACCCACTTGGCGCGACCCACGCGACGGCGGCGCGCCCTGCGCGCCGCCGCTGCCCGCCGCCGCGCCCCCACCGCACCACACTCACCGGCCCGAACGGCCTATGAACTCGGGGAGACCTAGTTGACCAGATCTCGGCGACGGCCCGCGCGGCTCGTCGCGCTGACCGCGACCGCGACCGCGCTCGCCCTCACCGCCGCCGCGTGCGGCAGCGGCGGCAGCGACGGGGGGTCCACCGGCGCCGCGGCCCCGTCCGCGGCGGGCGCGGCACCGGCGGCGCTCGACCTCAAGGCCGCCGGCTGCCCGTCGACGATCGTGCTGCAGACCGACTGGAACCCGGAGTCCGAGCACGGCGGCCAGTACCAGCTCCTCGGGCCGAACCCGAAGATCGACGCGGGCAAGAAGTCCGTCACCGGTGAGCTGACGGCCCACGGCGGCGTCGACACCGGGGTGAAGCTGGAGATCCGCGCCGGTGGCCCGGCGATCGGCTTCCAGACGGTGACCTCCCAGCTCTACAAGGACTCCGGGATCACGCTGGGCTACCTGGGCACCGACGAGCAGATCGCCCTGTCCAAGACCCAGCCGACCGTGGCGGTGCTGGCGGGTCTGGAGAAGAGCCCGCAGGTCATCCAGTGGTCGCCGGACAAGCACCCGGACTGGAAGACGATCGCCGACATCGGCAGGACCGACACGAAGGTCCTGTACTTCCAGGGCGCGTCCTACATGGACTACTTCACCGGCTCCGGCATCCTGAAGAAGGGGCAGGTCGACGGCAGCTACGACGGCACGCCGACGAACTTCGTGGCCTCCGGCGGCGCCGACGCGGTTCAGGGCTTCGCGACGTCGGAGCCCTACACCTGGTCCCACGAGGTGCGCTCCTGGGACAAGCCACTGAAGTACCAGCTGATCGCGGATGCGGGCTTCAACTTCTACCAGCAGGCGATCGGCGTCCGCAAGGACAAGCTCGACGCGCTCAAGCCCTGCCTGAGCAAGCTCGTCCCGATCATGCAGCAGGGCATCGTCGACTTCATGGCCGCCCCGGCAGCGACGAACAAGCTGATCCTCGACCTCGTCGACAAGTACAACAACGGCTGGGTCTACTCCCAGGGCGTCGCGGACTACGCGGTGCAGACCATGAAGTCGCTGGGCATCGTCGGCAACGGGGCCGACAGCACCCTCGGGGACTTCGAGGACGCGCGGCTGCAGAAGCTCATCGAGATCCTCGACCCGATCTACCAGTCGCAGGGCAAGCCGATCCTGTCCGGGCTCAAGCCGGCGAACCTCGTCGACAACAGCTTCCTCGACACCAAGATCGGACTTGGTACCTGAGCGATGTCGGATTCGACCCTCGCGGCGTCGCGCGGCCGGGCCGGGGAGCGCGCGCTCCCCGGCTTCGGCCGGGCGGCGCTGCCCGCCGTGACCCCCCTGGACCCCGGTGTGCTCGACGCGCTGGCCGCCGAGCTCGCCACCGTGGTCGGCGCCGACGCCGTGCTGCGCGACGAACCGGCCCGCCTGTCGGCCTCGACGGACTGGGCGCACATGAGCCCGGTGCTGGCGCCGCTGCTGCCCGGCGGTGTCGCCGACGTGGTGGTCCGCCCGCCCGACGTCGCCGGGATCGCGGCGGCGGTCGGGGCCGCGCACCGCCACCGGGTGCCGGTGACCGTGCGCGGCCAGGGCACCGGCAACTACGGGCAGGGCATCCCGCTGTTCGGCGGGCTCGTCATCGACACCACGGCAGCCGCCCGGATCCTCGCGGTCGAGGACGGCTGGCTGACCGCGGAGGCCGGCGCGTCGTTCGTGCTGATGGAGAAGGCCGCCCTGGCCACCGGGCAGGAGCTGGCGATCCTGCCCTCGACCGTGGGAAGCACGGTCGCCGGATTCATCGCCGGCGGCTCCGGCGGCACCGGCTCGATCGCCAACGGCGCGATCTGGGACGGCTACCTGCGCTCGCTGCTCGTCGTGCCGTGCACCGACGACGCCGTCCCGGTGGAGGTGCCCTTCCCGGACAACACCGCGATGGCGCACGCGTTCGGCGTCAACGGGGTGATCGCGCAGGCGACCGTGGCGCTGCGTCCCGCGCGCCGCTGGACCGGACTGTTCGCGTCCTTCCCGGAGCTGGCCGGCGCCGTCGCCGCCGGCGAGGAGCTGTTCGACCTGGCGCCCACGCCGCGGCTGCTCTCGCTCGACGAGGCCGGGATCATCGCGACCTACCGGCCGGTGGACCCGGCGATGCCCGCCGACCGGGTCAGCCTGCGCGGGATCGTCACCGAGGACAGCGTCGCCGCGGCGAGGGCCGTCGTCGAGCAGCACGGCGGGCGGGTCGACGCCGTGCGCCCCAAGGGCCCGGCGCACATCGCCTCGCTGTCTTACAACCACACCACCTACCGCGTCCGCAAGGTCCGCCCGGAACTCACCCACCTGCAGTGCATGGGCCCCGGTCTCACCCGACGCCGCGCGGAGGTCGCCGCGCTCGCCCCCGAGTCGCTCATCCACCTGGAGGGCTTCCTCACCGCGAACGGCCGCGACTGGGTCTCGATGCTGTTCCTGCGCTACGACGGGCCCGACGACCTGTACGAGCGGATGGCCCGGCTGGCCGACGTCGAGGTGTACGTCGACGACCCGCACACCTGGGAGCTGCACCACGGGCGCCTGGACCTGGTCCGTGAGGCCGCCGCCCGGTTCGACCCGGACGGCCTGCTCAACCCCGGCAAGCTCCCCGCCCCCACCCCCGCCACACCGTCCTGAACCGTCGCGTCGACGCACGGCGACCAGCGCGAGGGCGAACAGCCACCATGCGAGCGGCGACCGAGGACGGGTGGCGAAGGTCATGCGTCAACGCTAGGACTTACCCGGCCCCGATGTCGAACAGATGTTCGGATCCGTGACCGAGTGGGCCGCGGGCTCAGCCGAAAGTGTTGACCTTCGTCGGGGTCACGGCGATGCTGTAGCGGTGCTCGCCGGGCGGGGTGAGCTTGCGGATGTCATCGGCCGTGCGGCCGCGGCTCTCGGCGATCTTCGCGGCCCAGGTGTAGTCGTCGTCGAGGATGACCTCGGCGGTGCCGCGGACCTCCACCGTGCGGTAGACGTTGGTGATGTCCAGCAGGAACAGCGAGCACTGCGGCGTGCGCTGCAGGTTCTTCAGCTTCTGCTTGTCCGAGCTGACCGAGATGCGGAAGACGCCGTCGTCGAGCAGGTAGCCCACGGCCGTGGTCTGCGGAGCGCCGTCGGGGCCGAGGGTGGTGAGGATCGCGACCTCGGCGTTCTGGGCGAGGTCGCGGTGGGTCTCTGGGATGAGGGTCACCGGAAAATCGTACGCACACCGCGCTTTAACGGGATGACGGCGGTCCGGGCATGAATGTCGGGACCACTGGAGCGGTCTCGGTCTCCGGTCGGCCGGTCGCGCCGGCTCGGCTCAACGGTCCCGGCGACGGGAGGCGAGGACGACCTCGGCGGTGTTGCGGCCGCTGGCGCCCCACACACCGGCGCCGGGGAAGGTCCCGGCGCCGGTGAGGTAGAGCCCGGCCACCGGCGTGCGGTAGCGGCTGAGCTCGCGTTGGCGGCCGAGCAGCGCGGCGACGACGCCGCCCGGGAAGGACGGGGCGTACCCGCGGGGCAGGGAGAACTCGCGCTCGTAGTCCGGCGGGGTCATCGCGCGCCAGTCCCGCACGGATGCCACCAGCCCCGGGTCACCCAACGAGGCCAGCCGGCGCAGCCAGGACCACGGCTGGGTCGAGTCGGTCCAGCCGCCGCGCAGCGTGTACGGCGTCCACAGGACCTCCAGGCTCAGCAGGTGCGCGTCAGCGGCCGGCCGCAACGACGGGTCGAGCACCGACGGCGTGTTGACGAGGAACATGGGCGGGTCGCTGACCAGCCCGCGCCCGCGCGCCGCCGCGGCGGCGACCTGCTGGGAGACGGTGGGGCTGACGATCGTCGTCGGCACCTGCCGGGCCTCGGCGGGCAGCACGTCCGCACCGATCCGCGCCACCGCGCGCAGCGCCGGCAGGGCGGTGACGACCGCGTCAACCTTGGACTCGTAGCCGTCGACCGCGGGCGCCGCGGCCCAGCGGGCATGCAGCCGGGCGGCGGCCGGCACGCCGTCGAGCCAGTCGACGAGCAGCGTGCGCGGATCGGTCGCCGTGACCACCGTCGGGGCGCTGACCTCGCGGCCGTCGTCGAGACGCACGCCGCGTACCCGACCGTCGCGGACCAGGACACCGCCCACCCGGGCCCCGGTGACCAGCAGGCCGCCGTGGGCGCGCACGCAGGCGGCGAGCGCCGCGGGCAGGGCGCCGCTGCCGCCCACCGGGCGGCCGACGCCGACGAGGTGGCGCATCGCGAAGCCGAGGGCGCCCAGCCCACTGCCGGGCGCGTCCGGCGCCAGGCCCCACACGGCCGGTCCGTTCGTGCCGGCTGCGGCGATGAGCCACGGCGGCAGACCGAACGAGGTCAGCACGTCGAGCAGGCTGCGCCGGGCCCAGTCCAGCACCGCGGCGCTGCCGCGCAGGCGGCGCCGCGCGGCGGTCGCCGCGATCGCCGCGGTGCTCGGGCGGGTGCCCTGCACGGACTGCACGAGCCGGGCGGCGGGCAGGGCCACGTCCAGGTAGCGCCGGTAGGCGGCCGCCGCCGCGGGGTCCGTGCGGGCCAGCCCGTCGATGGTCCGTTCGACGCTGCGCCAGTGGACGAACGCCGGCTCGTCGCCCCAGCCGACGGCGATGCCCATCGGGTCGACGTCGAGGTAGCGCAGCCCGTACGCGCCGAGTTCGAGGTCGTCGACGATCCCGCTGGCCAGGACCATCGTGTGGTCGCAGTTGCAGATGTTCACCCGGGCACCGATCGCGTCGACGGTCGCGGCGCAGCCGCCGAACTCGCCGCGGGCCTCGACGACGACGACCGACCAGCCCGCCCGGGCCAGATAGGCGGCGCAGGTCAGCCCGTTGTGACCACCCCCGACGACGACCACGTCCGCCTTCGCGGGCAGGTCGTCGGCGGAGGACAGCCCGGACGGGGGGCACTGGGCGGTGCGGGTCACCGCGTCGGTCGCGGGTCGAACCGGGCGATCTCGGCGAGCGACTGGCCCGCCGCGACCACCATCGCCTCGTAGAGCCGTTTGCCGCGCTCCGCGGTGGCCCCGGTCGGGTCGCCGATCGTTCCGTCGGTGCCGAAGTCGTCACTGAGCCACCCGAACGAGACCGCACCGCCGAAACGGACCCGGTCGAACGACGCGAGCTGCTCGGGGACGCTGCGCACCCCCAGATCGAGGCGGACCAGGTCGGGACGCAGGTGCAGCAGCAGCGAGGTCTCGTCGATGCCGGCGTGGATGCCCATGCCGAGCTCGGCGGCCGGCGAGGTGCCGCCGTGGTCCGCCGGCAGGGACGGGTGCATGACGAACGTGCGCAGCCCGTGCGCGAGGCGGACGTCGCGGCTGGCGACCTGCAGCAGCGCGCTGTTGCCGCCGTGGCCGTTGAGGAACACGAGCCGGCGCACCGGGGTGGTCGCGAGGCAGCGGGCCAGGTCGTCGAGGACCGCGAGCAGCGTCGTCGCCGACAACCACATCGTGCCAGGCGACCAGGCGTGCTCGTTGGACTTCGAGTAGGCCAGCGCCGGCAGCAGCCACAGGTCACAGGCATCACCGAAAGCGTCGACGGCATCCCGGGCGAGCGACTCGGCGACGACCAGATCGGTCGACAGCGGCAGGTGGGGGCCGTGCTGCTCGATCGACCCGACGGGCAGCACGGCGACCGCGTCCGGCGAGAGCCCGGCGGCCTCGGGTGCACGTAGATCGGCGAAGTGGCGGCTCATGCAGGCTCCTCGGACGGGGACGGGCCAGGCCGGCCCGAAGCGGGGGTGCGTGCCGGGGCCGCGGTCGGCAGCCGGGGGGCCACGTCGCGGGCGAAGCGCTCCATCTGCTCCCGGACCCGGTCGTAGGGATCACCGGGCATGCCCGGAAAGATCACCAGGTCGGTCAGGCCGAGCAGGTCGTCGAGGGCGACGATGTGCGCGGCGACGTCGTCGGCGGTGCCGACCGCCCACGGCCCCTGCGCCATCGAGTCCTCCAGAGTGGGGACGAACGAGCCGTCGGCGGGCCGCCCGTCCGGGCCCACATAGCCCCGACCCCAGCCGTAGGGGGCCAGAAAGCGCCAGAACTCGTCATGGCCCGCGCGGACGGTGGCCATCGCCTGCGCGCGGGTGTCGCCGACGGCGACGTTGAGCACGAGCATCCGCCGTTCCCCGCGTTCGAGCGGCCGACCGTGGACCTGCTCGAACGTCTCGGCGAACGCCCGCCAGTCGGCGGCGAGGCGGTGTCGTTCGCGCAGCCAGAAGACGCCGCCGAAGCCGCGGGTCGGCGCGGCGCGCAGCGTCGGCGGGCTGGTCACCGCCTGCCAGGTCTGGAACGGATAGCGCGGACGGGGCACCAGGGTGAGCTCGCGGACCTCCCCGCCGCGGTCCGGGATCCCCGGCGGCGGCACGCAGAAGTGCCTGCCCGAGTAGCTGAACCGCTCGTGGGTGAACGCGGCGTGCAGGACGTCGAGGCTCTCCTCCGTGATCTCCCGGTTGAGCCGGTCGGCCGCCGCCGCCGACGGGTTGTCGTAGGAGCCGACGGACACCGCTCCCGCCGTCAGCGGCAGCATCTCGCGGGGCACGGTCCCGCGGCCGACGCCGAGGATTCCCCGCCCGCCGCTGAGGTTGTGCAGCAGCGCGAAGTCCTCGGCCAGGCGCAACGGATGCCACTGGCCGACCACGTTGAACATCGTCCCGATCCGGATCCGGCCGGTGCGGGCGGCGAGGAAGGCGGCGAACATCAGGCCGTTCGGCACGACCTCGTAGCCCTCGTGCTGGAAGTGGTGCTCGGTCAGCCAGAAGCTGTCGTAGCCGAGCCGCTCGGCCAGCTCCCCGCAGGACAGCAGCTCCCGGTGGGCGTGCTCGATCGCCGCCTGGTCGTAGCGGCGCTCGGTGGGCTCGGTGCCACCGAGCCCGGCGTCGGCCATCTCGACGCCGCCGAAGAGGAACACGCCGATCCGCACGCTGCCTCCGAATGTTGACGGGATCAACATCGTCGCGCGGGTGCGTGACGGGGCCGTCAGCTCCGAATTTCGGCGGCGCTAAACGTATGGCCGCCCAGGTGGTGGGGGTCAGGCGTTCTGCTGGACGACGACGAGGCGCACCTGCTCGCCGTCCAGGCCGCGCCAGCGGTGGCGCACTCCCCCGGCGTAGTAGACGCTCTCGCCGGCGGCCACGGTGTGCAGCACGCCGTCGACGTCGACCTCGATGCGGCCGGAGACGACGTAGACGAACTCCTCGCCGTCGTGCTGGAAGTAGTCGTGGAACGACGCCGGGGCGCCGGTGTACTCCGAGGGCAGCATCGCCCGGGCGCCGCGCACGAGGCTGCGGACCGACCCGCCGGGCGAGTCCACGGCGACGGTGTCGTGGCGCACCACGCTGACCGGTTCGACGAGGGGGACGTTCGCCTCCGCCGCGGCCATCAGGGCCTGGGCGCTGGTCCCGAGCGCGGAGGCGATCGCGGTCAGCGACCGCATGCTCGGCCGGGCCAGCCCCCGCTCGAGCTGGCTGAGGAAGGGATGGCTGAGGCCGGCCCGGCCCGCCACGTCGACGAGGGTGAGGCCGAGTGCGTGCCGCTGCGCGCGGACCGCCCCGCCGAGCCGGACGCCCACATCCTCCGCGAAAGCGGTCACGACGCGGCCGCGGCGGCGGCCACCACCGCGTCGAGCAGCCCCCGGTCCGCGCCGGGCGGGCCGACCAGGGCTAGTCCCACCGGTCCGCCCTGGGTCCTGGGGGTCGGCAGGACGCAGCTCGGCAGGCCGTACGCACTAGCCACAACGGTGCAGCCTAGCGTCGCCTGGCGCCAGGCGTCCCGATCACGCGCGCCGCTGCCGCGAAGATGGCCGGGACCGCCGGCGGCGGGCAGCACGAGCCAGGTGTCGGCGCCGAGCCGGTCCAGCAGCCGCGCCCGCCCGGCGGCGATCTGGCGTCGGGCGACGCGTTCGGCGCCCGCGTCGACCCCGGCGCCGAACCGGAATCGCTCCTCGACGTCGGCACCCAGCGCGCGGGGGTGCGCGGTGATCCAGGCACCGTGCAGCCGCCACGCCTCGGCGGCCTGCACCACGCGGAACGCCGCGACCAGTCCCGGGATGTCGCCGAGCTCGTGGACTCCCCCGGTGCGGACGTCCGCTCCCAGCGCGTCGGTGAGCGTGCCGACGGCCGCGGCCGGCAGCGGCCCCGCCACGAACAGCCGCGCCGCCGGCCGGGGGGCACCTGCCGGCGGCGGCAGCAGGACGTTGCCGACCGCGCGCAGCAGGCCCGGATCGGCGGTGAGCCAGCCGACCGCGTCGAAGGACGGGGCGAGCCCCAGCACGCCGCCTGCCCCGACCGTGCCATGCGTCGGCCGCAGCCCGTACAGCCCGCAGACGGAGGCGGGCACCCGGATCGACCCGGCCGTGTCGGTCCCCAGCCCGACGTCGGCCTGCCCGGCGGCGACCGCCGAGGCGGGCCCGCTGGTCGACCCGCCGGGCACCCGGTCGGGGGCCGCCGGATTGGGCGGGGTGCCGTAGTGCACGTTCGCCCCGGACAGGGAGAAGGCGAGCTCGTCGGTCTGCGCGATCCCGGCGATCGCCGCGCCCGCGGCCCGCAGCGCCCGGACGGCCTGCGCGTCAACCGGCTCCACCGGCGCCTCGGCGAGCCATCGGGGGTTGCCCGCGCCGATCCGGTACCCGCCGACGGCGAAGAGGTCCTTCACGGCAACCCGCAGCCCGTCCAGCGGGCCGCAGCCGGTCGGCGCCAGCAGCGGGTCACCGTGTTCCCGCCACACAGCCCGCGGCCACCCGTCGTCCAGGCTCACCGACGCCCCTCCGGCGGTTCCATCCCCGGCGGGTCCGCCGACGGGACGCCGGCCCACGAGGCGCCGGCCACCGGAGCACCGGAGAGGTTCCCGTCACTCATCGGGGAGACGCAGGCGGCGATCACCCGCCAGCCGTCGTCGGTGCGGGCCCACACCTGGGTCTGGGTGCTGAGGCCGACGATCCGGCCGTCAGGTCCCAGCCGCTCGTTCGTCGACACGGTGACGACGGTCTCCCCGGGGCTGCGCACCACGTGCAGGGCGCGCAGCCGGCGCGGGCCGGGGGTGGGCCGGGCTGCCCGGTAGGCCGCGAGCGCCGACGGCCCCACCAGTGGCCCGTCCCCGTCGACGCGCACCACGTCCGCACCGGTGGAGAAGGACGCCTGCTGGGTTGCCACGTCCCCGGCCATGAGGGCCCGTTCGTAGGCCGCGAAGGCGGCGCCGAGTGCCGGGTCGATGGCGGCCAGCTCCGCCGGCGCCCCCTCTTCCGCCTGCGCCCCCTCCTCCGCCGAGACGGCCGCCGCCGCCGACGCGGCCGCCGCCGTCTCAACGCCGAGGGGACGCAGAATGCTGAAGTCGGCGAAGTCGTGGCGCAGCGCCGGACGGCGCAGCAGGTCGGTGCCGGGGCGGCCGGGCGCCTTGCCGGCGGCGACCGCCTCGAACGCGTCCGCGGTGCGGCGCAGGAAGTCCGGGCCGACCCGGTACCGCAGCGTGTGCGCGGGGTAGATGTCCCGCACCGAGCCGGCCAGCCGCGACGCGAGGCTGCGCAGGGTCGCGGCGAACACGTCGACCTCGGCGTCGGGCATGTGCACCCAGAAGTCGCCGGTGATGAGCGTGTCGCCGGCGAACAGCTGGCCGTCGCGCTCGTCGAACAGGCACAGCGAGTCCGGCGAATGGCCGGGGGTGTGCAGCACGGTGAGCTCCCGGCCGCCCAGGTCGATGCGCTCGCCGTCGGCCAGCGCGACCGGCGCGGGCCCCGCGGGCACGGTCCAGGCGTCGGCGGACGGTGGCAGCGGGCGCGGCGTCGTCTCCTCGGTGAGCAGGTGGAAGAACCGCTCGTCGTCGGCGCGCAGCCGGGCGTAGGCGGCGTACTGCTCGCGGGCGACGGTGAGGTAGGCGGTCAGCCGCTCGGCGGGCACCGGTGCGGTCACCGCCGGTGTCGCCAGCGGGTGCGCCGCGACGTCGCGGAACAGCCAGTTGCCGCCGCGATGGTCGTCATGACCGTGGGAGTTGACGGCAAGGATCGGCCGGTCGGTCAACGACCGGGCCGCCGCGTGCACGTCGGCGAGCCCCAGCCCGGTGTCGACGAGCACCGCCCGCTCGTCGCCCTCGACCAGAAAGCAGTTGACGTGGCCGGGCTCGGCGACCAGCCAGGTCCGGGCCGCGACGGGCCGCAGCGCGAACCAGTCCGCCGCAGCAACCGCCACCGCGTCGACGCCGGTCATGGCGCGGTGGACGGCACGGTCGACGGCCTGGTGGACGGCACGGTGGACGGCACGGCGGCCAGGACGGCGCGGTCCTCGTCGTCGGTACCGGCGAGGGGCCCGCGGCGCACCATCGCCGCGAACCCGTCGTCCGGGCTCATCAGGGTCAGCGCATACAACCGGCCCGGTCCCGTGTTGGTGATGTGGTGCAGGGACGTGGGCGGAAGCACCAGCGTGCCGCCGGCGGCGACGGCGACCTCGGTGCCGTCGCAGACGGCCACCCCGTGCCCGCGCAGGAACACGAACAGCTCGGTGGACGCCGGATGACTGTTGGGCGGCTGCGCCCCGCCGACGTCCCAGGACTCCAGGATGACGGTGACCGGCGAGACCTCCGGCCCGGCGAGCACGCCGAGGCGCACGGTGTCCCCGGCGCTGATGTGGTGCATCTCCAGGGCGTCCGGGGTGATCAGGATCGGGGTGGTCGGCACGGCTTCACCCCTGCCCGGCGGACTCGGCGAAAGCGACGGGATCGACGGGATCAGCGAGGGAGTCGGTGAACGACGCCGAGGAGGCGACGAACCCGAAGCACTGGGCGACGTTGTAGACGGTGGCGTCGTGGCAGAACGGCGGTGACGTGGTCGCTGCACAGTCCTCGAGCAGCACGACGTCGTAGCCGAGGCAGGCCGCGTCGGTCAGGGTGGCCAGCACGCACTGGTCGGAGTTCACTCCGGCGAACAGCAGCGTCGTCACCATGAGGTTGCGCAGCACGGCGTCCAGCGGCGTGTCGAAGAAGCCGCTCATCCGGTACTTGTCGACGTGCACGTCGCCGGGCTGCGCCGCGAGCTCGTCGACGATCGCCGCCGACCAGCTACCGGCCTGCAGCGTCGGGCTGCCGCCGGGGCGGGCCGGCGCGCCGATGCCGCCGCTGGCCCCGTCCGGGTTGTAGACGTGCAGCACGCCGGGCGGCAGGTTCGCCGCGTCCGGCCGGTTGCCCCAGTTCAGCCAGACGACGGCGACGCCGGCGGCGCGCAGCACCGGCAGGACCCGGCGTAGCGGTGCGATGGGCCGGCGCGCCGGGGTGATGTCGACGCCGATCGAGGCGAGCCAGCCGTCGGGATGGCAGAAGTCGTTCTGCATGTCGACGACGACGACGGCGGTGCGGGTCAGGTCGAGGGTGAGCCGCTGCGGGCGGGCGTCGACGGTGACCGGCAGCGGCGCGACCGGGGCGCGGCGCAGATCGACGTGTTCGGACGACACCGCCCACGAGTTCCGGGGGCCACCCAGCCGGATGTTGACCACGCGAACATCCTGCGGCCGGCCGTTTGCCGCGGCATTACCGAGCCGTTGCGGCCCGGTGGCGACCGCCCTGGGCGCCGACCCGATCGCGATGCTTGCCCGGGATGCCAGCTCGGGATGCCAGCCCGGCAGCTCGGGAGGCCAGCCAGCGACGCCCGCCCACGACGCCCGCCCGCGATGCCGGTGGGCGTCGCGGCTACCCGATGCGGCCAGGGATGCGCTGGTCACGACGGTAACGACGCCGACATCGGGGCGTGGCAGGGTTCCGGCCCGTGACTGTCTTGCACAGCGGCATCGGGGTCCCGGCGGGCGAGCCCTACCTGCCGTCCCGGCCGGACGAGGTCTGGTGGGGGCTGCTGCCGAACGCGGCGAGCCGACCGGTGCTGACCGTGCCCTCCGGGCAGGCCGTCCGCATCGACACGATCAGCCACGAGGGCCTGCTCGCCGACCAGGGCGGCGATCCGCGGGCCTTCTTCGGCGCCGCGGGCATTCCGGCCGACGCGCTGCTCGACGACGTACTGGCGCTGGCGGGCAGCGGCCGACGCCACCAGCCCGACGTCGCCGGCCCGCACGTGGTCACCGGCCCGGTGGCCGTGGCCGGGGCCCGGCCGGGGGACGTCCTGGAGGTCGAGGTGCTCGACCTGGTCCGCCGGGCCCCCTACGGGGTGATCAGCAACCGGCACGGACGGGGGGCGCTGCCCGGCGAGATGCCGATCGCGCCGCCGGGCCTGCCGCCCGGGGCCGCGGTGCCGCCGGTGTGCCTGGTCGCGCACACCCGCGGCGAGGCCGGGGTGCTGCCCGTGGGCGACGGCCGCGAGATCCGTTTCCCGCTGCGCCCCTTCCTCGGGATCATGGGGGTCGCGGTCGCGACGACCGGACCGGTCCACTCGGTGCCGCCCGGGCCGCACGGCGGCAACCTCGACATCCGCCACCTCGGCGTCGGCGCCCGTCTCTACCTGCCCGTCCAGGTCCCGGACGCGCTGTTCTACGCCGGGGATCCGCACTTCGCCCAGGGCGACGGCGAGGTGGCGCTCACCGCGTTCGAGGCACCGCTGCGCGCCCTGCTGCGCCTGACCGTGCACTCCGACGAGTCCGTGCGCCGCACCGCCGGAGCCCTGAGCGCGCCGTGGGCGCAGACCGACGCGCTGCACATCGTCGCCGGGCTCGACCCGGACCTCGGCGAGGCGATGCGCGCGGCCACCCGCAACGCCGTGGCGTTCCTGCGTGAACGGTTCGCGCTGCCGCCGCAGGTCGCCCTGGCCTACCTGTCCGCCGCCGGCGACTTCGCGGTGAGCCAGGTCGTCGACCAGGTCGTCGGCGTGCACTGCTGCATCCGCCGTGACGACCTGCGCGGACTGGACGGATCCAAGGGGCCGGGCGGGCGGGACGGATTGGACGGACCGGACGGCGACATCAGCGGATGAGACGACGCGGCAGCGGATACCCTCGGCTTCTGAGCGGTTCCGCGGGCGTCGGAAGGTGGTCCGGGTGGCGATGGCCGAGCAGGTCGAGGTGCCGCTGCTGCGCGGGCTGATCGGGCAGGCGCTGCGGCGCCGCCGGCTGGCCCAGCAACGCACCCTGCGCGACGTCGCGGCGGCGGCGCTGGTGTCGACGCCCTACCTGTCCGAGATCGAACGGGGCCGCAAGGAGGCCTCCTCGGAGATCCTCGCGGCGATCTGCCGCGCGCTCGGCGTGCGCCTGACGGACCTGCTCGACGAGGTACGCCTCGAACTCGCCCGCGTCGAGCCCGAGATCGCCCCCGCCGCGCCGCCCGCCCCGCCGGCCGAGGTCGGCCAGCCGATCACCGCGCAGCTGAGCGTCTCGCGCCCTTCGTGGGCGTCACTCCCGTTCCAACCCCGTGCCGCGGCGGGCGGCCTGCTCGCGGGGGACGGTCTACTCGCGGGGGACGAGGCGGCGATCTGGGACGGCGACGGCACCGTCACCGGTCCGGGGCTCGCCTCGTCGGCGCACCAGCACGGCGTGTCGCCGAACCTGGGGCTCTCGGCCGGGTACGAGGCCGTGCTTGGCGCGGGCCGGGTCGTCGTGCCGGCCGGCGCGCGGGTCGGCCGCCGTTCCTCCCCCGGGTGCGCCGCCGGAGCAATCCGCGCCGCCCGCCGCGGGCTCCCCGTCTGTGCCGGCCGGCCCGGCGGGCCGACGAACCCACGGCCTGTGGGCGGGCCGACCGTCCGCCGGTCGGCTTCGGTCGTCCTCGCAGGCTGACCGTCGGACACCCCGGGAGGGCGGCATGCGGTTCCTGGTCATCACCCTGATTGTTCATCGGCCGGACCCGGTCACCGGCATCACGCCGTCCGCCCGGGAC
The DNA here is from genome assembly GCF_000058485.1 of Frankia alni ACN14a. Classification (NCBI taxonomy): domain Bacteria; kingdom Bacillati; phylum Actinomycetota; class Actinomycetes; order Frankiales; family Frankiaceae; genus Frankia; species Frankia alni. Next base: position 4,630,411 of record NC_008278.1, read on the forward strand.
CGGTTGCGCGAGGTGGTCGACAGCGCGGTGCTCGCCGAGGAGCTGGGTTTCGACGGGTTCGGCGTCGGTGAGCGGCACGAACGGCCGTTCATCTCCTCCTCGCCGCCGGTCGTGCTCAGCCACCTCGCGGCCCGCACCTCGCGCATCCGGCTGTTCACCGCGGTGACGACCCTGAGCCTGCTGGACCCGGTGCGCGCGTACGAGGACTACGCCACCCTCGACAACCTCTCCGACGGCCGCCTCGAACTGATCATCGGCAAGGGCAACGGCACGGCGCAGCGGGAGCTGTTCAACGTCACCCCCGAGGACCAGTGGGACCGCAACGCCGAGTCCTACGAGCTGTTCCGCCAGATCTGGCGGCAGGACACGATCACCGCGCAGCCACGCTACCGGCCCGCGCTGCACGAGGCCGAGGTCTGGCCGCGCCCGTACCAGCAGCCGATCCGGGTCTGGCACGGCAGCGCCACCAGCCGGGAATCGGTGGACCTCGCCGCCCGCTACGGCGACCCGCTGTTCTCCGCCAACGTCACCAACCCGATCGAGCCCTACGCCGAGCTGGTCCACTACTACCGGCAGCGCTGGGCGGAGTACGGCCACGACCCGGCGCTGGCCGCGGTCGGCGCCGGCACGGCCGGTTTCCACGTGGCCCCCCGCTCGCAGGACGCCGTGGCCGCCTACGCGCCTGTGTTCGCCGGGCAGCTCGCCTTCCAACGTTCGATGGGGATGGAGCCGGTGTTCCCGACCCTCGAGGACTTCATCGAACGCAGCTCCGCGCTGATCGGCAGCCCCCAGCAGATCATCGACAAGGTCCACCGCTACCACGAGCAGTTCGGCCACAGCGTGCTGCACCTGCACGCCGAGGCCGGCGGCCTGCCCCCCGCCGAGCACCGCGCGAGCCTCGAGCTTTTCCAGTCCGAGGTCGCCCCGGCACTACGCCGCACCATCCCCGACCCGCCGTGGCCCTGGGCGCCGGTCCTGCCCGAGGCAGCCGTGACCGCGGCCGCGGACTGACCTGAGCGTCGGCGTCGAACCCTCCACAGCGGCGGTTGGCGCCGGTGGGGAGTCAGAGGTCTCCGTAGCGCGTTGTCGATCGTCGATGACCTTCACAGCCGCCGGACGCGCAGCACGCAGGTCAACATCGGCAGGGCGCTGCCTGGCAGGGCACGGACGGCCGGCAGTGCGCGGCGCAGTTCGGTCAGCATCGCCGGGTCGGGCTCGACCGCGATGACGTCGGCGCCCAGCGCGAGCAGCGTGGCGGTCAGCTTGCCGGTTCCAGCGCCGAGATCGAGCACGCGCGGACCGGGCGCGCGCCCGAGCGCCCACCGCACCGCCGCCTGGGCGTAGTCCGGGCGGTGCTCGGCGTACGCCACCGCCGCGGCGCCGAACGACGAGCCGAGAGGTGGCCGGCCATCCTGGTCCACACGATCACCCTAGCGGTGCTGCCGAATCGAGGCGCCGAAACTCGGTGGTCCGGGCGCTCGCACTTCATCTTCGTGTCCACCGGCAGTGTGCAGCGCGGCTCCAACGCCGCTGCCGCGCCACGCACCTGCCCAGGCTGGCGAGACACATCCACCGCCGCGTCGAACTCCCCCGGCAGGAGATCGTAGGTGGCCGGATCGCGACGATCACCGCGAACCAGCTGCACACCCTCGGCGGCCTCACCCGACTCACCACGGGCCAGGCACACCACGTTGTCACCCTCGTCGCGCGCCGCCTCGGCCACAGCCCGACCGAGCCAGGCGGTACCACCCAGGACGAGCAGTCTCATGGCACACATTCCACTGCGCGATGATCCGTGGCATTACCAGATTCCGCGGTCGTCGAACGAACGGTCCTTCTCAAGCGCCTGTCACCACAACCTACGATCAATCTGGAAACCTAGATTCAGGACACCGCCCGGTGATCCGACCTGACGGGATGATCCGCGGTCGGATCACCGGGGTGAGGTCACGCCGCGCCGGTTACGGGGCGGACCGTGGTCGACTTGCGGCTGGTGATGACGTCGTCGACGAGGCCGTACTCCTTGGCCTCGGCGGCGCTGAAGATCTTGTCGCGTTCGGTGTCGCGGCGGATCTCGGTCTCGCTGCGGCCGGTGTGCCGGGCGAGCAGGGTCTCCTGCAGGGCGCGGACGCGCAGGATCTCGCGGGCCTGGATCTCCAGGTCGCTGGACTGGCCCTCCCCCTGCGCCGACGGCTGGTGGATCAGGATCCGGCTGTTCTCCAGCGCGAACCGCTTGCCCGGCGTCCCCGCCGCCAGCAGCACCGCCGCCGCCGACGCCGCCTGCCCCATGCAGATCGTCGAGATGTCCGGCCGCACGAACTGCATCGTGTCGTAGATCGCCGTCAACGACGTGAACGACCCACCCGGCGAGTTGATGTAGATCGAGATGTCCCGGTCCGGATCCTCCGACTCCAGGAACAGCAACTGCGCCATCACGTCGTTCGCCGACACATCGTCGACCTGCACGCCGAGGAAGACGATCCGCTCCTTGAGCAGCTTCGAGTACGGGTCCATGCCGTACTCGCCGCGCGACGTCCGCTCCACGATGTTGGGCAGGACATGGCGGGCGGACGGCGCGCCGCCGCCCGCGTGGATCGGCCGGGCGGCGGTCATCGGGCGCTCCCCGCCGGGCCGAAGCCGGTGCGGCCGGCCGCGCGGCGCGGGCCGATCCCGGCACCGCCGACGCCGCTGGGCACCTGGTCGGCCCGTTCGACGACGTGGTCGACCAGCCCGTAGTCGCGGGCCTCCTCGGCGGTGAACCACCGGTCGCGGTCGGAGTCGGCCTCGATCTGCTCGACGGTCTGGCCGCTGTGGAAGGCGATGCGCTGCTGCAGCGTCCGCTTCGTGTACAGCATCTGCTCGGCCTGGATGGAGATGTCCGCGGCCGTGCCGCCGATGCCCCCGTGCGGCTGGTGCATCATGATCCGGGCGTGCGGGAGGGCGTACCGCTTGCCGGCGGCACCGGCGCAGAGCAGGAACTGGCCCATCGAACCGGCGAAGCCGAGAGCGACGGTGGCCACGTCGTTGCCGACGTACTGCATCGTGTCGTAGATCGCCATGCCGGCGCTCACCGAACCGCCCGGCGAGTTGATGTAGAGGTGGATGTCCGAGGTCGGATCCTCCGCGGCCAGCAGCAGCAGCTTCGCGCTGATCGCGTTGGCGACGGCGTCCTCCACCACGGCGCCGAGGAAGACGATGCGGTTCTCCAGCAGGCGACCGAACACCTGGTCGTCGCCGGTGGCGGCGCCGCCGGCCTGGGCGGCCGGGCCTCGGGCCCGGCCAATGCCGGGCCCCGCGTGCGCCGTCGATGTTTCGATCATGAGACGTGTCCTCCCGCCGGCCGGGTCGGGACTCGTCGCGCACGACGAGAAGCCGGCCCTTCCAGGGTCACCGGAAAAGCCGCCGCCGGACCGGCGGTCTGCCTGCGGCAGATCTGCTCCTGGCAGACAGGCCTCAGTGCGGCCCGCACCACGGCCGCCGCATCCCTCACCCAACGTCCCGGGCCGGGCCGGGCCAGCGCCCCGCGCTGACAGCGGCCAGCGCGTCAGCGGTCGTCGCCGCCGAGCGGGTCGTCGAGGAAGTCGAGGAACGAGTCGTCGAGGTCCGGCCGACCGCCGGCGAGTCCCGGGGCCGGACCACTGCGATCGGATCCGTCCGCGTCGCCGTCGGTCCGCAGGGACCGGGCCGTGTCGTCCCGCAGACCGATCATGAAGTCCTCGGCGAGGCGGACCTGCTCCTGCAGCGAGGCGAGCTTCTCCTCGGCCAGGGTGACCCAGGTCTGCAGCCGGTCGTGCAGCTCGGCGCGAAGCTGCGGAGGAAGCCCCGGCTGCGCCATCCGCTCACGCAGAGTGAGCAGCGAACGCATCTCCTCCACCGTGAAACCCAGGGGCTTCATCTTCTTGATCAGAAAGAATCGATCGAGGGCATCGTCGTCATAGAGCGGAAAACCGCCCTCCGAGCGGCCCACGGCGACGAGGAGGCCAGCCTCCTCGTAGAACCGGGCGGTACGCAGGGACAAGGTCACCAGGGTGGCGACGTCACCGATCTCGTAGCGCCCGTCGCGGGCGTCGGCGGAAGACCTGGCGCTGCTGGTTGTGGACAATTCAACCCTTATCAGGTGAGCTTGGCGGCTGGTGTTCAGATATCTAGCGTCTACGCGTGGGCAATCCGCGGCTACACACAAGCGGTAAAGATCTGGTAATCCCTGCCCCACCGTGCGTCCCCGCCGAGGCCGGCTCCCCGAGGCCCCGCGCGCGATCTTCCGTAGCCGAGACCGGGGCGGGGCCGCGGCGAGCGTCGGCACACTGTCCGAACCCGTCGGATCCAGCGCCAGCCGGAGTGCACCGGAGCCCGCTCCGTCGCGCTGTGTAGCCGGAACATCCGGCGGGCCGATGTGCCCCACCGACCTACCGTAGCCGCTGACCTGGCACTACACGCCCAGGCGCGGCCGGCCGCCGAACCGGAGGGACGCCTAGCGCTGGGTCACGCTGATCTGTCGGCGTCGCCGTGCAGGCCGATGACGAAGTCCTCGGCGACGCCGGCCTGCTGGCGCAGGGTGGCGAGCTTCTCCTCGGCCAGCACGACCCAGGTGCGCAGCAACTCGCGCAGCTCGGCCCGACGGGCGTCGGAGATCTTCGGGTCGGACAGCTCGTCACGGACGGACAGCAGCGAGCGCATCTCCTCGAGCGTGAATCCGAGGGATTTCATCTTCTTGATGACCAACAGCCGGTCGACGGCCTCGTCGCCGTAAAGGCGGAAACCGCCCGGCGTACGGCCGGCGGTCGTGAGCAGCCCGGCCTCCTCGTAGTACCGGACCGTGCGCAACGAGAGCCCGACCCGCTCGGCCACCTCACCTATCTGATACGTGGTTCCGCGGGCCGCACGGAGCGCGGATGGATCGCGACGCGTCGTGGACAAGGTGACCCTCACGTTAGTGGCTCGACGCCGGGAGCAAGGCTGATAACAGACGACTCTACGACGTTCCGGACAGCGGGCCGATACGGGTCGCTTCGGCCCACCGCGCACCGCCGGACGATCCTCCGTGCACCGGTGCGGATGGTGCGTCCACGCCGACGCCGCCGACCGGGTGGGCGATCGCGGACCCACCGCGACCGTCATCACCTGCGCCACCTGCCCGGCAACGGTCGACGCGGGGATCGCGAACGGGCAGGCTCTTCCTCGGGCCGAGCTCTGCGGCGGGGTGGAGCTCTGCGGCGGGGCCGAGCTCCGCCGCGAGGCCGAGCCCGGACGCCGCCCGTCTCGGGCACCATTATCGGCATGATCCGGCCACCGGGCCGGCGGAGCAGGGAGAGCGTTGTGCTGACCAGGATCGACCATGTCGGGATCGCGGTGGTTTCACTGGCCGAGGCGATTCCGCGCTACGAGGAGGCGTTCGGCCTCAAGGTCGTGCACCAGGAGGACAACGACCGCCAGGGTGTGCGCGAGGCGATGCTGCTGGTGCACAGCGGCGAGGTCGGCAACTCCTACGTCCAGCTCCTCGAGCCGCTGCGCGAGGACAGCCCGGTGGGTAAGTTCCTGGCCAAGCGGGGCCCCGGCATCCACCACATCGCCTACGGCGTCGCCGACATCGACAGCGCCCTGGCCGCCCTGACCACCACCGGCTTCGACCTGGTCAACAAGACGCCGGTACATGGCACCGCTGGCAGCCGGATCGCCTTCGTCCATCCCAAGGGGCTCGGCGGGGTGCTCACCGAGCTGGTCGAGGCCGCCGAGGGCCACTGAGCGCCATCGAGGCCAACGAGGCCACCGAAGGGCCGCGGAGCCGAACAGCTGGAAGGAGTAGCGGGTGCGGATCGTGATCGCGGGGGCCCACGGCCGGATTGCCCGGGCGCTGAGCCGCCGGCTGCGCGCGCGGGACGCGACGGTGATCGGGCTGATCCGCAATCCCGACCATCGCGGCGACGTGCGTGCGGCGGGCGCCGAGCCCGTCCTCGCCGACCTGGAGTCGATCGACGCCGCGGCGTTGGCGAGCCACGTGCGCGGCGCGGACGCCGTCGTCTTCGCGGCCGGCGCGGGACCGGGCAGTGGCGCGGCCCGCAAGGACACCGTCGACCGCGCCGCGGCGGTGCTGCTCGCCGACGCGGCGCGGCTCGCCGGGGTCCGTCGCTACCTGCTGGTCTCCTCGGTCGGGGTCGACGGGCCGCCGCCGGCGGGCACGGACGCGGTCTTCGCGGCCTACCTGCGGGCCAAGGCGGCGGCCGAGGAGACGATCCGCGGCCGCGATCTGGACTGGACCATCGTCCGCCCGGGCCGGCTCACCGACGACGAGCCGACCGGCCGGGTGCACCTCGCCGCCGGGGTGGACCGCGGGGAGATCCCCCGCGAGGACGTGGCCGCCGTGCTCGCCGCCCTGCTCACCGCCCCCGGCACCGCCGGGATCACCGCCGGGCTGGTCAGTGGCGAGACGCCCGTGGCACAGGCGGTCGCGCAGCTTTCCTCCGCCTGACCCGCACCACGCCGGGAGCGGGTGCCGGCACCGCCGTGCGGCGGAAGTAGCCGCTTCCTTCCTTGTCTCCTGCCTCCTTCCTCCTTCTTCCTTCCTTGCCCTTCCAGAGGGTCTCCTGTCCGATTCGTCCCTCCGGAAGGGCAAGGAGGCCGGGGCTGGTGGTCCGCGGTGCCGGAGCACGGCGGTCAGCGGCGGCCTGCCGGGGCGGCGAAGGCGGCGCTCGGGATCGGGTCGAGCGGTGTCACCGAGGAGCCGTTCCACTGGTAACGGACGGTTGCTCCGCCTGCGGTCGGGCAGCACATCGGATCACCAGGCTTGTACAGGTCGTACTGCAGGGCCACCACCCGGTCGGTGGACCAGATCCAGCGAATCGTCGCGCTCGACTGCGGCGAGTCGTAGCCGATGAACGTCCCGCGGTGGAAGAAGAACGCCCGCTGCGGGTGCCCGTCCGCGGAGGTCGAGAGCAGCCCGACGATCACGCTGAGGTCACTGTTCTGGTCGAAGCCGCCCAGCGAGATCGGGGTGTACCCGGCGGCGCGCACGACCGAGGACGCCTTGGCCACGCTGAGCGCGGGTGCTCCCACCGCACTCGGCGCGGCCGAGGCGCTGCCGGCCATTCCGCCTACCAGAACGAGTACACCGATCATCACTGAAACGGCAAGTCCGCGACGTAGAGTCATGAGACCCCCCAGGTTCCGTGTTGACCCGACCACGCTAGATGCCCTCTTCGACGGCCGCCGCCCCGGCAGGGTCTATGGGCGTAATGTCGCCCGGTTCGATCGCAATCGCCTGGCACTTGCTGCGCGGGTTGTCGCGGGTCGGGGGGCTACGGGTCGCCAGCCGCGAAGCGCGCGGGTCGGGGGGCTACAGGGCCTCGGAGCGCGGGTCTCGGGGCGCGGGTCTCGGGTCAGCGGCTGAGGCGGGCGGACGGGCCGCGGCCGTGGCGGCGGCCCGCGACCCAGCTGACCGCGGCCAGCAGCCCGGGCGTGCGCTGGAAGCTGGTCAGCGTCGTGCCCGGCAGCGGTAGGCGCAGCGTGGCCACCGAGCGGGGGCGGGCGAACTCGCGCAGCCCCTCGGCGCCGTGCACCCGGCCGAAGCCACTCTCCCCGCTGCCACCGAAGGGCAGGGCGGGAATCCCGGCGAAGGCGAGCACGGCGTTGACAGACACCATGCCGGCGTCGAGTCGGCGGGCGATCTCGTCGCCGTGGCGACGGGAGAACACCGTCGCGCCCAGGGCGTACGGGGTGCCGTTGGCCAGAGCGACGGCCTCGTCGACGTCGGCGACGGTGCGGACGGTGACGACGGGACCGAAGGTCTCCTCCTGCACGGCGGGGCTGTCCTCGGGGACGTCGACGAGGACGATCGGGGCGATGAACGTCTCGCCCACCGCGTCGACGCCGCCGAGCAGGGCCGTCGCCCCGCGGGCCAGCGCGTCGCCGACGTGGCGGCGCACGACGGCGGCCTGGCCGGGCATCGTCATCGGCCCGTAGGAGGCGTCGGGACCGCCGCCCGGGCGCACCGTGGCCAGCGCCCGGCGGACCTCGGCGAGGAACTGCTCGGCGACGGCCGCGGTGACGTAGATCCGCTCGACGCCGGCGCAGGTCTGCCCGGCGTTCGCCATCGCCCCCCAGACGGCCGCCCGGGCGGCGGCGACCACGTCGGCGTCGTCGGCGACGATGCACGGATCCTTGCCGCCGCACTCCAGGATGACCGGGGTCAGCGACTGCGCGCAGGTCGCCATGACCGCGCGGCCGCTGGCCGCGGAGCCGGTGAAGGCGATCTTGTCGACGCCCGCGGCGCAGAGCGCGGCGCCGGTGTCGGCGAACCCGGTCACCACGCCCAGCACGCCGGCGGGGGCGGCCGGGTTCGCCGCGGCGAAGGCCTGCGCCAGCCAGCTGCCCAGCGCCGGGGTGTACTCGCTGGGCTTGAACACCACCGGGTTGCCGGCGGCGAGGGCGTAGGCGATCGAGCCGACCGGGGTCAGCAGCGGGTAGTTCCACGGGCCGATCACCCCGACGACCCCGAGCGGGCGGTACTCCACCCGGGCGGTGTGGTTGGCCAGGAACGGACCGGGCAGGACCCGGCGCGTGCGCAGCACCCGCCCGGCGTGACGGGCCGCCCAGCGGATGTGCTCCAGGGTGAGCAGCAGCTCGATGCGGGCGTCCGCGGCGGTCTTGCCGTTCTCCGCGTGCAGCAGCTCGACGAGCTCCCGGTCGTGGCGGGCGAGGTGAGCCGCCCAGCGCAGCAGGTGGTCGCGGCGCCCCGCGGCGCCGAGCCCGGCCCACCAGGGGGCCGCCGCGCGGGCCGCCGCCACCGCGGCCGAGACCCGCCGCGGGGAGGACATCGGGAAGCGGCCGACGACCGCGCCGGTGACCGGATTCGTCGAGGCGAACGTCGACTCCGAAGCACTCCCGGCCTCGGCGGCCGGACCAGCCGCGACGGCTGCGGACGCACCGACGCCCAGGACCACGGCGTCCAGAACGGTCGGGGTGCTGCCCACGGCCGGCTGGTCGGGCACGTGCGCCGCCTCCGCCTCGTGGCCGACCACCTCAGCCGGCGAGGTCGACGCAGACTGTCGCACCGCACGCCCCCCGGTGGTCGTCACGGACCTTCCCTGCCGGGAAACCCCTCCGGACCAAGCATAGGTCGCCCGCGGGCCGAGGTCGACTACAGGAAGGAGTCGCGGTAGGCGGTGAACCACTCCCGCTGGGCCCGCTGGTCGGCCGTCTCGTCCGCGCTGACGTTGCCGAACATGGTCACCGGGGCCGGCGGGTCCATGGCGAGGCAGGCGCGGCGCAGGTCCCCGGCGGCGTCGTCGGCGTGCTCGCGAACCTCGTCGAACCAGCCTGCGCTCACCTCGGCGGCCAGCAGCAGCCGCAGTCGCTCGATGGGGTCCCGCGCCCGCCAGACGGCGAGCTCCTCGGCGGGCTGGTACCGGGTCGCGTCGTCCGACGTGGTGTGCGGCGCCATCCGGTAGGTGTTGGCCTCGATGAGCACCGGACCGCCGCCGCCGCGGGCGTGCTCGAGCGCCCAGGTGGTGACGGCGTGCATGGCGAGCACGTCGTTGCCGTCGACGCGCACACCGGGGAAGCCGAACCCGTCGGCGCGCCGGGCCAGCTGCATCGTCGACTGCCGCCGGGTCGGAGTGGAGATCGCCCACTGGTTGTTCTGGCAGAGGAACACCACCGGGGCGCCGAAGCTCGCCGCCCACACGAACGCCTCGTTGGCGTCGCCCTGGCTCATCGCGCCGTCACCGAGGTAGACCAGCACGGCGCCGTCGCGGTCCGGATCGCCGGTGCCGACCGCGCCGTCGAGCACCATGCCCATGCCGTAGCCGACGGCATGCAGGGTCTGCGAGGCGAGAACGATCGTGTAGTTGGCCATGTTGTGCTCCGCCGTGTCCCAGCCGTCGTGGCTCACCCCGCGCAGCAGGCGGATGACCTCGGCGGCCGGCACCCCACGGTGCCAGGCGACGGCGTGCTCTCGGTAGCTGGGGAAGATGAAGTCGCGCGGCCTGACCGCCGCCGCGGAACCGACCTGCGCCGCCTCCTGCCCACGCAGCGGAATCCAGAGCACCAGCTCACCCTGCCGTTGCAGGGCCGTGGCCTCCTCGTCCAGACGGCGTGCCAGCACCATCGACGAGTAGAACTCCCGGCACAGGTCGTGGTCGGCGAGGACGGCGAAGCGGGGGTCGGTGACCCGGGTGCCGTCCGGCGCGAGCAGCCGGACGCCGGAGTCGGCCGGCTCCGGCGGTGGCGACGGCACCGCCGCAGGCGCGGCGGCGGCCGCCGCTTCCGGTGGCCGGGCGGGCCGCGCCGGCCGCTCCGCGGTCAGCCCCGGCCCGCGTACGACATTCATACCGAGTACCTCATCCCCACCGGAAGATCGCAGGACGTCCTACGATCGGAGACCATCGAAAAAAGACCGGTATACCGGTAAGAGAGTACGCGGTCCGGGTTGGACGAGAACGCCGGATCCCCTTGTTCATTCACGTTGTACTCCTACCCAGCCGGCCGCCCGGGATTCCAAGGACGTCCTACGATCGGAAACCATCGAGAGGGAAACGGTCACAGTTGTGAACTCGCTCGAAACTCGAGTGGCCGTTACGTCGCCCGCAGGTAAGGAGCACATTTCGGCCGCAGCCCGAGCTCCTCCCGCCGGCGGTCCACCAAGGGCCGTCCGACCAGTCGGAAAGAGGACCGGCGGTCGGCCTGATCGGCGCGTCGGATCGGACCGACGGACGCCCGGCACACGGTGTTCGCCGGCCCACACCGGCGCACAATGGCCCCATGGCTGGCAGGACGGGACGTGTCCGTGTGGTGTTGGAACGGTCCGGCGGGCTGCTGGGGCGGCCGGTACGGCGGGGGCTCGACAGCGCCGATCTGCCCGAGCCGGAAGCCGCCCAGCTGTGCGCGCTGGTGCGAGGTGCGGTCCCACCGGGCCAGGCACCAGCCCGGCGGGCCGGGGGGGCAGAGGGGGCAGCGCGGCGGGGCGGGCCGACCGGCAGCGGGCGGGGCGGGGGCGCGGACCGCTTTGTCTACACCCTGGAGGTCGACTACACCCCCGAGATCGACCACGCCCACGACATCGACCACGCCCACGACATCGACCACGCCCCCGACGTCGACCACGCCCCCGACGTCGAGCACCCGCCGCGGGTCGGCCAGCAGGGCGAACGCGTCGTGCGGACCTTCTCCGAGCCGGTCCCCGAGGACCTGCGGCCGCTGCTGGCCCTGCTGCGGACCGCCCCCCTGCTTCCGGCCGGTGGCCGCGACACGCCACGCTGACCCGCCGATCCCACCGGACGGAAGCCCGCCCCCGGGAGGAGGGAAATTCATTCGCCGGACGGCCGTGTACCGGGCATCCTGAGCAGGCAGAGCGGAAACGACCTCGAGTCGGGCTACCGGACCAGGCCGACACCTTCACTGAAGGCGGCGACAAAGGCGCGACAGGACTGAACAGGGACTGGACAGGACTGGCATGAATGCGCAGAGCATGGGCTTCCGTGGCCGGCGTAATGCGCGCGCCGACTGTTCCGGCAGCGGGCAGGACATCGTGATACCGGCGCGACGCCCTGGTGCCGGGGCGCCCACCAGAATTCCGGGCGACCGGGATGAACGCATTCGTTCGGCCGGACGTGAACAGCATGGACCCACCCCCGTCGAGACGAGAGGAGGAACCACCCGATGAGCCCCGTCGCGACGCTCGGCGCAGCGGCGCATCCGATCTGGCTGTGGACCCGGCCCGAGGAGGTCGAGAGCGCCGCGCTGGACCAGCTTCGCAACGTCGCGTCCCTGCCCTACATCCATCACCACGTCGCGGTGATGCCCGACGTGCACCTCGGTTACGGCGCCACGGTCGGCTCCGTCATCGCCCTGCGTGACGCCGTCTCCCCCGCCGCCGTCGGGGTCGACATCGGCTGCGGGATGGCCGCGGCGCGGACCAATCTCACCGCGGCCGACCTGCCCGACGACCTCGGTCCGCTGCGGGCCGCGCTGGAGGCGGCCGTCCCGGTCGGGATGACCAGCCACCGGGAGCCGACCGCGCGGGCCCGGCGCCAGGACGACCTGTGGAGCACGTTCGGCGCGCTGCACCCGCGCGTGGCCGGGCGGCTGGCGAGGGCCATGAACCAGCTCGGCACCCTCGGCTCGGGCAACCACTTCCTCGAGGTGTGCCTGGACACCGACGACGCAGTCTGGATCATGCTGCACTCCGGTTCGCGCAACGTCGGCAAGGAGCTCGCCGAGGGCCACATCCGCGTCGCCAAGCAGCTCGAACACAACGCCGGCCTGGCCGACCGCGACCTCGCCGTGTTCCTCGCCGGCACCCCCGAGATGGCCGCCTACCGCCACGACCTGGACTGGGCCCAGACGTACGCCCGGCGCAACCGGGACCTGATGCTCGCCGCGGCCGTCGAGGCACTGCGCGGCCCGCTGCCCGGGCTGCGCGTGCCCACCCCGCCGGCCGACGGCCCGCACGCCCGCGACCGAGACTTCGCCCTCGTCAACTGCCACCACAACTACGTCGCCGAGGAGCACCATTTCGGTGCCGACGTGCTCGTCACCCGCAAGGGCGCCATCTCCGCCAGGGAAGGGGAATACGGCATCATCCCCGGTTCGATGGGAACCCGGTCCTACCTGGTCCGCGGGCGGGGAAACCCCGACTCGTTCCATTCCGCCAGCCACGGTGCCGGCCGCACGATGAGCCGCAACCGGGCGCGGCGGACGTTCACCGTCGACGACCTCGCCGCCCAGACCCGCGGGGTGGAATGCCGCAAGGACGCCGGCGTCCTCGACGAGATCCCCGCGGCGTACAAGGACATCGACACCGTCCTGGCCCGTCAGAGCGACCTCGTCGAGATCGTCGCTCAGCTGCACGCCGTGCTCTGCGTGAAGGGCTGACCTTCACGGCACGTGGACGGGGGCCGTCGCCTCGGACGGCGGCCCCCGCGACCTCGGCCGACGCTCCCCCGGGGCTCCCCGACCAGCTCGCCCCCGTCCGGCCGGCTCGTCGGCACCGCCGTCACCACCCGGCACGGCCCGCGGCGCTTCAACCGCCGTTTCACCCGCCGGCTCCGCGCCCGGGGGTGTCCGACGAACGATGGACGTGCCTCGGCGGTCTCGCCGACCGAGGTGGGAGGAAAAGCTTGCATCGGCGCCCATGTCGGTCTTTCGGCCCCCTCCGCGCGCACGGGTGATTCGACCGCCCCGTCCATACGGATTATCGGTGACTGACGCCGGGTAAAAACAATCCGGCCGATCCCGACGACATCTGACCGGGACGGTGGCGTCCGCGCACGTCGCTGGGGGGCGTGATGCTTTCTCGACACCGAGCCGCACGACTCACGGTTGCGGCACTGATCGGTGCCATTGTGATGGTCGGCGCCAACCAGCCGGGCATGTCCGTGCCGACGGCGGCGCCCACACCGCCGCAGGGACAGCCGCTTCGGGACCCGCCGCAGTACGTGAGTCAGGACGGCGTCCTGCGGGTCCGTATCCTCGTGGAGCGCCGCCAGGTCGAGTTGGCCGGCCACCGGCTGTGGGCGCTGACCTACAACGGCCTGTACATGCCGCCGACGCTGCGATTCCGGCCGGGCGACCGGCTGGATCTGACGATGGTGAACCGCGTCCGCCCTTACACGAACCTGCATATCCACGGGCTGCACGTGTCGCCAGCCGGAAACTCCGACAACGTCTTCATCCACATCCATCCGGGCGAGACATATCATTACGTGTACCAGTTCCCTCGGACCCTGACGCCGGGGACCTACTGGTACCATTCCCATGGGCATCCGCATGCCGCGTCGCAGGTCGCCGGAGGGATGTCGGGAATCATCATCGTCGACGGCCTGCAGCGGTACCTTCCGCCGGATCTCCGTCACATCACCGAGCACGTCGTCGCCCTGAAGGACTTCCAGGTCCAGGGCGACGCGATCCGGACCGAGGACCTGCACATCGGAGCGGCGACGAACCGCACGGTCAACGGCCAGCGGAACCCGACCATCCAGATCCGGCCGGGCGAGACCCAGCTGTGGCGGCTGGCCAACATCAGCGCCAACATCTACTACCGACTGCGGCTGCCGGGGCAGCGGTTCCACGTGATCACGCAGGATGCGAGCCCCGTCACCCGGGTCTGGTCCGCGGACACTCTCGTCATTCCGGCCGGCGCCCGCTATGACGTACTCGTGCAGGGCGGCCCGGCCGGCCCCACCGCACTGGAAACCCTCGCCTACAACACCGGACCGGCAGGCAACAGTTTTCCCCGGCAGGCCCTCGCCACCGTCGTCTCCAGCGGTCCGGCGATGCGACCGGCGGTGTTGCCCACCACCTTCGACCCGAGACCGCGGACGGACCTGGGCCGCGCTCCCATCGCCGCGCGCCACACCATCGTCTTCTCGGAGAACAGCGCCGGAACCCAGTTCTACATCAACGGTCGGACCTTCGACGAAAACCGGGTCGACATCCGGTCCAGGCTCGACACGGTCGAGGAATGGACCGTCCGCAACGAGTCCGACGAGCAGCACTCCTTCCACGTGCACACCAACCGCTTCCAGGTGATGAGCATCGACGGCGTACCGCATCACGCACTGAGCCTGCAGGACACCGTGAACCTCCCCGCGCGGGGAGAGGCGGTCGTGCGGATCCATTTCACCGACTTCACCGGAAAGACGGTCCTGCACTGCCACATCCTCAACCACGAGGACATGGGCATGATGGCCGTCCTCCAGATCGTGAGATAGGCCGCCGCACGATGATCGCCATGACGAAGGAGCGCAGGAATGCGACCCTCGGGCGCGTGCCTCCGCCGCAGGCATCAGACATAGGGATCAGACCCAGGGATCAGACGTAGGCCTCGTCGACGTAACACCAGCGCCAGTCCTCGCCCGGTTCAAACGAGCGGACGATGGGGTGGCCGTGTTCGACGGCGTGGGCGCTGGCGTGCCGCGCCGGCGAGGAGTCGCAGCAGCCGACGTTGCCGCAGGTCAGGCAGAGCCGCAGGTGTACCCAGCGGCCGCCGGTGCGCAGACATTCGCCGCAGCCCTGGGGCGTCGCCGGCTCGACGTCGCGGATCGCCGACAGGTGAGGGTCCTGGATGGTGGTCATCGGCCGCTCCGATCCTCGTCTGGCCGGCACGCACGAGCGGTGCGCGCCGATGTCGACTATGCCCGGCGGGGGGCTCTGACACCTCCCGGGTGCTCTGCGGGCCCTGGGTGCTCGGCGGCCCCTGGGTGCTCGGCGGCCCCTGGGTGGCCGGCGTGCCGCCCTTGGTGGCCGGCTGCGGCCCGGCTCGTCGCGGACTGCACCTGCGGGGTCCGATCAGGCGGCGTCATGGAAGATCAGGCCGAGGGCGTGGCGGCGGCCCGATCGGACGGTGCTGACCCCGTGCCGCACGGGCGAGGCGGACCAGCCACGCGCCGAGGGGACCGGCCGATCCCGGGTGGTGAAGATCAGGGCATGCCCGCGCGGGAGGATGTGGGCCGTGCCCCGAGACTGGGCCCGCATGCGCTGCTCGACGAGCAGAAACTCGCCGCCGGTGTAGTCCGCGCCGGGGGTGTCGAGGCCGATGACGACCTGCAACGGGAAGACCAGCTCGCCGTACAGGTCGCGGTGCAGCGCGTTCCAGTCGCCGGCCCGGTAGCGCAGCAGCAGCGGAGCGGGCAGGCGCTGCCCGGCACGGTGGCAGGCGGCCAGCCAGGCGTCGAGGGTGTCCGGCCAGGGGGCGGCCCGGCCCAGCCGGGCGGCCCATCGCCTGGCGACAGGCAGCAGGAACGGGTAGAACGCCGCGCGCAGGGACCCGACCGGCGGGGGAAGGGGCTGGTCGAAGTAGCGGTATTCCCCCGACCCGAAGCGGTGGCGGCCCATGTCCACGGTGGATCGAAAGTGGCCGGGCTCCTCGTACAGACGCACGAGGTCGCGGCACTGCGTCTCGGTGAGCACCGCGGCGGTGAGGGCGCTGCCGGTGGCATCCAGCTGCGCACCGATCTCCGCCCACTCCAGGGCCCGTACGCGTTGCGCGGCGCCGACGGTCGATGACGGCGGTGATTGCGTCATCCGAACTCCCCGGCCGAGCCGGCCGGCACGCTCGCCGCGGTGGCCCCGCCGGCGAGGTCCAGCGTCGGTGCGAGCGCGCCCTCGTGGCGCAGCAGGAACTCCTTGCGATCCAGTCCGGCGGCGAAGCCGCGCAGCGTGCCGTCCGCGCCGATCACTCGGTGGCAGGGCCGCACCAGCAGCAGCGGATTGGCGCCGACCGCCGTGCCGACCGCGCGCACCTCCCCACGCCCGGCTCCGATGCGGGCGGCGAGCTGGCCGTAGCTGATCGTCGTGCCGTAGGGGATCGCCTCCAACGCCCGCCACACCCGCTCCTGGAAGCCGGTGCCGCCGGTCTGCAGGGTGAGGGTGAATCTGCGCCGTTCGCCCGCGAAGTACTCCTCGATCTCGCCTGCGACGGCGACGAAGGGCTCGGCGGCGCGGCGCCAGTGCGGCGCGGGAACCGCTGCGCCCCGCTGCCCCGGCAGGGACAGCGAGGCCAGGGTGAGCCCGCCGGGTGCCTGGTCCGTCGCGGTCCCCACCAGCAGCAGCTCGCCCACTGGGCTCGCCAGCGTCGTGTAGAGCATCACCGCTCCCCTCTCGATCCAGTCCCGCCCATCGGGACTGCTTCGCCCACCGGGCCTGCTTCGCCCCTCGGGCCTGGTTCGACGTGCGGGCCTCGTTCGACGTGCGGGCCTGGTTCGACGTGCGTGGTCAACTCGGACCAGGCACCGGGCCCGCAGCCGTCTTCCGCCGCGTGCCGGCCCGGGCGGGCACGGCCGGCGCGCAGACCCACGCGCGTCAGTCTGGATGGATCTCCGCGGGTGGCTGCTGCGGCCCACACGTGGTGCGCCGCATAGCTGCGCCAGGGCGCCCAGGCGGCGGCGCGACCCAGGTCGACGTCGCCGCGGCGGTCCGCGGCACGCAGGGCCGCGTCGCCCGGCGGGAGCACGTCCGGGTCGCCGAGGGCACGCATCCGGAGGTAACCCGCCGTCCAGGGCCCGATGCCGCGCAGCGCCAACAGCGCCCGGTGCGCCTCGTCGCGGTCCACGCCGGCGTCGAGGACCACGGAGCCGTCCGCGAGTGCACCGGCGAGTGTCCGCACGGTGTCCCGGCGCCCCGCCGGCATGCCCAGCTCCACCAGACCAGCGCACGCGATGGTGTCGACCCGGGGGAACAGCACGGTCAGGCCGCCGCTCGGCGTGGCCAGCGGCTCGCCGTAGGCCGCGAGCAACACCGCGCCGAGGCGCCGCCCGGCGGCCACCGACACCTGCTGGCCGAGCACGGCCCGCACGGCGAGCTCATGTGGGTCGGCGGCACCGGGGGCGCGTAGTCCGGGCAGGCGGCCCACCTGCGCGGCCAGGGCGGGATCACCGGCGAGCCGGTCGGCGACGGCGAGCGGGTCGGCGTCGAGGTCGAACAGTCGCCGGACCCGGCTGACGGCGCTGCCGAGGTCCCGCAGATCGCTCAGGACCAGCCGGCAGTCCAGCCAGCCGGCGTCGTCGCCGGCCGGGCGCTCGGCCACCTCCGCGACGCCGTGGCCGTGGGCCAGGCGCAGGGTGCGCCGGTAGGTGCGCCGGCCTCGCTCGCCCACGACCTCCTCCATCCCGGGCAGGGCCCGGGCGGCGAGGTAGTCGAACAGGTGACCCGCCTCGTAGGGCCGGCGGTAGCCCAACCTGAGGGTGAGACCACCCTCGTCGGGGCGGCCGCCCGGACCCGCCCGATCGCCGCGGTGCCGGCCGGACGGCACGACCCGCGGCGGCCGTGGGCCGCGCAGCTCGAGGGGCGTCGCCGCATAGACCGTCCGGACGGTGTCGTTGAACTGGCGGACGCTCGCGAAGCCGGCGGCGAAGGCCACCTCGGTGGCGGGCAGCGCGGTGGTCTGCAGCAGCAGCCGCGCGGTGTGTGCACGCCGCGCTCGGGCCAGGGCGAGCGGCCCGGCGCCCACCTCGGCGGTCAGGTGCCGGTGGAGCTGGCGCGCGCTGTAGCCCAGCCGGGCGGCGAGGCCGGCCACGCCCTCCCGATCGACGACACCGTCGCCGATCAGGCGCATCGCCCGGCCGACCACGTCCGCGCGGACGTCCCACTCGGCCGAGCCTGGCACCGCGTCCGGCCGGCACCGCCGGCAGGCCCGGAAGCCCGCGCCGTGCGCCGCCGCGGCCGTCGGGAAGAACCGGACGTTCGTCCGCTTCGGCGTCACCGCCGGGCAGCTTGGCCGGCAGTAGATGCCCGTCGTGGTCACGGCGAAGTAGAAGGCGCCATCGAATCGGGCATCCCGGCTGGCCACCGCCTCGTAGCGGCCCTCGTCCGTCCTCATGCCCCCACTCTCGGCGCGACCGGCTCCGGATGCTGGCGGGAATCGGACGTCGTGCCCGCTCGTCGGATCGGCGACGTCAGACGAGCGGCTTGCGCAGGACGACGAAGTAGAGGTCGGGCCGCAGCGGCCGACCGAACCGCTCGTCGGCGTACGGAAACGGTCGGGTGGCGGTGGTCGGTTGGTACCCCTTGCTGCGGTACCAGCCGATGAGTTCGCTCCGCTGGGCGATGACCTGCATCTCCATCCACGACGCCGACCACGCGGCGACGGCGTGCCGCTCGGCAAGCCGCAGCAGCGCCCCACCCACTCCGGCCCCCTGCCGGGTGGGGCTGACGGCGAACATGCCGAAGTAGGCCCCCGTCACCGCGGTGACTCCCGCCGCGGTGGTCCCCTCGCCCTCGCCCGGTTGGGCTACCAGCTCACCCGTCCGGACCACACCGGCTCCGCCCTGCGCCAGCGGCTCGATGCGCCGCTCAACGTGGCAGCAGCCCACGAGAAGACCCGAGGGCTCCTCCGCGAGCAGGACCGTCCCGTGCGGTGCGGTCAGGGCGGCACGCACCTCCTCCACATCCGTGCGCTGGCCTCCGACCAGGTCGGCCTCGGTGGTCCACCCCGCTCGGCTGGGCTCCCCGCGGTACGCGGACTCGACGAGAGCGACGATCGCCGCCGCCTCGACGACGCTGTCGGTGGCATGGCGAAACGCCACGTTCGCGGGCTGGGGACGGGAGACCGATCGCATCTGCCCATCCTCACAGCTCAGCAGGCGAATCCCCCGACAGGGCCAGAGACACCACGGTCCGTGACGGCGCGAGCGTTCGTTTGCCACTGGTCGCGGCGGCCAGCTGGGGCAGCAGCGTCCCGAGGGGACCGTCGACACGGACCGTCGCCCGACTGTCGCCGCGGGTGGGACCCTGGTTGACGATCGCGACCGGAATGTCGAGCTCGGCCGCCCGCAGGACGAACCGGTATCCGGACATGACCGTCAGCGACGATCCCAGGATCAGCACCGCACGCGCGCTCTCGACCAGATCGAACGCCTGCGCCACGCGGGGGCGCGGCACGGTGGCGCCGAAGAACACCACGTCCGGCTCCAGCCGCTCACCGCCGCAGCCCCGGCAGCCGACCATGACGAAGCGGTCGACCGCCTCCGCCGACAGGGTGACGTCACCGTCCGGGTTGGTGGGGGCGCCGGAGATGCGGAAGCCCGGATTCGCCGCGCTCAGCCGCTCGTCGAGGTCGAGGCGCGGACTCACCTGCCCGCAGTCGCCGCACACCACGCGGGAGAGGCTTCCATGAAGATCGATGACCTGGCGGGAGCCGGCGCGCTGGTGCAACTCGTCGACGTTCTGGGTGATGATGCCGGTGACCAGCCCTGCCTGCTCCAGGCGGGCCACCGCGCGATGGCCCGCGTTGGGCTCGGCCCTGGCGACCTGCCGCCAGCCGGCATGGCTGCGCGCCCAGTAGCGGTGACGCGCCCCCGGTTCCTTGGTGAACTGCTGGTAGGTCATCGGGGTGTGGCGGCGCAGCGCCCCGTTCGGGCCCCGATAGTCCGGGATACCGGAGTCGGTCGAGATCCCCGCCCCGCTCACCACGGCGACGCCGCCTGCCGCGACGAGGGCGCACAGCCGGTCGAACGCCTCGCCGTCGTTGGTCGTCTTTACTCCCACCGCTCCCATGCTGCCCGATCGCGCGGCCGCGGACCCGTCCGAGCCGACTGGTGACCTCCGAGCACGGGTCGTACCGTTACGCCGGGTAGACCTGTACCGAGGTGATGACCGATGAACAAGCAGGTCAGCAGCGCCAGCAGACCGCCACGCGAGCGGCGGGACACCCCCGGCCCCGCCGTGGCGTCCCCCGAACGGCGCACGCCGCGCGTCGCCGGTGCGGGGGACGAAGTCGCACGCACCGGAGCTGAACGGCTGTCAGCGTGGGAGGCCGCGCAGGCCGCCGTCCACCCGGGCCCCGAGGCGCCCGTGTGTGGCGCGGCGGGACAGCTCGCCGGACCCGAGGAGACGATCGAGGCGGAGATCGTCCGGTGCCTGCCGGGGGCGGTCGCACTTGTCCGGACACCGGCCGGCACGGAGGAGATCGGTCTCGGCCTCGTCCGAGCCCAGCCGGGCGACGCGGTGCTGGTCCACGCCGGGGAAGCAGTCAGCGTCCTCTGACCAGCAATGCCGTCGGACCGTGGGGCCCGTTCGGGCGAGTCGATACACGCGGGGCGGGCGGTGCACAGACCGGTCCGCCCGGTCGGGCGGGTCGCGCGGCGCAGCAGGGACGCCGGTGCGGCCGAGCGTGAAGGGGGCTACCGATGAGGACGGTTCAGGCGCGGCTCGACCGGGCGGCGGCGATCGCCGACGCGACGATCTACCGGCACGATCCGGGCCATCGCCGGCGGGCCGGGGGGAGCGGGTCGGGCGGGCTCGTCGGGGTGCTGACCCCGGCCGCCTATGCCGTGCGCCATCCGGCTGACCGGGCCTACGCCCACGCCGAGTGCCTGTTGGAGGCCGGCCCCGACGCCGTGCTGACCGCACAGGTCCGCTGGCTGCAGATCACGACGCGGGAGCAGCACGTCCTCCGATCGGGCGGTGCCAGCGGCAGGTCGGACGCGCCCGTCGACGCCGACCCCGACGATCAGGCCGATTTCCTGCCCCACGAGGTCGACGAGGACGTGACGGTCGCGGACCTGCTCGCCGCGCGCCCCGGCCCGATCGGTCGTCCCCCGACTCCGTCGACCGGAACCTGGCCTCGCGGCTGGCTGCCTCATCTCAGCGCCCCCCGCCCGGCCCCCTGGGAGCCGGCCGCCGCGGCGGCGGACGGGCCGGGTAGGTCCAGGTCGGGGGCACACACGGTGCAGCTCCAGGCGCCGTCCGGCCGCCAGGTCCGGACAGTGGATCACGGTGGGACGGCGCCGACCCGGATCACCTGGGACACCTGGTCCGCCCAGGCGGAGCTGCGACTGAGCGCGGGGCTGTATCCCGGTCCGCACCCGCTGGTGCGGCTACGCGCGGAGCTGGTCAACACCTCCGGCTGGCCGCCCCACGCCGATGAGACCGGCGGCCGTGGCCCCGTGGGGTGGGCCGCCCGGACGCCGCGCGGGCAGGCGTTGCGCCATGCGCTGATCGGGGCACACGTGATCCTCGGCACGGACCAGGGTCGCTTCGTCTCCCTGAACGCGCCCCCCGACTGGGCGGCCGATGTCGCGCAGGACTGCATCAACGATGGCCTGTGGCCTGCGGTGGTCGGCGGTCCGGGCGACGGTCCGGGCGGCGGTCCGACCGCTGTGCTGCTCACGCCGGTCCGGATCTCGGACGATCCGGGTCCCTCCCCGGCGTGACGGGACCGTCGGCGTGGTGGCGGCGCCCCGGAACCTGGCCGAGATCCGTTATGGCCGGGGGCCGCGATCCAGGTCGGCCGCAGCCGACGGAGCGGGGTCGCCGGCGGCGGGGGCGGTGGCGGCACGACCCTCGCCAGGGGCCGACGGCGGCGGGTCGTCCGCCGGGAGCTGCTGGTCGGGCACATCGGTGAAGGTGACGTCCACCTGCTGGAAGCTCTTGAACTGCTCCGCCTTGGCATAGGAGGTGTAGGCCCGACGGTCGGAATCGGTCAGCTCGACGTCGTCGGTGAACGGGGTCAACAGCGCCCGCGGGTAGAGCCGGCCCGCCCGCACCGCGTTGATCTCCATGGCGAGGACCACGACGACGGCGAGGAAGTACAGCCAGGTCATCAGCCCGAGAACGAGCCCGAACAGGCCATAGACCTGGGTGGAGCCCTTGAGCTGGTGGGCGATGTAGTAGCTGCCCAGCGTCTGCACGAGCTGCCAGCCGAGCGCCGCGAAAACCGCCCCGGGCGCGATCTCGCGGACTCGGACGGACCGGGCGGTCAGGACCTTGAAGGCGACGAGGACCAGGCCGGCGTTGCCCGCCGTGGAGATGACGACCGCGAGTACCTGGAACCCGGCGGCCAACCGGCCGAACGCCGAGGCCCCGGTCGTGACGCTGGAAAGCACGGTCGTCATCAGCACACCGAGGCCGAGCAGGCCGATGAGGCTGAGGCTGCGCAGTCGGGCGAAGAACGGGTTCGGTCGGGCGCGGCGCGGTACCGCCCAGACGGTGTCGAGGGCGTTGCCGATCGCCCGGGCGACGCCGAGGCTGCCGGAGATGGCGCCGAGGACGCCGACGGCGACGGCGATCCCGCTGCCCTTGAGCGCCTGCACGTCGTCGCGGAGCTGATCGCCGATGATCGGGAACTGGCTCAGCGTCGAGGTCACAACCTGTTCCTGCAGGTCGGGATGGCCGTGCAGGACGAAGCCCAACCCGGTCGTGAGCAGCAGCAGCAACGGGAACAGCGACAGGAACGCGTAGAAGGTGATCAGGGCGGCGAGGTAGCCGCCCTGATCGTCGGCGAACTTGTAGATGACGGCGATGACGAACCCGACGCCACGGTTGCGTTGCTGGGCCCGGTCGATGCGGCCACCGAGCGCCATCCCGCGCCTCCCAAGGCCGTCCGTCGTCATGAAGCTGTCCCCCGTCCGGGTGGGCCGCATACCCGCTGACCTGCCGGTAAAGCGTTCCGACGGGTTGACAACGGACCTCCCACCACCTTGCGCCCGAATCGTCGCCATGGCTGGCCCGATCGGGTGATGCGCCGGCCGCGCGGCCGGGCTCCACCCGCATCCCCCGATCCGGGCGGCACCGCCGCGGGCTCCCTCCGCCGGCTCATCATCGCGTTGACGGATGGGCGCCCGTGGCCTTGGCTGATGCCGCCACCCTACGGACCTGATCGATCACAGGACAGCGACGGTCCACCGCCCGAAGGGAGTCCGCGGATGCGACGAGGTCTCAGGGGGATCGTCCCCGGCATCGGCGTGGGCCTGCTTCCCCTCGCCGTCCTTCCGATCCTGGCCGTGTCCGGCCCGGACGGGTCAGCCTCCGCGGTTCTGGCGCCGCCGGCAGACCACCCGTTCGTGCCGCCCGCCGACGCGGCCTCGACGCCGCCCGGACGAGGTGACACACCCGGCGACGAGCCGACCTACCTGATCGCCGATCTCGGACCGGTGAACCGGTCCGGCGCGAGCGGCACGGCCACCGCGACCCTGCGGGGGAACCTGCTGAGCATCCGGATCGCGACCCACGGGCTGGCGCCGGGACTGCCGCACCCCCAGCACATCCACATCGGCGGCAGCCATTCCTGCCCCGGCCCGGACGCGACGGGCACCGGCGCGGGGGGCCAGGTCCGTTCGGGCGATGCGAAGAAGTTGATCGGCGCCATCGCGGTGTCGCTCACCACGACCGGCGACACCGGCCCGGACAGCTCCTACGCGTTGGACCGCTTCCCCGTCGGCGACGCCGGCTACCAGCGCACCATCACCGTCTCTCCGAGAGTCGCCGCGCAGCTGCGCCGCGGCGAGGGCGTGATCGAGCAGCACGGTGTCGACGCGAACCACAGCGGCCGCTACGACGGGGCGGCCCGCAGCGACGTGAAACCCGAGCTACCCGAGGAGGTCTCCAACTCGGCCGCCTGCGGCCGACTCGTCACGAGCCCCACCGCGGTCCCGGTGGGCGGCGTGGCAGCCGGCGGCGGCGGGACCGCCTGATCCGATCCGGACACCGAGACGGACACCGGCCCGGATCACCGTCCCCCGACGCCGCCCACCGCATGGCCCGGTTGCGCCTGGGAGTCGCCCGAGTCGACGTCGACGTCGGCGCCCGCCCGTCCTGACGCCGCCGCGGGATAGATCCCAGTCTGCTCGGTGGCGTCGATCGTGGACTGCCGCCCGTCGGCGAAGCCGAGCTGCACGATCTGGTGCGGGATGACCAGGTCCAGCGCCCAGTCGGTGAGCACCCTGACCCGGTTGGACCCGTTGTTCAACGCGTACGCGTGGTACGCCCGGGTGACCACGGCCGCGGGTAGACCGTGCAAGGTGACCCCCAACGGGTTGGCCACCGCGTCACGCCCGCCCAGATCGACCACGAATCCGAGATCGCGGTGCCGGTATGGCCGGGCGGTGCCGTGGCCCAGGGACGCCGCCACGTTGCGGGCGGCGGCCGCAGCCTGGCGCACGGCATGCTGGGCGGTCTGACCGGCCGGGGCGCCCGAGCGGGTCACGTCCGGCACCGCGGCGGCGTCGCCCAGCGCGAACAGGCCATCCACCTCGGGGACGCGGAAGCAGTCGTCGACGACGAGGCGACCGTGCGTGGTCGGCAGGCCCAGCTTGGCCACGAGCGGGCTCGGGGACACCCCCGCGCACCAGACCACCGTGTGGGTGTCGATCGTCTCGTGGCGGTCGGGGGCCTCCGCCTGGCCGAGGCGGACGGTGCGCTCGGTGACCTCGTTCACCGCCGTCCGCAGCCGGAGCTCGACGCCGCGGGCGGTCAGCACGTCGGCGGCCCGATGGCCGAGCGCCGGCGCCAGCTCGTGCAGCAGGCTCGGCGCGTGGTCGACGAGCACCCAACGGACCTCGGCGGCCCGCACCCGCGGATAGTTCACCACCGCGCGCCGGCTGAAGCGGGTCATCTGCGCGGCGAGCTCCGTGCCCGTGTACCCGCCGCCGACGATCACGAAGGTGCACAGGGCACGCCGGCGGGCATCGTCGGTGGTGGCGTCGGCCCGCTCGAACTGCCGCAGCACGTGGTCGCGCAGATGGACGGCCTCGGCGAGGTTCTTCAGGCCGATCGCGTGCTCGCGCACGCCGGGGATGTCGAAGGTCCGCGTGACCGAGCCGGGAGCCAGCACGAGCCGATCCCAACCCAGCTCGTCGACGGTGCCGTCGCTGCCCTGCACAGTCACCGTGCGGGCCCGGGTGTCGACCGCCACGGCATGGCCCAGGCGCAGCACGGTGCGGCGCAGCGCTCCCCGGGTGGCCACCGCCAGATGCCGCGGCTCCACCGAGCTCGCGCAGACCTGCGGCATCAGGGAGGTGTAGAGCAGATGGTCCACCGGGGAGACGACGGTGAGTTCCGCCGCCGACGTCGGCAGCAGACGCTCCAGCCGCCGCAGCAGCCGCAGTCCGGCGAACCCGCTGCCCACCACGACCACGCGGGACGCTGCCGCCCCGGACCCGGCGGCGGCCCCGGCGGCGGCCCCGGCCGGGTCGGAGGAGGAGCTCACCCGATCGGCCGCCCTGCCGGCACCCAGGAATCGACGCAGGGGCGCCGGCAACGACGACGTTGATGGGGGCACGTTCCACCTCCGGAGGCCGCACAGGGCGGTAGCGGTCGGGCGAGGACAGGCGCGGGCGCGTACCGGCCCGAGGAAATGCGGACCGCGCCGGCCACCTTCCCCTGCGTGCCCGGCCATGCGGCCAGGCAACCGCCCGCCGCAGCGGTCTCGCTCCACCCGATCGGTTTTCGTGATCATGGATGCGGAATCACGTCAACACCGTTGATTATCTTGCTGGACGTCCAGAGCTCCGCCGCCGCGCGACGGCCTTCACAGCCGCCGGACGCGCAGCACGCGGTGCCGAACGACGGGCCGAGATGTCGCCGGTCATCCTGGTCCACGCGATCACCTCATCTGTGCTGGTCGCACAGATCCCGGCACCGCGTCGACCCGACTACTGCTTTCTTCCCTCGACGTATCCCTGGGCCGCCTGCACGTACTGGTGTCCGCCGGCACGGTAAACCAGTGCGGCCCAGATGTTGGTGCCCGTGAAGGTCTCCGAGCACCAGGCGCCTCCCGGGGCGGAGCCGATGGTGCCGGTCTGACCGAGATCCGAGCCGTTCGGGGTGGTACCGACCTGGCCCAGGACGGCGTACTTGCCATTGGGCCGCAGGTTGCGGAACTGCACGATGAACTGGCCAAGGGACGGGCCCGCCGACCTTCCCCAGATGACGAGCTCGGCCGCGTCGTCCTGCTGGCCGTTTTCATCCACGGGATAGCGCGTGGCCGTCGAGTCGAGGGGGACGATCCGCCACCCGGGCAGGTTCTGACTGCAGAAGCCCTGGGATGCGGACGCAGGCGAGGCGCCCGCAAAGGTCAGAACTGACGCAGCCACCCCCACCAGGGCGACGACCAACAGCCGGCGTAGACGCATGAACGCTCCTCAAAGCGAGAATGGATGCGCAAGCGGTCGACTCGTCACAACTACCGGCGCAGCGTCATTTTTCGCGTAAAGAGGGCGAGCGTCAAGCTTTTCAAAAACCCTACGAGACACCACGGGCGGGTCGGCGTCAGATTCGGCGCGGCTGCCGTCAACCCGGACGACGGCCCGATGTGCTGCCCTGGAGTTTCGACCGGTAAAATGCCAAGAATACGGCAGACAATTCCTGTCGAATGTCGACCTGTCGGCTACCCGACATCTTCTTGCCGGCGTGCCTGCGGTTCGCGGCGCCGGCATTGCTGCTCTGGAGCCCGGCAACCTGCGGATGTGGTTCTCGGATAACCCGCCGGGGAGGCGGCCAGGCATGGCTGGATGACGACAGCCTGCCCCCCAGCCCGGCCGAGGGAGACGAGCTGACGGCGACCGGGAAGGACTGGGTCAGCATCGTCAGTGAGGCACAGGACCATGTGGCAGGCATCCAGCTAGAAGCCTGGGCCACGGAGCCCCCCCGCCAGGAGGACTGGGAGATCTCGGAGGACTTCCAGGTCAGCGCCTTGATCCTAAATCGAGGAGTTCGACAGCGTACGACGGCTGTTCACGACGGCTGTTCGCGGTCGAGCGCTTGCGCCTGGCGGTGCGGCCTTGGTCAGGATCCTGGTTTAGACAGTGACGCTGACGTGGTGGCGGATGTCCCAGCGGCAGGCGCGCCCGGCACGGCGGAGCGCACCCCATCTCGCACGATCTTCTTCACGAGCATGCCGCCCGGCTGGTCACGTAGAGAATCAGACAGTGCCACGGTGTTGGAGCAAGCGGGGCGTCGCCAGCGGCTCGACGAGCCCCACGTTCCCGACCCATCGGCCATCTGGCCCAGGGAAGCTGGGATCGGCAGCAAGGACAGGATCAGCCTTCACTGAGCCCGCCATGACCTTGATCGGCGTTGTTCCGCCCAGCGCCCCGCAATGCCCGCGGCCCGGAGCTTCCACCCCGGCGCGCCCATCCCTGCGACCTGGTGCCACACCCGCTCGTTGGCCGTCACGAATGCAGTCAGCGCGCCGTCGTCTACCCAGGTGGGGAAGGTGGCGCCCCACGCCTCGGCTTCCTCGACGCTGTGACCGGCGACCATGAGCAGGAAGGCGACCATCGCCAAGTCCACCCACGGCGCGCCCCGGCACGCTCAGGCCCAGTCAACGATCACGGCCCGCTGGCCGGTGATCAGAATGTTGTGGCGGTTGAGGTCGGTGTGTAGCAGGGCCTCGCCGGTCATGGCGGGTTCCTGGCCGTAGTGCCGTTCGACTCTGGCCGTGGCGTGCGGTGGCAGGGGGATGCACTGGAGTCGGTCAAGGGCTGCACGGAAGAGGGGAAGGTCCGGCGAGCCGGGGGTGAAGTCCGCGTGCCGCCCTGCCACATGTTCGAAGCCGAGGACGGTCCACCCGTCCGCCTTGACGTGCCACAGGAGCTCGGGCGCGATGTCCCGCACGTACGGGTTGGTCGCAGCCTCATTTCGCAAGGACGGGGCGAAGGGCCGGCCCTGCGCCGCCTTGACGAACACCAAGCCGCTGTCGGTCTCCAGCGTCGCCGTGAGGTCGGAGCGGCCCCCGTCGGCAGAGTGGGACGCCATGACACGTCCCGCCCGTTCTTCTACCTCGCGCCGGACCGTGCTCGGCAGTTCGGCCCACACGATCCGGGTCACGGCGCTCCCTTCGATGGCGTTACAGGAGATCAGCCGGAGTCATGGCAGGGGTGATTACACGTGGTGTTGCACGACGGCTTGCCGTCACAGTCCCCCGGCAGAGCCCACATGCTCTCGTCCACCTCGTACCCGGTGGCGCGCGCGGCGGTACGACGTGGCGAGCCTCGACGATCAAGGCTGTTCTTGCCTCGGCTGCTGCTGATCGACTTCGTGCTGAGTCGGGCACGTCGACTTGATCGGTAGCGCCTGGACGCAACGAGACAAGGATCATGGCCATCAAAATCGCTACTGGGGATCAAGGTGGCCGCGACTCTCACTGATCAACGCACGTCATTCTGAGCATCAACACGAAGAATATTTCGATCATGACCCCCTTACCCTTCAGTGATCTTCCCCCTGGGCAAGCCACCCGGTCCGTCGCGCAGGACTTTCCGGAGTGCAGGCGGACAGTGACGCAGTGTCGGCTGAGTCTTCCCTAGCCGAGGTAGGGAGTCGACTGGCGGGCAAAGAAGTGATCGACTCGCAGACGCATGGACGGATGCAAGTTCAACGTGTCGAGTTCCTCCACCGCGACGAAACGCGCCTCCTTTGCTTCGCTGCCGTCCGCCAACAGTGTCCCGCCGGTCACCCGAGCTTCAAAGCACACCGCGAACTGCTGCCGGACCTCTCCATCGTCGTAGGCGATCACATGCCGCGGGTCCGTGTAGGTCCCCAGGATGCCGATGATCTCTACGGTCAGCCCGGTCTCCTCCCCGACCTCTCGCGCTGCCGCTTCGGGCAGGGATTCGCCCACCTCCATCTGCCCACCCGGGAGCGCCCACCGGCCGTTGTCCGATCGGCGGATGAGCAGCACCCGGCCCCGCTCATCGGGAACGACGACGGTAGCCGCCGGGACGATCGAATTCGGCTTCGGTGCGGCCGGATCGTTGTAGAAGTCCCTTCTAGCCACGGTGGACCACGCTCCCCTCTACCGGCACGGAGCCGGAGTACACCCGGTCGAAGCTGCTCATGTAGTGGTCGAACAGCCGACCGCCCGGGATCCGCTGGACATGGACCACGGGGCTCTGAGCGGCCGGAGCTCCGAACACGTGGGTGTTCGCGAGCAGGACGTCATCGAAACGGTAGATGGAGCTGTAGAGCGTCGTACTGTGCAGATGGATGTGAACCCCTGGCGCCCCAATGGCGTCTTGCAGGTGGGTCAGAGACAGCTTGATCCGAGCGGACACCCCGCCGAACACCCCCTCTTCGGCTCCCCGTGCGGCCACTGCCTCCGAGTCAGGATCACCGAGGAGCACGCGCACGCGCACACCGTTCTCCGCCTTGTGGATAAGCCGCTTGGCGAGGTCGGGAGTGCCATCGGTCAGGAACAACCCGGCGTAGACCAGGACATCGACGCAGTCCTTCGCCTGGTCGAGGAGCGATGCCCAGAGGTTCAACGGGACGGCGCCCCGGTGGGGGTACAGGGTGACGAACTCGGCTCGGCTCGCCGAGTCCTGGCGCGCGTCATCAACGAGGGCAGGCCAGAGGTACGCCGGATCTTCCTTGAGCAGTGCCGCGACTTCGAGAGCCGTTCGTCGGCGCGGTGTCCTGCCCTTCGAGAGCCAGCGTTCCGCCGTCTTGTGATCAACACCTACCGCTTCGGCCAGGCTCGCAGGATCCATTCGTCTACTCGCCAGGGCGGCGCCCAGACGCTCATTTCGCATGCCGACTCCGAAAGGACGCAACGGGACGCCTTGCCGGGCGCCGTGACATCCCCAAGCGTCCCATGCGGGCGGTAGCAGTGTCCTCCGTACTGCGTGACGCTCGTGTGGCGTTCCGTCCGGGCAGCTATCCCCAGCATCGGCCCCCGGGCGGGGCGCCTACTGGCACCGGGCGCGCTTCAGCTACGGGCGGGCGTGCCCGGTGTCCTCGACCAACAGGAGGCGGGCGGATGGGCGTGACCAGGGGGCCGGAAGGGGGCGACCGTGGCTGACAAGCGGAGCACCCACCGGTCAGGCGGGACACTAGATGAGGCACTCCCGGATCCGACTCATCCGGTACAGCTACCGGCGATGCCGGGCGTCAACGTGCACCACACGTCAGGCCGCACTACGGCGATCGTCGACACCGGCGTGAGACTGGCCGACATCATGCTTGCCCTGGGCGACGTGGCGCCAGGCGCTCGCCTGGTCGAGGCGATCAGCAACGTCGGCACCACCATGCTCGTGTTCGATCAGGACGTCCCGCAGGACGGTGAGGCCACCTGATGATGGTGATCGTCGACTTCGCCAACCCTGACCGGGCAACCGCCCATGTGACGGTGGACGAGACCGAGCCCGGCCATGACGCGGTAGCCCTCGCTCGACGCTTCCGCGACGCCATCCCGTACGCGGCCAGGGTGCGACTGTTCAGGCCCGGCGGTTCCATCGATACGGACCGGGAGGGGGCTCCGACCCCCGGGGAGGTCCTGGAAGACGTCGTTAACCGTCTGCTTGCCAGTAGGCGTGTGGTTCGACCTGCGAGCGGCGGCGAGGAGTCACAGACCGCTTGACCTGCACCAACGGCCACCAGGACTATGACGTCCGCGCCTGGTGGCCGTCGTCAGGCCATCCGATCAGCCTGCCAGAGCTTCTACCGACGCCAGAGCGACGCCCGTTCCCGACCGGCGCAGTCGGCCCGACGATGGCGCGGCGTACCTGCGGACGGTCGAGATGGATAGGCGCAACCGGGCCGCAGCATCGGCGAACGACACCGCGGTATCAGGCCCCTGATCAGGGGGGCGGGCTCGATCGGCTCACTGGTCACCAGGGGGGCGGGCTCCACGACAACGGGCGCCAGGGGTGGCGCCAGGGTGGCGGCATCGGTCGGGGTGCCGCTGATGCTGGTCGCGGTCGGGGCGCCGTACAGGTCCCGGATGATCTGCTCACGACTGGCCGGGCGCCGCTCCCCGATCTCGTGGCAGAGCCGGACCATGACCGCGGCTCGCTGGGTGGGTGTGAGCCTCATGACTGCACACCCGCAAGCGACCGGGCCAGGGCCCGCACAGCCGACGGGACCGCGAACCGGCCCAGTTGCCCCCTGGCAGCCTCGACCGCCCACGCTGGCGGTTCGGGTAGGGCCGACAGGTCCGGCCGTGGTGACGGCTTGAGCCGGTTCGTGGGTGCGGTCGACGGGGGCAGGATCGTGGGCCCTGTCCTTCTGATCTTCGATGCTGCCTGGCGCGCTCGCGCGACAGCCGCCCCTGCTGGTACGCGGGTTCCGCCCGGCAGTGCCCACGATCCACGTTCTACCGCGCGTAGAATCTGGCGGGTGCGACGACAGGTGCAGACGGCTTCCGCGCGTCCCGGCGGCGCCCGGCGGAACAGGTTCGCCGCCGCGGTCGGCGTCGTCGCCGCGATCCTTCCCGCGCTGCTGCTGGCCCTGGCGGCCCCCGCCGCGGCGCACTCCAGGCTCGTGGCCACCACGCCGGCCGGGGACAGCGTGGTGGCCACCGCCCCGGGCGAGATCACGTTGACCTTCAACGAGTCCGTCTCGTCCCGCTACACCCACGTCGCCGTGACCGGCGCCGACGGTGCCAGCGTGATCAACGGGGCCACGATGGTCGAGGGCGCGACGGTCCGCCAACCGCTCATGGCGCTGGCCGGCGGGCGCTACACGGTCTCCTACCAGGCCGTCTCCGAGGACGGCCATCCCGTCGGGGGGACGTTCACGTTCACCGTCGCCGGACGGGCGAGCTCCCGGGGCGGCGCCGCCGGCTCCGCGTCGGCGGCCGCAGGCGGCGGGCCCGCCCCCGGCGTCGGCGCGGCCACCGCCACGACCACACCTGGCGCGGGGATCGCGGCGGTTCCCGGCGGGTCCGCCTCGACGGCGCCCGCCGCCGACGCGCACGATGGGGGCGGTGGGGACGGTGGGGGTGTCGGCGGGGCCCTCTTCGTGGTGATCACCGCCGTCGTCGTCCTCGTGGTCGGCGGCCTGCTCGTCTTTCTGATCCTGCGCCGTCGTCAACCCGGAGCGCGCTGACCATGGACATTTCGGCCTCGACGGGCCCGCCCGCCTCGACCGACGACCCCGTTGCCGCGGAGGTCCGCCCGCCGGGGGACGCCATCGCGGCACCGGCGACGGCCGCGCCGACGGCTACCCGGCCCGTGGGTGCAGTGCGGCCCGTGGGTGCCGTGCCCCGCGCGCTGCCCGTCGCGGCGCTGGCCGGCTGTGCCGTGCTGGCTCTCGTCGTCGGCTTCGGCCCGGGTCCGCTCCGGCTTCCCGGGCTGCCCTCGTCAGGCGAGGGCACCTACTGGGCGTTGCCGTTCGCCCGGCTGGTGGGCCGGATCGCCTCGGTCGCCACGCTCGGCTGGCTGCTCGCCGCCGCGGTCCTGCTTCCGGCCCGGCGCGTCCCCGTGCGCCGCGACCGCGAGCCGTCCAGTGCGGACGATGCGCCGGCATCGCTCGCCGACGACACTGCCCCGCGCACGGACGACGCGGCCCCGCGCACAGGCGAGGCCGCCCCGCGCACAGGCGAGGCGGCCCCGCGCACAGGCGAGGCGGCCCCGCGCACCGGCGACGTGGCCACACGCGCGGGGGCGCAGGCGAGGGCTCGCTCGGATGACCGGCCGCCCGCCGGCCTGCCGGAACGCGCGGCCGGGTCCCGGCAGCGGCCGCTGACGTCGACCGCGCGCCGCTGCGGGCGGTACGCGGCCGATGCCGCGGTCGTGTGGATGATCGCCACACTGGCGGAGCTGGTGTTCACCCTGTCCGACGTCTCCGCGCAGCCGGCCGGGGACGTGCTCGACCTGCACGCGCTGCGCTCGTTCGTCGCCTCGACCGAGCAGGGGCGCGCCCTGCTCACCGTCGCCGCGCTCGCCGCCGTGGTGGCGATCGTGGGCCGCACGGTGACGACGACGACCGCGGCCGGCGCGCTGCTCGCCGTCGCCGCCGTCGGGCTGCTGCCGCCGGTGCTGGCCGGGCACGCCGCCACGTCTGGTGACCACGCGATCGCGGTGGTAGCGCTCGCCGTCCACATCCTCGCCGCGTCGGCGTGGGCGGGCGGGCTGCTGGGGCTGTTGTCCGCCGTGCGGCTGCCCGCCGGCTCCTTCGGCCCGGCGCTGCGGCGGCACAGCCGGTTCGCCGCCGGTGCGGCGGCTGCCACCGCGGTCAGCGGGATCGGCGGGGCCGCGCTGCGGCTCGGCGGCCTCGCGCCGCTGTGGGAGACCCGCTACGGCCTGCTCGTCACGCTCAAGGCGGTGGGCCTGATCACCGCGGTCGCGCTGGGCGGCCTGTTGCGCCGCCGGGTCGTCGACCGGGTCACCACGGCCACGGCAGAGACTGGAACGACGGCGAACACGCGAACCGCGGCAGAGACTGGAACCACGGCAGGGGCGGTCGGTCGGTTCGTGCGGCTGGCGGGCGTGGAACTGATCGTGCTGACGGCGACGCTGGGCCTGGCCGTGGGGCTGTCCCGCACGGCGCCGCCGGTGGACGACGCCCTCGTCCCCGCCGACCCGACCCGGGCGCTGCTCGGCTACCCGATGCCGCCGCCGGTGTCGGCCGCCCGGCTGGCCGGCGACTGGCGGATCGACTGGGTGTTCCTCAGCGCCTGCGTGCTCGCCGCCGGGCTGTACCTCGCCGGGCTGCTCCGCCTGCGCGCCCGGGGCATCCGCTGGCCGGTGGGGCGCACCATCGCCTGGCTGTGCGGTCTGGCCGTCGTCGTCTTCGCCACCTCCAGCGGGCTGGGGCGCTACGGGCCCGTCCTGCTCAGCGTGCACATGACCCAGCACATGCTGCTGAGCATGTGCGCCCCGATCCCCCTCGTCCTCGGCGCGCCGGTGACACTGGCGCTGCGGGCGATGCGTCCCGCGCGGGCCCCGCACCGCAGCGGGCCGCGGGAGTGGCTGGTGGCGGTGCTGCACTCGTGGCCGGTGCGGGTGCTGACCCATCCGGCGTGGGTGACGGCGAACTTCATCGGCAGCCTCTACGTGCTGTACATGACGTCGCTGCTGACCACGCTCATGCACAACCACCTCGGTCACCTCTACATGAACGTGCACTTCCTCGCGGTCGGCGTGCTGTTCTTCGAGCTGCTCATCGGGATCGACCCGTTGCCGCGGCGGCTGCCGCACCCTGGGCGGATCATCATGCTGCTGAGCGCCGTGCCGTTCCACACCTTCCTCGGAATAGCGATCATGAGTGAGTCGTCGCTACTCGCCGCCGACTGGTACGGCCGGCTGGTGCGGCCGTGGGGCGTCAGCGCGCTCAGCGACCAGCACACCGCCGGCGCCATCGTCTGGGCGTTCGGCGAACTGCCGACGTTCGCCGTGCTCGTCGTGCTTGTCATCCAGTGGTCGCGGATGGATGACCGGCGCACCCGGGCCCGTGAGCGCCGCATCGCCGCCGCCGGCGACGTCGACGCGGAACTCGACGCGTACAACGCCTACCTCGCCCGACTCGCCGACGGCCCGACCCGCCGCCGAACCGCCGCGACGGTCAGCCCGGCGGTCAGGATGACGACCACGCCTCCCGCGCCCCGGACCGCCCCGGACGACGAGGGTCGCGGCGGACGCCAGGCGACCGGGGGCGGCGGCTGACGGCACCCGCAGCCGGGTTCTCGGTGGGCTCCCGGCGGGTTCTCGCTGCGCGCCGTGCCCGGGGAGACATTCGTCGCCACCCGTCGCCCCCGCATCCGCCTTTCGCCGAGAGTGGCGCGAGCCGAGGGCATGGACGCGTAACCGTGAACGAAATAGCCCAGCGCCGGTTCCCGCCGTATTGGCAGTGCATTGTCCCCGCAAATCCCGGTCCGCGGCCGGCCACCAGCGGAATGTCGGCACGGCTGGGCGACCCGTCGAATTGCGGTACGCCCGCCCTCGTCACGACCCCCGGAAAAGCCCTCGACAACGGGTCCGGACGTGGCGTCCTCGCCGTCGACACCGCGGGAGAAGAAATTTCTCGTTACGATCTCCGAGACGGCCGGTAATCCGCCGCCGATCCGCAGACGCCGTCGCGCGGCGGCCGCGACGGAGGAGCAGTGACGTGTCGCAACCGCCCCCTGAACCGGGCCCGGTCCGCCGCCGAACTGTACGCAGGCGGGCCATTGTCCCAGGGCAGGGACGGGGCCCGGGCCGGTGGTCGCAACGGCTGCCCCGCGGCGCCCGAGGGGCAGATCGCGACGGGTTCGCCGCTTTTCTGCGGGCGGAGACCACCGGCGGGCTGCTCCTGCTCGCCGCGACGGTGGCCGCCCTGGTCTGGGCGAACACCGCCCCCGGCACCTACCACACGGTCTGGTCCACCCCGGCCGGCCTCGGACCGTCCTGGCTACACCTCGCCGACATGCACCTCACCGACTGGGTCGCCGACGCCCTGCTCGCCGTGTTCTTCTTCACCGTCGGCCTCGAACTCAAACGCGAACTCACCCTCGGCACCCTCGCCGACCGCCGCAGCGCCGCACTCCCCGTCGCCGCCGCCGCCGGCGGCATGCTCGCCCCCGCCCTGCTCTGCCTCGCCCTCACCCACCACACCCCCGGCGCCGGACACGCCTGGGCCATCCCCGTCGCCACCGACATCGCCTTCGCCCTCGGCGTGCTCTCCCTCGCCGGCCCCCGAGTCCCGCCGGGGCTACGCACCGTCCTGCTCGGCCTCGCCGTCGCCGACGACCTCGGCGGCATCCTGCTCATCGCCCTCGGCCTCAACCACGGCATCAACCCCGCCTGGCTCGCCACCGCCACCACCCTGCTCGCCACCACCGCCCTCGCCCACCACCGCCGCTGGACCTCCCCGCTACTGCACCTCCCCCTCGCCGCCGCCGTCTGGATCAGCCTGCACGCCGCCGGCATCCACCCCACCGTCGCCGGCGTCGCCCTCGGCCTGCTCGTGCGCGTCCACCCCGACCCCGACGAACCCGAAGCACCCGCCACCCGCCTCGAACGCCACCTCGGCCCGATCAACGCCGCCGTGATCCTCCCCGCGTTCGCCCTGTCCGCCACCGGGGTCTCCCTCACCCCGCACGCCCTGCTCCACGTCGCCACCGACCCGATCAGCCGAGGCGTCGCCGTCGGCCTGCTCGCCGGCAAACTCCTCGGCGTCCCCGCCGGCGCCTGGCTCGCCGTCCGCCTCCACCTCGCCCGCCTCCCCGACGGCGTCCGCTGGCGCCACCTGGTCCCCCTCGGCCTACTCGCCGGCATCGGCTACACCGTCAGCCTCCTCATCACCCGCCTCGCCCTGCCCGACCCCACCGCGGTCGACGGCGCCTCCACCGCCATCCTCACCGCCTCCGTCGCAGCCAGCGCCCTCGCCCTCACCGCCCTGCGCAGCCCGCTCGCCACCGTCGGCGCCCCGGCCACCCGCGGATCGAGCAGGCCAGCCACGCAGGTCGGCGGCGTGGCCGGACCGATCCCGCAGACCCGGCGGGAGTCCGACGGCGGCCCGACCGGCGGGCAGGAGCCGCCCCCGGCGCGGGTCAGGCGCGCCCCCCCGGCGTCCCCCCACCCGCGGTGACCTCATCCCGCGCGTCGGGTGTGTCGCCGGTGCCCGGCCCGGCGCTCGGCGCGGCGGGCCCGGCACCGGGTGCCGACAGCGCCGACAGCGCCGGCGGGGCCGATGGCGCCGGCAGGGTCCGCACGTTGCTCTGCGTCACCGAGGGGCGACGCGCCGCGGCGAGTTCGCCGCGCGACGCCGCGGCGGACAGGTGCCGGCGGGTCAGCAGCCAGACGAGTTCGAGCAGGACCCCCGCGCCCGCGGCGATGCCCGCACCGGTCCACGGGCCGGTCGTTCCCACCAGCGACAGCTGGAAGAACTCCTGGCCGAACGGGATCACCAGGACCAGCACGAAGGCGACCGCCATGGTCAGGACCAGGGCGATCCGCCACCACGTGTAGGGGCGGGCGACGATCGCCAGCGCCCACAGCGCGACGAGGAACAGCGTCAGGGTCGCCATCGACGTCTCAGCGTTCAGATCGTCGTAGATCGACCGCGCCACCAGGTAGGACGCCATGGTCGCCGCCGCGGCGAGGATCCCGGCAGGCAGCGCGAAGCGCAGCACCCGGCCGACGAAGTCCGGGCGGGCCCGCTCGGCGTTCGGGGCGAGCGCGAGGAAGAACGCCGGGATGCCGATCGTCAGCGAGCCGAGCAGGGTGAGATGCCGCGGCAGGAACGGGTAGGGCACCCGGGTGACGACGACGAGGAGGGCGAGCAGAACCGAATAGACGGTCTTCGTCAGGAACAGGTTCGCGACCCGTTCGATGTTGCCGATGACGCGGCGTCCCTCGGCGACGACGGACGGCAACGTCGCGAAGCTGTTGTCGAGCAGGACGATCTGCGCGACGCCGCGGGCCGCCTGGCTGCCCGAACCCATCGCGACGCCGATGTCGGCGTCCTTGAGGGCGAGAACGTCGTTGACGCCGTCGCCGGTCATCGCGACCGTGTGCCCGCGCGACTGCAACGCGGCGACCATCGCCCGCTTCTGCTGCGGGGTCACCCGTCCGAAGATCGAATGGGTCTCCAGGGCGTCGGCGAGGCCGGCGGGATCGGTCGGCAGCGTTCTCGCGTCCACCGGCGCGTCGGCGCCGGGCAGGCCCAGGGAACGGGCGACCGCGCCGACGGACAGCGCGTTGTCCCCGGAGATCACCTTCGCCGCGACGTTCTGCTCGGCGAAGTAGCGCAGCGTGTCCGGCGCGTCGGCCCGCAGCCGCTGGGCGATGACGACGATCGCGACCGGCACGACGGCCGCCGGGACACCCGCCGGGTCGGCAAGCGCGCCGTCGAGCGCAGCGGTGAACCGACCGAGCAGCAGTACCCGCAGGCCGCGCGCCCCGTGGCCGTCGACCTCGGTGAGCACCGGATGACCGGCGGGCAGCAGCACGTCCGGCGCGCCGAGCAGCCAGGTGGCGACGCCGCCGGCCGGGTCAACCAGGGTGGCACCGCTCCACTTGCGGGCCGAGGAGAACGGGGCGTCCGCGCGCACCGTCCAGCCCGCCGGCGCCGGGTAGGCGTCGATGATGGCCTGCATGCTGGGGTTCGGCCGGGTGTCGGCGGCGCCGAGCGCGCCGAGCACCCGGCGGGCCGCCTCCGCCGCGGGGCTGCCGTCGGCGTCAGTAGCCGCGGTCGCACCGGCAGCCACAGTCGCACCGGTAGCCACGGTCGCACCGGTAGCCGCGGTCGCACCGGTAGCCGCGGTCGCATCGACGATGCGTAGCTCGGCGACGTCCATCGCCGCCTCGGTCAGGGTGCCGGTCTTGTCGAGGCAGACGACGTCGACGCGGGCCAGCCCCTCGATCGCCGGCAGTTCCTGAACGAGACACTGGCGGCGCCCCAGCCGTACCACCCCGACGGCGAAGGCCACCGACGTGAGCAGCACGAGCCCCTCGGGCACCATCGGCACCAGGCCCGCGACCATCCGGCGGATCGCCTCGGGCAGGTCGTCGTCGTTGACGAGGATCTGGCTGATGATCAGTGCGACGCCGGTCGGAATGATCATCCAGGTGACGACCCGCAGGATCGTGCTGACGCCGGCGCGCAGCTCGGAGTGCACCAGGGTGAACCGGCTGGCCTCCTCCGCGAGCTGCGCGGCGTAGGCCTCGCGGCCCACCCGGGTCGCCCGGAAGGCTCCCCCGCCCGCGACCACGAAGCTGCCGGACATCACCTGGTCACCCGGCTGCTTGTGCACCGGGTCGGCCTCTCCGGTGAGCAGCGACTCGTCGACCTCCAGGTGCTCGGCCTCGACGACGACGCCGTCGACGCCGATCCGGTCGCCCGGCCCGAGCTCGATGACGTCGTCAAGGACGATCTCGGCCACGGCGAGCGGCGCCGCGACCCCGTCGCGGCGCACCACCGGCCGGGACTCCCCGACCACCGCCAGGCGGTCCAGGGTGCGCTTCGCGCGCAGCTCCTGGAACAACCCCACCAGGGTGTTCGCGACGATCACGCCGCCGAACAGGGCGTCCTGCAACGGGCCGACGACCAGCACGAACGCCAGCAGGACGCCGATGATCGCGTTGATCCGGGTGAACACGTTGGCGCGGACGATCTGCCCGAGGGTCCGGCTGGAGCGCAGCGGCACGTCGTTGACGTGGCCGTCGGCGATCCGCTCGGCGACCTCGGCCGCGGTCAGCCCGGCGGCGGCCGCGACGGCCGCCACGGATCCGACCTCCCCGCCCGACGCGTCCTCACGGCCCGACGCACCTTCACGGCCCGACGCGTCCTCACGGCCCGACGCGTCCTCGCCGGTCGCCGTGTCCGGGTCGTCGTGCCGCCCCGGAGACGGCCGCGCTCCCGCGACCCCTGGCCGATTCATGGCGTCCTCCACGCTCCGTCGCGGCCGCCGCCAGGAGCTCGGCGGCGGCGTCGGGCATCGCCTGCTGGGCCCGGTCCGGCGGACGGCCGGCGCGCGCACCACGGATCCATGCGCGTGCCCGGGGACGGCCACGTCCCGGCATGCCGCGTCCCCTCGGCGCCGTGTTCCCCGTCACCGCGCCGAGCAGGTACCCCGCACCCCCGCCCACCGCGCGTCGCGTTCCGTACGCCGCATGGGCCGCGAGCCCACCGTAGTTGACGCGACCCCGGCGGGTCCGGCAGCGGGTCGTCAGTCGGCCGCGGCACCCGCGTCCGCGCTGATCGCGCCGCCGGCGAGCAACGCCAGCAACAGCAGCCCCAGCGCGACCCGGTACAGCACGAACGGCGCGAAACTGCGGGTCGAGATGTAGCGCAGGAACCAGGCGATGGCCGCGTAGCCGGTGGCGAACGCCACGACCGTGGCGACGATCGTCGGTCCCCAGGACACCTCTTCGCCGTCCCCGCCTTCGCGGTCCCCGCCGATCGACTTCAGCTCGAACACGCCGGAGGCCAGCACCGCGGGCATCGCCAGCAGGAACGAGTAGCGCGCGGCCGCCTCCCGGGTGTAGCCGAGCAACAGCCCGCCGCTGATCGTCGCCCCCGACCGGGACACGCCCGGGATCAGCGCGGCCGACTGCGCCAGCCCGTAGAGCAGGCCGTCGCGCACCGACAGGTCGCGCAGGGTCTTGCGCGGCCGCGGCAGCGAGTGCCGCCCGCGCGGGCGCCCCTTCGAGGCGTACCAGTCCGCGCCCCCGAGGATGAGACCGAGCACGATCAGCGTCGTCGCGATCAGGCGCAGGTCGCGAAACGGGCCCTCGATGGCGTCCTGCAACGTGACACCGAGCAGACCGATCGGGATCGTGCCGAGGAGGACCAGCCAGCCGACGCGGGCGTCGGTGTCCTTACGCATCTCGCGGCGGGTCCACGACAGCGCCCAGGCCCGCACGATCCGCGCGATGTCCCTCCGGAAGTAGATCAGCACCGCGGTCTCGGTGCCGATCTGGGTGACCGCGGTGAACGCGGCGCCGGGATCGTCCCAGCCGGCCAGCGCGGCGGTGATCCGCAGGTGGGCGCTGGAGGAGACGGGAAGGAACTCGGTCAGGCCCTGGACGAGCCCGAGGACCGTGCCCTCGAAGTAGTTCACGGGCGCCGACCGGAGCCCGCGGGCCCCCTGCGCCCACCGCACCCGGGCTGTCCGCCGGGCCAGGACTGCCCGGCGGACCACAGCTGCCTGCCGGGGCGGGGCCACGTGCCGGCCGGCGGGTCACCCGCCCGCCGGGTCCGGTCTGGTCGCGTCATCCGTCTGCACCCCTCCACGTGCCTCACGCTAGCGGAGCGCGAAGCACACTCTCAGGGCGGGCAGCACGGCCACATCGCCGCCCGCGGCCGCGGCGACGCGCCCGGATCGCCGGCATCGTGCCTGGTAGGGTGCGTGGCACCTCGTCGTCCGGTTTCCGACCATCGTGGCTGGTATGGGCGGCGGTCGTCGATGCGTTCGCCGCGCGTCGGCGGCTCGGGCGGTCGCCGCGACGGCGTCCACGCCCGAGCCGGACGTTGCCGGGCCTCGTCACCCCGCCGGATTCGCGCCCGCTGCGCGCTGTGGCCCGCGGACGCATCCATGAACCTTTCTCACGACGACGCCGCCGTCCCCCCGGACGCGCCCCATCCCCTCACCGCGTCGCCCCACCGTTTCCCGCGTCGGACGCCGGCCACCGCCACCGGCCCTCGACGCGCGACCGCCCTGCCCCACCTGGGCCGTTCCGGGCGAAGCCACCCCGGCGCGACGCACCGACCCGCCACCCCCGAACCGCCTTCCCTCGGACCGACCTCCCCCGAACCGACGACCCCCGAACCGACGACCCTCAAGCCGACGACCCTCGAGCCGACGACCCTCGAGCCGAGGTCCCCCGAACCGGTGTCTGCTGGGTCCGCCTCCCCCGTCGCGGCCTGTCCCCGGCCGGCAGAGCAGTCCATCCCGACGGGCTCATCGCCCGTTCGGACCATGCCCGCACCACCCGCACCACCCGCCGCTCCCGACGGCGTGGCGACCCGCGGTTACGGCGCGTTGGTGGACCAGCCGGGCGGGTGGGTGCGCGTCGCGGCCGGACTGGTGGGGCGGCTACCCATCTCGATGCTGGGTCTGGGCAGCCTTCTGCTCGTGGCGGACGTCACCGGCTCCTACGGCCAGGCCGGTGCCGTCAGCGCGACCCTGGCCCTGGCCGGCGCCCTCGCGGGTCCCGTGATCAGCCGGCTCATCGACCGGGCCGGCGCCCGCCGGGTGCTGCTCGTGCTCACCGGCCTGCACGTGCTCGCGGGTGCCGTGTTCGGGTTCGTGGTGCTGGTCCGGGCGTCGACCGCGATGGTGCTGGCCGCGGCCGCGCTGACCGGCGCGACACTGCCCCAGGTCGGCGCGGTGGCCCGGGAACGCTGGGCCACCCTGCTCGCGGGCTCGCCCACCCTCCAGTCGGCCTACGCCCTGGAGTCCGTGCTGGACG
This sequence comes from Frankia alni ACN14a, assembly GCF_000058485.1. Taxonomy (NCBI): domain Bacteria; kingdom Bacillati; phylum Actinomycetota; class Actinomycetes; order Frankiales; family Frankiaceae; genus Frankia; species Frankia alni. The sequence continues at coordinate 4,672,236 of NC_008278.1, forward strand.
AGGTGGCGTTCGCCCTTGGGCCCGCCGCGGCCGGCCTGCTCGCCGGTGCGCTGCCCCCCGCCGGGCTGATCGCCGCCCTGGCCTGCGCGGCGACGGCGGTACCGCTGTTCGCGGCCCTCCCGGCCCCGGATGCGCCCCGGCCCGTCCCGACCATGCCCGCCACCGTCACCACACCCGGCGCCCTGCCCGCCACCGTCACCACGCCCGCCACCGTCACCACGTCCGCCACCGGTGCCCGGCCCGACGCAGGCACCCCACCCGACGCCGGCACCTGCGCAATGGCCGCCCCCCGATCCGTACCGGTGGCGCTGCTGCCCGGCATGCCGTCAGTGATCATCGTTTTCGTCGGACTCGGCGGATTCTTCGGCGCCGGTGAGGTCGCTCTGATCGCGCTCGGCCGCGAGCATGGTTGGGGAGCCGGCGCTGGGCTGCTACCCGTCCTGATCACCGTGGTGAGCCTGCTCAGCGGGCTGGTCTACGGCGCGCGGCCGGCCACCGGCGACCCGGTGCGCCGGTTCGCGCTTGCGGGCGTGGCGCTGGCGGTGGCGGCGGTGCTGATCCCGGCCACCGACCGGCTGGTCCTGGTCGTGGTGGGGGCCGGCCTCGTCGGCCTCCCCCTGGCCCCGCTGATGATCCTCGGAAACACCGTCGCCGGACGGCTGGTTCCCGCCGCCCGGCGGACCGAGGGCTTCACCTGGCTCACCGCCGGAACGAGCGTCGGGGCAGCGGTCAGCTCGCCGCTGTGCGGGATGGTCGTGGACGCCGCCGGGGCGCGGCCGGCGACCGTCGCCATCCCGATCTCGGCCGGGTTGGCCGCCGTCGGCGCGCTGCTCGCGGCGCGGTCCGACACCGCTCGATCCGACACCGCATGAGGCGACACCGCCCGATCGGACACCGCGTGAGCCGACACCGCCCGATCCGACACGCATGAGCCGACACCGCACGGACCGATCCCGCGCCCGGTCCGCCGTCCCGGACCCGAACGGCTGACCCGATCCGTGCGGCGCCGTCCGCGAGCGTGCATCGCCGATGGCTTCACCGTCGCGCCATATATTCGCACGGGAAATCTCACCTTCCGTTCATCTTCGGACCGCATGGTGTCATCGGAACGCGGGGTCCGTCGACGCATGCCCTGATCCGCGCCACGGGTGGCCGAGCCGCTGCGACGGCGTCGGATCCACGCGTGCAGCACGTCCACGGCAGCAACGGGAGGTCCGATGATGAACCATCTGCTCGCAGGAGTGATCATCGAGGTGGTCGGGACAGCCGTCATCCTCGTGCTGACCACCCTGGTCCGTCGCTGGCTTGGTGTGCCGGGCGGCCAGCGGGCCTGACCCGGCGGTCAGCGGGCCTGATCCGGCGGTCAGCGGGCCTGATCCGGCGGTCAGAGGGCCGCCCGCCGCCTCGGCCGGGCCACCTCGCCGCCTCGACCGGGTCAGCCCGGATCCGGCGGGTCAACGCGGGCCGGGTGACGTCTGGGCACTGTGCCGCCTCGCCGCCCGCCAGGCCGCGAAGGTGGCCGCGCCGGCGGCGCCCAGCGCGATGCACCAGCCGACCGGCCCGACCGGGCGGGACCCGAACAGTGCGCTGAGCACGGGCATCTGCACCAGCACGGCGAGCACGACCACGTTGGCGATCGCCGTCGTGATGACCAGTGGGTCCCGGCCCGCGAGGGTCAGGGTCTGGCCCAGCTGGGCCCCGACGAGCGCGAGCAGCGCGACGGTCGACGCGCGCCGCCGGCTGCCGGTCAGCCGGGCGAGCAGCCAGGCGGCGCTCGCTCCGCCCGCGGTCGCCCCGCCCCGGATCAGCAGGATGCGTCGCAGCGGGCCGGTGAGCCAGTCGGTCGCCGCCACGCCGCCGCGGCGGACACCCCCCGGCCCGGCCGGGCTGGTCCTGGGCAGCGCCCGCTCGGCAGCCTCGCCCGACCGGGGAGACTCCACGCCGTCGACGGCGCAGGGCCGACCGCCCTGCGGCGCACGACCCCGGACGGCGAGCGCCATCGCCGGGGCCATGTCGGTCAGCAGGTTGACGAGCAGGAGCTGGCGCGGACTCAACGGCGCCGTCCCCCCGAGGGCCGTGCCGAGGACGGTGAACGCGACCTCCCCGGCGTTGCCGCCGACCAGCACGGACACCGCATCGGTCACCGCCCGCGACATGCCCGCGCCCTCCTCGATGGCGTCGACCAGACGCGTGACGTCGGCGTCGGTGAGCAGCAGGTCGGCGGCGCCGGTGGCCGCCGCCGACCCGTGGCCGCGGACGGCGACACCGACGTCGGCGGCGCGAATGGCGGCGGCGTCGTTCGTGCCATCCCCGGTCATGGCCACGACGTGGCCACGCCGGCGCAACGCGAGGACGAGACGCACCTTCTGCTCGGGGGAGATGCGCGCGAACACCGTCGCCTCCTCCACCCGACGTGCGTAGTCCTCGTCGCCCAGCGCCGCCAGCTCCGCGCCGGTGACGATGTGGTCGGCCCCCGGGACGCCGAGCTCGGCGGCGATCGCGCCGGCGGTCACCGGGTGGTCCCCGGTCACGACGAGCACCCTGATACCGGCCTCGACCAGCCGGCGCACGGCCGGAGCGGCCGACGGTCGAGGCGTGTCGGCCAGGCCGAGGAAGCCGACGAGTTCCAGGCCGCGCAGCTGCTCCGCCCGCATCGGGGCGGTCCGCGCGAGCGTGGTCCGACCGGGTGACGGGTGGTCCGCACGGGCGACGGCGAGGACGCGGAGCCCGCGCCGGGCCAGGTCCTCGGCGACCGACGCCGCCGCGCGCCGCCGGACGGGCCCCAACCCGCAGCGGTCGAGCAGCACCTCCGGGGCACCCTTGACGGCGAGCTCCACCGTCCCGTCCGGGCCACGCAGCAGCGTGGCCGCGTATCCACGCGCGGTCTCGAACGGCGTCTCCGCCAGGCGCTCCCCCCACGGGGCAAGTCCACGGGCGGCGTCGAGCACCGCCCGGTCGGTGGCATGCGGCACCGGCCCGCCCGGCGCGGGACTGGCCCCGGCCGCGATCCGATGTACGGCTGCCGCGGCCGGGTCGGTGGCGGCGACCCGACGCCACCGGGCGGCGGCGGGCACACCCGCGGTACCGTCCGGCCCCTCCCGGGCGCCGCCCGCGCGGACCACGACGTCGCGCAGCACCAGCCGCCCCTCGGTGAGGGTGCCCGTCTTGTCGAAGCACACGGTGTCGACGCGGCCGAGGGCCTCGACGGTGCGGGAGGAGCGGACGAGCACGCCGAGCCGGGCCAGGCGGCGTGCCGACGCCATCTGCGCGACGGTGGCGACCAGCGGAAGCCCCTCGGGGACCGCGGCCACCGCCACGGCCACTCCGGCGTTGACGGCGGACCGCAGCGACGTGCCGCGCAGCCAGGACAGGCCCGCCACGGCGACTCCGCTGATCGCGGTGAGCGGCATCGCCAGCCGGGTCAGGTCGGCGAGCCGGGCCTGCACGCCCGGCGGCCCGCCGTGGCCGACCGCCGCCTGCCCCGCCCGACCGGCCTCGGTCGCCGCGCCGACGGCGACCACCACCGCCCGACCGGACCCCGCAAGCACGGTCGTCCCCTCGTAGAGCATGTTGCGCCGCTCGGCGAGTGCGGCGCCCGGCGTCGGGGCGATGTCCTTCACGACGGGCACCGACTCCCCCGTCAGGGAGGACTCGTCGACCTCCAGGGACTCGGCGTGGACCAGGCGGGCATCCGCGGGCACCACGTCGGCGGCACGCACGTCGACGAGGTCGCCCGTACGCAGGTCACTCGCGTCGACAAGTGCGGTCCCCGCCGTCGTCACCAACCGGGCCAGCGGGGTGTGCCGGGCCACCAGGCGGCGCATCACCGCCTCGGCCCTGGCCCGCTGCGCGCCGCTGACCACCGCGTTGGCCACCGACACGCCCGCCACGAGCGCCGCGTCGACCGTCGAGCCGAGCACCGCGCTCGCGGCGGCCCCGACGAACAGCACCGGGATGAGCGGATCGCGCAGGTCGGAGAGCACTGCGCCGGGGAGGCCACGGACGGTGGACGCCATCGAGCCCAGGGCCCGTCCGGAGGTCGGGGACTCGTTGGTCCCCGCGGCCGGCCGGCCCGTCGGTGCCGGACCGTCGGACCGCGCCTCCACGGTCGTGGTCCCCTCGGGCGGGTCCGGCCGAGGGGAGTCCGGTTCGGCGGTGTCGGCGACGGCCAGATCCGCCGGGTCCCGCGGACCGGCGGTCAGCCGGCGTCGCACGGTGTCCGCGGACAGGGCATGCCAGTCCGTGCGCCAGGTGGGCGCCGGCGGGTTGCGCCGGTCGGCGCGGCTCGCCCCGAGCGCGCCGAGGGCCATCGCGGCGAGCGCGGCGGCGCTGACCGGCCCGCCGCGCAGGAGTGCCGCGGGCCGGATCAACGCCGCCCGGCCCTGGCCCGTACCGGCGTCCTCGCGTCCCAGACCGGCGATGGTGGTGAGGACGGCCAGGGCCGATGCGGAGTGGGCGAGCGTCGCCGACCGACTGCTGACCGCCGCGGCGACCGGCGGTAGCTGCAGGATCCGCCAGGCGTCGGTCAGCCCGTCCGCGCAGATCAGATCCGCGGACCAGGGCGGCCGGGCACCAGGGGTGTCCACTCCGACGGCGACGTCCGCGCGGAACAGCGCGTCGGCATCGCCGGGAGCGACCACCGACGCCTGCGGTCGTTCACCCCCGGCCACGACGGCGACCACCCGGCCGGCCGCCTGCAACCGCCAGACCTCGGTGTCCGCGGCCGTGCCCGCGGGCAGCACGGTGTCGACGAGCGCGGCGAGCTCGGCCGTGCTGGCGTGGGCGGTGAGCACGACGGTGCCGCACGACCGGGCGGCGCGCAGGAGCGCCTCGGCGAGACCGTCGAGTTCGGCGCCGAGGACGGCGCGGGCGCGACGGCGTCCGACGCGAAGCTCGACGGGTAGTCCGGACGGGTGCAGCGCCGAGCGCGGCCCGCCGGCGTGCACCGCGACCATCCGGGCGGACCCCTCCCGCGCGACGACGTCGCCCGGCTGGAACATCCGCCGCGGGTCCACCTCGTCGACCAGTCGGTCCGTGCGCGACCACGTGGCCGCATCGGCGGCGGACAGCACCCGCATCCGCTCCCCCAGCAGGACCGGCGCGCAGACGACGACGGCGTCGATCCGATCGAGTCGTCGCAGGCTGGCGGCGTCGAGGATCAGCACGTCCCGAGCGGACAGCCGGCGCGCCGCCGTGGCCGCGAAGACCTCACGGCCCAGTCGGGCCGCTCGCGGCACGGCCGCCAGTACCAGCTCGCCGCCGACCCGCGGGGAGCCCGTCGCGAGCAGACCGGCCGCGCCGACCGCGAGCCCGACGGCGGCCATCCGCTCGGCGCTGCGTTCGAGCGGGCCGGCGGGAAGCGGGCGGGGCCGGTGTCCCCGCGCGCCGGCGCCGAGCTCGCCGGGCGACGGGGTGTCCGGGAAGGCTCGCCGGCCTGGGACCGCACCGACCGACTCGGACGCAGCCGCGGGCGAGACACCAGACTGGTCCGCCTGGGCGGTGCGGCGCAGCAGGTCGGACTGGCGCCGGAGGAACACCGCCCGTTCGGCGAACAGCTCGCCGACGGCCGCCGCCCGGTGGGCCACGCCGACGACGAGGATGTCCGGGCTCTGGGTCACCGCGCCCGCCCCCGCGCCGAGCAGGCCGATCACCAGGTCGGCACCGCGCTGGCCGAGGCGGCGTTCGACTGCCCGCCGGACCCACGGTTGGTGATCCACGAGCGCCACCACGGCTCCCGCCGCGCGCGGTACCGCGGGTACCCGGCACACTCGGGCCACCACAGCGACGCCGAGCGCCGCGGTGTCCACGCCGAGCGCGATCATCGCGGCGGCCACCGGCTCCGGATCCCCCGGGTAGGCGGAACCATCCTGATCACCGTCCACGCCGGCCCGCGTGTACCCGGCGTCCGGGCCCGGCTCGCCGAGGGCACCCTGGCGCAGGACTCTCTCCGCCGCGTCGACGGCCTCGACCAGCTCCGCCACGTCCACCCGATCGGAGTCGAAGCTGATCAGGACCCGCCCCAGGGCCTCGTCGACCTCGGCCCAGTCGACGCCGTCCAGGCGATGCAGTGCGGCGACGACCGCGCGGTGCAGCCGGCGCCGGTGGGCGTCGGCGACCGCCGGATCCGGCTGGGTGCCCTCGGGCCAGGGCGGATGAACCTCGATGTGCGCGTCGCCGTCCCGAGTCCACACGTGCCGCGGTCGCCGCTGCGACCGGGTCAGCTCGGTGCTCAGCGTCCGCACGAGCACCGCCGCCGCGGCCCTGGCCGCGGTCGGGCCGGGCAGTCTCACGTGCGGAGGATCAACCTCGAAGGCGAGGCCGAGCCGCGCCGCCGCTGTGACCGTTGTGACCAGACCGCTCGGCGCCAGACCGCTCGGCACCAGGACGCGAGGAACCACGCCCCCGGGAACCGGGTTCGTGGCGGCCGTTCTCGCTGTGGCCGTCGCGGTCGGACAGCCCGCCGGGCCCGTGTTCGGCATGCCGGAACCGGCGCCACAAACCGCGCGGGCCGAGTCCGGTGGGCAGCTCCGCGCTGATCTCGACCTCGGCCTCCCGCTCCCGCGCAGGAGCAACCTGCGATCCCACGGCATGCCCGGCCACATAGGTGCCGGCCGCGATGGCCAACGCCACCGGCCACTCGATCAGCTCGACCACGGCCAGGGTGCCCAGGCCCAGGTAGTAGGCGGTGCGTCCCGGGGAAGGCAGGCTCAGCGGCCCCACCCGGACCTGGCCGCCCGGCGCGGGTGGGGGGGAGACCTCGAAATGGGCGGTGACGAAGGGAAGTCGTAGTGTCGCCGTACGTAGCTCCGTATGAGTGTCCTCGCGGCGAGACGCCCGGGTGGCCCTCCCCACCGGCGTGGAGCTCACCCGAAGGGCCGAGGAAGCTGTCACCCGGCTGCCTGCGGGATTTCGGACGGTGCCGCGTGCGCTCACCGCGCGGCCCGACGTCGTCGCCGTGCCGCGACCCGATGCCGGCCTGGTCACGGAGGCCCGCGATGTCGTGGGACGCTTCGCCGCGGCGGCCCGGCTGCTTGCAGCGCGGGTCGTGGTGCTCCCGGCGGCCGCCACCGACCGGCCGCCGCCGGCGTCACCCGACGCCGACCTGTCCGTTGCGGAGTCGGCGACCGCCGAGGCCGTGCTGCCGCGCCCGGACGCCGCCCGGGTCGGCGTCGACCGGCTGGCGGGGCCCGTTCGGGCGGCCCCCGCCCGCGCGGTGGTCGACCGGGCGGGCGTGGTCCCTCCCGCGGTCTGCGTGGTCGTCCCGACGGAGGCCGACTCCGTCGGCGCCGCCGCGGCGGACCGACCGGCCGGGGCTGCCGCCCGAGTCGCGCTCGCCCGGGTGGAGCCGGCGCGCGCGGGGGAGGACTTCGCGCTCGCCGGGCCCGACTGTCCCGCCCTCGCGGTGCCGGCCCTGGCGGTGCTGGTCTTCGCCTCGGTGGCTCCCTCTGCGGCGGTCCTGCCGGCGCCGGACTTCGCGGTGGTGGTTCTGGCGGTGGACGTCCTGGACGGCCCGGTCCCGGAGCCGGATCGTGCGGACCCGGGCGTGGCAGCCCCGGACTCGGCAGGTCCGGATGTTGAGGACCCGGGCGTGGCGGAACCTGCGCCGACGGAACCTGCGCCGGTGGCACCTGCGCCGGTGGCACCTGGGGGCGTGCCGGCCGAACCTGCCTGCGATGCCGACGCCCCCGCGGACGCCGGGCCTGGCCGGGAGCCGCCGTCGCCCGACGATGCGGCATCGTCGGCAGGTGACTGCGAGGCAGACAGGGAGGTCGGGCTGACCGGGGTCCCGGCGACGGTGCTCTGGCGCGTTCCAGCGCTGCTCGGCCCGGCGCCGTTCCTGGAGCTCGTGCTTGCCATGGAGCGCTTCCTCCCCGTCAACCAGCCGGCCGTTGACTCCGAGGAGTCAGCGGACTGCGTCGATGGGTGCACAGCCTCGCAGCTTCGACGCCGGAGCGCTACCGCTCACCGCAATGATGCGACTACTTTTCGTTGCGACGTGCGCGGGCGGAGCAGCGCCGGGCGGTACGGCCGCCCGGCGCTCAGAAGGCCGCGAAACCGGTCGCAAGCAGCCCGAGCGCCTCGTCGAGGATTGCGACCAGGTCCGTGCCCTCCTCCCGCAGCCACTGCTCGTACGCGGTGACTGCGACCCCCAGGTGCGCCGCCGCGACCGCCTGCGGCGTCAGGGCGTCTGCCGGCTGGCCGACCCGGCGGGCGACGAACTCGGCGAGGACGCCACGCCAGCTCGCGTAGCGCAACGTCGAGTGCGCCTGCAGGGCGGGGGTGCGCAGGATGAGCGTCATCCGGCGACGCAGCCAGGCACCCTCCGCGGGCGGATAGGTGTTGAAGTCGAGAATCGCCCGGCGCAGCACGGCAACCGTCGGTTCGCCCGCCGCGGCGGAGGCCAGCGACGCGCGCATGACCTCGAGCTGGCCGTCGAAGTCGCCCCAGGGGACGTCGTTCTTGGAGGCGAAGTAGCGGAAGAAGGTACGCCGCCCGATCCCGGCCGCGCGGGCGATGTCGTCGACGGTGGTCTCCTCGAACCCACGCTCGGTGAAGATCTGCAGGGCCAGGTGTTCGAGCTCCGCCGCGCTGGTGGCGGGCCGGCGGCCGGTGCGTCGACCGTCGGCACCCATGGTCACACCGGGGGGCATCACTCGCCCCTCACCCCACTTCACTTCACTTTCGACACCGAGTGCCTTTAATGTCCGAGGCGGCGGGTGACGCCCGGTCGTCCCGCGTCGCGGGCACGCCGGACCCGTTGGCCGGCGGGCCGCACCCCACCTGCTACCCACCATCACCGTAGAGGAGATCGATGCGGCCCGGGGAACCGGTGGGCGCACCGCCCGTGCGCGCGGTGGTCCCACCCACCCGGCTGAGCCAGGCGATCGTCCTGCGCGGGGGGCGGCGCGCGCCCTCCCGGGTCCTGTTCGGACCGCACGAGACCAACCTGGGCCGGGGGCGGGCGTTGTCCGAACGCCATGTCGCCTACTACGAGCGGCGGGCGGCGGGCGGCGCCGGCGTCATCGTCACCGAGACCGCCTCGGTGACCTCCGACGACTGGCCCTACGAACGGGCCCCCCTTGCCGCCGAGTGCGGGTCCGGCTGGGCGGCTGTGGCCCAGGCGGTCCGGCCGCACGGGACCGTGCTGCTGGCCGGTCTGGGCCATGCCGGCGGGCAGGGATCGAGCGCATGGTCGCAGCAGCCGCTGTGGGCCCCCTCCCCGGTGGCCGACGTGGTGAGCCGGGAGGTCCCAGCCGAACTGGACAGCAGCACGATCGCGAGCATCGTCGCGGGCTTCGCCGCCGGGGCCGGCCGGGCGGTGGCGGCCGGGCTCGACGGAGTGGAGATCGACGCCGGGGTGTTCTCCCTGCTGCGGCAGTTTCACTCGGGGTTGACCAACCGGCGTGGCGACGACTACGGCCGGGACCGGCTCCGGCTGACCCGGGAGGTCCTGACGGCGGTCCGCGCGGCCGTCGGCGACACGCCCATCCTCGGCCTGCGGCTGTGCTGCGACGAGCTGGCGCCCTGGGCGGGCATCACCGCGGACCTGGCGGCCGGCCACGTCGGTGCACTGGCCGACCTTGTGGACCTGCTCGTCGTCGTCCGTGGCGGCCCGTTCGCGACGGGTGCGTACCGGCCCGATGCGGCCACCCCGCCGGCCTTCAACACCGATCTCGCCCGCCGGATGCGCCGCGCCGCCGCCGGCCGGGTGCCCATCGTCCTGCAGGGCAGCGTGGTGGACACCGCCGACGCCCAGCAGGCCCTCGACTCCGCGGCCGCCGACGTCGTGGAGATGACGCGCGCGCTCATCGCGGAGCCGGACCTGGTGGCGCTGGTCCGCGCGGGCCAGGGCCACCGGGTGCGTCCGTGCGTGTTGTGCAATCAGGCGTGCCAGGTCCGGGATGTCCGCAACCCACTGGTGAGCTGCATCGGCGAACCCGCGAGCGGCCACGAGACCGTCGAGCCCGGGCCCGGCGGACGCGCCGCGACACCGGTGGACGTCCTCGTCGTCGGCGGCGGCCCGGCCGGGCTGGAGGCTGCACGCGTGCTGGGCGCCCGCGGGCATCGGGTCCGACTCGCCGAACGCGGCGCCCACCTCGGCGGGACGCTGCGGATCGCCGCCCGTGGGCCCGGGCTCCACCGGCTCGCCGCGCTGGCCGACTGGTGGGCGGCCGAGTGCCGCCGCCTCGGGGTGCGGATCGACCTGGACACCGACATCGGCGTGGAGGAGATCGACCGGCAGCGGGCGGCCGGCGGCGTGGTGCTGCTCGCCACCGGCTCGGTCCCGGCGCCGCCCACCGCGCGGACCGACCTGCCCGCCCCCGACGCCGACGCCACGACAGAGGTCCTCGACGTGGTCCACGTCCTGGCGGCGGGGCCGGCGGCCCTGCCGCAGGGGCCGGTGGTCGTGCATGACCCGCTCGGGGGTCCCGTGGGGGTGGCGACCGCGCACTGGCTGGCCGAGCTCGGCCGGCCGGTCACGATCGTGACGCCCGACCCGGTGGTGGGCGCCCGACTGGCCGCCGGCGATCTCGCGCCGGCGAACGTCCGGCTGGCCCGCGCGGGCGTCCGCCGGCAAGTGCGGACGTCGGTGCGCGCGATCGGTCCGGACGGGCTGGTACTGGAGGACGCCTGGACGGGCGAGCGGCAGATCCTCGCCTGCGCCGCGGTCGTCGACTGCGGTCCCCGGCTGCCGCGGGACACCCTGCACTCCCTCCGCCCGGACCTGCCCCGGGCGGGGGACGCGATCGCGCCGCGGACCATCCTGGCGGCCGTCCTCGAGGGCCGTCGCCGAGCACGGGAGATCGGCGCCGACCGGCCCGACTCCCCCCGACCGGACCATGACCTCCCCCGCCCCGGCCGTGTTCGACCCCCCCGGTCGGATGATGCCCCGGGCGGGCCGACGGGGCCGCAGGGGCCGCAGACGTCGGGCGGGCCCCGGAGGCCGCAGGGGCCGCACAGGGGTGGGGCTGCGGGGTCCGGCGGCGCGGGGGGTGGTGAGGCACCCGGGCTCCTCACCCCGCAGCGGATCGGGCCGCTGACACTGCACAACCGGATCGTGTTCTGCGCGCACCTGACGAACTACGCCGACGAGGGCCTGCCGAACGTCCGTCACGCCGCCTACTACGCCGCCCGGGCAGCCGGCGGAACCGGGATGGTCATCACCGAGGAGCTCACCACCCATCCGGGCGACCGGCCCTACGAGAAGATGATCCGCGGTTTCGATCCGGCGGTGATCCCCGGTCTGCGGCGGATCGCCGACGCGGTCCACGCCCACGGGGTACCGATCCTCGCCCAGCTCAATCACAACGGCGGGCAGTCCGCCTCGACCTACACCCGGCTGCCCGTCTGGGCGCCGAGCGCGGTGGCGGACCCGATGTTCCGCGAGGTGCCCAAGGCGCTGACGGAGTCGGAGATCGCCGAGGTGGTCGCCGGTTTCGCGCGCACGGCCGCACACGCCGCGGCGGGCGGGTTCGACGGCGTCGAGATACAGGGCTCGCACAGCTCCCTCATCCGCGGGTTCCTGGCGCCGGCGACGAACCGGCGCACCGACCACTACGGCGGCCCGCTCGCGAACAGGGCCCGACTGCTGCTGGAGGTCATCGAGGCGGTGCGGACCGCGATCGGCCCCGGCCGGGTCCTCGGCGTACGGCTGTGCGGAGACGACGGGGTCGAGGGGGGCATCACCCTCGCCGAGGCGGTCGCCGTCGCGACGATGGTCGAGGCCACCGGCGCGGTCGACTACCTCAACACGGCCATCGGGGTGGCGACCTCGACGCTGCCCCTGATCGTGCCGAGCATGCAGGTCCGCCCGGGCTACGCGGCGCACATCGCCGCGGCGATCCGGGCGGCGGTCGACCTGCCGGTCGTCGCCGTCGGCCGGTTCACCGACCCGGCGCAGGCCGAGCGGGTCCTGGCCGCCGGCCAGGCCGATCTCGTCGGGGTCGTCCGCGGTCAGATCGCCGACCCCGCCTTCGCCGCGACGGCCCGGGCAGGGGGGCGCGGCCGGAGTGGACGCGGCGACGACGGCCGAGACCAGGACCACCGGCACCAGGAGGACCACCGGGAGCGGGACGACCGGTCTGGCGGCGGCACCTGCGTGGCCTGCAACCAGGAGTGTGTGGGCCGGACGGGGCGCAATCGCTGGCTGGGCTGCCTGGCCAACCCCCGGGCAGGCCGGGAGGCGGTGACGCTGGCGCCACCGCGTCGGCGCGGACGGCGGGTGTACGTCGTGGGGGGCGGCCCCGGGGGTCTGCGGGCCGCTGTCACCGCGGCCGCGCGCGGGCACCGCGTCACCGTGGTCGAGCGTGGCGATCGGCTTGGCGGCCAGATGCTCCTCGCCGCTCAGCTGCCCGGCCGCGGCGGGCTGCGCGCTCTGGTCGACGACCTCGCCGTCCGCCTTGGCGGGCTCGGCGTCGAGGTGCTGCTGGGTACCGTCGCCGACACCGATCTCCTGCACGCCGCCGGCCCCGACGCCGTCATCCTCGCCACCGGATCCCGACCGGCCCGGCCCGACTGGGCGGGTGACGATCCACGGATCGTCGGCGTGCGAGAGGTGCTGACCGGCCAGGCCCACCCGCGCGGGCGGGTGCTCGTGGTGGACAGCACGGGTTTCCACCAGGCCCCGTCGATGGCGGAGCTGCTCGCCGCCCGCGGCGCCGATGTGACGGTGATCAGCGACGCGATGGTCGTCGGCCAGGATCTCGGCCTCACCCTGGACCTGGAGCGGTGGAACCGACGAGCGGCCGCCCTCGGTGTCCGGCAGGCCGGCGACCTCGTGGTGACGGATGTCGGCGACGCCGGTCCCGCTCCGGCGGGATCCGCTCCGTGCGGTCCGCCCGACGCGTCCCGCCGCTCCGGTCGGGTGGGCCAGGCCGGTCGCGCGGACCATGCCGGCGAGCTGACGGTGAGCGTCACGCACCATCCCACCGGGGCGGTGCGGCGCCACGCGGTGGACTGGGTCGTCCATACCGAACCCCCCCGAGCGGAGGACTCGCTGTGGTCCACGCTCCGGGTGAATGCCCCGTTCGAGCTACACCGGGTCGGCGACTGCCTGGCCCCACGGCGCGCGCACGCCGCCATCCTCGAGGGTGACCGGGTGGCCCTCCTCCTTTGAGTAGCACGAGGCGGGAGTAGCCGAGGCGGCGGAGTAGCCCGAGGCGGCGGGGCCGCAGCTCATCGAGCCGCCCGCTCGGACAACTCGGCCTGCTCGGGCTGCTCAGCCCGCTCGGGCTGCTCGGCACGCGTCGCTACGGGTTCGCCCCGACGGCGGGCCAGGCACCAGCGGCCGCCCGAGTTCAGGCCGCGCAGAGCCCGGCGGACCGCCGGGACCTGGGTGGCACGGTGCACCCGGTAACGCCACGGCGGCTGCGGACCGTGACGCCCGGCCATCGCGTAGGCGAACGACACCGCGTCCAGGTGGCCGTCCCGGCCGCCCACCTCGTTGCTCTGCGCGTCGCCGTCCCGGCCGAGGTGGCGGTCCGCCTGCTCGAACCAGGTCATGCTGGTCCGCGCCGCCGCCTGCACCGGGCGCAGCGCCAGCCGACCGCGGGCGTCGAAGGACCGCAGTGCGGCGGTCAGGTCGTCATCGTTGTCGTCGAGGATCCGCGCGAGCATGACCGCGTCGACGATCGCCAACGCCGTCCCGGATCCCAGGGTGAAGTGGGTCGTATGGGCGGCGTCCCCGAGCAGCACGACGTTGTCGTGGTACCACCGCTCGTTGCTGATCTCGGAGAAGCGCTGCCAGCGGGCGGTCCGACCGCGGCACTGACTGATCAGGCCGTGGCCGTCCAACGGCTCGGCGAAGATCTTCTCCAGCTCTCGCAGGGTGTCGGCGTCGCCACGCCGGTCGAAGCCGAGCCCCGCCCAGGTCCGCGGGGTGCACTCGACGATGCACGTGCTCAGGCCCGCGCTGGACGGGTAGGCGTGGCACCAGATCCAGCCCGCCGGGGTGCGTTCGAAGTCGAAGGCGAAGGTGTCGAAGAACCGGTCCGTCCCCAGCCAGATGTAGGGATTGCTGCCGGTCGTGAGGCGGGTCCCGAACGGGTTTCCACCGGCCTGGCGCACCCGGCTGTTGGCGCCGTCGGCGGCCACGACCAGGTCGGCGTCGGCGAACGGAGGCAGACCGTCGACCTCGTGGCGGTAGGAGATCCTCACCCCGAGTTCGGCCGCGCGCCGCGCGAGGATGTCCAGCAGCGTCGCCCGCTGCATGCTGAAGCCGTATCCGGCCAGGTAGGCCGCGCCCGCCCCCGCGACGCTGATGCGCTGCTCCTGCCAGAGAGTGGACTGCGCCCGGATCTGCCGCGCGCTGCGCGGATCGTTGCGGAAGAAGACGTCCAGCAGGTTGTCCCAGTAGACGACCCCCCAGCCGTAGGTGGCTCCCGGGGGGTCTCGTTCGATCACCGTGACCTCGTGTGCGGGATTGCGCAGCTTCGTCGAGATGGCGAAGTACAACCCCGCCGGTCCACCACCCACGCACACGACGCGCATACCAGATCCTCCCGATCCGCACCCGCCTGGTCAGCGGTGCCCTACCGCGGCCCGAAAACGACGACATGGCGGCGGCCGACCGCTACGGCCGGTCCGTCGCCACCTCGTCCCCGGATGAACAGAACACTCGTGGTGGGTGTCGTGACAGTTGGTTGGAACGTTGGGCCGGACTTCTGACGACGGCCTGGCCAGCCGCTGGGCTGGCGCAGGTCGCCGCAGGTCGCCTCGGGGCTACCAGCCCCAGCCGCCGCCCCAACCACCCCAGCCGCCCCAGCCGCCTCCGCGGCCCCAGCGGCTCCAACCCCAGCCACCCCAACCACCCCAGCCGCTCCAGCCACCCCAGCCGCCGCCCCAGCCGCCGACGAAGAAGCCGACGAAACCGGTCGCCTGCCGGAACGATCCCTGAGCCTGAAGGGCTGGTGCCTCATATGTTGCCTTCATGCCGGGTTCCCCCCGTCTGCACTCGGATACCTTCTCCTGGGCATGCCCGGCCCTTGGTGTTCCTCGTTCAAGGCCGGATACACGACCTTCGACCGAGCAAATTCCATTCTGCTTCCTGCGGGTACATTGAGGGTTCACCCACGGTCCGTTGCAGCCGGTCGCAACGGCGTCCGCGGGTCTCTGCCGCCAGCGCCGGGGATCACCGCTGGTCGCGAGTCGCCGAGGAGAGACAATTCGCTCTATGGCGCTGTATGGCGACAAAGCCAGCGGAATTCGTCGACGCGCCGGGCTCCGGGACTGCACCCGGCCTGGTCCGAGCGGAGCGATGACGTCGCGCCAGTTCACGATCCGCGGCGGCGAGGCCAGGCTGCGCTGTGACGACACCGGCCGCGGTCCCGTCCTCATCTTTCTCAACGGTGCTTTCGGCACTCGGCGGGACTGGCGGCGTGTCCTGGACACAATCGGCGGCCGGTACCGATGCGTCACCTTCGACGCGCGCGGGCGTGGCAGGTCCTCACAGGCTCCCGAGTACTCCTTCGACGACGATCTCCGTGATGCCGCCCGCGTCGTCGACGCGGTCGGGACGGGTCGGCTGGCCGGGAGCCGGGGCAGCGCGACAGGGCGGCCGGGTTACCATAGGTAAGCCCATCATCTGGGAGATCCTGTCCAGATGATGAGATACCTGTCGGGAGAGGCCCCTGAGGGGACACCCCGCCGGTGTCCCCGGCGGGCCGCGACAGTCGGTCGGCGTCGGGGACTCTGACGGCCCGCCCGCCGCCGCGACCCGGCCTGGCGGGCGGGCCGTCGACCCCGGCACCCGCCATCCCGCCACGCCGCCATCCCGCCACGCCGCACCCACCACGCCTTGCCCGGGAGCCCCCGCGACCCCTGCGCACCTGACCGGGCGGCGGCCCGACCGCACGTCCCGCGGGCGGATCACGGCCGACGCCGATGGCAGCCGGCGCAGGCAGAGGCACGCAGCCGCCGGGCCGCGCCCACCCGTCCGCAGAAGGAATCGAGAAGCCGCCATGACGACCGCCGCCGCCCCGCCGCAGCTCGCCGCCCGCGCCCGCGCGGTGCGCACCTCCCCGGTGCGCGAGATCCTCGCCCTGACCGCCCGGCCGGAGGTGATCTCCTTCGCCGGCGGTCTGCCGGCCCCCGAGCTGATCGACGCGGACGGCATCCGGCGCGCCTACGACCAGGTGCTCACCGACGAGCCCCGGCGGGTGCTGCAGTACTCCACCACCGAGGGGGACCCCGATCTGCGGGCGGCGGTCGCCGCCCGCCTGGCCCGGCGCGGCCTGCCGACCGAGCCCGACCACCTGCTGGTCACCACCGGCTCCCAGCAGGCCCTGACGCTGCTCGCCGCCGCGCTGCTCGAACCCGGGGACGCCGTCGTGGTGGAGGACCCGACCTACCTCGCCGTGCTGCAGTGCTTCGGCTTCGCCGGGGCCCGGGTGTTCGCGGCCCCCACCGACGATCAGGGGATCATCCCCGACCGACTGGCAGACCTCGTCGCCCGGGAGCGCCCCCGGCTGCTGTACGTGGTGCCCACGTTCCAGAACCCCACCGGACGCACCATGGCCGCGGACCGCCGCCGCGCCGTCGCCGAGGTCGCCGCCCGGCAGGGCCTGTGGATCGTCGAGGACGACCCGTACGGCGAGCTGCGCTACGAGGGGACGGCGCAGCCGTGGATCGCCTCGTACCCCGCCGCGGCCGATCGGACGGTGCTGCTCGGCAGCTTTTCCAAGACCATGGCCCCGGGCATGCGGCTGGGCTGGCTGCGCGCACCGGCGGCGCTGCGGCGCGCCTGCGTGATCGCCAAGCAGGCCGCGGACCTGCACACCTCGACCGTCGACCAGGCGGCCGCCGCCCGCTACCTGGCCGAGGCCGACCTCGACGCCCACCTCGCCCGCATGTGCGCGGTGTACCGGGAACGGCGCGACGCGATGCTCGACGGGCTCGTCGGGGCGCTGCCGCCCGGTAGCTCCTGGAACCGGCCCGAGGGCGGCATGTTCGTCTGGGCTCGTCTGCCCGCCGGATACGACGCCACCGCCCTGCTGCCCGCCGTGGTCGCCCACGACGTCGCCTACGTTCCCGGCGCCCCGTTCTTCGCCGGCGCGCCCGACCCGGCGGCGCTGCGCCTGTCGTTCACCACGCACGCGCCCGCGCGCATCGCCGAGGGGATGGCCCGCCTCGCCCGCGCCCTCGGCGGCCAGTCCGCGACCGGGTGAGGTCACCCGGCCCTCGCCCGCTGGGTTGCGTGCCGGGCGGGCAGCCGGGCCGCGCTGCGTGGCCGCGCTCAGGCGCGGATCTCCAGGGTGGCGCACTTGATGCCGCCGCCGCCGCGGCGCAGCTCGTCGAACTCGACCCCGATCGGCTCGAACCCGCGGGTCCTCAGGTCGGCGGCGAACCCCTCGGCGGCGGCGGAGAGCACCACGTGCCGCCCGTCGCTGACGGCGTTGAGCCCGAACACCGCCGCGTCGGCCTCGCTCACCCTGATCGCGTCCGGGAACAGGGTGGCGAGCCGCCGGCGGGCGGCGTCGTCGAAGGCCGCCGGCAGGTAGGCGACGAGGTCATCGTCGAGGACGCACAGCGCGGTGTCGAGATGGTAGAAACGCGGGTCCACCAGGGTCAGTGAGTGCACCGGGCGGCCCAGCACGCGCGCCGCCTCGGCGTGCGCGGCCGGCTCCGACCGGAACCCGGTGCCGGCGAGGATCATCTCGCCGACGGGCAGGAAGTCGCCCTCGCCCTCGTTGCAGAACGCCGGACGGTACACCCCGCCCGGGGCCAACCTCGCCAATCGCCGCAGGTAGGGCGCCTGTTCGCCGCGCCGTTCGGGATGGCGGAACAGGACCCCGAGCGCCCGGCCGCCGACGACGAGCCCGCCGTTGGCCGCGTAGACCATGTCGGGCAGGCCCGGCAGCGGCTCGATCAGCTCCACGGTGTGCCCGAGGTCGCGGTACAGCGCACGCAGCGCCTCCCACTGCGCGCAGGCCCGCGCGGTGTCGACCGGGCGGTGCGGGTCCATCCACGGGTTGATGGCGTAGCGGACGTCGAAGTAGGTCGGCCGGCACATCAGGTACCGGCGCGCGCGGGCCCGGCGACCCCCGGCACACGACGACGTCATCCGCGACTCCCGGGACCGACAGGTGCGCTGCCACCGTCCGACTCAACGCGCCATCCCCCGGCGCCGTTCCGCCGGTCGGATCGGCTCGCGGATCGGTCGGGAAAGACCTCGCCCAGCCAGTCGGAACGGACCTGGGAGGTTCTGACCCGTCGGCGTCGGACTTCGGCAGAGAAGGTGTTTTGGACCGTCGGTCAGCTGATTCTTCGTAGCGGCCGGGGGCCGGTGTGCGGGGGGTGTGCCGGTCGTCGCGGCGCCGCACCGGCGGCCCGACGTGTCGGTCGCGGTCAATCATCTCGCCGCGGACCCCGCGAGACGATCGGTTCCGACGCGGAAGCCAGACTGCGTACTGCCAGCTCAGCGGCCTGCCCGGGGGAACGCCCAGGCCGAGGGTCATCGGCGGTGAGCCCAGGCTAAAATGCCGAATCATGACGGGGGCGCGGAGCGGAGTTCTGCCGGCTGGCCGGCCACGTGACCGGTCGACGGTCACCATCGTACGTTGATTGTCGACCGTGGCCAGGTTGCCGCAGCGCTTCCTGGCTACCTGATTGGCGCGAAACTGGGCGCGGGTGCGGGCGGACTGGTGCTCACCGGCCGGCACCGTCGGCTGAAGCGTCCGGTGGCCATTAAAATTCTTCCCGGGGGTTCGGAGTACGCGCCGGGGAGTTTCGAGACCGAGGCGCGCCTGCTCGCAGGGATGGATCATCCGCATATCGTGCGGGTCTTCGACTATGTGGAAGCCGACGATCTCCTGCTGATCGTCATGGAACTGTTGGACGGCGGTACGTTGACCCGTCGACGTGCCACGCTGGATCCGCAGGGAGCCTGCGCGGTCGGGTTAGCTGTTGCCGCGGGGCTTTCTCACGCCCATATCCGTGGGGTGCTGCACCTGGACATCAAGCCCGGCAACCTGCTGTTCGACGCGGCCGGAACACTGAAGGTCGCCGACTTCGGCATCGCGAAGATGTTCGAGGGAACCGCGGTCACAGCGACCGCGGTGGCCGGCACACCGTCCTACATGGCGCCCGAACAGATCACCGGCGGTCGACTGAGCCCGGCCACGGACCTCTACGCCCTCGGCGTCGTGATCTACCAGCTTCTGACCGGCGCACTCCCCTTCGACCCGACCCTGCCCGTCCGCGCGCTCTTCCAGCAGCACCTCACGGCCGCACCACCGCCGCTGACCGGCGTGCCCGCCCCCATCGCGCAGGTCGTCCTGCGGGCGTTGGCCAAGGACCCGACCGACCGCCAGCCCACGGCACAGGCCTTCGCCCTCGACCTCGCCAGGGCCGCCACCGCCATCCATGGCGCCGGCTGGACGAGCCGCGTCTGGCTCCCCCTGCATCTCGACGACCTGGTGAGCAACGCCGCCGACCAACCACCCGAGCCGGCCTCCCTGCCACCGCCGCCACCGCTGGCCACCCAGCCGAGCGCTCCGGGGGCAAGCACTCCCCGTCCCGACGCTCCCTCGTCCCGCAATCCCGATCCTGGCGGACGGACCAATCCGCGGTCACGGCGACGGCGCATCACGATCGCGCTCGCCGTGGCCTTGGCCGTCGCGATTCCCACCGTGCTCGTCGTCCTGCTGAACCGGCCCGACCCCGCCCCCGAGTCCGTCCGCCCGACCCTCGTGGCCATTCTGCCTGAGCCTGCGGCCACGCCGCGGGCCGAAAGCTTCTCCGCCGACGGCCACACCCTCGTCGTCACCACCGACTCCACCGTGCGGATGTGGAATATCACCGATCCGGCGAATGCCTCGTTCCTCGGCGGTTTCCGTGATTTCGCAAAGTCGGTCGGACGGGTGTCGATCCTTTCTCCCGACGGTCGCATCCTGGCTCATTCCGGCGTTACCACCGACGGCCAGCGAGCGATATTTCTATGGGACGTCACCCGCCCGGGAAGTCCGGTCAGCATCCAAACCGATACCTTCACCGGAGAATCGGGCGGAGACAACGGGAAGTTCGTCAGGGGGATGGCCTTTTCTCCCGACGGCCTCCGTCTGGTCGCCGTCGGCGGCAACGAGATAATGTCCTGGGACCTCGCCCATCCCACCTACTCGCCTTCCGATGCGACCATTAGCACCGGGGCCGCCGCCGCAAACCTCCATGAAAGCATCGCCGTGGGGCTCTCCGCCGACGGCCGCAACGCCGCCACCGCGGACCTCGACAACCAGGCAACGGTGCGGATATGGGATACTCAGCACATGGAGCACCTCGTCAACACCGTCACCTTTCCCACCAGGGGCGGTAAGGCGCGGTCGGTCCTGTTCCTCGACACCGACACGGTCGTCGTCACAGACGACGTCGGCACGGTGACCCTCTGGGATACCGCCGATCGGGCGAACCCAGCCACCATCGCCTTTCCCGACGGCGGGACCGGCCCGGTGGACGAGGTCCTGCTCTCCTTCGACCGCCATACCCTCGTCACGTTCGCCTGGGGCCGGGGAGAGATCCAGCGGTGGGACGTATCCGATAGGTTGCATCCCCATCGCACCGCCACGTTGCGCTCCGACATCGGGGCGGTGTCGCCAAAAACGATGGCGATCTCCACCGATGGTCGGCTCTTTTCTGCTGTTGATCCCGGGAAAGATGCCGTGAACCTGTGGACGCCGGGGTGAGATCGGCACCCGCCGCGCACTCCCGCGGCCGGCGTGGTAGCCGTCGAGCGGAGGCCGGCGTCCGCCGGCGGTGCCCTGCGGACCTCGTACCCGGCTCCGCCGGGCCCTTGGGGCAAGAAGTACGTTCATCCGAGGTGGTCGCTGGCGCGTGCGACCGCACGGACGCCGCGCCGGTCGTGGCACCGGGTGCACGGACCCACCGTCCGGTCCCCGTGTTGATGCAAAGGCAGGACACGAGGGAGATGTCAACCTTCAAATCCGACCCGGCCGGCCCTGCCACCCCAGGGGCACCCGCCGACCGGTCCGGGCCACTCTCTCCCGCCGCGGGTGCGGCGCCGGGCGGAGGCGCCCCGCAGCCACGGCGCACCCGCCCCGCCCCGCGGCGCCTGCAGGTCGTCCGGGTGGCCCCGCTGGCCGACGACATGGTCACCGTGACCCTGGGCGGCCCCGCACTGGCCGGTTTCGCCCTGCCCCGGCCCGCGCACCACATCAAGATCTTCCTTCCGGTGGACGGGCAGCGGGAGCCGACCGTCCCGGCGTGGGGCCCGGACGGACGGCCGGTCTTCCCCGCGGGTCAGCCCCGCCCGGTGGTCCGGACCTACACCCCGCGACGGTTCGACCCCGACGCCGGTGAGCTGGACATCGAGATGCTGCTGCACGCGGGGGGCCCGGCCGGGCGATGGGCGGCCGGGGCCCGCCCCGGCGACCATCTCGCCATCGCCGGTCCGGGGGGTGGTTACGAGGTCCCCACCGGCGCGGCCCATCACCTGCTCGCCGCCGACGAGACCGGCCTGCCGGCGCTGGCGACGATCCTCGAACGGCTGCCCGCGGCGGCAGGCGTCACGGTGCTGGCGGAGGTCCGCGACGCGGGCCGCCACCGTGACCTGCCGGTCGCCCCGGCGGCCACGGTCACCTGGCTGCACCGCGGCACGCGGGTCGCCGGCGAGCTGCTCGCCGAGTCCGTCGCGGCGGCCGTCCTGCCGGCGGGCACGGCGGCCTGGGTGGCCTGTGAGGCCTCGGCGGTGCGCCGGATCCGCCGCCAGCTGCTCGGCTCCGGACTGGACCGCGGCCAGATCTCCACCCGCGGCTACTGGCGGCTGGGAGCGGCGGACCATCCCGACCACGACTTCGGCGAGGCGGACCTCGCCGACATCGCCCGCAGTGGCGGGGGCCGCGGGAGCCGGCTGCGTAGCACGCTCGGGCCACTGAGCAGCCGCGCCCGCAGTGCCGCCCGGGAGGTGCGTGCCGCGATGCGCGATCGCGGTGACGACCGGAGCCGATGACCACAGCCGACACGCCGCTGAACGGCGCCGCCCCCGCCCACGGTGCCCCGACCAGCGCGGCGCCGGCCAGCGCGGCGCCGGCATCGCGGTCGGCCGTCGGCGCCGCGAACGGACCGCGGTCGGGACCGCCGGTGCTTCGCTGCGCGGGCGTCGCCCTGGTGCGCGAGGGCCGCGAGCTGCTCGCCGACGTCGATCTGACGGTCCGTCCCGGGGAGCACTGGGCCCTGCTCGGCGCGAACGGGGCGGGTAAGAGCACGCTGCTCGGCCTGTGCGGCGCGGTGCGCCACCCCACCCGCGGCAGCGTGGACGTCCTCGGCCACCGGCTGGGCCGGGTCGACGTCCGGACGCTGCGGGGCTGGATCGGGCACGTCGATCCCCGCCATCCGCTGCGCTCGCCGCTGACCGTCGAGGAGGTCGTGCTGACCGGTGCGGCCGGATCGATCGAGCTCGTTCCCCGCTGGCGGCCCACCGAGGCCCAGCGGCGGCGGGTGGCGGAGCTGCTCGGGCTGCTGGGCATCGCCACGATCCGGCACGCACGCTGGCCCACGCTGTCCCAGGGCGAACGGGGGCGGACGCTGATCGCGCGGGCGCTCGTGCCCCGGCCGCGGCTGCTGCTGCTCGACGAGCCGGCGACGGGCCTCGACGTCGCGGCCCGCGAACGGCTGTTGACCAGCGTCGAGACGCTGGCCGGGGAGTTCGGCGAGCTGGCGAGCGTGCTGGTGACCCACCACCTGGAGGATCTGCCGGTTACGACGACCCATGCCATGCTGCTGCGCGGCGGGCGGGCGCTGGCGACCGGCCGGGCCGACGACGTGCTGACCACCGAGCTGGTCAGCTCCTGCTTCGACCATCCGATCGCGGTCCGCCGGGAGGACGGCCGCTGGTCGGCCCGCGCCCCGCGCCGCACGGGCTGACCAGAAGGTTCGACCTCACTGACCCGCGCCCATCCGGGAACCTTTCACGAAATCGGACAGTTTGACGGGAGCCGCACCGGGGATACAACCCGCGATCACACCGGCGAACAGGAAAGCGGCGCACCCCGGCACCGCCGCCGGCCACGGCAAAATTGCGGAGGCTCTCGTGCTCTGGTTCATCCTCACCATGATTCTGCTTGGGCTCGTCGCTGGCGCAGTCGCCCGCCTGGTTGTTCCGGGTCGCGACGCGATGAGCATTCCGGCGACGATTGTCCTCGGCCTTGTCGGCTCCTTCATCGGTGGATTTCTCGGTTACCTCCTGTTCGGCCACGACTTCGACGAGGGCGCGTTCCAGCCCTCCGGCCTGATCGGCTCCATCATCGGTGCGATCATCGCACTGCTGATCTACCGCGCCGTGCACGGCCGTCGGCCGGTGCACCACTAGTCTCCGCTGAGCCTGCGCCCGGCGACCCCGCCCACCAGCGGCGTCGCTCCGGGTCCGGGAGCTGCTCCCGAGGGCCGACCGGCCAGTCCGGTCGGCCCTTCGGCGTGCGCGGGGTCGTCCGCGGACGCCTCCCGCGCCCGCCGCAACCGTCGCCGGCCGGGCACGACGGCCGCCGATTCCGGCCCAACGCAGCCGTCACCCGCCGGACGGAGCCATTACCCGGGAGGCCGCGTCACCGGGCGACGGGGCCACCGGTCCCGGTGCACGCCGCCCCGGGCGCCGGCCGGCCGGAATCCGGGTGCAGCGGGCGCTGTCCGACCGATCCCGGTTTTGCCGACCGTCGAACCCCACGCGCGCAACCGTGAAAACACCAGGCGCGTCCGGCCGACGAAACGGAACGTGCCCGGGTGGCGCCCCAGAAGGCCGTCAGCATACGGCCGACCTCTCGGACACGGTCGGTCCAGCGCGGCCGAAACGTCCGTGCCAGGAGCAAAGGGAGCTCCACCACGACGGACGAACGGGCCCGTGGCAGGCTGACGGCACGACACGGCAGCGCCCCAGCCGGGCCGCGGACGTCGGCGGAGAGGCACCTATGGCGGAGGACGACGCGACGCTGCCCGACGGGGACCACCACGAGGATCGGTCGGACCCGCCGGGGGACGGCCGCACCGGCGGCGCGGCCGGGTCCGCCCGGTGGCTCGAACCGACCGAGCCCACGCGGGCCCGCTTCACCGGTTCGCCCCGGCCCGGCGATGACGACGGCGACGAGGACGGCCGCGAGCGGGCCGTGGGCGTCGGTGCGGTGCCGGTCCCACGAACGATCTCCTCCCCCCGTCGGGGCCCCGCGCCCGGTGTGCCGCGCGACCCGCTGCGACTGCCCCGCCGGATCGGGCCACCCCCCGGTGCCACCCCACCGTTGCTGGAGGCGCCGAGCGTGCCCGTGGGGCTGCGGGAGTGCGCGGGGTGCGGCGCGCCGGTGGCCCGTCCGGGCCAGTCGGGAACGGTCGCGCTCGAGGGCACCTGCGGGGGATGCGGCCACCGCTACTCGTTCACCGTCAAGCTGCGTCCCGGCGAGCGGGTCGGCCGTTACACCGTGCACGGAGTGATCGCCCATGGTGGCCTCGGCTGGGTGTACGCGGCCACGGACGACAACCTCGGTGGCGACGACGTGCAGGCCTGGGTGGTGCTCAAGGGACTGCTCGACGCCGCCAACCCGGAGGCCCGGCGGATCGCGGAGGGCGAGCGGCGCATCCTCACCACGGTGTCCCACCCCGCGATCGTGAAGATCCTCGACTACGTCACCCACGAGGGCGAGGACTACATCGTGATGGAGTACGTGCCGGGGATCTCCCTGACCGGGCTGGCCGACACCGGGCCGCCCGGTCCGGATGGGCGACCCGCCCCACCACCCCCCGCGGACGTGCTGCGCTACCTGCTGCGGGTGCTGCCCGCGCTGGGCCACCTGCACCGGATGGGCCTGGTCTACTGCGACTTCAAACCGGACAACGTGATGGTCACCGCGTCCGGGGTGAAGCTCATCGACCTCGGCGGGGCCCGCCGCCTCGACGACATGGTCTCCGGCTACCTGTCCACGCCGGGCTACCGCGCGCCCGAGCTCGACGACGACGGCGAACGCCCCGGCGGCGTCGCACGGGCCGCACCGTCGGTCACCACGGACACGTTCGCCGTCGCCCGGACGCTGGCCCGCCTCGTCCTCGGCCGCTTCCCCGGGTTCGTCGACGCCTACCGGCACGTGCTGCCCCCGCGCCGGGCCCACCCGCCGCTGCGGGAGTTCGAGTCGCTGGACCGACTGCTGCGCCGGGCCACCGCGACCGACCCACAACGACGCTTCCAGAGCGTCACCGAACTGGCGGACGAGCTGGTCGGCGTGCTCTACGAGATCGTCGCCCGCACGGAGGGGCCGGTTCCGCCGCTGGCGAGCCGATGGTTCGACGCCGCCGGGCATCCCACCGGGGAGACCGGCCCGACCGGACCCCCCGCCGCCTGGGAGGTGCTACCGGACCTGCGGGTCGACCAGGACGACCCGCGCGCGCCGGCGCTGACCGCCGGCCCGGAGGAGGACCCGGCGGCGCTCGCCGCCCGGCTGGCCGCCATCGTTCCGGTGACCACGGAGGTGCGCCTGGCGCTGGCCCGGGCGCGGATCCGCGCCGGGCAGCTCGGCGAGGCGGCCCGCGCCCTGGACGCCGCGGCCGCGGCGGCCCCCCGCGAGTGGCGCGTCGACTGGTACCGGGGGCTGGCCGCCCTGGTCGCGCGGCGGCCCGGGCAGGCCGCGGCGGCCTTCGACCGGGTGTACTCGCAGGTTCCCGGGGAGCTCGCCCCCCGCCTCGCCCTCGCGACGGCCCTCGCCGACGTGGCGACCACCGCCGGCTCCGCCCGGGAGCGCCAGGCGGCCCGGGAGCGCGCGGGCGAGCTGTTCGACGTCGTCGGCGCCATCGACCCCGGCGTCACCAGCGCCGCGTTCGGGCTGGCGCGGTGCCGGACCGACCCGACCGGCAAGATCGACGCCTATCAGCGGGTGCCCCGTTCCTCCTCCGCCTACACGGCGTCGCGGGCCCGGATGATCGGCGTCCTGGTCGCCCGCGTCCCCGGAACGGACTCCCCGGCGACCGGCTCCGCGGCGCTGCTACGCGCCGCGGCACTGCTGGCCGATCCCCTGCTCGACCTCGGCGAACGACGCCGCGCCGAGCTGCGCCGCGACATCTTCACCGCCGCCCTGACGCTGGTCCCCGCGGGCCATCCACCGCCTGGCTCGCCCCGGCCCCCGACCCTGCTCGGTCGGCCCATGGTCGAGCGCGAGCTGAGGTTCGGGCTCGCCGAGACCTACCGGGAGATGGCCCGTCTGACCCCCGACCGGGCCAGCCGCGTCCGGCTCGTCGACCAGGCAAACCACGCCCGCCCCCGCACCCTGACCTGACGCCCTGCCCCCGTGATCCGCCTCGGCCACCCTGGCCGATCCGGCTGCCGGCCCGCCGGGCTCGTCTCAGGAGGTGTCGGCGTCGGCGAGCGGCGGGCGGCCCGGGACGCGCAGCCCGGGACGCAGCCACTCGTCGTACAGCCGTGACCAGGTGCCGTCGAGCATGATCTGCCGCAGCACCCCGTTGACGAACGCCACGAACCCGTCGTCCCCCGCGGTGTCACCGGTGATCGGCATCGCGATGCCGTAGGGCTCGTCGAGCCGCCCGCCGGCCGCGAACGCCGCCCCGAACGCCTGCGGGCCGAGCACCGTCGTGTAGGGGTCCTGGGCGGCGAGCCCGGCGAGCAGGACGTCGTCGCCGACGATCGCGTCGACGTCGCCGTGCTGGAGGGCGACCAGGCAGTCGGCGATGCGGGAGCGGGTCACCACGCGCGGGGCGGGCGTCGGCAGCCGCGCGAGCTTCTCGCTGGCCGTGCTGCCCGCCGACGTGCACACCGGCCGGCCGGCGAGGTCCGCGATGCCGGTGAAACCCGCCTCCTGGCGGACCAGCAGCCGCAGGGTCGATTCGTAGTAGACGCTGGAGAACCGGACCTGCCGCTTGCGCTCGCAGGTGATGGTCATCGTCGCGACGAGCATGTCGACCATGTTGGATCGCAGCAGGTCCTCCCGCTCCGACGTGGTGACCGCCCGGAACTGGATGTGATCGTCGACGTCGTCCGGCCCGAAGATCGCCGCGGCGACGGCGCGGGCGATGCCGACGTCGAACCCCTCCAGCCGCAGGGTGCGCCAGTTCATCAGCCCCGCGGGCGGTGCGTCGGTGACGATGCCGACCCGCAGGTAGCCCCGGACCTGGGCGATCGCGCGCATCCGGCTGCCGGTCGGCATGTGCCCCGGTGCCGGCAGCGGGTCCAGCGGCGGCTCCGTGGAGCGCACCGGCCGGCCGTCCTGGCGGCAGGTGCCGTCCGGATTGACCGCCCCGGCCGGCGCCGGTGTCGGCTCGGCCGGCGGCGCCGGGGAACGCGGCAGCGGGCCGGCCTCGATCGGCAGCGGGCTGCGCGCCGTGCTGCAGCCGGCACCGCCCACCAGGGCCAGGCAGCAGGCGAGACCCGCCGCGACCAGCCAGGCATCCCGGCGCAGGCGAGCACCGCGGCACCGGCGGGCGCCGTCGCGGAGGCTCACAGGAACTCCCGCAGGCGTGGCCACATGCCGGCCGCGGCGGCGACGATGGCGGCGAGCACGAGGGCCGGGCCGGCCAGCCGCAGGGCCCGCAGGGCGTCGGCCGCGCGGCGCACGTCGCCCTCGAACCGACCGCGGGCGGAGTCGACGGCCACGTCCAGCTTGCCGAGAAAACGGGTGAACGCGGCCGTGTCCGGCCCGAGCGTGCGGGTGACCGCCTCGCCGAACGTGTCGGACGAGCGCGCGTCCCCACCGGTGGAGCCGGCGTCCCCGGGAGCGTGGGCGGCGGCCACGACCGAGTCGGGCGAGGAGGCCAGCAGTCTCACCACCGAGTCGCGCACCCGCAGCCAGGACCGCAGGTCCGCCTCCAGCCCGGGTGGCAGGTCCGCACCCTGGCGGCTGTCGAGCGCCACGACGAGGGAGCCTCGGCGGGTGACCGGCTCGGGCGGCAGCCGGTCGCCGGTCGCGTCGAAACCCAACCCCCGGGTCACCCAGGCGAAGTGCTCGTCGAAACGGACGCCGTTGCCCAACGCGGTCAGCGACAGGTTCTCGTCGACCCTGGCCTCCAGGGTCAGGGTCTTCGAGCGCGCGAGCAGCGTCATCTGCCGATAGCCGGCGTCGCGGGCGGTGTCCAGGCGGGTCTGCTGGGTGCCGAACGCCACCGCCGTCCAGACGACCGCCGCCAGCACCGCGCCGGTCGCGATCACCAGACCCGGGTTGATCAGGCGGTTCGTCCGGCGCACCAGCAGCAGCTGCACGCCGATCAGCGAGCCCAGCGCGAAGGCG
The DNA here is from genome assembly GCF_000058485.1 of Frankia alni ACN14a. Taxonomy (NCBI): domain Bacteria; kingdom Bacillati; phylum Actinomycetota; class Actinomycetes; order Frankiales; family Frankiaceae; genus Frankia; species Frankia alni. The sequence goes on from NC_008278.1 coordinate 4,700,450, forward strand.
GCGGTGATCACGATGGCCCACTCCCCCTGCGACCCGGTGGCCCGCTGGTAGGCGAGGTCGACGGCGTCGGCGTAGCGGGCGACGAGAACCTCGGTCGAGGGGAGGATCTCGGTGCGCATCATGGTCGAGGCGGCCCGCAGGTTGGCCTCGCCCACGGACAGACCGGCGCGGTTGTTCGCCCGGGCCCGCTCCACCATCCCGTTGTAGACGGGGATGCCCTGAGCCAGCAGGTCCAGGGGGCACGCCGGGGACGCCATGCCCCGCGAGGCGCCATCCGACGCGCCCCCAGACGCACCGGCCGGCGGGCGCGCCCCGTCGGACTCGCCCCCCGATGTGGACCAGGGTGGTTCCATCCCGCCGGCCTGGTCCACCCCGTCGACCGGGCCGTCCGGGGGGACCGTGAGATCGTCGCCGTCGCCGACTCCCGCCGCGGCCATCGGGTCGGGAGCGAGTGCCGCCGGGTCGGCCGCGGCGGGGACGAGGGGCCCGAGTCGGGGATCCGGATCCGAGGCGCACAGCCTCGGGTCGAGGCGGCGCAGGTCGAGGACGTCGCGGGCGGCCTCGGCCACGCTCGCCTCGAAGGGCTGGCCGGCCTTGATCCCGTCGTAGCGGGCCCGCAGCTCCGCCGCCGGCTCCCTTTTGTCGACCAGCAGTTCGACGGGGGCGAACAACTCGGCGGCTGCGGCGGCGTCGGCCTGGGACAACGCGGCACGCAGCTCCTGGGCCGTGGCCAGCGCCCGCCCCTGCCGGGTGACCAGGTCGTCGGTGGCGTCGAGCCGGTGGGCGACAACCCCGCGCAGGGTCAACCCGAACAGGGCCAGCGCGACGACGAGCACGCCGAGCAGCCCGACCAGCCGGACGCCGGCGTCGCAGTGTGCCGCGACGGTGCGCGCCAGCCGCGCGGCCTGGCGGAACCAGCCCGGGCCGGGCGGGACGGGTGCCCTGGGAGCCCTGCCCTCGCGCCGTCGCCGGACGCCCCCGCGGCGCCGGGATTCCGGCCCTCCGCTGGGAGCAGGCGGCGGCGACGCCACAACCGTCACAGTCACCGAGCGTATAGGCATCTCGCCGATCCGGTTACTTCAAGCAGGGATCTCATCCCGGTCGGGCGGGAAAGGCGTCATAGATGACGCAGGCGATCGTCACGAACGTCGACGGCAGGGACCGATCGTGCCGGGCGCGGCAGGGCCGGGCATCGGCCCGACGGGGTGACATCCCAGCAGGCCGTATCGTCGGTAGCCGCAACGCCGGGCGAGCACCGAGGAGCGACGTGTCGACGATCCCATCTCCCTCCCGCTCGTCCCCGTCCCCCCCATCGCCCTCCCGCGACGAGCCCGCGGGTGCGGTGGGACCGCCGGTCGAGCCGCCCCCGGGGATCACCGACGCGCGCCTCGCCCGGCAGATCGCCTTCCTGCTGGAGATCGACCAGCTCAAGTCGGTGCTGCGGCAGAGCCACCTGATCGACCGGTCTCGGCGGGAGAACGACGCCGAGCACTCCTGGCATCTGGCGATGCTCGCCGTCGTCCTCGGCGAGTACGCGGCGGCGGAGGTCGACCAGGCGCGGGTCATCCGCATGCTGCTGATCCACGACCTGGTGGAGGTCTACGCGGGCGACACGTTCCTGTACGACACGCAGGCCGCGGCCAGCCAGGCCGAACGCGAGCGGGCGGCCGCCGACCGGCTGTTCCCGCAGCTTCCCGGTGACCAGGCCGACGAGCTGCGGGCGCTGTGGGACGAGTTCGAGGAGCGGCGCACCCCCGACGCCCGGTTCGCCCGCGCCCTCGACCGGGTGCAGCCGCTGCTGCTGAACTTCTACACCGCCGGGAGCACCTGGCTTCCGCACCGGGTGAGCAGGGCGGACGTGCTGGCTCACCAGAAGACCGTCGAGGACGGTTCCCCGGCGCTGTGGGCCTACATCCGCGTCATGATCGACGAGGCGGTGCGCCGCGGGTACCTGCTCGCCTGACGGGCCAGCGTGTCGGCCTTGCCTGCCGGCCCACCCGGGCCGCCGGAAGGGCAGCCCGATCCGAGACGGCCGTCCGATCCGAGACGGCCGTCCGATCCGAGACGGCCGTCCGGTGCGAGACGGCCGTCAGGACAGCCCGCAGCGCTGCTGTGAGGTGTATTCGCGCAGCGCGGTCGCGACGGCGGGAAGGACCGGTACCAGGCAGAACACCGGGTTGCGCCAGAGCTGGCGGTACTCGCCGTCGCCCGCGTCGGCGTCGGATTCCAGCGCGTCGCTGTGGGCGTGGGCGACGGCGGCGGGTGCCGCCTGGCCCAGCACGCCCGCGAGCCACGGCCGGTCGGCCATGATCCTCGCCGCGGCGACGGCGAGCCCGGGGTCCACGGAGTCGCGGACCACCAGGCCGTTGGGGGCGCCGACCGTCGGCGTCGGCTGGTTCATCCCGGTGTACGTCCCGCCGGCGATCGTTCGGTCGGCGAAGATGCCCGGCGCGCCGTCGCGGCGGACGAACCCGGCCCCGGCGACCCGCTCGTAGTACCGGTCCCAGTGGGTGCCGAAACCCTCGCGGTACTGGTCGATCGGGAGGAGCTGCAGGTCCCCCGCGGCGCCGCCGAGCCGGCGGATCCGCTCGTCGAGGACCTCCGACGGCGCCGCCACCCAGACCACCGCCTGCACCGGGTCCGCGGCCGACGCCGGATCGGTCAGCGACCCCATCCCCTCGCCGAGCGACTGGTAGACGACGTGCGGCAGCGGCAGCGCCGGCGGCGTGAGCGCGCACACGTTGTCGAACAGCACGTCGTTCATCTGCAGGGAGCCGGACAGCTCCAGACCACCGGAGACGGTCCTGCCGCACAGGTCGCGCAGGTTCGACACCTCGCCGCGGCGGACGATGACGTGCACGAGATCGAAGTAGGCGGGCCCGAGCGTGCGCAGCCGGTTGACCTGGTTCAGGGTGCCCCGGCGGAACCGGGCCGCACTCTGGTAGTCGAACTGGTAGATACCGAAGGTGGCGTCCACGGCCACGTTGAGCTGGACCATCGCGAGGGAGCACGCGGCGGCCCCGTCGTCCTGAAGCCGGTAGAGGTTGTCGGCGCTGCCGTCGGTGGCGACCGGGTCGACGGTCAGTCCCCAGCCGGGATGGCGCCGGACGAGCTCGCGGCCCAGCTCCTGCGCGACGACCCAGTACGGGGAGTTCGCCTGCCCGGTGTAGATCTTCACATTCCGGCAGTGCGTCCCAGGATCGTGGGAGCTTCCCCGCGCCGGCACGAGCAGCACGACGAGCAGCGACGCTGCGAGCAGGCAGACCGCCAGGGCGGCGGCCGTCCGCGGCCGTGTCCGTCGCCCTGCCGGTGACGATGACGACACCCCGGTACCCCCGCCTCTCCCCGATCCCCGTCCCCCACGGCGACGACCGCCACGGCGCAGGCGGGTCCGATGTGCGCTCAGTATGCCCGACATATGCAGGCACCTTCACGCTGGGAGACCGACCGGCGTCACCGCGTCGGCGTCACCGCGTCGGTGTCACCGCGTCGGTGTCACCGCGTCGGCGTCACCGCGTCGGCGTCACCAGCGCGGTCTTGCCGAGCACGCCGCGCGGCGGCATGGGGCGGGGCACGGGGTGGAGGCGGGGAGCGGGAGACGGGAACGAACGCGGGCTCAGGCGTCCAGCAGGGACTCCAGGAACAGCACGGTGCGCGCCGCGACGCAGCGCCGACCTGCTCCGGTGAGCACGTCGTGGCCGCCGGGGACCACGTCGAGTTCGGCGCGCGGCGCGGTCCGGGTCGTCATGCGTACCAGGGGCAGCGGGCTGATCTCGTCGTCGGTGCCGTGCAGCAGCAGGATCGGCAGGTCGGGCAGGGCCCGCGGCGAGGGCTCCTCGACGAGCAGGCCGGCCACGGGCAGGTGCAGCAGCGGCAGGCCGAGCAGGACCAGCCCGTCGGGACGGACGGCGGGCGAGCCGACCATCGCCAGCGCCGCCAGCGCGCCGGTGTCGGAGCCGAGCAACACGAAGGGCGCGCCCGGGACCCGTCCCTCGACCAGGGCGGACACCCGGTTACCGCCGTCGGGGACGACGGTGAGCAGGTAGCCGTCGAGCGCCAGCCGGTCGGCGAGCGCGTCGAAGACCGCCGGGTCCTCGCCGCGGCCGGGCAGGGCGGCGATCGTGGCGCGGATGTCGCGGCGGGCGACGGTGGCGCGGGCGACCGGCCGCACGGGCGTCGTGACGGGGCTGCGCGGGCCGGGGGTCGCGGTGGCGGTCGCGGTGGCGGCCACGAGCGGGCGCGCGGCACGGGGCGCCGCGACGGCGGGATACCCGCCCGCCGGCCGATCGGTGAGGGACAGGGGTTGGAACGGCGACATCATCGGCGCCTGGTCTCCTTTGGAGGAAACGGATCGCCGCGGCCTGATGACCGGGCGTGCCGCGGACGCGGCAGGAGCATGGTCGTGCGTCGGGTGGCCGATCGGGCGGGTCACGCGCGTGGCATCCGGGCGGTGGACCGGTCCCCCGCCTGTCCCAGGGCCGAACGCGACGATGCCGGCTCCGGGGACACGGCCGGGCTCACCGGCCGACGACCGGGGCGGGCCCGGCGGCCCGGATGGGGGCGGGTAGTGCGGGAGTGCGGGCCGGGAGGTCTCGGCGCGGTGGCGCCGCCGACGTCCGACGGATGCGTGTTCGGCGACGGGCCGAAGTCCAGTCGGGGAAGCTTCCGGCGGATCAGCTCAGCGACAGCGCCATGAGGACGATGACGGCGTCAGGGAGACGTGGCTGAGTCGAACGGACTGACGTGCGTCCACAGACATGGTTACTACCCTCGGTAGTCGCACCATCATCCGTCAACGGGTTCTCGCTGTGCGCTGCATCACTTTCGTGGATCACAGGGCGGCGGAGCGCGCAACGACGGCAGGGGCACCACCCGATCGGGTGATGCCCCTGCCGTGACTCGCCCGCGGCGCCGCGGCGCCGCGACGGGGCTCACCCCCGCCGGGTGCCTGGGCCCGCCGCCCCCACCAGCCCGGGCCCGGTGAACCGGACTCGAGCGGGCGTGGACCCGGGCGGCCATGGTGCCGCGCTCAGACGGCCGCCGCGGCCTTCGCCTTCGCGAAACGCTCGGCGACGTCGGCCCAGTTGACGATGTTCCACAGGGCCGCCGCGTAGTCCGCCTTGACGTTCTTGTACTGCAGGTACCAGGCGTGCTCCCACGCGTCGAACACCAGCAGCGGGGTGTTGCCGACACCGACGTTGCTCTGGTGGTCGTACACCTGCTCGATCAGCAGCCGCTGGCCGGTGGCGTCGTAGGCCAGCACCCCCCAGCCGGAGCCCTGCACCGTCGTGGTCGCAGCGTTGAGCTGCGCCTTGAAGGCGTCGAAGGATCCGAAGTCGGTGGTGATGGCCTCGCCGAGCACGCCGTCCGGCTTGTCGCCGCCGTCCGGGGACAGGTTCTCCCAGTAGATCGAGTGGAGAATGTGCCCGGAGAGGTTGAACGCGAGCGTCTTCTCCAGGCCGACGATGGCGCCGAAGTCGCCCTTGTCGCGCGCCTCCGCGATCTTCTCAAGGGTGTCGTTCGCACCCTTGACGTAGGTCGCGTGGTGCTTGTCGTGGTGCAGCTCGACTATCTGTCCGATGATGGACGGTTCCAGTGCGCCATAGTCGTACTTCAGGTCGGGCAGCGTGTACGTCGCCACTAGAGCACGATCCTTTCCGTTCGCAAGGGATTTGTTCGGGGGCACCCACGGGGGGACTCCCGGCGGTTCAGGTGGGCGGTTCCGGCGACGTCGGCGGCCACCGGCCGGGCAGCCGGGGTCGGCGGGGCCTGGCGATGCCCATCGACCCTCTCCTCCTCCGGCGAGCCGCCGAGACGCCCATCCTGTGGACGTCGACGTCAGGTGCTACGAACGCCCGCCTGGACACTATCGCCAGGAGGATCGGTCCTGCATAGCGAGACCGGACACCGTCACGCGGGAAGGATCGTCCGTCGCTCCGGCCAATAACAGCCGGTGACGGCGACGAGGAGGTGGGCGGGATTCGGTGACCCAGGGAACAGCCGAGCGAGCCGGCCGGGGTGCCACCCCGCACGAACGTCCCGAGAATTCCCGGCGCCGCCCGTCCGGCCCCGCCCGTCCGTGCGCCGCACGGGCGGGCGGACCGCACCAGGACCGGCCGGGCAGCCCGCGAAGCACCCCGGCCGGCAGGGTCGGTCGTCGGGCGCCGCGCCCGCGTGGACCGCAGGCGCGCGGGGGTGGGCCGGAGCATGCCGCGAACCCTTCCCGCCGACGGGGCGACTGTTCCGACCTCCGCCCCCGACGCCGCGGTCAGTCGTCCTCGTGGATCTGCTGGCTGAGGTAGTTGGCCGCGCCGAGCTGGGAGATCAGTTCGAGCTGGGCGTCGAGCCAGTCGATGTGCTCCTCCTCGGAGACGAGGATCTGCTCCAGCAGGACCGCCGAGCCGATGTCGCCGCGCTCGCGGCTCAGCGCGATGCCGCCACGCAGCACGTCGACGGCCTCGAATTCGCCGGACCGGTCGATCTCGAGCTGCTCGGGAACCGTCTCGCCGATGCGCAGTGTGTGCAGCCGCTGCAGATTCGGCAGACCACCGAGGTAGAGGACACGCTCGATGAGCTGGTCGGCGTGCTTCATCTCGTCGATGGACTCGTGGTAGTAGTGCTCCGCGATCCGCCGGTAGCCCCAGTTGCGCTGCATCCGGCTGTGCAGGAAATACTGGTTGATGGTTGTGAGCTCGTTCGTCAGCACACTGTTGAGCAGTTCTATGATTTCCGTGTCGCCACGCGTCGCCATCGGTTCCACACCTTTCCGTCGACTGTTTCCAGCCGGACGTCCCCACACCGCGCCGGGCGGGGCGGCCAGCTGCTCCGGTCACCCCGGCGGCCCGCGACCGGACACCGACCATCTGCGACGACGAGGCCACAGATCGACCGGACCGGGCAGGCTTACGAACCTCGAGGCACCAGCAAATCACAAGGATGCGTAATTCGCAGCGAGCCGACACTCCCGACCGGTCACAACGATCGGAACATCGCTACGGGTAAGGCTGCCCGAAGTAAGGAGAGGCTACCCGTAGGTGGTGTGCACGGCGGGGACGATCCCTCGCAATCACAACCGGCTTCACCGCCGGGCGATCTCTGGTAATCGACCTGCGATGCCCCCCGCGCCCACTAATACGGCGGGACGGGAGGAGCTCAGCTTCCGGGCAGACGGACCAGGCCGAGATAGAAGTCGTCGATCCGGTGCAGGGCAAGGATGAAGGCGTCGAAGTCGACGGGCTTGGTGACGTACGCGTTCGCGTGCAGGCTGTAACTGCGCAGCACGTCGGTCGGGGCGTCCGAGGTCGTCAGGACGACGACCGGAATGGTCAGCAGGGCCGGATCCTCCTTGACCGACAGGAGAACCTCCCTGCCGTCCATCCGGGGCATGTTGAGGTCCAGCAGGATCAGATCCGGCCGGGGTGCCGCGGCATCGCGCAGGAAACGCATCGCCTCGACGCCGTCGGAGGCCACGTGCAGCTCGTGGTCGAACCCCCGGTCCGTCAGCGCCTCGGTGACCATGAGCGTGTCACCGGGGTCGTCCTCGACGAGCAGGATCCGAAAGGAGCGAACGGCGGTGGCGGACACGGCTTCGCCTCTCCTGGCAGTCGTCGGCGTCCCGGGAGGACGGGCGCGAGGTCGGCGCTCCCGCGCCGTCGCCCACGATATCGCCGGGCGCCCGGTTCGACCGGACCTGTCCGCGGGCCGTTGCCGGCCTGGCCCGGGCGGGCGGCGGGCCGCCCGCCTCCCCACGTCACGCGGTGTAACAATCCCGCCACGACCTCCGCCGCGCGGAGGGGGCTGGTTCGCGCGGCGGGTGCCTGCCCGGCCGGCGCCGCACCAGTTCGGGCCGGTCGGTCGGGAGGAGCCGCGTTCGATGTCCACGAACCAGCGCGCCACCGCCGTCCTGTTGCTGGTCTGCGCGGTGTGCGGCGCGGTCGGCCTCACCGAGTTGCGCCATGCGCTCGACTACCCCGAGGTGCTCAGCGCGCCCCCGGCCGACACCCTCGCGGTCGTGCGGGAGCACTGGCTGGCGATCGGCGTCGGTGTCGTGCTTGCCGGCGTCGCCGCCGGACTGCTGCTGCCGATCACCGTGGGGATCGTCCGGCTGCTGCCGCGCGGCCCGCATCGCCCCCTGCTGACCGTGTTGGGCGCGGCGACCGCCGGCGCGCACCTCACCGGCCTGCTGTTCTGGCTGATCACGGTGCCGGCGCTGGCCCGGCGCGCGGCGATCCCCGCCCAGGCGGACCACGCCTCCGCCGTCTTCGACACCGCACGCACCCTGTTCGGAGTCATGATCGGCGAGGTCCTCGCCTGCCTGCTGACCGCGAGCTGGACGGTCGCCCTGCTGACGCGCGCGGCACGGGCCGGCGTGACCCGGCGGCCCGCTACCCGACCGGCGTTGCCGAGAGTGGCCGGCGTCGTTCTCACGGGTTGGGGCGGCCTCGCCGCGGGGGGTGTGCTCGGGGGGGTCCTGCTGCCGTTCGGGGTGGATGCCGCGGTCACCGGGCGCGTCGTCGGAGAGCTGGTGTGGTACCTGTGGCTCGTCGGGCTGGCGGTCGCCGTCGGGCATCTCGATCCCGGGTGGCTCGCGGCGGACCCGACCGCGGCGGCGGCGGCCGACGGCCCTGCGTTGCCCATCGAACGGGTGGGCGGCGACGCGGCCCTGCCCGCCCCGGCCCTGCCCATGGTGGAGCTCCCCGTCGCAGACCTCCCCGTCGCAGACCTCCCCGTCGCAGATCACCCCGTCCCGGCCCTTCCCGTCGCGGACCCAGCCCCCGCCGGGGACCCACGTCCCGCCGCCGCCGTCGCCGGGCGCGACACCCGACTCCGCGAGCCGCAGTCGGCCGACGACGGCTTCTTCGACGCTGCCACCGAGATTTTCTGGGAGGATCCGACCGCCGGTGGTGGCGGGGCCCGTTCGGGCCGGCCGGGCCGTGGAAGCACCCATCGGCAGGAGCCCGACGGCTCCGGCCCGGCTGATCCCGCGCTCGCCGACGCCAGCACCGATCCCGACCGCCGACCACTGCGCGCCGCCGCCCAGCCGGCGGGTCGGCTGCTCGGCGACGACGCTCCCACCGACCCGGTGATCGACGTGCCCGCCGGCGAGCGCCCCGACCGGGCCACCGGACCAGCGCCGCGCGATGGCCCGACCTGAGTCGGCGACACGCGCACCGCCCGCGGGAAGGAGACGGATCCGGTAGCCGTCAGTCCGGGCACAGCGCGTCGACGACGGTGCGCGTGTCCGCCCCCGAGGCGGCGGCCCGCGCCCGGCCGGCCTCCCTCGCACCGGGCCCCCACTGCGGGGGGCGCGGCGGCAGGACCTGCTGGGTCCGCCCCGCCTGGTGCACGTTCCAGCCGTCCCGATCGCAACCGGTCACGGTCCACGGCACCGGTCCGGCCGGCCCCACCCCCCGGTCGGCTGGGCCCGTCCCCCCGTCGGGCGGGGCCATCCCCTGGTCGGGCGGGGCAGCCACCCAGGCGGCCACGTCCCGCATGGCGACGTCGAGCAGATGGCCGCCGCCGCGGAGCACGGAGGCGGCCACGGCCACCGCGGCGAACAGACCGGTGAGCGGGTCGGCGATGGCGTCGCCGCAGAACACCGGACTCACGGCGTCCCCGCCGGAGCGGTCCCACGCGACGAGACCACCCGCCACCGCGGCATCGTCGCCGAACGCGACGGGGTCCGGGCCCGGATGGGTGTCGACATAGGCCCGCCCGTAGCCGGTGATGCTCACCCAGGTACGCCCCGGTCGGGCGGCGACGAGCTCCCCGGCGTCGAGCCCGAGCTGGGCCAGTGCCCGCGGCCGCGACGACTCGATGACGACGTCGGCGCGCTCCACCAGGCGCCGCAGCAGGGCCCGGCCGCCCGGGGTGGCGAAGTCCAGGGCGACGCTTTCGTGGCCGGCGTGCAGCCAGTCGTAGAACTCCGGGTCGCCGCCACGTGCCCCGTCCGGTCTGTGCACGCTTTCGACCTTCACCACCCGCATCCCGGCCTCGCCGAGCAGGTGCGCGCACAGCGGACCCGCCCACATGGCGGACAGGTCGACGACCAGCAGTGGTTCGGCGCCGACACCTGCCGCGGCACCCGCGGCACCGATCCGGGGCGATGCCGGTGCCGACGGCGTGGGCCGGGCGGCCCGATGCGGCCGCGAAGCCTCGATCGACCGGCACAGCACTGTCCGAACCGGCCTGGGTCGGCGGGGCCCGCCCAGCTCACCGGCCGGGATGGCGAGCAGCCGGGCGATGTCGACCACGTCCGCGGCCGGCCGGGCGGCCACCGCCACGCTCAGCGCCGTCCACGCCTGCTCGACGGGATGCAGGCACGGGTCGGCCGACACGAGCCCGAGCTGGTCCCCGAGTGCGCCGACGAGGGCGTCCACGGCGTCCACGTCGTGGGGCCGCGCGAGGTTCACGGCGATCCAGCCGTCCGCGGCCGGCAGCAGCCGGCAGCTTCCGTTCGCCGACCAGGTGCCCCGGCGATGCAGTCCCAGCAACGCGGCCCGGCCGCCCAACAGCGTGGCCACATCGGGCCACACAGCCCGGCCGAGCTGGCGGGACAGCTCCCCGAACAGCCGGGCCGCCGCCTCGGCGCGGCCGAGCACCGGCCCGTCGGGAACCAGCGGGGCCCGTCCGGGCGGGCCCGTGAGCCACATCAGCCCACTGGCCGCCCACCTCAGCGCGGCCGGCAACCCGGCCGTCCCCTCGGCTCGGGCCGCGTTCGGCGCCGACGGGTCGGCGGCGACCGGCAACCCCTGGCCGGCGAGCATCGACCGCAGCTCGTCGAGCAGCACGTCGGGCCCAGGCTCGACGGAGCCCGCCGGGTGTGTACCCCGCGCGGGCCCTCCGGCTTGTCCGGCCAGGGCGGCATCCGCCGGAGGCGTTGCTGGCGACGACATCTCGGCTCCCTGCACGATCGCGGTTCCCTGCGCGCCGGTCCCTACTCGGCGGTGCATGCACGGCGATGCGTCGCGATGGTCTGTGCGCGACGCGTACGCGATGGTGCGTGCACGGTTGGTACATGCGCGGTGGTACGTGCGCGGTGGTACGTGCGCGGTGGCGCGGACAGGCGGGTCAGTGCCTTTCCTGGGTCGTGCCGGCCGCCGGAGTCTCGCCGCACTGGACGACGACGAAGCCCCCCCGACCGGAGTACTCGATCTGCGCGAGCTCCCCGGAGCTGCGCCCCACCAGGTTGCCCATCTTGAAGGTGGACACGACCCGGGTGCGCACGCCCGCCGTCCAGGCGACGGCCGCGTCCCGGTCGACACACACCGGCTCGTCCGTCGGAAGCACCAGCGGAGAGCCCAGGCAGAGCACGGCCACCCCACCCGTGCCCGAGACCTCGGTGTTGAACACCCCACCAGCGATCATCGCGCCGAGGCCACCGGAGGTCGTGGTCACCTTGTAACGCACCCCGGACTCGAGCGCGAGCAGGCTGCGGCCGTTGACCGTCAGGCTGTCGTGGTCGAGGGTGAAGATCGAGATGTGGCTGCCCGACTCGGCGAACCAGACGGTCCCGCGGCCGGTGACCTTCATCAGGTCCTGGCCCTCGCCGGTCACCGCCCGCCGCAGGAAGCCGCCCACGCCCTGGCCCTTGTAAGCGAAGTCGAGCCGCCCCCGGTAGGCCACCATCGACCCCTGCTTGGCGTAGGTCTGCCCACCGTCGAGACGGACCCGCAGCATCCGGTCGCCCTCCTCGAGGGCGAACGGTGGGCCCGCGGGCTGTCCGTTCGCGAAATGTCCCAGCGGGTGTGTCATGCCTCCATTGAACGCCCCGCCACCCCTCCGTTCGGGCGGTACGTCCCGACGCCGGAGGGCTGTGCCGCCGCGGCCGGCCGGAATGCCGCGTCCGTCCCAGGACCCGGACCAGGGTCGCGTTCTCCCTTCGGGCGGCCACGAGTGCGCCCCGCGTCGGAAGGAGGCCTCGGCCCGGCAAGCCGGCAGGACGGCGTCCCCGGCTCCGCGTCGACGGCACCGCACGCGATGGCACGGCACGCGATGGCACCGCACGCGACGAAATCAGTCGCGCGGTGGTGTGTACATCCCGGAACGAGGGGAGAAACGGGATATTGAGTTCCTGCGATGAAACGGTGTGCTATGCGAGCTCTGGGTGCGGTAACCGCGTTCTGTGCCGTCCTGCTCGTCGGGGCCGGCGTCGTCGGCCGGCAGACCGCGGACGGTCGGTGGGGTTACGTGGTGGTGATCGTCCTCGCCGCGTTGGCGGCCGTTCTCGCCGCGCGCCTGATTCCCGGTCGCCACCATGGCGCGGTCGAGCTGGACTGCCCGCGCTGCCGCGGCGAGGGGCAGGCCTTCTACGGCCGGGGCCGCGAGACCTACCGGCGCCGCTGCCGCGTCTGCCACGGCCGGGGCTCGGTGCGACACGGCCAGGCGAGTGCGATCCGTTGGCCGGTTCCGGAGACGGCCGGGGACCCGCCCACCCTGCCGCTGGCGGAACCGGAGATGAGCACGTCGGCACGCTGAGCGCTCAGGACGCCCTCAGACCAGCATGAGCAGCATCCCGCAGGCCATGATCAGCCGAGACGCGGCGGGGGTGATCGGGGCGGGGGCGACGTCCCAGGCCGGCCGAACCCGGCGCAGCAGCGGGCCGCCGACGGCCGCGACCGCCGCGACGGAGAAGACGACGGCGAACCAGCCGGACAGGTCACCGAGGTCACCGAGGTCGCCCACCGGCCACCGGCCCGCGCGGGCCATGCACGCCATCGCCAGCGCCTCGACGACGAGCATCGAACAGCACGACCAGCGAGCCGGCTCGCAGCAGGCGGGGTTCGTCAGGACGAGGACGAGGAACACCCCGGCGAGGGCGAGATAGGTCAGCGCGAACGCCCCCGAGGACGCCACCCCGGAGGGACCGACGAACATGATCGCCATTCCCGCCGCGACGATCGTGTGGCCGATCTCGACCGGCACGAACGCGGCCGCCCGACCCCGCAGCACCTGGCGGACGAACGCGGGGACGTGGTGCGCCCGGCCCTCGTCGGTGACGATCCGGGTGGCGTGGAACAACGCGACGATGCCCATGGCGACGGCGGCGACGAGCGCCACGGCCGTCGGAAGCTGTTGCGGGGACAGCGCCGCGGAGTGGTGGTGCGTCACCGCGGCGGTTGGCAGGTGCCGGACGCCCGGCCGCACGCCCGGACGGTGCCCCCGCCCGCGACCCACCCGCTCCCCCTGCGGAGCAGGCCGCCGGGCATCTCAGCCCACGCCCAGGGCGAGTTCCGCGTCGACGAGCTCGGTGATGCGGCCGGCGCGCGCCTCGTCGACGATGACCTGCAGCTGCTCGACGCTCATCTGGATCCGCTGGCCGAAGTCGTCGGTCAGCACGATGCGGCGCTCGGCGGGCGCGGCGTGGTCGACGAACAGTTCCGGACAGCCGCAGCTGCACTTTCCGCAGAAGGTCAGGACGTGGCGGGAGTTCTCGGCTGCGGGCATGTCGACTCCTGGATCGGAGGAGGGAGCGATGGCGCCAGTTTAGAGATCCACAGATCCCGTTGTCCCTACGTTCATCAGGTTTCCGGCAGTTGTCGTTTTGTTCACTAACGTTTGCTCATGGACAGCCGCCGCGCGTGTCAGCAGGCGGATCCGCACCGTCCGAGCCGTCCGAGCCGTCCGAGCCGGGAGCGCGGCCCACGCCGCCACCACCGCCAGTACCCGCCCCACCAGCACCCGCCCCACCCGCCGCCGCCACGCGGCCGGCCGCCCGGGCCGTCGCCACGAGACCCGAGGCGACACCGCCGCCGCCCATGTGCGGGTGATCGTGCACGACCGGCGGGCACAGGTTCTCCTTGACCACCCGGGAGCTGACCCAGCGCAGGAGGTTCTGGGCGGAGCCGGCCTTGTCGTCGGTCCCGGAGCGGCGCGCCCCGCCGAACGGCTGGCGCCCGACGACCGCCCCGGTCGGTTTGTCGTTGATGTAGAAGTTGCCGGCGGCGAAGCGCAGCACGTCCTCGGCGCGGGCGATCGCGGCGCGGTCGGTGGCGATGACCGCGCCGGTCAGCGCGTAGGGGGACGTGGCGTCGACCAGGTGCAGGACGTCGTCCCAGGCGCCCGGCCGGGAGTCGTCGTAGACGTGGACCGACAGGATCGGGCCGAACAGCTCGCGGGTGAACCACTCCCGGCCGGGGTCGGTGCCGACGAGGATCGTCGGGCGCACGAACCAGCCGACCGCGTCGTCGCACTGGGCACCCGCGAGCACGGTGACGGTGGCGTCGCTGGCGGCGCGGGTGCAGGCGGCGGCGAGCCGGGTGTAGGCCCGGGCGTCGATGACGGCGCCGGTGAAGTGGTCGAAGTCGTTGACGTCGCCGACGGACAGGGCCTCGGTGGCCGCAGCGAGCTCGGCGTCCATCCGCCGCCACAGGCTCGCCGGCACGTACGCCCGCGACGCCGCCGAGCACTTCTGCCCGCTGTACTCGAACGCACCGCGGACCAGCGCCGTGCGCAGCACGTCGACGTCGGCCGAGGGATGCGCGACGACGAAGTCCTTGCCGCCGGTCTCCCCCACGATCCGCGGGTAGGACCGGTAGCCGTCGAGGTTGTCCGCGACGGCCCGCCACAGCCGGGTGAACACGGCGGCGGAGCCGGTGAAGTGCACGCCGGCGAGGTCGGGGTCGGAGAACACGACGTCGCTGACCGGCTCCCCCGAGCCGCCGACGAGGTTGATGACCCCGGGCGGCAGGCCGGCCGCCTCCAGCAGCCGCATGAGGAAGTGCGCGGCGAGCGCCTGGGTCGGCGCCGGTTTCCAGACGACGGTGTTGCCCATGAGCGCGGGCGCGGTCGGCAGGTTCCCGGCGATGGCGGTGAAGTTGAACGGCGTGACCGCGTAGACGAACCCCTCCAGCGGACGCAGGTCGAGCCGGTTCCACTCGCCGGCGGCGCTGCGCGGCTGGGCCTCGTGCAGTTCGGCGGCGAACATCACGTTGAACCGCCAGAAGTCGATCAGCTCGCAGGCGGCGTCGATCTCGGCCTGCTGGCAGGTCTTCGACTGGCCGAGCATGGTGGCGGCGTTCAGGGTGTCGCGCCAGGGGCCGGCGAGCGCGTCGGCGGCGCGCAGGAACACCGCGGCCCGGCCGGTGAAGCCCAGGTCGCGCCAGGGCCCCGCGGCCAGTTTCGCCGCGGCGACGGCGGCGGCCGCGTCGGCGTGGGTGCTCTCCCGCAGCGTGCCGAGCACCCGGCGGTACGCGTGCGGCTGGACGACGTCACGCGGCGCCCCGCCACCCGGGCGGCTGTGCCCTCCGATGGTGTTGGTCAGGTCGAGGTGGTCACCACCCAGCCGGAGCAGGGCCCGGCGTAGCCCGGCGCGCTGCGCCGAGCCGGGGGCATAGGTGCGGACCGGTTCGTTGTCGGCCACGGGCACCGACCCTGCGACCACTCCTGCCGCCACGGCTGCCCCTCCTCCCTCCCCGCGCCTGCCGTGCACGGGCCTGTGAACGGTGCCCGGCCGGACGCGGGCCTCACGAACCATGCCCGGCCGGGCGCGGCCTTCAGCAACCGTGCCGGCCACCCAGCGCCCGCACGGCCAGCAGCAGGTTGGCGGGCTTCTCCACGAGCCGCCGCGTCAGGTAGGGCACGCTGTCCGGCCCGTACGGCAGGTACACCCGCACCGTCGCCCCACCCGCCGCGAGCCGCCGCTGCTCGCCCGGCCGCACCCCGTGCAGGAGCTGGTACTCGTACGTCGTCGGCGCCCGCCGCAGCTCGGCGGCCAGCCGACCGGCCACGCCGATCAGCGCCGGGTCATGGGTGGCGATCATCGGGTATCCCGGCCCGGCGAGCAGGATGCCCAGGCAACGCGCGTAGGCGGCGCGGACGGACGGCCGGCCGCGGTGCACGATGTCGGCCGGCTCCCGGTAGGCCCCCTTGCACAGCCGCACCCGCGAACCGGCCCGGGCCAGGTCGCGGCAGTCGCCCTCGGTGCGCAGGAGCTGGGCCTGCAGCACCGCGCCGACCGAGGGGAAGTCCCGGCGCAGCTCGACCACCGTGTCCAGCGTCGCATCGGTGGTGGTGTGGTCCTCCATGTCAACGGTGACGGTGGCGTTCACCGCCGCCGCCCGGGCGCAGACTTCCGCGGCGTTCTCGTAGGACAGCTTGCGTCCGTCGCGCGGCACGGCCTGGCCGAGGGCGGACAGCTTGACCGACACGTCGAGCCCCGCGGCGATGCCCGCCCGGTCGGCCAGGTCGAGCAGGCGCAGGTAGGCCAGGACCGTGGCGAGCGCATCGTCCGGCCGGGTCACCCCCTCGCCGAGCAGGTCCACCGACGCCCGCAGGCCGAGATCGGCAAGCCGCGCGGTCGCGGCGACGGCGTCGGCATCCGTAGGGCCGGCGACGAACCGGTCGATGATGCCGGCGGCGAACGGACCGTGGGCGAGTACGGCGCGCACGGGCGGGCTGCCGACCAGACGGGGAGCGAGGCGGCGGATCACCGAGTCCCCTCGCGCGACAGCAGGCAACGATCCAGGCACACCCAGTAGCGTCACGTAGTCGACGAGTCCTGTCCAGCCCGGCACCGCACCGGCACCGGCACCGGCACCGGCACGAGGTTCAGACGACGGAGTCGTAGCCGAATCTCCGCAATGCGGCGAGGATCGTGTCGTCGGACACGCCGGACAGATCCTCAACTCTGCAGAAGAGCAGCACGCCCGCGTCGTCGATCTGCGGCGGCTCCGAGCGACCCCGATAGCGCGCCGCGCCGGTCGGATCCGACAGGACGACCTCGATGCGGCCGGCGTGGACGCGGACGCCGCTGACCTGCTGGTGGGGTAGGACGTGTTCCTCGGCCCCACGGCGGTACCGCAACGACGTCTCGTCGAGCACGAGCACGTCGGGTCGGCAGAGAAGACAGACAAAGGCGGCGGCCCAACATCCGAAGAAACTGGACCAGAGGACGGCCGGTACGTAGGCCCAGGCGGGAAGACCGATGGCCGGTCCGAGGATCCAGGGGATGACGGCTGCCGCGAGCGCTCCGGCCGAGAGAGCGCCGCCGACGGCCCGGCGCAGCGGAGCCTCGCGATACCGGATCGACCCCGTCGCCTCGACCGAGTCCGGCTGCACCGGCCGAGCCACCCACGGCTCCCCCGGCCGGTCGTGCACCACGATGCCCGTCGCGTCGGTCGCCGGCTTTTCCACCTGCGCACGGACGGCGCCGTCCGGTGCTGCGGACGCGCGGGGTGTCGACGGGCCGTCGGTTGTCGACGCGGCGTCGGACTCCTGCGGCGACTGCCGGAGTTCGGTTTCCGCGGCCCGCAGGGCCGCCAACCCCGCATCGTCGGTCAGGCGGCGCTCCGGATCCTTGTTCAGAAATCCCAGGATGGCGCTGGCCAGCGGTTCGGGAGCCCGCACGAGGCGGGGATGTTCGGCGAGAACAGCCTGGATCGTAGCGGCTTCGGTCGAGCGGGAGAACGCTGAGAATCCCTCGACCGCGTAGTAGAGGGTCGCCCCCAGTGAGAAAAGGTCACTCGCCGGCAGCATCCGGGTACCCGCGAACTGTTCCGGCGCCATGTAGGCCAGCGTCCCGATCGGCCCCTCCGTGATGGTCGGTTCGGAGGCATGGACGGCGACCCCGAAATCGACCAGCACCACGCGACCGCCCTCGTCGACCAGAATGTTCGCAGGTTTGACGTCTCGATGGGTGATCCCTGCCTGGTGGGCGGCGACGAGCGCGGCCAGCACCGCGACCCCGATCCGGGCGGCCTCGCCGGGCGGTAATGCGCCGCGTAGGCGGATCGCCTCCGCCAGTGAGACGGACGGAACGAACTCCATGATTATCCAGGGCAGGCCCTCGTGCCGAACCACGTCCAGCACGGTGACGACGTTCGGATGGTCGCGAAGTTTCGCGACCATCCTCGCCTCCCGCTCGACCCTGGCCAGTATGCGCGCCGTGTTTTCACGGGAAGCAGCCGGAGACAGGCGCACCTCCTTGGCCGCCACGGTGACACCGAGAATCTCATCGAATGCCTGCCAGACCGTTCCGTAGGCACCGGCGCCGAGTTGCGCGACGAGCCGATACCGCCCAGCCACCCTGCGGTCGACGGTATCGCCGATACCTGCGGTCACACGCCTTCCCTTCACCACGGTGCTCGGCAGCCCTGGCAGAGCTTTCCACTATAGGCGAGCATCAGCGGAAAGCAGCGGTCGGCCCAGTGGCGATGCAAACAACAGATCCGTGATGCTAGGGTTCCCCGAGGTGCGCGTTCTCGCTTTCACCGGTTCAGGGAAGGGGGCGCGGTGGGAACAGGCAGATCACCGGGCGCACCGAACCTCGCTGGCCGGACGTTGCGCGAGTGCAGGTCCTGGCTACGAAACGGCGCGCGGACCTTGGCGGCGGTGCTCGGCCCGGGCATTCGGCCGTGGCTGACCGGCCTGACGTTGCTGGCCATCACCGCCGCGACCGGGCTGTGGGCAGCGGCCGGCGGCATGGCCGGGTCCGACCGCGCAGGAGGAGCCGCCAGCAAGCCGGCCGGGTCCCGGACGAGCGTCATGCAACACTTCGCACCGTCCACCACACCGTCGTCGTCCCACTCGGCCACGCCCTCGCCGTCCCAGGCTCCGCCGACCGCCTCGGTACCCGTGGCACCGTCGCGCCTCACCGCCACCGGCGGACAGGGCATGGTAAGGCTGTGCTGGACCGCGTCGTCAGGCGCCGACGCCCACACCCTCTACTACCGCGACACGACCGCCGGCCAGGGCTGGGCCCGCATGCCATACCCGATCACCGGCACCTGCTACACCGCCGAACAACTGACCGACGGCCACACCTACGAATTCCGCATCACCGGAAGCAACAGCACCGGCGAGTCCGCGCCGTCCCCCGTCGCCAGGGCCATCCCGGTGGCCACGTCCCCGCCGCCGTCCCCACCAACCGGCCTGACGGCGACGCCGGGGAACGGCACCGCGCGACTGTGCTGGACCGCGTCGTCAGGCGCCGACGCCCACACCCTCTACTACCGCGACACGACCGCCGGCCAGGGCTGGGCCCGCATGCCATACCCGATCACCGGCACCTGCTACACCGCCGAACAACTGACCGACGGCCACACCTACGAATTCCGCATCACCGGAAGCAACAGCACCGGCGAGTCCGCGCCGTCCCCCGTCGCCAGGGCCATCCCGGTGGCCACGTCCCCGCCGCCGTCCCCACCAACCGGCCTGACGGCGACGCCGGGGAACGGCACCGCGCGACTGTGCTGGACCGCGTCGTCAGGCGCCGACGCCCACACCCTCTACTACCGCGACACGACCGCCGGCCAGGGCTGGGCCCGCATGCCATACCCGATCACCGGCACCTGCTACACCGCCGAACAACTGACCGACGGCCACACCTACGAATTCCGCATCACCGGAAGCAACAGCACCGGCGAGTCGGACTCCTCGAACACGGCCGTTGCCACACCGCACGGCTGAGACGCGAGGATCCGCGGCGCCGGGTTTGAATGCGTCTGCCTCCGTCTGCCCGGGCCCACTGGCGTCCCGACGGTTCGACATCGGCTGCTTTCGGCTAGTACGGCACTAATACTAGAGTCGGCGAAGGTTTGTCAGGACGCGGTCGAGCAGCGCCAGCTCGGGCGCGCCGGTGGGCATCGTGAGCTGGGAGATGTCGACGAGGCGGTCGGCCGCCGCGTCGGCGACGAGGACCCGGACGACACCCACCGGTAGGCGCAGCGCCGCAGCGATCTCGATCACCGACTGCGGCTGCACGCACATCGCGACGATCGACTTCTGTTCCAGCAGCAGCGCGGGCAGCCGCGCCCGGCCGAACGGCGTCGTGGTCACCATGGCCTCGAGCGCCAGCAGGCGGGACGGCCGCGCCCGGCCGCGGGTCGCCGTGTACGGCCGGACGAGTTCCCCCGACGGCTCCACCGCGTCCCCGTTCATCCGTTCACCGCCTTTCCCGAGGCCATGGCTGTCATCGACGGACGGTCGGCGTCAGACGCTCTCGCGCGCGTCGGCCCGCCGCGCCGGGGTCAGCGCCTCCCGGGTGCGGGCGACGAGCACCGTCATCTCGTACCCGACCAACCCGATGTCGCAGGTACTCGTGGCGAGCACCGCCAGACAGGAGCCCTCACCGACGGCCATGAGCAGCAACGACCCCTGCACCATCTCGACAACCGTCTGGGTCACCGAACCGCCCTCGACGAAGTCCGCGGCCGCCAACGTCAGGCTGAACAGTCCCGAGGCGATGGAACCGAGCTGCACCGCCCGCTCGCGGGGGAAGCCGCTGCACACCGCGAGCAGGTGACCGTCCGAGGACGCGACGATCGCGTTCGCCACTCCGGGCACGAAGTCGACGAAGTTGTTGACAAGCCAGTCGAGTGAGGGGTTGTCCGGCTCCGCGTCGGTCACGGCTGTCCTCCAGGCTGCGGGTTCGGGGGCAGGGGAATCGGGGGCAGGGGAATCGGGGTCGGGGTTCGTTCGGATGGGGCTTCGGCTGTGCTCAGCCGCCTCCTTCGTCGTCCTCGACGGCGGCGGGTCTGGTTCCCCGGGCGTGGTGGACGCCTTCGTAGAGCCTGCTCAGCCGCCCGCGGATCCGCTCGGGTGCGAAGCCCGGGTCCGGCGTCGTCGACGACGGGGAGGCGGAGCCGAGGAACACGCTCGGACCGGTCCCGCCGCCGGCCTGCTCGGTCGGCGGACCGAGCGGGATCCGCCCGGGGATGGGCACGGTCTTCGGGGTGCGGATCGGCAGCCCGGACGCTGTGGTCGTCCGCCGCGGCCCGGCGACCGACCCCGCACCGGATCCTGTCCCGGCACGGCGAGACGACGACCCAGGCGACGACCCAGGCGACGACGGCCCGGGCTTCGACGCGGCGAACGGCCCCGTCCCGGCGGCCTGCTCGGGTGTCGCGACGGGGAACCGCCCCCGATTCGGGGCCGGCGTCGCGTCCGACTCTGACGCCGCGACCGGTCCAGGCACCACCACCCGTCCAGGCACCGCCACCGGTCCGGGCTCCGCCACCCGTCCAGGCACCGCCACCGGTCCGGGTTCCGCGAACGGATCGGCGGCCACGGCCGAGCCGGCCAGCGGCTCGGAGCCGGCATGCGGCCCGGCTGCGTCGAACGCACGGGGCGCGGCGAACGGCTGGGAGGCCCACCGCTCGACTCCGTCCACCCGGGCAGCGGGCGGGATCGCCTGGCCGGGCGCCACGGCAAGCTCGTCCCGGACGAACCAGTTGAACGGCTCAGCCGACTCACCGAAGGGCGGCGGCTGCACCCCGGGGGCAACGGCGAGCTGCGCCCACACCCCGGCGAAGGGCGATCCCGCGGCCGACGTCGCGGCCGCCGCCGTCGCCGTCGCCGCCGAGGGTGCGGGCGCTGCGGCCACGGCCCAGGCCGGATGGTGTGCCGGGGCCGGGAAGGCCGACAGGAGGGTGGGGGGCACGGCGAGGTCGACGTC
Source organism: Frankia alni ACN14a (assembly GCF_000058485.1). NCBI lineage: Bacteria > Bacillati > Actinomycetota > Actinomycetes > Frankiales > Frankiaceae > Frankia > Frankia alni. The sequence goes on from NC_008278.1 coordinate 4,721,844, forward strand.
CACGTCGGAGGTGTCCGTGGTGGACGAATCGGTGCTGGACGAAACGGTGCTGGACGAAACGGTGCTGGACGAAACGGTGGGCTCCGCCGCGGCGGGCACGTCGGCGGGGGCGACGGCGGTCGCCCGGATCGGCTCGACCGCGGGCGTCGCGTCCTCGGCGGCGCCCGGGTCGGGCTGCGCCGCGTCGGCACGTGCGCGGCGAGCGGCCCGTGCGCGTCGCCGGTCGAGCGCGGCGACGGCCTGGGCGATCGAGGGCAGCCCCGCCGCCTCCCCGGCCGCGGCTGCGGCCGGGGCCGGGGCCGGGGATGGTGCGGCAGGGCTCGCCTTCGAGCTGCCGGTGGGTCGGTCGACGCCGTCGCGGTCGGCGAGATCCACAGGGTCCGCGAGATCCACAGGGTCCGCGGGATCGGCGGGGTCCGCGGGATCGGCGAGGTCGTCGAGGTCGTCGTCGGTGAGATCGACGCCCCGTGGCCGGAACCATTCGCCGGTCGGCGTGTACGGCGCGAAGCCATCCGACGCGGGCTGCTCGCCGGGCGCGGGCTGCTCGCCGGACGCGGGCTGCTCGCCGGACGCGGGCTGCTCGCCGGACGCGGAGACGTGACCGAAGCCGGGGCCAGCACGGAGCGAAGACAAGTCGCCGTGCGAGGACACGTCGCCGAGGGAGGACGGGCCACCGAAGGTGGTGCCGTGGCCGTCGCCGTCGGTGCGGACAGCGCGCCGCGGCAGCGGCTCGGCGGAGCCGTCGGTCATCGTGGCGTCGATCAGCGGGACGCCCGGGTGAGACGCCGGCGCGGCGACGGGACTGCGCCGGGCCGCGACCGGCGGGAGGTCGGCGAGCGGTGCCGCCGGCGCACCGGGCAGGCCGGTACGGGTCAGCTCCGCGCTGGACAGCGCCAACCCGGACGGCGCCGACCCGGGTATCGCCGCCCCGGGTGTCGCCGCCCCGGGTAGCTGCCCGCGCCGCACCGGCGCGGGCGGGCGGGCGGCGGGGGTGGAGCCGGGTGCCACGAGAAGCGCCGCGGGCAGCCGCACGCAGGCCCGCACCCCGCCGGCGTCCGAGCGGCTCAGCCGCACCTCGATGTCGTGGCGGTCGGCCAGGCGGGCGACGACGAACAGGCCCAGGCGCTGGGCGATGGAGAAGTCGAACAGGGGCGGGTCGGCGAGACGCTGGTTGACCGCGGCGAGCTCGCGCTCGGACATCCCGAGCCCGCCGTCGTCGATGGTGATGAGCACCCCGCCGTCGTCGAGGGCGGCCGCGAGGTCGACGGACAGGTACGGCGGCGAGAACTGCGCGGCGTTCTCCAGCAGTTCGGCCACCAGGTGGACGACGTGGTTGACGGAGTCGGCGGCGATCCGCGCGTCCGGCACGTCGACGATCTGGATCCGCTCGTACTGCTCGATCTCGCCGAGGGCGGCCTGCAGCACGTCACCGAGAGGCACCGGCCCGGCGCGGCGCCGCCCCGGCCCGGTGCCGGCGAGGACCAGCAGGTTCTCGCTGTTGCGGCGCATCCGCGTCGCGAGATGGTCGAGCCGGAACAGGTTCTCGAGCTGCAGCGGGTTCTCCTCGGCGGCCTCCAGCCGATCGATGAGGGCGATCTGCCGCTCGATGAGGCTCTGGCTGCGCCGGGAGAGGCTGAGGAACAGGCTGTTGACGTTGCGGCGCAGGCTCGCCTGCTCCGCGGCGAGGCGCACCGCCTCCCGCTGCAGTTCGTCGAAGGTCCGCGCGACCTCGCCGATCTCGTCGCGGGAGTCGATCCCGATCGACCGGATCGTCGTGTCGACCTGCTCCGGGTTCGCCGACTGCAGCTCGGAGATCAGGTGCGGCAGGCGCACCTGGGCGACGTCGAGGGCGCCGCTGCGCAGGCGACGCAGCGGGACCGTCATCGTCCGCGCGATCAGCAACGTCCACACGATCGCGCCGACGGTGATCACGAGAAGAAGCGCACCGATCATGGCGGTGCGCCGCCAGGCGTCGGAACGCAGGTGCCCGGCCGAGTGGCTGACGTTGTCGAGCAGCTCGGACTCGACGGTGCGCAGCAGCTCGATGTGGGTCGTGCTGGCCGCGAACCACTGCTCGGGATCGATGTCGAGGTCGGTCAGCCGCTGACGCTGGACGGCCCGTTCGGAGATGCGCTTGACCGTCAGCACCGCCTGACCGTTGACGATCTGGTCGAAGCGGGCGCGGTCGTCGGGGCGGGCGGCGGCGCGGAAGCCGTCCTGCGCCGCCTGCTCCTGGGCGATCAGCCCGGCGAGCCGGTCGGAGGCGCCGAAGGCGAATCGCTGCGCGAAGCTCGTGGCGAACAGCTCGCCGCGGATCTCGGAGTCGATCTCCTTCAGCGCCGACACGTCGTTGAGGACGGTCGCGGCGTACCGCAGGTCCTCGTCGTCGCGGTCCTGCCCGATGCGGTCGTCGAGGCCGAGCAGGTCGGTGATCGTGGTCGAGTACTGACGGAAGATCGCGTCCGTGGACAGGCCGCCGGTCTGCACGGACCGGCGCAGCGCGGGCAGGCCGGCGAGGTCGCCCTCGGCCCGGTCGGCCACCCGCCCGGTGCCGGTGCCGAGATCGCCGACGGAGGTGCGCAGGGTGCCGCGGAGCCTGCCCATGGCCGCGTCGACAGCCCGCTGCTGGCCGTCGAGCCGACCGGTGAGCGAGGTCTGCGGGTTCGCACCGCGGCCGCTGCTGATGAACCCGACCGCGAGGTCACGTTCCAGCTGGAGCTCGTGCACCGTCGCCGTGACGTCGCGGCCGAGCCTCGCCGCGGTCACGTCGCGGCCGTAGCTGGCGGCGTTGGACAGCCAGGTCGCGCCCGCGAGGATCCCGAGCGCCAGGAACGCCGCCGTGGGCACGGCCAGCGCGGCGAAGAGCTTCCCGCGTACGGGCAGGTCGCGCAGGCTCATCCGCCGGCGCCGGCGCGGCCGGGCGCGTCGGCCACCCGTCCCCGGACCGCCGGAGGCGACCGGCGGCGGCGTGGAGCGAGCCGGGCCCCGACCCCCGTCGAGGCCCCGACCGGCGCCGCGGCCCCGACCTCCACCGCGGCCCTGCCTCGCGCCGAGATCCCGACCCCCGTCGGGGACCCCTCGGGCGGTGTCCGGCGGCTCGCCCGTCACGTCCCGCCCCTTTCTGGCTCGATCACGCGCCCCGTACCTCTCCGCCTCTCGAACGCCCGAATCCCGGCCCCGGAACCCCGGGCGGCGCCTGGTGAGCGCCACCGCCGCACGGGGCCCAGCGCACCCGACCGCGCGACGCCTCGGCATCGCCGCGGTTGACGAACCAAAAGGCTATTTGCGCACCGGACGCGACTGCCAGCGGGGTCACTTGACGAACGGGCGGGCAATCGTCCGGGATGAGCCAACCCCGCTGCGACTGACCGGCGTCAAACCACTAGTGTCGTCGCGGTCGCAGTAGCTTTCACTCCTCACTCCAGCCGGGCGCACGGGGAGCGTGATGATCCACGGTTTTCGAAGGGCGGGCGCGGCGGGTGTCGCGCTGCTCTGCCTCGCCGCACTCGCGGGCTGCGGCGGTGGCGACAATCCCGGGCCGCCGGTGGTTTCCGGCGAGGTCAAGATCGGCCTTCTCGCCCCGTTGACGGGCGGGAACACGGAAGCCGGCCGCGACGCCCAACGGGGAGCGGAACTCGCCAGCCGGCTCATCAACACCGGAGAAGGCTGGTCCGGATACTCGCCCGGGCGAATCTGGGGACCCACCGGTCACGCCCGACTATCGATTGTGACGTTGGACACGAAAAGCGATCGCCAACGCGCGGCGGACGGTGCGTCAACACTGGTGAACGGCGACGGCGTGGCCGGCATCGTCGGAGCGTTCGGCGCCGAGGCCACTCTGGACGCCAGCCAGCGGGCCGAACGGCTGCAGACGCCGTTCCTCAGCGGCGACGCCGCGAACACGGCCCTCACCGAGCGCGGGCTGAGTTGGTTCTTCCGTGCCGGACCCGACGCCGCCGACTACGGCGGCGCCTTCCTGTCTCTGCTACGAAACGCCGAACTGCCTGGTCAGGAGCGTAGACGGGTGGCCGTGCTGTACAGCAACGACGCGACCGGCACCGACCTGAACTCGATCATCGCCGAGTACGGGGAGGAGGCCGGGTACCAGATCGTGGCAAGCGCGCCCTACGAACCAGGCGACGCCGATCCCGCCGCCGCGGTGGGGGCCATCCAGGCCGCGGCGCCCGACGTCGTCCTGCTGGCCACGGCCGCCGGCGCCGGGGAAAGGCTCGGAAACGCGTTCCGGACCAGCGGGTATACGCCGCCCGCCGTCGTCGTTTACGGCGCCCCCGCGGAGGCCGCCCGGCTCGCCGCAATACCCGGGTTCGCGGGCCGGGTGAGCAGGCAGGTCTCGTGGTCACTACCCATCACCCGCGCCAACCCGCTCGCCGCGGCCGTCACCGAACGTTATCAGCACGACTTCGGGGTGGCGATGACGGCCGAGGCGGCGACCGCCTTCACCGCGGTGACAATCTATGCCCGGGCAATCGAGGACGCGGGCAGTTCGGCCCGGGAACGGATACGCTCCGCGCTTGTCGCGATCGACCTCCCGGGGTCCGCGACCATCATGCCGTGGAACGGCGTCCGTTTCGACGGAACCCACCAGAACACTCTTTCCGCAACGGCCGTCGAACAGGACACCGACGGGAGCTTCGCCACCGTCTATCCACGCGACCTGGCCACAACTTCGGTCAATTGGCCGCCGCCGGGAAGCGCCGCCCCAGCCACCGCCCCGTCCTCGGCCGGATCGGGAACACGGGCGGCATCCACCGGAGCACGGAACGGTTAGGCCCACGGGTCATGCGCCATCCCATTTGGACATACGGCAACGAATCGTGCGAGGCCGGCGCTGTCGGGGAGGCCGGCACCGTCGGACAGACCGTTCAAACCGGGCAGGCCGGGCAGGCCGGGGAGGGGAACGCACCGGCGGACGGCCCCCCGCCGACGCTGGTGACGTTCACCGGCGTCGAGAAGCGCTACCCGGACGGCACCCAGGCCCTCGCCCCGGTCGATCTGGCGGTTCGTGACGGCGAGTTCGTGAGCATCGTCGGCGCCTCCGGCTGCGGCAAGAGCACCCTGCTGCGGCTGGCGTCCGGGCTGACCACGGCCACCGCCGGCGCCGTGTCGCCGGCGACCGGCCGGATCAGCTACGTCTTCCAGGACCCGACCCTGCTGCCCTGGCGCAGCGTGCGGCGCAACGTGGAGACCCTGGCCGAGCTGACCGGGGTGCCCCGCGCCGAGTACCGGCCGCGGGCCGCCGAGGTCATCGACCTGGTGGGGCTCGGCGGGTTCGAGCGGCACCGGCCCCGCTCGCTGTCCGGCGGGATGCGGATGCGGGTGTCGCTGGCCCGCTCGCTGGTGCTCTCCCCCGACCTGTTCCTGCTGGACGAGCCGTTCGGCGCCCTCGACGAGATCTCCCGGGAGCGCCTCGGCGGCGAGCTGCTGCGGCTGTTCGAGCTGCGCCGCTTCGGCGCCGCCCTGTTCGTCACCCACTCCGTCGCGGAGGCGGTGTTCCTCTCGACCCGGGTCCTGGTGATGTCGCCGCGCCCGGGGCGGGTGGTGGCCGAGTTCGCCGTCCCGTTCGGCTACCCGCGTCCGGCGGAGCTGCGCTTCCGGGAGGACTTCACCCGGTTGACCGCCGCGGTCTCGCGCCGCCTGCGCGACGGGGAGGCCGGGTGAGCGTGCCGGGGGGCGTGGGCGGGCGTGCGAGGCCCGGGCAGGGAGGCGGACCCGTGCCCGCACCCGGCGGGCGGCGCGGCGCGGGCCGGATGACGGCCCTGGTCCGTGCCGCGAACCGGGCGTTGCGCACCGGGCGGCCGCGGGCGAGCTGGCGCGACCGCCTCGCCCCGCTCGTCCTGTTCGCGATCCTCATCGGCGTCTGGTACTTCGTCAGCCTCGTGGTCCTCGACCCCGACCGCCGGTTCCTGCTGCCGAGTCCCGACTCGGTCGTGCGCGTCGCCTTCCTCGACGGCGACAACCTCGCGCAGCTGCTGCGGGCGCTGTGGCTGTCGACGTCGGTGGCGCTCATCGGCCTCGGGGTGTCGATCGTGCTGGGGATGGCCGTGGCGATCGCGATGAGCCAGGCCCGGTGGATCGAGAAGTCGGTGTACCCGTACGCGGTGATCCTGCAGACCATCCCCACCCTGGCGCTGGTACCGCTGATCGGCTTCTGGTTCGACTACGGCTTCCTCAGCCGAGTGATCGTCTGCGTCCTCATCGCCCTGTTCCCGGTGATCAGCAGCACGCTGTTCGGCCTGCAGTCGGTCGACCAGGGCATGCTCGACCTGTTCCGGCTGCACCGGATCCCCCGCTGGCGCCGACTGGTGTCGTTGCAGCTGCCGGCCGCGATGCCGGCGACGTTCGCCGGATTCCAGGTCTCCGCCGGGCTGTCCGTCGTGGGGGCGGTCGTCGGCGACTTCTTCTTCAAGCAGGGCAGGCCGGGCATCGGCGTCCTGATCGATCTCTACCGGGCGCGGCTGCTCTCCCAACAGCTCTTCGGCGCGGTCCTCCTCGCCTCGCTGCTGGGCGTCGTCGTGTTCACGTTCTTCGGCTGGCTGAGCCGGCTGGTCACCGGCCGCTGGTACGGCGCCGAGACCCCCTGACGGCCGCGGGTGGCCGCGCCCACCGCTCACGGTGGCGCCGGCCGGCCCGCGGGGCTGTGTCACACCCGGGCCGCGGAGGTTCCACGGCCCCGGGGTCTTCACGAGAGGGAGCACCATGGGACGTTTCCGACGAGGAGCCGCCGTCGCCTTCGGCACGGCGCTCGCCCTGACCCTGTCGGCGTGCAGCGGGGACTCCGGCGGGGGGTCCGCCGCCGGATCCCCCGGCGGGGGGTCCACCTCCGCGGCGCCGGCCGTCGCGTCCGGCGGCGCACTCGACCTGACCGGCGCCTGCCCCGCCACCGTCGTGGTCCAGACCGACTGGTTCGCCGAATCCGAGTACGGATTCCTGTACAACCTGCTCGGGCCGGACGCGAAGGTCGACACCGGCAAGAAGCGGATCACCGGCTCCCTCGTCTCCGGCGGCAAGGACACCGGGGTGAACATCGAGGTCCGGTTCGGCGGCCCGGCCATCGGCTCCGAGCAGGTCAGCGCCCAGATGTACCTGGACAAGTCGATCAACCTGGGGATCGTCTCCACGGACGAGGCCATCCAGAACTCGGCCTCCCAGCCGACCAGAGCGGTGTTCGCGCCGTTCGAGGTCAGCCCAGGAATGATCATGTGGGACAAGAGCAAGCACCCGAACTTCACGACGCTGGTCGACATCGGCCAGACCGACACCAAGGTCCTGTACTACGAGACCGACGCCTACATGCAGTACCTGCTCGGCGCCGGCATCCTGCGCCGGGGCCAGGTCGACGGCAGCTACGACGGCTCGCCGTCACGCTGGGTCGCCGAGGACGGCAAGGTCGCCGAGGCCGGCTTCGCCACCTCGGAGCCCTACATCTACAAGAACGAGCTCGGTGACGGGCACAGCTACGACGTCGACCTCCAGCTCGTCAACGACACCGGCTACCCGGTGTACGGCCAGGCGCTGTCGGTCCGTACGGGCGACGAGGCGAAGCTCGCCCCGTGCCTGAAGAAGCTGGTCCCGATCGTCCAGCGCTCACAGGTCGACTTCCTCGCCCACCCGCAGGCGGCGAACGGGCTCATCATCAGGGCGGTCAAGGCGGACAAGGCGTCGGTGTGGAACTACTCGCCGGGGCTCGCCGCGTTCGCCGTCCAGACGATGAAGGACCGCGCGCTGGTCTCCAACGGCTCGAACGCGACGATCGGCGACATGGAGCAGAGCCGTGTCGCGCGGATGATCCAGATTCTGACCCCGATCTACGCCGGCCAGAAGAAGCCGGTGCGCAGCGGCCTCACCCCCGCCAACCTGTTCACCAACCAGTACATCGACAAGAGCATTGGACTTAGGTGACCGATCCCGCCGCCGTCGCCGCACCCGCTCCCGGCGTCCACGGCACCACCGCCACCGCGGCCACCACCGCCATCACCACCACGGCCGCCACCACCGCCACCACCGCCACCACGGCCGATCCGACGAGCGCCGGGAGTCCGGCGAGTTTCGTGCTCCGGGCCCGGCATGTGCTGACCATGGGCGCGGCCGGCCATGTGCGCGACGGCGCTGTCGCGGTGGTCGACGGGCGCATCGCCGCGGTGGACGGGTACGCCGCGATCGCGGCGCGGTTCCCGGGCCTGCCGGTCCTCGGCGACGGCGGCGGGATCATCACCCCCGGCTTCGTGAGCTGCCACGGGCACTTCTCGGAGGGCCTGGTCACCGGCATCGGGGAGACCCACACGCTGTGGGAGTGGTTCGTCCACGTGGTCGAGCCGATCGAGGCGCACCTGACCCGCGAGATGGCCTTCGTGGGCACCGTGCTGAAGGCGACCGAGATGGCCCTGTCGGGGGTGACGACGGTCGGCGACATGTTCTGCTCCGCGCCGGGCCGCTCGCCGGTCACCCCCGGGATCGTCGACGCACTCGACGTCGTCGGGGTGCGCGGGGACGTCTCGTTCGGCCCGGCGGACGTCCCGCACGACCGCTCGATCGACGCGATCGTCGCCGAACATCACGCGCTGGCGCAGGCCGCGGCGGCCTCGCGGCGCACCCGGTTCCGGGTGGGCCTGGCCACCATCCCGGCCAGCAGCGACGCGCTGCTCGCGGCCACCCGGTCGCTGCTGGCCGAGACGGACCGGCTGCACGTCCACCTGCACGAGGTCCGGGAGGAGGTGACGGCGTCGCGCACGAGCCGCGGGGCCAGCTCCATCGAGGTCGCCGCCCGCCTCGGCCTGCTCGACGCGCAGACGGTCGCCGCGCACTGCGTCTGGCTCTCCGACGACGACGTCGCGCTGCTGCGCCGGCATGCGGTCGCGGTGGCGCACTGCCCGGTGTCGAACATGATCCTGGCCAGCGGGGTGTGCCAGGTGCCACGGCTGCTGCGGGACGCGGTGCCCGTCGGCCTCGGGGTGGACGGCGCGGCCAGCAACGACAGCCAGAACATGCTCGAGACCGTCAAGGCCGCGGCGCTGCTACAGAAGGTGCACCACCAGCAGGCCGACGTCCTGACCGCGCCGGCGGTGCTGCGGATGGCGACCCTCGGCGGCGCCCGCGCCCTCGGCCTCGACGACACCGTCGGCAGCCTGGACGTGGGCAAGGCCGCCGACCTGGTGCTGTTCGCCGAGGCGAGCCCGTCGATGGCGTTCGTGCACGACCCCTACCAGGCCGTCGTGTACTGCGCGGGCACCCGGGACATCGCCGGGGTCTGGGTCGACGGCGAACGGATCGTCGCCGACGCCCGCATCCTCACCGCCGACCTCCCGGCGATCCTGCCCCGGGCCCGCGAGCTCGCCGTCGAACTCGCCACCCGCGCCGGCCTCGCCTCGGAACTGGCCATCACCTAGATCGTGTATCCGATTGTGATCTGACAGCCTGTCTGTGCCACGAGATCCGGGCCCGTCGAGCGTGGATGCGGGAACACGTCGTGATCATGAAGACCATGATTACCGGAGTTGAGGCTCGTACGGAAGCATTCCCCGCACCCCACCGATCACGCACAGATACGAACATCGGTCACGGTCGTCTCCGTCACCCCGCAGCCAGCAGATGCAGGAGGTTTTGGGCGCCGGCGGCGGCGAAGACCGTCACCAACCTCCTGCAATTGCCAACGCAACCACGACCGGCACCAGTCACGGCGCCTTCCACCCACCACCCCATGACCGAAAGTGGGTACGCGCCCTGGTGCTGCGAGGGGTCTCGGAGACGGTCGATCAGGGGATGGGACCTGCAGGCAGATCCTCTCCAGTTGCCACCTTCGCGGTGAAGGCGTTGACGGCATCGATCCGGTTGGTAACACCGAGCTTGCCGTAGATCGACCCCAGGTGCTTTTCCACCGTGCGGTGCGACCTATTCAGCCGGATGCCTATCTGACGACTGGTCAAGCCATCCCGGACCAGGTGCATGATCCTTCCCTCGGTGATTGTCAGTGGGGTCGGCCTCTGCTGCTGGAGTCGCCTCGCCTTGCCATCCATGGCGATCAGAAGCGGGTGGAGAGCGAGTATCAACTCCCGCTCCTGGTCCGTGAACGGGCCATCGTCCCGCCCCAGGGCGAAAGAACGCATCGTACCCGGAGGCGAGTCCAGGGGGATCGCGATGTGATCATAGAAGTTGACCGCGGCGTAGATATCCGAGCCGGCCTCCGATGATTTCCATTCCCGTAGGGAGATCCAATCCGTCACCGTCAGCGGCCGACGGTCGGAGGTTTTCACGTAGTGTCGGATCAGCGGGTGCCGTCGCATATTGCGCAAGGTTACCGCGGTGATCTCGGATGCATCGATTCGAGTTGTCGGCCAGCCAACACCAAGCGCGCCATCTTTCGACATACCCACCTCGGAGAATACGCACACAGGGCACTCCAGAACGTCCTGCAGGACCTGCGCCATCACCCCGTAGTCGATCTCCGCCGGATGGCGACTGTAGAGCTCGCGAGCAAGATCGAGAACCTGGTGGTACCTGCGAGGACTGATCATCGTGCATCCCCGATCGCTACGTAGTTCTACTCATTCCGTTTTAGCTGGGCGGGACCTAGTGTCGCACCTGAGGCCATGCCTGGCGGCCAGTTTTCCCGGGCCGCTCTCGACTGCGCGCAGCGGTGAACCAACGGACCGGAGCACCCGAGGGACCACGACGGACTGCAACCTCGCGCAGGACTAGGTCCGCTTCTGACGCCGATCAACCGCTGCGCCGACTCCACCAGGCACTCGACGAACCCAGGAGTGAGAGTTGACAAGACTCGGAAGACAGGCGGGGGCCGCGGCAATGCCTCGTCGACCACGGAAACGGATTCCGACCGCATTCGGCCAGGCGGGGTCAGCGGCTCCCCGTCGGTTTCGCGCTACGTCCGGTCCCGCTTCAAGGCTGATAGCTGTCGCCGGGGTCCTGACGGTCGCCCTGCTTGGCGTCGCGGCGGTACCGGCCGGCGCGGCCACCTCGTCTCCGCCTCAGCGACTGCCTGGCAATGCGGACAGCTTCGAGCGGACCTTCCAGCCGGCATACGACTATGACAGCGACGGCTGCTATCCCACCCCTGCGATCGGCCCCACCGGAGTGCTGAACAGCGGGCTCAAGCCAACAGGCTCGCTCGGTGGCAGCTGCCACGACCGCAGTGACCTCGACAACACCAACGGATACTCCCGCCATTACTGCAGCAATGGCTGGTGCGCAATCCTCTACGGGCTCTACTTCGAAAAAGACCAGTTCACCTTTGCCGGAGGCGGCCACTGGCACGACTGGGAACACGTCGTCGTCTGGGTACAGAACAACCAGGCGAAATATGTCGCAACCTCGGCACATGGAGAATTCGACACCTACCCGGCCAGCGCGATCCGCTGGACCGGCACCCATCCGAAGATTGTTTACCACAAGGACGGCGCGTCAACCCACAGCTTCCGTCCCGCAAGATCTGGTGACGAGCCGCCGGAGAACGCCTATCACACGTGGCGCTTCCCGGACCTCGTCGGCTGGAACGGATATCCCGCCGGACTACGCGAGAGACTGTCCGCAGCCGACTGGGGAAAAGCTACCTTCGGCCTGAAGAACGGCGAGTTCTTGAAGAATCTCCTGACAGCCAAGCCGAAAGCCGTCACCTTCAACCCCTTCAGCTCCTGCTCCATATATCAAAACTTTGCCACTATTCTGAAATGCCTGGCGGCAACTGAAACGCGGTCCTGATTCTCCTGGCGATGACCGTCGATGTCAGTGATAGTGGGTCGATCTCAGCCTCGGGGGGTGAGGTCGGCGACGAGGACGGGGTCGAGGCCGCCGGGGGTGCCGTCCGGCTCGGTCTTCGACACGGTCAGCCGGGCGGCGCGGCCGTCGAGCTCCAGCACGGCGAGCTGGCTGTCGAACCAGGGGCCGTCGGTCACCTTCCAGCGCAGCGCCCGCCGCGGCACGCCGGCCAGTCGCGCGACCGCGCCCGAGGCGACGGCGAACGGGGCTCGGCGGGACAACGCGTCGATCCGACGGATCCCGGGGCCGAGCGGGTTGCGGAACGGCGAGCAGACCGCCTGCCAGACCGGCACGCCCGCGCCGCCCGGACTACGCGGATTGGCCGGACCGACCTTCGACAGGTCCGCGCGGGCGAGGTAGGCGTGGTGAACGTCGCCGGACAGCACGACGACGCTGGCCGGGGCGGGGCCGTGCTCGCCGGCGCTGACGGCGCGCAGCAGCTCCGTCATCGCGTCGAAGGACGCGCCGAACGCCGCCCAGTGTTCGAGGTCCAGCGCCTGGCGCAGCCGCTCGGCCGCGGCGGCCGCGCGGTGGCCCCACCGACCCGCCGCGATCTGCTCGTTGGCCGCCTCGACGTTGTGGATCAGTGGGCTGAGCAGGTACGGCACCGACGTGCCGAGCAGCAGGTGGTCGACCTCGCCGGTGTGCTCGGTCTGCCGGCGCACCCAGGCCCACTCGGCGGCGTCGACCATCGCCCGCGTGCCGTCCGCCGCGACGACCCGCGTCGCCCGCGAATCGATCACGACCAGCCGGGTGCGGCCCAGGTCCCAGCGGAAACTCCACCGCACCGCCCGGTCGGCGTCGACGTCCGCCTGGTCGGGGCGGGGCCGGTCGGCGTCGGCGTCCGACCGCCGGGCGAAGGCGCGCAGCAGGTCCTCCGCGGACGGGCCGGGGCCGGCGGTGCCCGTCGGGCCGGTCGGGCCCGGCGTGCCGGCCGCGACGACGGCGCGGTGGACCGGGTCCCGGTCACGCTCCCGCGGGCTCAGGTTGCCCAGGTGCTGGTACAGCCAGTAGGCCATGATCCCGCCGGTGATCCGCGCGTCCCACCAGGGCTCGGTCCTGATCCGGGCGCGCCACGCCGCGGAGATGTTCCAGTCGTCGCGCACGTCGTGGTCGTCGAAGATCATGGCCGTGGGGACCGTGGACAGCAGCCAGCGGATCTCCGGCTGCGACCAGGCCTCCTGGTAGAGCCAGGTGTACTCCTCGAAGTCGGCGATCTCCTCCCCCGGCGCGGTGGCGACGTCGCGTCGCCCCCGGATCCGCGCGGCGGTCCGCGGGGAGACGTGGTCGGCGTAGACCTGGTCGCCGAGCAGCAGCAGGGCGCCCGGCCAGCTGGCGGGGTCGCGCGTGGGCAGCTCCAGCGCGAGGGCGTGCAGGGCGTCCGTGCCCAGGCCCTGGCTGTCGTCGTCGGCGTTGAGGGTGAACGGCGGCTCCTGCGGCGCGGTGACGCGGCACGAGCCGAAGACGATCCGCACCGGCGCGTCGCCGCCGACGGGCCGCAGCAGGCTCGGCGGCGCCCCGGGCTCGGGCCAGACCCGCACGGGCGCCGGCTGCGTGGTCCCCGTCAGCCACACCTCGTACGGGACCGGCTTCCCGGGCACGAGCCCCTCGGCGACGACCAGGCCGTAGTGGTGCCCGGCCACCTCGAACGTCGACGCGCGGCCCGCGACCCGTCCCACGGGGGCCTCGCCCGCCGCGTCGTGGACGGTCTCGCCCCCGCCCTGCGAGGGGATGGCGAGCAGGATCTCGCAGGCGGCATCGGTCTCCACCCAGACGGTGACACCGGAGCCGTCCGGGTGGCGCTGGATGGGACCGAGGACGAGACGAGTCATTCGTCTACTCTCACCCTTCCCACCCCCCGTCCGTCACCCGCCTCGACCGCACGCCCGCCCCCAGGCGTCCGGATCACGGGTGCGCCGGGCAGGTGTGTTTCACCGATGCGACCGGGGGGCGAACGGGGGGCGAACGGGGGGCCGGCGGGCGCAGACAACGGCGCGTCGCGCTGCTAGCGTCGTCAACCGTGAGGTCACACGTCGGACATCCGCGACGGTTTCGCGCCGCCGTGCGATGTTCCGTGGGATGCCCGAACTCCGGCGTCCAGGCCGTCCGGCGGCCGCGCGGCACCGCCCGCCTCGTGGCGTTCTCCGGTCGCTGACCGGGCTGTTTCGTCGCGACCGTTCGTCGGCATCCCGTCCACCGACCCCGGGCGCGCCGGCGCCGGTGACCGGCCCGGCCGACGTCCCGCCACGGGCCGCGGCACGCTCAGGCCACGTCCGCGTCACAACCACGTCACGTCCCTTGGTGGTGGACGGCGGCCCGGCGAGCCCGGCATCCTGCCGCCCGCACCCGCAACTGTCGCCCCATCACAGCGCAGCCCTCACCACGGCGCAGCCCTCACCACGGCGCAGCCACACCACAGCGCAGCCACACCACAGCGCAGCCCTCACCACAGCGCAGCCACACCACACCGACACGGGGAGAGTCACCCAATGAGTGCCGAGAGCTGGTCGTTCGAAACCCAGCAGATCCACGCGGGCGCGCAGCCCGACCCGGCGACCGGCGCCAGGGCGGTGCCGATCTACCAGACGACGAGCTACGTCTTCCGCGACACCGACCACGCGGCCGCCCTGTTCGCCCTCGGCGAGCCCGGCAACATCTACACCCGGATCATGAACCCGACGCAGGACGTGTTCGAGCAGCGCATCTCCACGCTGGAGGGCGGCGTCGGGGCGCTGGCGACCGCGTCCGGACAGGCCGCCGAGACGCTGGCGATCCTCAACCTCGCCGAGTCCGGCGACCACGTGGTGTCCTCGTCCAGTCTGTACGGCGGGACGTACAACCTGTTCCACTACACGCTGCCGAAGCTCGGCATCGAGGTCACCTTCGTCGCGGACCCGGACGATCTGGAGCAGTGGCGCGACGCCGTCCGCCCGAACACGAAGGCTTTCTACGGCGAGACGATCGGCAACCCGCGCGGCGACATCCTCGACACCGCCGGGGTGTCCGAGGTCGCCCACGCCCACGGCATCCCGCTCATCGTCGACAACACGCTGGCCACCCCGTACCTGTACCGCCCCCTGGAGCACGGCGCGGACATCGTCGTGCACTCGGCGACGAAGTTCATCGGCGGCCACGGCACGGCGATCGGCGGTGTCATCGTCGACGGCGGCCGGTTCGACTTCGGCGCGTCCGGCCGCTTCGCGAACTTCACCACGCCCGACCCGAGCTACCACGGGCTGGTCTACTGGGAGGCGCTCGGCCACGGTTCCTACATCGCCAAGGCCCGCGTGCAGCTCCTGCGCGACATCGGCGCCTCGATCTCGCCGTTCAACTCGTTCCTGCTGCTGCAGGGGCTGGAGACGCTGTCGCTGCGGGTCGAGCGGCACACCGCGAACGCCCAGCGGGTGGCCGAGTGGCTCGAGGCGCGCGACGAGGTGAGCTGGGTGGCCTACCCCGGGCTGCCGTCGTCGAAGTGGTACGACCGGGCGCAGCGGGTGCTGCCCCGCGGCGCGGGGGCCATCCTGTCGTTCGGCATCGCCGGCGGGGCCGCGGCCGGGCGGAAGTTCGTCGAGGGGGTCGAGCTGTTCAGCCACCTGGCCAACGTCGGCGACGCGCGCTCACTGATCATCCATCCGGCGACGACGACGCACTCCCAGCTCACCGAAGCCGAGCAGGCCGCGACCGGGGTCACCCCCGACCTGATCCGGCTGTCGGTCGGCATCGAGGGGATCGACGACATCCTCGCCGACCTCGACGCGGGGTTCCGTGCGGCCAAGAGCTGAGCCGACAGGCGCCGGTCCGGCCGCCGCGCCGACCGGACCGGCGTCGCAGACGGCCTCCCCCGACGGGGCGACCCTCGACCCCCGTGACGGGACGCCGCAGGACGACCGGATGCTGGCCGTGTCCGGCGCGTGGCGGGCGGGGGTCGACCCGGTCGGGCGGCGCCGCTTCGCCGAGCTGCCCGGCCCGCTGCGCCTGGAGCGCGGCGGCGCGCTGGCGGGCGTGCGGGTGGCGTACGAGACCTGGGGCCGGCTGGACGCCGACGCCGGCAACGCGGTGCTCGTGCTGCACGCCCTCACCGGGGACAGCCACGCGGCCGGTCCCGCCGAACCGGGCCATCCGAGCGCGGGCTGGTGGGATGGGCTGATCGGGCCGGGCCGCGCGCTCGACACCGACCGGCTGTTCGTCGTCAGCCCCAACGTCCTGGGCGGCTGCCAGGGCACGACCGGTCCGGCCACGACCGCGCCGGACGGCCGCCCCTGGGGCGGGCGCTGGCCCGAGATCACCATCGCCGACCAGGTCGCCGCCGAGGTGGCGGTCGCCGACGCCCTGGGCGTGCGGCGCTGGGCGGCCGTCGTCGGCGGGTCGATGGGCGGGATGCGGGCGCTGGAGTGGGCCGTCGGCCATCCGGACCGGGTCGGGCGGGTCGTGGTGCTGGCCTGCGGCGCCACCGCGACGGCGGAACAGATCGGGCTGTACGCGGTGCAGGTTCGCGCGATCACCGATGATCCGGGCTGGCACGGCGGCGACTACTACCGCCTGCCGACGGGGCAGAGACTGACCGCGGAAACGGGGAGAGGGCCGGACGCGGGGACGGGGCCCGCCGCGGGGATGGGCCTGGCCCGCCGGATGGCCCAGATCAGCTACCGCAGCGAGGAGGAGCTGGAGGATCGCTTCGCCGCCCGGACCCGCGCGGACGGCCAGTTCGAGGTGGCCTCCTACCTCGACCACCACGCCGGAAAGCTGGCCCGCCGGTTCGATGCCGGCAGCTACGTCACCCTGACCCGGGCGATGATGACGCAGGACGTCGGGCGGGGCCGCGGGGGGTTCGCCGCGGCGCTGCGCGCCTGCCCGGTGCCGTTCACCGTCGCGGGCGTCGACTCCGACCGGCTCTACCCGCTGCGGCTGCAGCAGGACATCGCCACGCTCACCGGCGTCCCGCTGCGCGTCGTGCACTCCCGCAGCGGCCACGACGGCTTCCTCACCGAGACCGACCAGGTCGCCGCGCTCGTCCACGAGGCCCTCGGCGCGATCTGAACCGGCAGCCCGGGAGGGTCACCCGGCTCGTCACCTTCAGCGTGTAAGACCTCCATCATGGCGACTCCCTTCACCGGGCCGGCCGGTGCAGTCCGTCCGGGCGGGCTGTTCGCGGCCATCCGCGCAACGCTGCCGAGCCTCGTGCCGAGCGAGCAGCGGGTGGCCGAGGTGTGTCTGGCCCGTCCGGGGGAGGTGGTGGAGTGGTCCGCGGCCCAGCTCGCGGAGGCGGCGGGGACCTCGGCGGCCACCGTGGTCCGGGCCTGCCAGTCGCTGGGCTTCCGCGGGTTCCAGCACTTCCGGGTGGAGCTGGCCCGGGAGGCGGGGGCGGCGGCGCTGCGCGGCGAGGTCGGCCGCGCCGGCGCCGGGGATCCGGTCGAGCGCCTGGTCGACACCGTGTTCGAGGCGGCTGCGAAGGTGCTCGCCGACGCGTTGGGGCCGCTGGACCGCGCCAGCCTCACCCCGGCGGTCGACCTGCTGGACTCCGCCGGGCGGCTGCTCATCGTCGGCAACGGCGGCTCGGGACCCGTCGCCCAGGACGCGGCGCTGCGCTTCCTCAGCATCGGCCGCCCCGCGGAGGCGCCGGGTGACTCGATCATCCAGGAGATTGCGGCCCGACTGCTCGCGCCCACCGACGTCTGCCTGGTCATCACCTCCTCCGGCGCGAACGAGCCGACGCTGCGCGCCGCCGAGGCCGCCCGCAGCGCCGGCGCCCCGGTCATCGGGATCACCAGCTACACGTCGGGCCCGCTGGCCGAGATCGCCGACATCACCCTCGTCATCGGCACGCCCGACTGGCCGGTCGGCACGGACACGATCGCCAGCCGGCTGGCGTCCCTGCTGCTGCTCAACGCGCTGCAACTCGCCGTCGGGCTGCGCCGGGAGAACGACCCGCAACGAGCGTCGTCCCTGGTCCCGGACGTCCTCGGCCACTCGGTGCGGGCCGAGCCGGCAGGTCCGCCGGAGCCGTAGGGGGCCGAGCACGGCGACGGGCCCAGGCAGCGATGGACACCTGGCCGCAGGTACACATTCCACCGATCTTCTCACTGTCCGTAGCAGGCAAGGGCGGCACCGTCAGCGCCGTGACCAGGTCGAATCGTGCCCCTCTCGCCAGACGCCAGGCCGAACCGTTGCGATAAGTGACCACCGTCCGTTTCCCGTCCGTCGAAGACCGTTCATCTCGGTGTTCGACGCTGCCCAGGTAACAGGAAACCGGGAGCTGTCCTGCTTCCGGAACGGACGTTACCTGGAGTGCTGGTGGCAGAGATCCGGATCGAGGGCCTGACGAGGACCTTCGGCGATGTCCGCGCCGTGGATGACATCTCCCTCGAGGTGGCCGACGGCGACTTCCTCGTGCTGCTGGGCCCGAGCGGGTGCGGGAAGACGACGCTGCTGCGGATGATCGCGGGCCTGCTGGAGCCGAGCGAGGGCCGCATCCTGCTCGGCGAGCGCGACATCACCCACCTGCCGGCCCGCCAGCGTGACCTCGCGATGGTCTTCCAGAGCTACGCGCTCTACCCGCACCTGTCCGTCGAACGCAACATCGGTTTCCCGCTGCGGGCCGCCCGCGTGCCCCGGGCCGAGATCCGCCGCCGCGTCCGCGAGGTCGCCGGGCAGCTCGAACTCGACCACCTGCTCGCCCGCCGACCCCGCGAGCTGTCCGGCGGTCAGCGCCAGCGGGTCGCCCTCGGCCGCGCGCTGGTCCGCGACCCGCAGGCGTTCCTCATGGACGAGCCGCTGTCCAACCTCGACGCCAAGCTGCGCACCGCCACCCGCACCGAGCTCACCGCCCTGCACCGCCGGCTCGGGCGCACCTTCGTCTACGTCACCCACGACCAGGTGGAGGCGATGTCGATGGCCACCCGGGTGGCGCTGCTCAGCGGCGGCCGGGTGGAGCAGGTCGGCACGCCGACGGAGGTGTACGACACCCCGGCGTCCGTGTTCGTCGCGGGCTTCCTCGGCGCGCCGCCGATGAACCTGCTGGCGGCCCGCATCGAGGCGGCCGGCCCGATGCTGACGGTGCAGGCCCCGGGCCTGCGCCTCCCGCTGTGGCCGGGCACGGCGCCGCAGCGCGAGGTGACCCTCGGCATCCGCCCGGAAAGCCTGCGTCGGATCCCGGCCGGCAACCCCACCGCCGAGCACCACCCGGACGCGGAGATCGACGGTGTCGTCACCGCGATCGAGAACCTGGGCAGCGAGGAGGTGGCCTGGTGCGACGTGCACGGGCAGGCGTTGGCGCTGCGCGGGCCGCGGCCGATCGGACTCGCGATCGGTGACCGGACCCGCCTCGGCGTCGACCCGGCCCGCGTCCACCTGTTCGACCGGGCCAGCGGGCGTCGCCTGACCTGGCAGCAGCCGACCGACCAGCCGACGGTGACGGCCGCCGTCGCCGCCGGGACGCCGGTACTCCCCGATCCGACCACCGCGACTCCGGCCGCCGCCGGCGTCTGACCCGCCGCATCCGAGCCACCCGCCACACCCGAGCCACCCGCCACACCCGAGCCACCCGCCACACCCGAGCCAGGACCCAATCGATCCCCCAGGGAGCATGACCGTGGCCCGACCACGCCTGCTGCGTGCCGCAGCCGGCCTCGTGCTGATCGCCGCGCTGGCCTCCGCGTGCGCGACCTCCTCGTCGACGCCGTCCAGCGCGAACGCCGGTGCCGGCGCGACCGCGACGATCCCCGAACTCGCCGCCGACCAGAAGGTCTCCATCGTCTTCGAGAGCTACAACCTCACCAGCACGGGCACCTGGAAGCCGATCATCGAGGGGCTGCTGCGCGACTTCCAGGCCGCGCATCCCAACATCACCGTCAAGGGCCAGCCGCCGCAGAGCACCACGAACGGCGACTACGTCACCAGCGTCAAGAACCAGGTGCTCGCGGGCAGCCCGCCCGACGTCGCCCAGGTCACGTTCGACGCGCTGCGGTTCGCCGCCGGCAGCCTCGGCGCCCAGCCCCTGGACACCCTGGTCGGACGGGACGCCGTGCAGGCCAACTTCGGCGGCGCCCACCCGTTCGCCCCCACCGCGCGCACCCTCGGCGACGTCAACGGCAGGACCTACGCGGTGCCCTACGTCTTCTCCACCCCGGTGCTCTGGCTGAACAGGACGCTGTTCACCCAGGCCGGGCTGGATCCGGCCAACCCGCCGAAGACCTGGGCCGACGTCAGGACCGCCGCCCTCGCCATCAAGGCCAGGACCGGCAGGGACGGCATCGTCGTCGACTGCCTGACGAAGGCCGCCGTCTGGTGCTTCCAGAGCCTGGTCCGATCCTCGGGGGGTCGGGTGATGTCCGCGGACGGCCGGACCCTGTCGTTCGGCGACGCGCCGGCCGTCGCGGCGGTGTCGACCGCGGCCGACCTGGCCCACAGCGGCGCCATGCCCAACCTGGACCAGCAGCAGGCGTTCAAGGCGTTCAGCGGCGGGCAGCTCGGGATGATCCTGGAGACCAGCGCCGTGCAGGGGCTGTTCATGGCCGGGGCCAGGGCGAACAACTGGGAGCTCGGCGCCTCGCAGGAGCCGTCGTTCGGGTCGAAGCCGGTCGTCCCCACCAACTCGGGCTCCGGCCTGGCCGTCTTCAGCAAGGACCCGGCCAAGCAGCGCGCCGCCTGGGAACTGATCAAGTTCCTCACCAGCGACCACGCCTACACCCAGATCTCCTCGAAGATCGGCTACCTGCCGCTGCGCACCGGGCTCATCGACGACCCGAACGGCCTGCAGGCGTGGGCGAAGGCGAACCCGCTCATCAGGCCCAACCTCGACCAGCTCACCCGGCTGCAGCCGTGGGAGTCCTTCCCCGGCGACAACTACCTGCAGATCAGCGACACGATGATGTCCGCGGTCGAGGGCGCCGTCTTCGGCGGCAAGGACCCCGCCGCCACGATGGCCGCCGCGCAGAAGCAGGCCACCACCCTCCTGCCGCCCAAGTGACCCCGACGGACCTGCTCGCCACGTCCGCGGAAGGGACGCCCGTGCTCTCCCTGCCCGCCTCGAACGCCCCCACGCCCACCCACACCCTGATCCAGATCAGCGACACCCACATCGTCCGACCGGGCGAGCTGCTGTACGACAAGGTCGACACCCACGCCGTGCTGGCGGCCGTCCTCGCCCAGCTCGAGGCGTCCCCGCTGCGGATCGGCGTCCTGCTGCTCACCGGCGACCTGGCCGACAGCGGCGATCCGCTGGCCTACCGGCGGCTGCGGGAACTGGTGGAGCCGGTCGCCGCCCGGATGGGGGTGCCGGTCCTCTACGGGATGGGCAACCACGACGCGCGTGGCCCGTTCCGGGCGGGGCTGCTCGGCGTGGAGCCGACCACCGAGCCCTACGACTACACGCACTGGGTCGACGACCTGCGGGTCGTCGTGCTCGACAGCACCGAGCCGGGCCAGCACGGCGGTCTCCTCAGCACCGCCCAACTGGGCTGGCTCGCCGACGAGCTGGCCACCCCGGCGCCCGCCGGGACGGTGCTCGCCCTGCACCACCCGCCCGTGCCCTCCCCGATCGCCGCGGTGAACACGCTGCTGCTCGCCGAGCCGGAACGCCTCGCGGCCGTCCTCGCCGGCAGCGACGTGAAGATCGTGCTGACCGGGCATGCTCATCACGCGTCGGCGGGCGTGCTCGGCGGGGTCCCGGTGTGGGTGGCGGGTGCCACCGCCTACCGGGCCCAGGTGGTGGGGCCCGCCGACCGGATGACGGGGCTGGTGGGCGGCGAGTACACCCGGGTCGACGTCTACCCGACCGGCGCGGTGGCCACCACGGTGCCGATCGGCCCCGCCGACGTGCTCTACGACATGAGCCTGGACGATCTCACCCGCCACGCCGCCGAGTACACCGCCCACGCGGCCCAGGCCACCCACGCCGCCCTCTAACAGCCCAGCGAGAACAGCCCAGCGAGCGCGCGGGAGCGCGTAGCCCCGTGCGTGGCCCGGTCGGGCCCCGCACGGGGGTGGCGTCCGTCTGCCGGAGAGGAAGTTCCAGACCGTGTTTGTCGAAGTCGCGCCGTCCGGCGCCGCGAGGATCTCCGGCGGCGGTGGGGCCGCGGTGGCGCTCCCGGCCCGGCGGATCCAGGCGGCCCGCCCGCCGCTCGCCCGGCGGGCGCTCGGCGCCCTGCCGCCCTATCTCTACCTGCTGCCGGGCCTGGCCTGCCTGGTGCTGTGGACGTACAAACCGATCGTCGAGGCCGTCCAGCTCTCCTTCTACCACTGGAACCTGCTGCCCACCTCGCCGCGGACCTACGTCGGGCTCGAGAACTACCGGCGGGTGTTCACCCTCCCCCAGTTGCGCGGCGCCGCCACGAACACGCTCTGGTACATGCTCGGCCTGATCCCCTTCTCGATCATCCTGCCCACCGCCGTCGCCCTGGGAATCCGGAACCTGGGCGGCCGCTCGCGGTCGACGTACCGTGCACTGATCTTCCTGCCGATGCTCATGGCGCCGGTCGCCACGGCCGCGGTGTGGCGCTGGCTGCTGGACCCCAAGGGAATCGTCAACCACGCGCTCGGACTCGGCTCCTACAACTGGCTGCGGGAGGAGCGGACGGCGCTGCTTTCCATCCTCGCCATCTGTGCCTGGCAGATCCTCGGTTTCGCCACCCTCGTCGTCTCGGCCGGCCTGACCGGCATCAGCGCCGACTACGCCGAGGCGGCCGAGATGGACGGCGCCTCCCGCTGGCAGGTGACCCGCTGGGTGACGTTGCCGCTGCTGCGCTCGACGCTGCTGTTCATGCTGCTCATGACGGTGCTGCTGTCCGGCCAGTGGACGTTTCCGCTCCTCGACGTGCTCACCCAGGGCGGGCCCGCGGACTCCTCCACGAACGTCTACTACCTGCTCTGGGAGTACGGCTTCCGCAGCCTCGACTCCGGTCTCGCCTCGGCCGCCGGCATCGCGTTCTTCGCCATCTTCGCCGTCGTCGCCGCAATTCTGGTGAAACTCGCCGACCGCTACAGCTTCGCCGACAACTGAGCGGCGCCGCGCCGCCCCGACCAACGCCCGTCCGCCGCCCCGACCGACACCCGTCTGCCCCGCCGAGCCGAGGACACGAACACGATGAGCAGCGTGCGGACATCCCGCCTGCGGGCCGCGACCAGCCATTCCATGCTCGCCCTGGTGAGCCTGATCAGCCTCTTCCCGGTGTACTGGATGTTCGCGAGCTCGTTCCGCCGCCGCGGCGACACCTTCGACCAGTCGTTGCTGCCCTGGCCGCTGAGCCTCGGTAACTACCGGCAGGTCTTCGACAGCCTGGACGTCGTGGGCCTGCTCGGCAACACCCTCGTCATCGCCGTCGTCACCGCCGCCGGCCAGCTCGTCGTCTGCCTGCTCGCCGGGTACGCCTTCGCCGCCTGGGAGTTTCGCGGCCGGACGGTGCTGTTCATGGCGTTCGTGGCGACGTGGCTCATCCCGTTCCAGGTGACGATGATCTCCAACTATCTGGTGCTGTCGAACCTGGGCCTGCTGAACACGCTCGCGGGCGTCATCGTGCCGAACCTGTGCTCGGCGCTGGCCGTGCTCATGCTCCGCCAGCACATGCAGGCGTTTCCGCGGGAGCTGCTCGACGCGGCCCGCATCGACGGACGCGGGTCGTGGACGACGCTGTGGACGGTGGTCGTGCCGAACCTCCGCCCGGCGTTGGCGTCGCTGTCGATCCTGCTGTTCATCTCCGCCTGGAACGAGTACTTCTGGCCCGCGCTCGTGCTTCAGCGCGCGAACTCGGTGATCCAGCTCGGCATCCGCGGCTTCCTCACCCAGGAGGGCGACGACTGGGGCGCGGTGATGGCCGCCTCGGGCCTGGCCTGCCTGCCGGTGTTCGCGCTGTACCTCGCCATGCAGCGCCAGGTCATCGACGCCTTCGTCCGCTCCGGGCTGCGCTGAGAACGCCCGGGATCCGCAACGCCCGAAGACCGGAACGCTCGAAAACCTGTGGTGGGCCCGGACGGACTACCGCCATGCTGGCGCCATGCCTGGCACACCCCCCGACTGGACCATGCCGACACTTGCCGGCGGCAGCGTGCGGCTGGAACCGATGCACGCCGGCCACGTCGACGGTCTGGTCCGCGCCGCCACCGAGAACCGGCGGACCTACGGCTTCACCGACGTCCCGGCGACCCCGGAGGCGATGGCCCGGTACGTGGCGACGGCCATCGCGGAACGCGAGCGCGGCCTGGCGGTCCCGTTCGTGCTCCGGGAGCGGCCCGCCGGCCCCGGCACCGCGGGTACCGGCGGCGCCGATTCCGGCAGCGCTGATTCCGGCAGCGCTGATTCCGGCAGCGCTGATTCCGGTAGCGCTGATTCCGGTAGCGCCGGCCGGATCGTGGGCGCCACCCGTTTCCTCGACCTCGGCTTCTGGCGGCCGGCGACGAACCCTGCCGGCGCGAACCCGGCCGGCGCGGACCCGACCGACGGGGCGGAGCGAACGACCTCGTTCCACTGGGCGACGACCTCGGACGGAACCACGGCCGCCCACACCTCGATCACCACCACGACCACCACGACCACCACGACGACGACCGTCACGTCGACGACCCCGGCCGGCGGCGCGGCTGCGGCGAGACCCGCCGGGGCGCCGCCGTCGTCGGACGAGCTGCCGTCGGTGGCGGAGATCGGCTGGACGTGGCTGGCGGCGTCGGCGCAACGCACCGCGGTCAACACCGAGGCGAAGCTGCTGCTTCTCGGCCACGCCTTCGACGCGTGGGCCGCGCTGCGGGTGTGCCTGAAGACCGACGCACGCAACGCCCGCTCCCGCGCGGCGATCGAACGGCTCGGCGCCCGCTTCGAGGGCATCCGCCGCGCCCACGTACTCGCCTCCGACGGCACGGCCCGCGACTCGGCCTACTACTCGATCGTCCGCGCCGAGTGGCCCGTCGTACGAGCCGCCCTGATCGCCCGGCTGACACGCCCCTGATCCCGCAACCCCGGCACCCACCCTTACTGGGGACTACCGAGTGTAGTCAATATCCCACGGAAGGACCGCCTCCCTCCCCGGGGAGGGAGGCGGTTGGACCGGTGCTGTCAGCAGATCGCCACCAGTCGTGTGCACCATCGACGGCCGGCCAGCACTCGGTCCACACAAAGATCGAGGATGCCGCCGAGCAGGAGTTTCCGCGATCCTCGAGCCCCGAGGCGCCCCTCGAATCCCGGTATTCCTCCCGCAGATCCACACAGCCGGCCGGCGCCCGACCCGATGGGCGTGAATGCTTCACGTCCAATGGCGACCGGAGTTACGCAACGGAGTCGCCACCGAGTCTTTGAAGATCGACGACTACGAAGATGACGGTATCGGTTTCTCCGTGCCGCCAAAAGAGTTATGGTCTCCCGGTTGCATCAATGGGCTGATGCTTGCCCCGGGGGAAATGCATGACACTTCCATACTCGGCCAGACCGCCGCGATGACTCCCGCCGAGATCCACCGCGCCGAAAACGCCGCTGAACAGGTAGAGACGGGCGACGCGCCACGTACCCGCGACCAGGACAGGCGCCTGCAGCTCGACCGCAAACTCAGCCTCCTCGATCCGGCTCGTGCGGCCGCTCGTCCAGCCGGTGACGGGCAGCCTGACCAGGCCGCCGCACCAGAGGAGACAACGGAGCGCGGCAATCGAACGCCCGGCGGCGAAAAGCGGCCGCCCGGCAAACATTCAACCGGCGAGAATGCGGACATCGAATCCCGCGGCGGGGCGCCCCCCGCCCAGAGAGACTCGTCCGGCCGCGGAGAGTACTCCGGGACCGCAGCGTCGACCCACACCGATGCCCGTGCCGACACCACACCCCGGGCGCCGACCGAGAGAGCGACGGCCCCGGATGCCCGATCAGCGGTGCGATGGGCGGCACGAGAGGCACCACCAGCACTGGAGCGCGACGATCCGCGCCTGACGCCGCGGGACACCGACAACAGTCCGGAACGCCTCGCACTGCGACAGAAGATCGTGACGGATCTCCTGGGCGACGTCCAGCCCCCGGAACGGGGTCGGCCCGCCCTCTACCTGCTGGGTGGCGGTGGAGGATCCGGCAAGAGCCGGTTGGCCGCGGGACTCACCGAGAAGACCATCCTGCCGGCGGAGAACGTGGTGCGCCTGGACCCCGACGACGTCAAGAGGCGCATTCCGGAGTTCGAGGAGATCAGAAAGCTGCGTGATCCGCGCGCTGCGGACGTCGTCCACGAGGAGAGCAGCACGCTCACCAGGCAGGCATTCGCCGAGGCGCTGGACCGCGGGGTCGACATCATCTTCGACAGCGTTCTCGCCGACGCGGAGAAGGGGATCGCCCGTATCGACGCCGCGAAGGCGCGCGGATACCAGGTTCACCTCTATGGCGCGATCGCGGACGTGGAGACCGCCATCCAACGCGCGATGGCCCGAGGCGAGGAGACCGGCCGGTACGTACCGGTCGACCGGCTCCTCGCGGCGCACCGCGGATTCGCGGAGGCCTTCGACCGGTACATCGACCGCGTGGACACCGCCGTCCTCTTCGACACGAACGGCGACGAGAAGGTCATCGCAGTGAAGGAGCTCGGCGGGGAGTTCACGATCGTCGATCAGACCGGCTGGCAGAACTTTCTTCGCAAGCGGGACATCAACCCGGCCGCCACCGGTCCAGCCTCGTTGTACGGCGACGCCGGTCCGCACTCCACGGCAGCTCATGACCAGCCGCCCCGGGACATCGCAGTCGCGGAACCGAAGACCGTCGTGGAAGGAGATGACCATGCCTGACGAGGAGACCGACGAAGAGTACCAGGCCCGCCTGGACCGTGAGCACAACGAGAAAATTCGGGGATTCACGAAGTTCTCGCCGGAGACCGTCGAGAAGATCCGGGAGCAGGAACGCCAGCAGGACGAGGACGAGCGGCGGCGGCTCTTCGGCGACGACGAACCGGCGGTGTGGATCGACCGTTACATCGACCCGTGACGGGCCCCGCCGGGCGCGGGCCCGACTCCCGCGCGGCCAGCGGACGGGCGCGCCTGCACGGTGATGCACCATCCCGTTCGTCGACCACCCGGTTCGCAGCAGATCCCCACGTCGCCCGGCGTGCCCGTGAGGCGCCGGTGGTGCAAGGTGGAGATGCCGCGTGAGCGGGGACGTTCAGGGTGAACGCGTCGAAGGGATGTGCAGGTGCGCATGGCGTGGATCAACGATGACACGATCGCGGGACCGTCGACGGTGGCCGCATGACCGCCCAGGGTTCCACGGGTCGGCTGCTGGCCAGGCTCGTGTCGTCGGTACCGGCCACCATCAGCCCGGCGGACGCTCGTGCGCGGATCGCCGCGTACTACGCCAGCTACGCGGCGGGTGACGTCGCGGGCCGCGAGGCGCTGTTCAGCGACGACTGCCTCGTGGAGGATCCGGCCGGGTACGTCGTCGCCCGCGGTGCCGACGCCCTGCACCGGTTCTTCGTCGAGGGCATCCCCCCGGACTGGTCGGTCTCGTTCCGGCTCGACCGCGTCGCGGTGGTCGGCAACGAGGCGGTGGCCACGACGCTGTCGGTGATCGACGCCGGCGCCCGAGGCGGGCTCGAGAACGTCGTGACGACGCACTTCGTGTTCGACGACGCCGGTCTCATCCGCAGCCTGCGCACCTTCTTCGACGCCGACTCGATGAACGATCCCCCGACGAGCGGCCTCTCGGGGAGCGTCCCCTCGGCGAACTGACCCCGCACGCGGCGAGGCCGGGCCCGCGGTGCGGACCCGGCCCCATGCCGATCTGGTCAGGCCACGCCGACGGGGGCGCGGCTGTGGGCGACCTGCTCGCCGGCCACGTAGGCCATGGTCATGCCCGTCCACAGCGTGGTGCCGCCGCCGGGGTAGCCCCAGCCGAGCGGGCTCGCCGCGGCGTTGCCCGCCGCGTACAGGCCCTCGATGACCCCGCCGCGCGCGCGGCGGACCTGGCCGTTGACGTCCGTGCGCAGGCCGCCGTTGGTGCCCAGCGTTCCCGGGTAGATGCGCACGGCGTAGTACGGGGCGCGGTCGACGGGACGGATCTTGGAGCCGGTCATGCCGCGCGGCCGGTCGAAGCGCGGGTCGACGCCGTCGGCCGCGTACTTGTTGAACTCGGCGACGGTCTCGGTGAGGTGGTCGGCGTCGATGCCCAGCTTCTCGCCGAGTTCGGCGATGGTCTCGCCGGTGACGACCCAGTCGGGGATGGGGTCGCCGGGCTTGAACGACAGGATCTGCTTGCGCGAGCGGACACCCTCGTCGAAGACCATCCACGCGATCTCGTTCGGGAAGTCGATGGTCGTCGCGTCGAACTCGCCGAAGGCGTGGGCGAAGTCGTGGTACGGCTGGGCCTCGTTGACGAACCGGTCGCCGTGCGAGTTGACGATGATGGTGCCGCCGGCCGCCCGGGCGTCGTCGAAGGTCGGCAGCGGGACGCCAAGCGTGAGGTCGGTCGGGTCCATCATCGCGCCGGAACCCCAGAACGAGTGCATGTTGCCGAGCAGCGCCCCGGCCTCCATGCCCATGATCTGCCCGTCACCGGTCGCGTGCTGGGGGCTGATCGGGTAGAGCTCGAAGCCGATGAACGCGGACACGAGCTCGCGGTTCCACTCGAACCCGCCGCTGGCGAGCACGACGCCGCGCCTGGTCTCGATGGTGGAGGTCGTGCCGTCCGCGGCGGTGACCCGGATCCCGCGCACGACGCCGTCCTCGCCGAGGAGCTGCTCGGCGCGGGTCTGCATGCGCACCTCGACGCCGCGATCGAGGACCCCGCGCAGCAGGCCCGCGACGATGGCGCTGCCCTTCGTGCGGACGTCCTCGCGGTTGCGCCGCTCCAGCTCCTCCGGGGTGCGCTCGCGCTGCCCGATGTCCTCGGCGAGCATGTTGCGGGCCACCTGACCACGCACGGCCACCTTGGTCTGGATGCGGGCGGCCCAGTCCGGGAGCAGCTCACCCACGGGGAAGGGCAGCGGCTCACACGAGCGCCCGCCGTACTTCTTCCCCGGGATGTCGTAGGCGGCGTAGTAGTCGGGGTACTTCGCCATGGTCGTCATCTTCAGCGGGGTGTGCGTCTCGATGTACTCGAGCATCTCCGCGCCCCGGTCCACGCACAGCTCGAGCAGCTCGGGGTCGGCCACCCGGCCGGAGAGGCGGCGGATGTAGGCGAGCGCCTCCTCCCGGGTGTCGGAGATGTCGAACTCGGCCTGGTGGGAGTTCAGCGGCACCCACACGATCCCCGCCGAGACCGACGTGCTGCCCCCGACGACGCCGGTCTTCTCCAGCACCAGCACGCGCGCCCCGGCGTCGGCGGCGCGGACCGCCGCGGTGAGCCCGGCGGCGCCGGTGCCCACCACGACGACATCGGTGGTCTCGTCCCAGGAGGTGGGGGTCGTGTCCATGTAGCTCCTCGTCATCGCGGCTCTGCGTCAGCGTCCTCGTGCGGCGGCGGCGCCGTCGCCGCCCCGTGGCACGCGGATCGTCAGAGG
Source organism: Frankia alni ACN14a (assembly GCF_000058485.1). Classification (NCBI taxonomy): domain Bacteria; kingdom Bacillati; phylum Actinomycetota; class Actinomycetes; order Frankiales; family Frankiaceae; genus Frankia; species Frankia alni. The sequence continues at coordinate 4,751,069 of NC_008278.1, forward strand.
CCCACGAAGGTCCTCGGAGGCACGCAGCCCGGGGCCGGCCGGCGGGGTACGCCCCCGTCGGGGAGAGGAATAGAGCATCCTGAACATAACCGCGCTGTCAGAAGCGGGCAACCCGCGACGACCCAGGCACGTCCGGTCTGCGTGCCGCTGGCGTCGAGTGCCCAGGTGATCAGCGGAGGGCGCGACTCCCCGTGCGTGGCTCGAATGTCAGAAACAGATGACCGGCCTGGCCCGGGCCGGTTCAGGTGGAGCCGGCGGGACGGGAGTTCCACGCCTCACCCGCGAGCGCGACCGCGGCCCGTGGAAGGCGGCGCGCTCATCGCTGCGACGGCCCCCCGGCCACGCAGCAGCCCTGCCCTTCCAGAGGGTTTCATGTCCGATTCGTCCCTCTGGACAGGCAAGGACGTCGGAGGCTACTCGAAGTGGGGGGGCTGGCCGGTGGCTTCGAGGACGGACATCCACAGGTCGCCGGCGGGGTCGACCTGGTTACGCTGGCTGACGGCGAGGGCGATCGGAATGTGGATGAAGCGGCGGCGCCAGCGGCCGACGACCATCTCGGTGCGCCCGGACATCGCGGCGTGCACGGCGGCATGAGCGAGCCGGATCGTGTAGACGTTGTCGTACGGGTTGGCCGGGACGCTGCGGATCAGGTAGCTGGGGTCGATGTACTTCAGGTTCAGCTCGACGCCCTCGTTGGCGAAGTGTTCGGTGATCCGGCGGGAGAGCACCGGACCGACGTCGTGCAGCTTGCGGTTGCCCGACGCGTCGGAGCCCTCGGGCTGGTCGGTGATGAGCTCCTGGCCGGCGCCCTCCGCGACGACGACGACCGCGTGCCCGCGCTCGACCACGCGGCGGCGCAGGTAGTTCAGCAGGCCGCCCTCGCCCTCCAGCTTGAACGGCAGCTCCGGGATGAGCACGACGTCGGCGTTGCTCTTCGCCAGGGTCGCGTAACAGGCGATGAAGCCGGAATGCCGGCCCATCAGGCGGACCACGCCCATGCCACCGGGAGCGGACGTCGCCTCGGCATGCGCAACACGGATCGACTCGGCCGCCTTGCCGAAGGCGGTCTGAAAGCCAAAGCTCTGATCGATGTAGGGGATATCGTTGTCGATCGTCTTCGGGATGCCGACGACGGCGATCTTCTCGCCGCGTTCGGTGGCCACACGGGAGATTTCCTTGGCGCCCCGCAGGGTGCCGTCCCCGCCGATGACGAACAGAATGTTGATGTTCATGCGGGAGAGACAGTCGACGATCTCGCCGGGGTCCTGCTGGCCGCGGGAGCTGCCGAGAATCGTCCCGCCGTCGTCGTCGATGTTCGCGACGCTCTCCGGGGTCAGATCGACGACGTCGTGGCCGTAGCGGGCGATGAAGCCCTGGTATCCGTTGCGGAATCCGAAGATCCGCCGGACGCGGTAGTGCGAGGTCAGCTCCAGCACCAGCCCGCGGATGACGTTGTTCAGCCCGGGGCACAGACCGCCGCAGGTGACGATGCCGACCCGGGTCTTGGACGGGTCGAAGTAGATCTTCCGGCGCGGGCCGGCCGGCTCGAACCCCGGTAGCTCGGCGAGGTCGACCTCCCGGGCGGCGATCATCGACGTGGTGTCGTCGTAGAGGACCTTGTCCGCCTCGTCGATGTAATGCTGTGTCGTCGGCCGTTCCCCCAACAGGGGCATAAGAGGAGAATCTATCCGGCAGGCCCCCAGGGTCTTCACCGACAGATCGGCATTATCCACAAGCAGTGGCGCACCCACCGTTGCCCGGCCCTCACGTCTCACTCGGCGCTTCGTCTCTTGGCGACTTCGCTCCATACATACCCCGGGCGGCCCGGCGACGGACGCCGCCGATCAACCCAGTTCTGCCAGACCGAGACTACCGGGCCAAACCAGCCGTCACGGGGGCATCGCCGGGTCAACCCGGCCACCAGCGGACCGAAACATGCGCTTCATCGCCCGGAAACCGGCGAAACGCCCGCCGAACCCACCCCGTACTTGTCCCCGGCGGACACCTCTGTGCCCGCCTGCGAGCCGGCCGCCCGAGCCGGCGCCGACGGCCGTCCCCCACGGGTGCGAGGGCCGTCCGAGTGGCCGGACCTGCGCGAACCCGGCCCGGCCCCGCGCGCAGGTCGGAGCGCGATCGCCCTGCTCGCGGTGCCCGCCGGGCAGTCGGAGCCGGCGCCACCAGCATCGGCGCAGAACAGCTCGGGCCCGCCTGTCACCCCGTCCGCGGGCCGTCCCGTCTGCCGACTGGCCCGTTCTCCGACCGCCCCGTCGGTGGACCTTCCTGCCCTGCCACCGTTTCGTCCGTCCGATCGGGCCGTACCCGGAATGCCGTGTCTCGAGACCATTCGCTGCAATAGTTGTCTGATTCGCGGTCCGCCGGGCGTCACCGAGGCATGTCAGGAAGATGACGGCGACGACCCGTGGCGATCCGGCTGGCATCTGCCGGACACGGGCGTTCTCCTCGGCCGGCCGCGCCCCCCGTTCCACCGAGCCGCCCGGATCACACCCCACGGTGTCGTCGCCTCACCACCCGTCCGGGCAGCGTCGTCGCCGGACATCAGCACGACAGTCGGACCTCAGAGCGAGGGTCGGACGGCAGAGCGACGTCGCCGAGGAACGGGGTGGTCCCGCTCGGCGACGGGACGTCGGACCCCTCCGCGGGGGTCGATCGGACCGGTGTGGCGGCGGCCTTTCGGCGCCCTGGATGCGGTCCGGTCGCCCCTGCCCCACCGCCGGCCGATCCGGGAAGCTCAAACCACGCTCACGCCGACCACGGGGGCGCCACAGGCTGACACCGGACTCGGGATCGTCGCACCACCGTCGGTCCGCCACGGACCAGCGGTCAAGGATGCGGCGTCACCCGACGCAGACGGCTGCGACCCGCGGAGGGATCGGGTCGGAGCCAACCAGGCACGGCGCGGCGGCCACCGACGCGATGGCGAGCGTGTCGGTGGGGACCGACCGCCGCGCCGTGCCCGGACCTCATCTCGCGAAGAGCGGCGGGCAGGGAACTACTCCGCCTTTCCACCGCCCTCGGCGCCGCCTCCTCCCACGCCGCGACATGTAGTGGATCATGGTGTTCCGCGGAACCAGCACGACCTCGATCCCAACAATCCTGGCGTGTCCAAGGCCCGCAGCCGGGCCCTCAGCCCGGTCCATCGAGACGCCACAGACGCAGGCCGCCCTGGCCAAACGTCCACACACTGCGCACCCCGGACTCGCCGAGCCAGCCGCAGGCATCGACCCGCCCCTGGACTCGCAGGGCGGCGACCCACTCGGCCGAGCGCAGATCGAACACCCGCACCACGTTCGCCCCGTCCACGGACGCGAGCATCGTCTGATCACCACTGACCGCGAACGCCGTCACCCCGCCCGCATGCCCGTCGAACGACCCCGTCCGCGCCCCGCTCCGCAGATCCCAGACCGTGATGGACGCCAGCGGGCTCTCGTCGCCGGGCTCGCGATCCCCGATGGTGAGCAGTCCCAGAATCGGACCTCCCCGATCGCGCTCCCCAGAAATCCGAGCCCGGACGCGTGGTGCAGTGTTCCGCGGAAAACCTGGATCATTGAGGCCGGGACCGACGTGCTCGTCCAGGACGACCGTCTCACCGGGAGTCGGCCCGCTCGGCGAAACACGAGGTCGGCCTGGGAATCGCAGCGGTACGGCGGGAGGTGATGCCGCCTCGGCGATCGGGAAACCGGCGGTGTTGTCGGACGCAGGCCGTAGTGTCGCCTCAGGCGGAGGCACAGACCTACAGCCGGCCCGTGGCCGCCGCGCCCTGACCCCGCTTGTCCGCCCGAGGAGCCGATGTCCGTTGTCCGCCCGTGACCAGGTGCGCAGCCGGTCGCTTCGGCTGTTGGACTATCTTGCCGCGCTCGCCGCCGAACGGCGTGGCGCCCCCCGCCGCCAGCTCGCCGACTACTCCCCCGCCCCGATCGGCCCGGCCGCCGTGCCCACGCACGCGGACGTCCGCCTCGGCCCGACGGCCCGGCGCGACTCCTGGCTGGACATCGACCGGACGGCGCCGCCCCGGCCACCGGCCTGGCCACGCGCGCTCGACGCCATCCTCACGTCCACCGGGGTGAATCCGGACGCGCCACCCACGCTCCCCTCCCCCGCTCCCCCCGCCAGGCCCAGCAGGCCCGACGGCACCGGCCCGAACGTCGCGACCGGCGTCGATACAGGCGCCGGTGTCCCGGTGCAGGCGGCGGTGCTCGCGGAGCCGGCCACGCGGCACGGCGATGCCGCGGCCTCGCTGACGGATCCGACGCCCGAATCTGAGCCGCCCGATCCGCGGGCCGCGTTGCTGGACGCCTGGGTGCGTGACGTCTGGCGGCCCTGGGCGCCGGGGGCGCGGGCGGCGCGGGATGCCCGCGCGCTCTACCAGCGCCTGTTCGACCTGCGGCTGGCCCTGCAGCGCGACGACGCCACCACCGAGCTCGTGTGGGGGCACGGCGTGCTGTGCTGGCGGGTCGGCGACGCCGTGATCAGCCATCCGCTGCTCGTCACGCGGATGGTGGCGACGCTCGATCCCGACTCCGGCGTCATCCGCCTGCATCCCGACGGGCCGACGAGCCTGGAGACCGAGCCGCTGCACGGCCTCGGGCTGCCCGGCCTCGACGAACTCTCCGCCCTGCGCGACCGGCTGCGCGGCGCGCCGGTGGATCCATGGGACGCCCCCGGCCGCGCGGAGGTGTTCCGCCAGATCATCGCGCCGCTCGGGCTGGACGCCCGCCTCGTCGAGGGGCCGGTCCTGCCGTCGCCCGGTGCGGCGCCCGTCCTCGTCGACACCTGGGTGCTGTACGCGCGGCCGCGGCCCGCCCTGCAGGCGCAGTTCTACGGTGACCTGCGCACCGCCCTCACCGAACGCGACGTCATTCCCGAGGCGATCGCGGCGGTCGTCGCCGAGGAGGCGCTCGTCGCCGAGGCCCTCGGCGGCGACGGCGCTGGCGCTGGTGACGGGCCACCGTCCGGCCCGGGTCGCTGGGACCGCGGCGGTCCGGGCGCGGCGCCGGGCCTCGGTGTCGACGCCTCCGGTGGCCTGGGCGAGCGGCTGCTCATGCCGCTGACGGCCAACGCCGACCAGGAACGGATCGCCCGCCAGCTCGCGGTTTCCCGCGGCGTGACCGTGCAGGGCCCGCCGGGCACCGGCAAGAGCCACACCATCGCGAACCTGATCTGCCATCTCGTCGCGCACGGGCAGCGCGTGCTCGTCACCGCGCAGGACGAGCAGGCCCTCGGCGTCCTGCGCGCCAAGATTCCGCCGGAGCTGCGCGACCTGAGCGTCGCCGTGCTGGGGTCAAGCCGCGCCGACCTCGACGAGCTGCGTGCCGCCGTGGTGGAGATCTCCGGGGCGCTCAGCGACGTCGACCCCGCGCGGGAGACCGCGGCCGTCAAGGCGCTCGCCGAGGAGCTCGACGCGGCCCGCGCCCACGCCCGCACTCTCGAACTGCGCATGATCGACCTGCTGGCGGCCCAGGCCCGCGAGTTCGAGCTGCCGCACGGGCGGGAACGGGCCCCCGCGGTGGCGGCGTGGCTCGCCGAGCGGGACGGCGAACTGTCGTTCATCCCCGACCGGCTCGACCCGACCCGGGCGCTGCCGCTGGACCCGGCGGAGCTCGCGCTGCTCTACCGCACGGCGCGCGAGATCGGCCCCGCCGACGCCCGCGCGCTCGCCCAGGAGCAGCCCGACGCCGCCGCGCTGCCGGACGCGGTCGCCCTGGCGCGGCTGTATGCCGAACTCGACGAGGTCCGCGACGGCCTCGCCGACCTGGAGCTGGCGGGCCTGTCGGTCACCGCACTCGACGCCCTCGGCGACGCCGGGGCGCAGGCGCTGGTGGACGACGCCCGCGATGGCGCCGAGCGGGCGCGGCGGCTTTCGGCCGGCTGGCTCACCGCCGCGCGGGCGCAGTGCGCCGACTCCGACGCGCAGGCCGAGTTCTGGGCCGCGCAGGCCGCGGAGCTGGCGGCCGAGGTCACGCGGCTGCGCGGGCTCACCGCGCGGACCTTCGGCCGCCCGGTCGAGGTGCCCGACGGCGACCCGCGGGTGCACCTGCGCCTGCTCGGGGAGCTGCGCGAGCGTTACGCCGCCGGGCGCGGGGTGCCGCGGCTCGGCGGGCGGGAGCTGCGGGAGCTGCGCGACGCGGTCCGCGTCGACGGGCTCGTCCCGCACACCGCGGACGACGTGGCCGTCGCCGAAGCCGAGGTGCGCCGCCGTCAGGCGCTGGCCGCCACGGTGTCCCGCCAGGGCGCGATCGCCGCCGCCCTCGGCGGCGAACCCGTGCAGGCCGGTGCACTCGACGTCCTGACCCGGCTGGACGCAGTTGCCCGAGACCTCGCCGACGCCGTCGACTGGGAACGGCGGGGTCGCCCGGAGCTCGCCGCACGGCTGCGCGCCGTGGCCCCCGGCGCCGGTGACGGCAGTGATCCGGCCGCGCTGTCCCGGCTGGCCGACCTGCTCGCCGCCGCGGCCGGCCGCCGCCGCGAACAGGAGGTCACCGCGCGGCTCGCGGCGCTCGCACGGACCCTCGACGACGGTGGCCGCAGCCCACGGGCCGGCCGGCTGTGGGGCGAGCTGCAGCAGGCGCTGACCCGCCGCGACCTCGCCGCCTGGGATGCGCTGCTCGGCGAGGCCACCCGGCTGGCCGCGCTGCGTCCCGACGCGGCCGCGCGCACGCGCCTGGCGGAGCGGTTGCGTGCGGTCGCGCCGCTGTGGACCGACGCCATCCTCGACCGCCCCGGCGACGCGGCCGCCGCGGCCGGTGGTGACCCGGCGCGGGCCGCGGCGGCGTGGCGCTGGCGGCAGGCCCAGACCTGGCTCGACGACCTGCATGCCGACGGCGATCTCGCGCTGCTCGGCCGCCAGCTCGGCGACGCCTCCGAGCAGGCCCGCCGGCTCGTGCTCGACACCGCCCGCCGGGCCGCCCGCCTCGGGCTCGCGACCCGGCTCGGGGATCCGCAGCGCCGCGCGCTCACCGGCTGGGTGCAGGCCCTCGACCGGCTGGGGAAGGGCACCGGGAAGTACGCCCCGCACTGGCGGGCGCAGGCCCGCGCCCACATGCGCGCCGCGATGGGCGCCGTACCCGTGTGGATCATGCCGACGTATCGGGTGATGGAGAGCTTCGACCCGGGATCCGACGACCTCTTCGACGTCGTCATCGTCGACGAGTCCAGCCAGTGCGACATCCTCTCCCTCGGCGTGCTCAGCCTGGGCCGGCGCGCCGTGGTCGTCGGCGACGACGCCCAGACGAGCCCGGAGGCCGTCGGCATCGACCGGGCCCGGGTCGGGGCGCTGATCGACGCCCACCTGCCCGACGTGGCCCAGCGGTCCCTGCTCGACGTGGAGGCGAGCCTCTACGACACCGCCGCCCGGGTGTTCCCGCGGACCGTGGTGCTCAAGGAGCACTTCCGCTGCCTGCCCGACATCATCGGATTCTCCAACCGCTTCTACGACCATCAGATCCTGCCGCTGCGGGAGGATCCGGAGCTCGCGATCGGCGCCGCGCTGCGCCCCGTGCGCGTCACCGACGGCGCCCGGACGCAGACCCGCTTCGGCGACGCCAACCCGGCGGAGGCACAGGCGATCGTCGAGCAGGTCCTCGCCTGCTGCGCCGACCCCGCCTACGACGGGATGACGATGGGCGTGGTCACCCTGCTCGGCGCCGGGCAGCCTCGGCTCATCGAACACGCCCTGGTCGAGCGGCTCGGCGAGCGGGAGTTCTCCCGGCGGGCGCTGCGCGTCGGCGACCCGTACCAGTTCCAGGGCGACGAGCGCGACGTCGTGTTCGTCTCCGTCGTCGCCGATGACAACCGTTCCGCGGCCACTCGCCGCCGTGACCTGCAGCGCGTCAACGTCGCCGCGAGCCGCGCCCGCAACCAGATGTGGGTGTTCCACACCGTCGACCCGGCGACGCTGCGCGAGGACGACATCCGCCGCCAGCTCATCGAATACACCTACGCCGGCGCGACGCCGCAGGCCACCGGCCGCCTCGTCGACCGCTGCGAGAGCGAGTTCGAACGCGCCGTCCTGCGCGAGATCCTCGGCCGCGGCTACCGGGTCCGCCCCCAGCACCCCGTCGGCCGCTACCGCATCGACCTCGTCGTCGAAGGAGCACCCCGTCCGCCGGCACCCGACGGCACGGGCGCCGGGCGCGTCCGCGGCCCCCGGCTCGCCGTCGAATGCGACGGCGACCGGTTCCACGGCCCCGACCAGTGGGAGGCGGACCTGCGCCGCCAGCGAATCCTGGAGCGGCTCGGCTGGACGTTCATCCGCATCCGCGGCTCCGAGTTCTACCGCCATCCCACCCGCACGCTCGACGGCCTGTGGCGCCGGCTCGCCGAGCTCGACATCCACCCGGATGTGGGCGACTGAACGTCACCGCCCGGTCACCACTCGGTCAGCGGTCCGCGCCGGGCATGCCCGCCCGCGGGGCGATCTCGTCGACGAGCCCCCAGGCCAACGCCTGCTCGGCGTCGATGGGATGCCCGCGCAGGATCAGGTAGGCGGCCCGCTGCGGGCCGATCCGCCGCGGGATGCTCGCCGTTCCCCCGGCACCGGGGACGAGCCCCATCGCCACCTCGGGCAGCCGGAACGTGGCGTCAGGGGTGGCGACGACCCGGCCGCAGAACGCGGGCAGTTCCGCCCCCGCGCCGATGCAGAGCCCGTGGACGTAGGCGGTCACCGGCAGCCCGGTGGCCAGCAGCCCCAGCGGGATGCTGCGGGTGGTGCGCACGGCGTGCGCGCCGACCGGATCGAGCATCGTGCCGAACTCCGTCAGGTCGCCGCCGCTGGAGAACGACGGCCCCGTACCGGCCAGCCGGATCTCGGCGAGCTCGCTGTCGGCGGCGGCCAGCCCGAAGGCGGCGACCAACCCGTCACGCAGGCTGATGCTCACGGCGTTGTGCACCCGCGGCCGGTTGAGGATGACCGTGAGCACCGCACCGTCCCGCTCGACCAACACGGCTGGTGCCGCCGTCGACCCCGGTGCCGCCGAGGCCGCCGGTGTCCCCGGAGTGCCGGGAGTGCCCGGAGTGCCCAGAGTTCCGGGAGTTCCGGGAGTTCCGGGAGTTCCCGGTGTCGCGGTCCCGGCGGTCGCCGTCGGGGTCGGGTCCGTCGTCACGTCGGCCGCGGGCGCACTGTCGGCGGGCGGGACCGCGGCGGCGGAGGCCGCGGCGGCCGGGTCCAACCCCGGCCGGGCCGCCGCGCGCGCACTCTGCCGGGCCCGTCGCCGGGCCAGCCAGCCGGCGAACTCCGGGCCGGCCTGCAACGCCGAGTAGGCGAACGACTCGGCGACGACCGCGTCGCGCACGTCGATACCGGTGCTCAGGCGCAGCAACTGCACCAGCGCGACGGCGGCGTAGGGGTTCGCCGCGGTCGCGGCGGCCAGCGCGTCCACCGCGGCGTCGATCCCGTCCGGCGCGGTCACCCACGGTCGCGGCGCACCCGGCTCGTCGGTGAGCAGGATGTCGAAGCCGCAGGTGGCGATGCCGTCGGGCACCCACCGCAGATCCTCGGCCACGGCGACGCAGACGCAGGGCAGCCGGCGGCCGAGTGCGCCGACCCTGATCGCCGCGGGGGAGGCGGCGTCGACGATCAGGATGGGCCGGCCCCCGAGCGGGCTGAAGGCCTCCGGATCGGACTGCAGGTCCGCGAGCACTGCCTCGGGGTCGGTGACCCGCCGCCCACCCACGCCGTCCAGACCGTCGAGCAGGTCTGGCCCCACCGGGCTGGGGCTGACGACAAGTGGGTCGGCGTCGACCGGTTGCGCGGCCGGCCCGGGCACAGGAGTGTTCACGGACGATGACGCTAGTGCCCCGGCGCCGCGGATTCGCGCAGTCCACCTCGCCGGACCGCCGGCGGCGGGGCACCGCTACGGCGTGACCGCAGCCGGAGCCCGCACTCGCCTCGGGCGAGGCCGTCGGGTGAAGCCGTCGGGTGAAGCCGTCGGGTGACGCCGTCAGGCGGGATGGCCCGGCTGCATGTCCCGGACCTGTTGGAAGCCGAGCTGGGTGAACGGCCTGCCGGCCGCACCGTCGACCGGTTCGAGAACGAACGCCGTGTGGTCACCGACGCCGACCCGGGTGTGCACGGGGCCGGCGAACCACGCGCGCGGCTGCATGAGGACGGGCAGTCCGAACGGGCCCTGTCGCCAGGCGCAGCGCGCGAACTTGTCGATCTCGTCCCCGGTCTGTTCGCCGAACAGCGTCGCGAGCCCCTCGTCGGCCTCGTCGAGGAGGTGGACGGCGAGGTGACTGGCCGCCAGGGCGATCCGGTGGGTGTGGTTGGCCTGCGAGATGCACAGCAGGTACCGCGCCGGCTCGATGCTGCACTGGGTGTGGAAGCCGACGAGGCAGCCGCTGCGCTCCCCGTCCGGCGCCGCCGCGGTCACGATCACCATCGGGTAGCTGATCGCACTCACGGCCTCGTGAAACACGCTGGGCTCGGTCATCGACTGTCACGCTCCTCCCATCGGGCGGCCTGGTCAACGCCCACGCGGACTACCCGACCTTGCCCCGCCCGGACCACCGGCGACCCGCGACCCGGCCGCCCGTGCGGTCAGCCGCTGGTGGCCGACCGCGGCTTCGGCCCGGCGGCGCGCATGTTGACCAGCCGGCCCAGCAGCTCGAACCAGAAGGGGGCACCGGCGGTGAGGGCAAAGCAGGAGATCGCCAGTCCGGCGATCTTCAGCGCCCAGCCGCCGACCGTGTGGGGAACCTCCCTCGGGTCGTCGCGGTCGTCGCTCGCCCGGACCCACCCGATGGGCAGGGCGAGGCCGGAGGCATCCCGCACCGACCTGATCGCGATCTCGACGGCGTCGCCCCCACCGGCGTCGCTCCCACCGGAGTCGGAGGTGCCGCCGGTCGCCTGGTCGCCGGACCGCGTGGCGTCCTTCGTGTCACCGGACCCGGCACCGCTGGACCCCGCGTCGCCCGAACCTGCATCGCCCGTGGAGCCGGCGTCGGCGGGCTGGCCGAGCTGGCTCTGGCTCGCGGTCACCGCCGCGTCGCGCACGGTCCCGTCCTGCCACAGCGTGCGGGAGATGGCGACCGCGTCGAGGTTGAACACAGCGGCCAGAACGATCGCGTAGGCGAGCAGGAACACGGCGACCCGCCGCTTGTACCACCCGGACAGGCGGTCCATCGCCTCGTCATACCACTGCGCCAGCTCGGTGACGATCTTCTCGCGGTCACCGCCCGTTCGGACCACCGCCGCGGTCAGCGCCTCCTTCGCCAGGGAGGGCGGCAACGCGGCCAGCCCGTCCTCCAGCGTGCCGACCGTCCCGCCGCCGACGGCGGACACCAGGGCGGCGGCCACGACCCGCCCGGTCGGGTGGTCCGCCGGCATCGCGGCGTACAGTGCCCGGGCGGTCCCCTCGTCCAGCGAGCGCCGGGCGGCCTCGTACGCGCCCCGGTAGGCCTCGCGGGTCTCCTCGGCGATGTGCGCGGGCAGCCCGTCCGGGCGTAGCTGAGCGAGCATGGCCCGGGCGGGTGGGTCGACCCGATCAAGCAGGGCCCGGGCGAACGCGGTGGACGGCACGTAGGAGGGCAGCCGCAGCCGGCGCGCTCGGCTCACCGCGGCCCAGGTGCGCTGTACGGGCGGATGATCGGCCATGTTCGCCGAGGCCTCGTCCCGGCCGGCGGTACGCATGGCCCGCAGGGGCCCGTCGAGCATCTCCGCGGCGACGTCCACGGGCGGCGGGGCCCCCGGATCGGGCGGTGCGCTGCCCGGCGGCCGGCCGCCGAGCAGCCTGCGCAGCTCCGACTCGAGGCGGCGGCCCCGGTAGCGCACGAGGCCGAGCACAGCCTCGTTGATCCGCGAGACGGCGAGGCTGAACGCGGCGAACAGCAGCGCGAGGCCGATCAGAACGTCCAACGCGGACGAGTCAGGCATCCGATTCCCCCGATCCCACCGCGCCGACGACGGCCGGTTCGCCACCCGCGACCACGAACCCCGCCCGGAGCTGCGCGGATGCCAGCCGGCCGCGGGGTGCATCCGGGCACCGCGGGTGCATTCGGGCCGGACCGCGCATTTCTACACCGAGAGGCAGGATCGCCACCCAGCGGCGCCGGCCAATCCCACAGCCGACACGATCCGTCACAGCAGGACGAGGTCGGACGTGGGCACGGGGCCGCAGCCTTGAGGTGCCCCTGGCGGCCGCGGTGCCGGGGAGGCGGTGAAGTCGGCGAACAGCGAGGTCGGCGAACCCAGACCTCGGCGAACCCAGCCCTCGGCGAACGGGGACGTCACGGAACCTGCTCGGGAGGGTCACCGTCCTGCGCAACGCGGTCGCGGGCGGGTACACCGCCCGGATGGGCAGTGACGACGCCGGTGGCGACCACGCGCGAGGGTCTCGGCTGGCCGAGTACCGGTCTCGCCGGCACAGCGGGCGCACCCCCGAACCGGACGTGTCACCCCTCGCCGATGCGGGCGACGATGGCGGCCGGCGTACCCCCCGTTCGCAGGAGCGCCCGACCTCCCCCGCACCCCCGCCGCCCGATCACACGGGAGACGACCAGAACGGCCGCGGCGACCGGTTCGTGATCCACGAGCACCACGCCCGCCGGCTGCACTGGGATGTCCGCCTGGAACGGGACGGGGTCCTGGTCAGTTGGGCGGTGCCCCGCGGATTGCCGACGGATTCCCGCAGGAACCATCTGGCCGTCCGCACCGAGGATCATCCCCTCGCCTACGCCGACTTCGCCGGGACCATCCCGAAGGGGGAGTACGGCGCCGGTGAGGTGAGTGTCTGGGACCGTGGCCGCTACCGGCTGGAGTCCTGGTCGGCGGAGAAGGTCAAGGTGACGCTGCTCGGCGAGCGGGTCCAGGGACGTTACGCGTTCTTCGCCACCGGACGCGCCCACGGCGGGGGGACCGGATCGGACCAGAGGTCGGACCGGGGGGACCGAAACTGGATGGTTCACCGGATGGACCCGCGGGGCGACACGGACCCAGGCGGCACGGATCCAGACGGCACGGGCCAGCCACGCCGCGCGGGCCGGCCGGCCCGCACAGACCCGGCGCGCAGCCCGGACCTGCCGGGGGGTACGGAATCGCGGGACAGCATGGACCCGCCGGGCGACCCCGAACGCACGCCGATGCCGGGCCGGATGGCACCGATGCTCGCCGTTCCCGCCGCCGCACCGCCGGAGGGGGACGACTGGGCCTACGAGGTCAAGTGGGACGGGGTACGGGCACTCGCCTTCGTCGACGGCGGCCGGCCCAGGCTGCGCAGCCGCTCGGGGCACGACGTCACCGACGTCTTCCCCGAGCTGCACACGCTCGGCCCGGCGTTCGGCGCCACCCAGGTGATCCTCGACGGGGAGATCGTCGCCTTCGGCCCGGCGGGTACGCCCGACTTCGAGTTGCTCAGCCACCGGGTACACATCGCGACGCCGGCCATCGCGCGTCGTGCCGCGGCGACGATTCCCGTCCGGTACCTGGTGTTCGACCTGCTGTTCCTCGACGGGCACTCGCTCCTCGCATGGCCCTACTCCGGGCGGCGGGCGCTGCTGGCCGACCTCGCCGACCGCGGGCGGCTGCGCATCTCCGAGGAACTGGTCGGTACGGGCGACGAGGTCGTGGCGGCGAGCGCCGCCGCCGGCCTGGAGGGGGTCGTGGCCAAACGGCGCAGTTCCCCCTACCAGCCCGGTCGGCGGTCGGTGGACTGGGTGAAGGTGCGGCATGTCCGACGGCAGAGTGTGCTCGTCGGCGGGTGGGAGCCCGGCACCGGTCGGCGCGCCGACCGGATAGGGGCCCTGCTCGTCGGTGTCGCCACGCCGGCCGGCCCCCGCTACGCCGGGCAGGTCGGCACCGGCTTCAGCGAAGCGACGCTCGACCGGCTGGCCGCGTTGCTGGCGCCGTTGCGCCGCTCGGACCCTCCGCTTCGGGATGTCCCCGCCGAGGTCGCTCGCGGCGCCGTCTGGGTGGATCCCGAGTTGATCGCCGAGGTCGAGTTCACCTCGTGGACGACGGACGGCCGGCTACGTCACCCGTCCTTCCAAGGGCTGCGCATCGACATCTCCCCCGCCGACACCGCCCGTATGGAGGAGACCTGACCAGCCGACCGACCCACACTCGCGACCAGCACGCACTCGGACCAGCCACCCATCCGGCGACTGAGGCTGACCAGGCGAGCCCGTTCGGGCCCTGACTCCCGTTCGGACCAGACGCGCTCCACGGGGGCGGGCACGGGGGCGGGGGCGGGGGATGGCATGGCGTCGGCCGCGCCGCCTGCCCCAGACGGTGCGGCCGACGCCATGCGACTGTGGTGCCCCCGGGCGGTGGGTCCGGCCCGCGGGCAGCCGGGGGTCAGCCCGCGGGTGCCTCGCTGAACGGCCCCTGCGGGCCATACGCGGCGACCTCGGTGTAGATCGCCGGGCGGCGCTCGGGATCCTGCAGCGGCCGCAGCGGGGAGGTCGTCCCGCGGTGGTTCGCCCCCTGCTCCCAGGCGCTGAACTCGGTCACGCCCGACCAGACGCTCACCACGACGTACCGGGACGGGTCCGCCGCCGAACGCTGCAGCGTGTTGCCGAGCAGTCCCGGAGTGCCGACCAGCTTGGAGCTGATCGCATGGTAGGCGCGTTCCACCGCCCCGGGGTCGTCGGGCGGATCGACCGCCCAGAGCATCACCCGGACCGCCGCCTCGCCGGCTCCCACGGCTAGCCGGCCGCCGGCACCGGCAGGGACGCCGCGCCGGCCAGGTGGGTCAGGACGCTGCCGGTGGCCATCGAGCCGCTGGCGCGCAGCGGGTGCAGCGCCTTGCGGTGCTCCAGGTGCCGCTCGCTCGTCTCGAACTCGCGGAACTGCGCCTCGTCGACCCAGTCGCTGGTGATGAAGTACGTGCTCGGCTCGTCCTCCGAACGGATCAGCCACTGGCCCAGATTGGCGGGGTGAGAGGTCACCGCGTCGCCGATGCGCAGCCAGGTCTGCTCGAACTCGGCCTCGCGGCCGGGGTGGATCCGCATGGTCAGCATGATCCGGAAGGGCGGGGTCGATGCCATCAGATTCCTCCGTCGACCGTGAAGGTGGCGCCGTTGACGTAGGACGACACGTCGCTGGCCAGGAACAGGACGACCGCGGCGACCTCGTCGGCCTCGCCGAGACGGCCGAGCGGGATGCGGTTGGTGTAGGCCGTTCGGGCGGCCTCGGGCATGCCGGCGGCCTGGTCGGTCTCGATGACGCCCGGCGAGACCAGGTTGACCCGGATGCCGCGGGAGCCGAGCTCCTTGGACAGCGAGCGGGTCAGCCCGATCAGGCCGGTCTTCGCCGCGGTGTAGTGCGCCCGCAGCGGCACGCCGACGACGCCGGCGCCCGACCCGATGTTGACCACCGAACCGGACTCGCCGAGCAGCGGCAGCGCGCCCTGGGTGACCAGGTGGGTGGCGGTGAGGTTGGTGGCGAGCACCTGCGTCCAGGCGTCCAGCGGCAGGTCCGCGTAGGGGATGTGGCTGATCGTCCCGACGCTGTTGACCACGATGTCGAGGCCGCCGAGGTGCGTGCCGGTGGCCTCGATGAGCTCGGTGATCTGGGCCGGGTCGGCCACGTCCGCCTGGACGAGCAGGTGGTCGCCGCCGGTGTCCTTCAGCTCGCGGCGCAGGCTCTCGGCCTCCTCCGTCTGGCGCTGGTGGCCGACGACGACCGTCGCTCCGGCCCGGGCCAGGCCGAGCACGACGGCCCGGCCGATGCCGCGGGTGCCACCGGTGACCAGGGCGCGTCGCCCGGCCAGGTCTGGGAACATCGCTGACTGTCTCCTAGGTCGAGGAATCGAGCAGGTCAAACGGATCGAGCGGCTCCAGTGGGTCGAGCAGCTCAGACGGTTCCCGCAGGCCGGGCCGGGGCCCGGTCAGGCGAGGTGAGGTGAGGGTCCGGTCAGGCGGGGTGGGGGCCCGGCCGGTCGGGGTGGTGCAGGCCCGGTCAGGCAGGGCCGCGATCCGGTCAGGCGGGGTCGACGGCGCGCACGACGAGGCTGCTGTTGAAGCCGCCGTAGCCGCGGGCGTTGACCAGCGCCACCCGGACGGGGACCCGCCGGGGGGCCTGCACCAGATCCAGGCCGTAGCCCGGGTCGGGGGTGTCGAGGTTGCCTACCGCGGGGATGACGCCGTCCCGGATCGACAGCAGCGCCGTCGCCACCGACAGCGCCGAGCCGCCGGCGCACAACCGGCCGACGAGGCCCTGCGGCGCCGTCACCGGCACCGCGCGGTCGCCGAACACGTCCCGGATCGCCGCCGCCTCCTGGGCGTCGAGGTCCGGGGAGCCGGCGCCGTCGGCGAACACCACGTCCACGTCGTCCGGGGTGACGCCCGCGTCGGCCAGGGCGCGGCGCATCGCGGTGGCCAGCCAGCGACCGTCCGCTGCCGGGCGGGCGTGGTCGGCGGCGTCGTGCGTCGCGGCGTATCCCGCGATCTCCCCGTAGACGTGCGGGGCGCCGCGGGACGCCGCCGCCGCCGGATGCTCGACGACCAGGGTCGCGCCGCCCTCCCCCGGCAGGTAGCCGTTCGCCCGGATGTCGAACGGCTTGTAGCCGTCCGCCGCCGCGGCGGCGGTGCTGACCCGGCCGCTGCTGAGATGGCAGGTGAGCCCGTACGGCGTCAGGCCCGATTCGGCGCCCCCCGCCAGCACCGTCGACGTGCCGCGGCGGATGACCCGTCTGGCCTGGGCAAGACTGTCCAGGCCGCCGGCACCGTCGCTGACCACGACTCCGGATGGCCCCTTCAGGCCATGACGGATCGACGTCTGACCGGTCGTCGCCGCGTAGAACCAGGCGATCGACTGGTAGACGCTCACCGCGGTCCGCCCGCGGGTCCACAGCCGCTGCAGCTCCCGCTGACCGAAGTCGTTGCCGCCGGAGCCGCTGCCGAACACGACCGCGGTGGCGTACGGGTCGTGGTCGGCCGGGTCGTAGGCGGCGTCGGCCAGAGCCAGCCGGGAGGCGGCCATCCCGAACCAGGTCCACCGGTCGGTCTGGACGATGTACCGCTTGTCGACGTGCTCCTCCGGCTCGAACCCGCCGACCTCGCCGGCGAGCCGGGCGGAGTAGCGAGCCGGGTCGAAGCGGCTGATCGGGGCGACGCGCAGCTCCCCGCGCAGGGTCGACGCCCAGTACTGCTCGACTCCCAGGCCGCTGGGGGCGATGACCCCCAGGCCGGTGACGACCGGCCGGACCGCGGTAGCGGCGGCGGTGGGGGTGGTGGCGGTGAGGGTGGCGGCGGCGGCGGTGTCCACTGGGGCGCTCACCGGTTCGGCGTCGACAGGACGATCGCGGACTGGAACCCGCCGAAACCGCTGCCCACCGACAGGGCCACGTCCACGGTGTGATCACGGGCGATGTTCGGCACGTAGTCGAGGTCGCACGCCGGATCGCGGGTGGCCCAGTTGGCGGTGGGCGGGACCACGTCGTTCTCGATGGCCAGGGCGCAGGCGGCGATCTCCAGGGAGCCGATCGCGCCGAGGGAGTGGCCCACCATCGACTTGATCGAGCTGACCGGGACCTCGTACGCGCGCTGGCCGAGCGAGCGCTTGAAGGCCGCCGTCTCGTGCCGGTCGTTCTGCTTGGTGCCCGAGCCGTGCGCGTTGATGTAGTCGATGTCGTCCGCGCCGACCCGCGCCGCGTCCATCGCGACCCGGATCGCCTCGGCCATCTCGACGCCGTCGGGACGCAGGCCGGTCATGTGGAAGGCGTTGGACCGCGAGGCGTAGCCGCCGACCTCGCAGTAGATGTGCGCCCCCCGGGCCCGCGCGGACGACAGCTCCTCGAGGATGAGCACGGCCGAGCCCTCCCCCATCACGAAGCCGTCGCGGCTGGCGTCGAAGGGGCGGGAGGCGTGTTCCGGGTCGTCGTTGCGCGCCGAGGTCGCCCGGATCGCGTCGAAGCAGGCCACCGAGATCGGCGACAGTGGCGCGTCGGAGGCGCCGGCGATCACGATGTCCGCCTCACCGTCGGCGATGAGCTGCGCGCCGTAGCCGACCGCGTCGATGCCGGAGGTGCAGCCGGTGGACACCACCGACGCCGGGCCGTGCGTGCCGAAGCGGCAGGCGAGCTCCGTGGCCAGGCAGCTCGGGACGAGTGCGTGGTACAGGAAGGAGCTGGCGTAGTGCGGGTCGACCTCCCAGTGGCGGCCCGAGTCGGAGACGACGACGTACTCGTTCTCCAGCCGGGTCGTCGCGCCGACCGCACTGCCCATGCTGACGCCGATGATCGGGCCGTCCCCGCCCTCGTCGCCGAGGCCGCCGGCGCCGGCCGGGCGCAGGTCCAGGCCGCTGTCCTCGACCGCCTCCAGCGCCGCGGCGAGCGCGAACTGCACGAAGCGGTCGTTGCGGGCGATCTGCCGGGCGGTCAGCCCGGCCGCCGCCGGATCGAAGTCGCATTCGGCGGCGACCTGGGAGCGGAACTGCGACGGGTCGAAGAACGACAGCCGCCGGGTCGCCGTGCGTCCGTCGGTCAGCAGCGTCCAGAACTCCTTGCGGTTCACCCCGCCCGGGGCGACCACCCCGATGCCGGTGACCGCGGTCCTCCTCGGTGCGCTCACCGTCTGGCCCCGGCGGACAGGGCGTCGGCGATGTGGGCGGTGTCGGCGGTGTCGGCGGTGTCGGCGGTGACGGTGACGGTGTGGGCGTGGGGGCCCGACTGGATGATCGGGGCGTGCGGCGCGTCCGGGTTCAGCACCGCCTCGGTGTCGACGTGGCCGAGGTCGGGACGGGGCGCCAGTGGGCTGAGGTGGAAGACCAGGAACGCGGTCTCGTCGCCCGTGTTGACGATGCGATGGCGCATGCCGATCGGGATGCACACGCCGTGGTCGGCGCCCAGGACCTGGTGCTCACCGTCCAGCCGGGCGGTGACGAGGCCGCGCACGCAGTAGAGGAACTCCTCCGAGTAGGGGTGCCAGTGCTCGGTGACGACCTCGCCGGGCTCGAGGGTGAGCGTGCCGAGGAAGCCGGTGGTCGAGCCGACGGTCGCCGGGGAGAGCAGGGCACGGATGTCCCCGCCGCGGCGCCGGTTGGGCGCGATGTCGTGGATGCAGAGAACCTTCGGGGTCGTCGTCACTGGAGCTGCCATCGGTCGCGTCCTCCTCAGACCTGTTCCGGCACGGCCACGGCGAGCGGGGCGGGCCGCGCGGCCGCGGCGGCCCGCTCGACCTTGTCCCGGATCACGGCCATCTCCCGGGCGGTGTTGGTGTTGATCCGGGCGGTCATCTGCTCGTCGTTGAGCGGCGCCGCCGGGCGCATGTGGAAGTCCTGCACCCAGCGCATCCGGGTACCGGTGCCCTCCGGGGTGTAGGTCCAGTGGATGTGCATGTACTCGAACGGCCCGGTCTCGACGCGGTAGGCGCGGACCTGCCGGTTCACCGGGTCGAGCGTCCGTTCCGACACCCAGCTCCACGCCGTTCCGTTCTCGTCCGGGTGCATGGTGAGCCGGAACTTGAAGGTATTCCCGTTGCTCTCGATGATGTCCACCGACGCGTACTCCGTGAACAGGTCGGGCCACGTGGGCAGATCGTTGGTGATGGTCCAGACCGTGTCGATGTCGGCGTCGATCAGAATCGAGTTGTCGGTATGCCCACTCACGGCTACTCCCCGGTTTTGTGAAGGAAATCCGGATGCGGATCGAGAATCGGCGGCCGGCGGGTCCGCGCGCCCGGCGAAATCAGACCGTTTCGCGCTCGCCCAGCGCGGCGTTCACGGTGTCGAGAATCTCGGCGAGGGTGTAGTCGTCGGGCATCTCGGCCGGCAGGTCCACCCCGAAGGCGCCGACCACCTCCGCCGAAAGCTGGAGGTAGGCCAGCGAGTCCAGGCCGATGTCCAGGAACGTCACGGCCAGGTCGGTGGGGCGGTCCTCCGGGGGCAGCCCGGCCTGCTCGACGAGAAAGTCGAGCAGGGCGTCGGCCGTCCACTGCTGGGGCATGTCACGATCTCCTCGGGTTGGTGCAGATGGGATCGATGGGAAGGTCGTCGTCATGTTTGTGCCGGGATCCGCCGCGGGCAGCGAGCCGGCGGGCGACGGTAGGCGACGGCGGGTAGCGACGAGTAACAGAAAGTGACGGCAGGCGACAGCGACCGGCAGCGTTGGCGGTCCCGGGCGCCAGGCAGCAACCCCGGCGGAGCAGGCGGTTACGCGCATTCGGGTGGCCGGCGCGGCGCGCCCGCCGCGCCGGCGTTACCGGGGCAGGTCGAGGCGGCCCTGGGCACCGCGGCGATCGCGGGCCCGGAGGGACGTCATGGCGGCACGGGTCGGGTCGGGTCGAGACGGGTCGGCGAGACCGGCCGGTGCGGATCCGCCAGCGCCAGCCGGGCCGGCGTGCGGATCAGGTCTCGGCGGCGCACGCCCCTCGCGGGGGGCAGGCCGGGGCCGCGGGTGACCGATGCCCGCGGCGCTGTGGACCCGGGCCGGTCAGCCGGCCGACCAGTGGTAGAAGCTGCGCGCCATCGCGTCCCGCGGTCCCCGCCAGGTCGCCGGTTCGTAGGCGGTGATGAACTTCTCCAGCTTCGTGTTCACATCGACGAACAGCGGATGCCCGCGCACGTCGGAGACGGTCGGCGCGATATCGGCCGGCGCGTCGATGAGATGGAAGTAGAGCCCGTGGAACTCGAACAGCTCGCGGCGGGTGACGCCGACGATGCCGGGGAGTTCTCCCGCATCGGACTCGGCGAAGGTCTCCGCGACGGCGTCGGCGTCGGCGGGGTTCATTCTCGCCACGATCAGCGTGCGGTGCGTCGGCTTTTCCGACGGTGTGGCGGCGGGCTGCGATCCGGCAACTGCGGGCACGGAAGGACTCCTCGGGCGGTTTCCAGGAGAGACGAGCGGCGCGCATGGCGACCTGCGGGCCGGCAGGTCGACGGCACGGTGGATGGCGGACAGACGGACCCGCCGCGGGCCACGCGTGCGCCCGCGCGGCCTGCGGGGCCCGTCGACGACGGGCGGGCAGGCGGGCACCGACCGACTCGCGACCGCCGGCCGTACCCGCCGACCCCCTGACATTGTCAGTATTCGGCTCATCGAGAGCATGCGGCCGGGCGCGGCCGGTGTCCTGAGATTGGCCTGGCATCAAGCTGCCCTGGCAACGATGTGCCAACTGACACGCACCCACGCCACAACACCGCTACAACGATCCGACCGTAGGGCCTTGACCAGCAGGGATATCCCCCAATGCCGGCCCGTCCACGCCCATCCGGAGCGCCCTCGACCGCAGGCCCGGCGAGAACGCGGCCGCCCCCGTGAGCACTGTCACGTGGGGTCGGCAGCGCCGCCGGGACCGTCGTCACCCGCGAGATCTCGTTGTTCCCCGCCCGAGCCGCACCATTCCACTACTTTCCGTAACATCGGCGGGCCGCCGACGACGGGATCAGAGCCAGCCGCGGCGGGAGGCGAGAGTGCCGGCCTGGAAACGGCTGCGGGCGTCGAGGCGGGACATCAGGTCCGCGATCATGCGGCGCACGGTGCGCACGGAGACACCGAGATGGCGGGCGGCGGCCTCGTCCTTGACGCCGAGGCTGAGCAGGCGCAGCAACAGCCGCTCGGTGTCGGAGGGGTCGTCCGCGGACTCCTCGCCGCCGGTCTGCGTCGACCCGCCGCCGAGCGGCTCGGCGATCTCCCAGACCTGCTCGAACAGGGTGAGCAGGACGGCGGTGAGCTCGGGCGTCCGCACGAGCAGCGTGTGGCCGCCCGTGCCGATGCCGCCGCGGGCCAGCCGGACGAGCCCGACGCGGCCGTCGATGGTGGTGGCGTCCAGCCGCGGGTCGTCGGTGACGCGCGCGTCGAGGCCGTGCGCGGCCACGGTGCGCACGTAGCCGGCGCCCCGTTCGTCGAGGCGCAGCGAGCGCGGCAGCACGCTGCGCATCACGACCCCGCGCCGCAGCGCCCGCAGCTCGACCGGCATGACGTCGGCGGACAGCGCCGCCGACCAGCCGCGGCGGGTGCGCAGGGTGAGCACCTCTCGCTCGGCCCGGCCGACGAGGGTGAGCAGCTCGGCGCGGGCCTGGTCGACGCCGTCGATGCGCTGCACCTCGACGGTGTCCGGTCCGGGGCGGCCCTCCAGGTAGTCCGAGACGAAGACGCTCACCTGTGCCCGGGCCCGCACGAGCCGCTCGTGGCGGCGGATGAGCTGCTCGTGCTGGGCCTGGAGCAGATGGTCCAGGCCGGCCTCGGGATGGACGGCGACGAAGCGTCCGGGCCGGTCCCGGGAGGCCAGCAGCAGGCCGAGCTCGACCAGCCGGTCGCGGATCCGGCCGACGCCGCCCGCCGGTTCCCCGAGCATCTGCGCCGCCTCGGAGACGCTCAGCGAACCGTGGCGCAGCCAGAGCCGATAGGCGGACAGCGCGTCGTCGTCCAGACCGAGGATGTCGAGCGCTCGGCCCTTCCCGGGAACCGGCTCGGGAGCCGGATCGTGACCTCCCTGGCGGGCCGGGGGCGGGGCGGTCGGGCCCACCGCGGGCGGGGCGCTCGTGCTGGTCAGGTCCGAACAGTCGTCCGTGGCGTTCACCCGGACCGCTGCGGCAGGCTCGGCCGGCCGGCCGACTCGGCGGAGACCACGTCAAGCGCATGGCGGACCAGCGAGACCAGCGACTGGCGGACCGACTCGCGCTGGCGGGCGTCGCAGAACACCACCGGCCGGCGCGGGTCGAGGTCGAGCGCCGCGCGGACGTCCTCGACGCGGTACTCGCGGGCGCCGTCGAAACGGTTCAGTGCGATGAGGAACGGGATGTCGCGCTCCTCGAAGTAGTCGATGGCGGGGAAGGAGTCCGCCAGCCGCCGGGTGTCGACGAGCACCACCGCGCCGATCGCGCCGAGGACCAGCTCGTCCCACATGAACCAGAACCGGTCCTGCCCGGGCGTGCCGAACAGGTAGAGGATGACGCTGTCGATGAGCGTGATCCGCCCGAAGTCCATCGCGACGGTCGTCGTCGTCTTCGCGCTGACCGAGCTGGTGTCGTCGATGCCGATGCTGGCGGCCGTCATCGCGGCCTCCGTGGTCAACGGTGGGATCTCGCTGACCGCGCCGACGAACGTCGTCTTCCCGACGCCGAACCCGCCGGCAATGATGATCTTTACCGGATGGGGCGCCGCCGTCTCGGGCGAGCGCGCCCGGTCGGACCAGGAGCCCTTGTTGTCGGGCCACGAGCCCTTGTTGTCGGGCCACGAATCCTTGTTGTCGGGCCACGAATCCTTGTTAGAGGGCCTGTAGTCCATCGAGCACCTTTTCGATGAGGGCGGCGGAAGGACGGTCGGACGAGCGGACGGGTCGGTTCACCGTGACCAGCCCGGCGTCGAGCATGTCGCCGACGAGAACCCGCACGACGCCGAGCGGCAGATCCAGCCGCGCCGAGATCTCGACGATCGACTGCACGCGCTGGCAGAGCAGCGCGATCGAGCGCTGCTCCATCTCCAGCGTCGCGCCCATCAGCCGTCCGTTGGGAGTGGTGGTCACCAGCGCCACCAGCTCCAGCGCCCGGTTGGTGGGCCGGGTCCGACCGCCGGTGACGGCGTAGGGCCGGACGACCGGACCCGCATCATCGTCGAACCATTCCTCGTCCTGCGACATACCGGTCCTCCTGCCTGAGAGAGCTCCGCCGCCATGACGGTGAGCGTTGCGGTCCGGTCGGTGCGGGCAGGGGTCGACCGGTGGGCCAGATTCGCGGTCGTACCCCCGTCGACCGCCACGGCGCCGCCTACAGCGGCAGCGCGGACTGCATCTGGGCGCGCAGCTCCGGGGTGAGGAACTCCCCGACCCTGGTCACCAGCAGGGCCATCTCGTAGGCGATGAGGCCGATGTCGGCCCCGGTG
The DNA here is from genome assembly GCF_000058485.1 of Frankia alni ACN14a. NCBI lineage: Bacteria > Bacillati > Actinomycetota > Actinomycetes > Frankiales > Frankiaceae > Frankia > Frankia alni. Next base: position 4,774,843 of record NC_008278.1, read on the forward strand.
CTGGACAGGATCGCCAGGCACGAGCCGTCGCCGACCGCCGTGACGAACAGGAAGCCCTGGTCCATCTCGACGATGGTCTGGCGGACACTGCCACCGCCGAAGAACCGGCCCGCGCCGCGGGCGAGGCTGTTGAACCCGGAGGCGACCGCCGCGAGCTGGTCGGCGGTCGCCCGGTCCATCCCGTAGGACGTCGCGAGCAGCAGACCGTCCGAGGACAGGGCGATCACGTAGGTGACTTCCGGAACCTTCTTGACGAGGTTGTTGAGCAACCAGCTCATGTTCTCGGACGGCCCCAGCGGACGCATCTCAGGTCACCTCTCCCACATCGTCGCCGTCGTTGGACACCTGACCGTCCGCCAGCCCGCGACCGAAGTTGCTCTGGAAGGACGACATCATGCTGCGGATCTCTTCCGGGCTGCGCTGCGCGGCGAGCTTGCCCGGCTGGTCGTCCGGGCCGTCTCGGCGCAGCTGGGGTGCGAGGCTGGCCCGCCGGGTGCGCCGCGGCAGACCGACCTCGGTGTGCTCCTCCGGCGCCGGGCCGCCACGCTCCGCCCCGTCCGCCCCACCGAAACCACCGGGACCACCGGGACCACCGATGTGGCCGAAGTCGCCGGCTCGGGTGGGGGGCGCCGGGCGATGAAGCGGGACTATCGACTGGCCCGCGCCGGGGGTGTCGCCGCGACGGGGCCCGGTCGGGCGGCTCAACGGCGAGGTGAACGGGTCGTTGCGGGCCAGGGGGCCGCCGGACAGGTCGCGCGCCGCGGGGGGCTGCGCGAACAGGGACGGGGGGCGGCGCCCGGCGTCGTCCGCCGGCGGCTCCGGCGGCCCGAACCGGTCGGTCTCGGCCGGCGGGTACGGCTCCGGGGCGCCCCGGCTGCCGCGGGAGCGGCGGGTCGGCAGGTCGGGCAGGTCGCCGTCGCCCTGACCGGGCTCGCCGCCCGGGGTGGGCTTGGGACGCGGGCCGGTCGGCCGCGGCGGGCCGTCCGGACGGCGGCCGTTCGAACGGTGCCGGGGACGGTCCGCGACGAACCAGCTCGACCGGACCGTCGCGAAGACCGGCAGGTCGTCGATCAACGTCTCGTCCGGGCCCCCCGGCGCCTCGTCCGGCCGCTGCGCAGCGGGGGCGGCGGTCAGATTGCCGTCCGCGTCGACGAACGGTCCCCCGAACCCGTCCTCGTCGACCGTCGGGCCGTCGAGCGCGGGCACGGCGGCGACGGGCAGCGCCCGCACGGTCGCGGTGCCCTCCGACCGCGTGTCGCCGTCGCCCTCGGGCTGGCGCAGCAGGGTGGCCGGCACCAGGACGATGGCCATCGTTCCGCCGTAGGGCGAGGGACGGAGCTCCACCGAGATGGCGTGCCGCTCGGCGAGCCGGCCGACGACGAACAGGCCGAGCCGCTCGCTGGTCGACAGGTCGAAGGGCGGCGGGTTGGCCAGCCGGTCGTTGAGGGAGTGGAACTCCTCCGGGCTCATCCCCAGGCCGCGGTCCTCGACCTCGATGACGAAGCCGTTGGACACCTCGTGCCCGTTGACCTGGACCGGGGTGTGCGGCGGGGAGAAGGAGGTGGCGTTCTCGATGAGCTCGGCGAGCATGTGGATGACGTCACCGACGGCGTGCCCGCTGATGGCCCCGCCGTCGATGGGCATCACCTTCACCCGGGTGTAGTCCTCGACCTCGGCGACGGCGCCGCGCACCACGTCCTTGACGGCGACCGGTCGGCGCCAGCCTCGCGCGGGCTTGGAGCCCGACAGCACGATGAGGTCCTCGGCGTGGCGCCGCATGCGGGTGGCCAGGTGGTCGAGACGGAACAGCTCCTCGAGCTCGTCCGGGTCGGTCTCCTTGCGCTCCAGCGCGTCGATCACCTTGAGCTGGCGGTGGATGAGGGCCTGGCTGCGGCGGGCCAGGTTGAGGAAGGTGTCGCCGATGCTCTTGCGCATCGCGGCCTGCTCGACCGCGGTGCGCACCGCGACGGAGTGCACGGTGGAGAATGCCTCGGCGAGCTGACCGATCTCGTCCGTACTCTGCACTTCGACCGGGAATAGCTCGGCGGACATGTCGACCTGTTCGCCGCGGTGCAGCCTCTCGACGACCCCTGGCAGCCGCTCGTTGGCGACTTCGAGGGCACCGCGTCGCAACGTCCGCAGATGCCGGATCATCGGGCTTGCGACCAGCAGCGAAATCACGACCGACACGACCAGGACCAACGCGACCCCGAAACTGCTGAACAGGGCGTCACGAGTGGCTGAACTGGCGATGTCCTGGCTGGTGGAGCCCAGGTCGGTCGCGATCCTCCGCTCGACCTGCCGCATCGCCGCGATCTTCTGGTCGACGGTGTCCAGCCAGTTCTGCTGCGTAATCGTCAGCGGCTGACCATTCTGAACGGCGTTGACCGTGTCGTCGCGCATTGCGGTGGCGGCGGAGATGGTCCGGCCGACCGTGACGTTGTAAAACGCCTGCTCATCCGCGGTGGCGGTGGCCCGGAACTGCTGCAGCCAGGCGTCCTCGGCGCCGGCCGAGCTCTCGATCTGGCGCAGGGTCGCGGAATCCGTCTGGCCGAGAATGATCACACGGGCGATCGAGCCGCGCTGCTGGGCCGCCTCCTCCTTCGCCCGGGAGATACCGACGAGCGTGGTGGCGCCGTTGACCAGCGACGCGTTATCGCTGCCCGCGGTGACGCTGGCGTTGAGCGAAAGGAGGTCGCGCACCAGGTCGTTGTAGAAAGTGTTGTTCTGGTCGACCTGGGCCTGCCGGGCGTCGATCGCCTTGCGCTGCGCGGGCAGCCGGTCCAGGCGCGTGGAGATCGACGCCAGCGTGGCCGCCAGGGTGTCCCGGGCGCCCGAGGGCAGCCCGGCCTCCCCGGCGTTGTAGGTCCCGAGCGCCTGGTCCACCGGACCCCGGGCGGCGACGGCGGCCTGTCCCGGGCCGGCGGCCATGTAGTTGGAACCCACATAGGCGTTCGTCGCGTACCGCTCGGCCTGCAGCGCGGCGACCAGGTCGTTGCCCTTGATCGAGAAGGCGGCCAGCGCCTTGATGCGGTTCGCGGCCCGTACGTTGTCGACGTTCCCCCGCACCTGTATCGCGCTCAGTACCGCCAACGCGGCCAGGGGGACGACGAGAATCACCACGAGCTTCGAGCGGATGGGCCAATTCTGGAGCATCCGGTCCTCTCGTCCGGCACCCGGGAGTTGGGCGCCTCATGTGCGGGGTGAGTGTTCGAGTTCAACGGGTCTTGTCCCCGAAGGACCACGCGCGACAACACCCGGACCGGGGTATTGGAGGCGTGGCCCGAACATCGGGGGAATGTTCCTGGGGCGCCGACGACTCTAGCGGGTGAATGAAGGGGCTGCGTTAGGGGCGGGCGTCTATAACGGAAGAGCATGGCGGCGTTGCACCGCGTGACGGGCATTCGTTCTGACCCGCTATGAGCGATAGGACAGCTACGCATAATGAAAGTCGACGTAGCCCGGACCAAGCGACGTCCATGCACCGGAACTAGCACTGATCGGCAGTATCTGGCAGGAGCCGGCACTAGGAGTCCGCCCGGTGGTGTCGAGCCGATGACCGAACTCCCGACGGCGGCAACACAATCACAGAAGTGTTGCCGGAAACACATCCGCACATCCCGGGACGCCCTGCCGGGACCGGGTCGTCGGAGTGGTCGTCGGCCGGGTCGCAATACGCGCTCTCACCGGCTTGGGTTGGAGCCCGCCCCCGGGACTCCCCCGCGCCCACCATCACCCGGCGATGTCCAGCTGCACAGCACCCGCCGCACGCCTCGACCTACCCCGGCTACCGAGGTTTCAATCCAGCGTTTGCCGCCGATCCCCAGGCGGTCATCTGTTCGGCCCACCAGCCCGCCCAGCAGGGCTGTCGGTCAGCGGGCGGTCGAGGCGGGCGACAGGTGATCGCCCCGGCTGACCGGGGACGGCGGACGCACCCGGTGGACCAGCGTCGTCTGACTCACGGTGGCGACCAGCGCCCCCGCGCGGTCGTACATCCGCCCGCGCACCTGCGCGACGTTGCGGACGATGGCCTCGACCCGCACGTCCAGCAGCACCCACTCGCCGACCGGCGGCGAGACGATCCGCAGGCTGTTGTCGAGGCTCGTGCCGGCGGCCATGTCCCCCGTGGCCTCGATGAGTCCGACCGGGGCGAAGTCGCCGAGCAGGGCGAGCACCGCCGCATCCAGGGGCAACCGAGGTCGCAGGCGCAGCCACAGCGCGCTGCTGCCGCCGCCCGGCCGGCCGTCGAGGTCGGTCCGGGCCGGGCGCGCCCACCGCTGCTCGACCAGGGAGATCACGCCGTCGCGGGGGAACTCCAGCCAGGTCGGGTACTCCCGCGGGGGGCAGCCGTCGGGGTCCGGCGCCCAGTCACCGGCCGGGCCGAACCTGCTGACGACGCCGCTCACCCGGCTGAACGTGCCCCCCGCGAGGAACACCAGGCGTCCGGCCGCCGTGGCACGCACGACGGCCTGCGACAGACCGCCGGTGCCCGGGTCGACGCTCAGCTCCACCTCTTCCCCTGCGCGCACCGGAGAGAGGAACTGGGTGTGCGCCCACACGCAGTCCCGGCCGCCGCAGGCCTGGACGAAGGCGATCGCGGCGGCGAGGCCGCAGCCACCCCACAGGGTGCCCCGCGTGTTGAGAAGGTGCGTGTCGGCCACGAAGCTGCCGCGGAGCTCTCCCGGGTCGACCGTCAGCCCGAGCAACTCGGCGAGGGAGGTGGCCTCGCGGCGGAGCTCACCCTGGGACCGTTCGGCCCGCCGCGGACCACCGCCCTGACCGCCCTGCCCGAGCTGGCCGCCCTGACCACCCTGGCCGAGCTGGGTCGGCAGGTCGGCCGCAGGTCTAGGCGGGATGCCGGGTTCGCACGGATCTGTCACATTCTCATCCTGGCAGGCCCGGTCGGGCCACGCGTCAGGGTCGCCCGACGGGACCGCCGGGGTCCGCTTTCGCGCGGACCCCGCACGGTGACACAGTGCGAGTCAGCCGGCGGCACCGCCCGTTCGCAACACCGCCCGTTCGCAACACCGCCCGTTCGCAACACCGCCCGTTCGCAACACCGCCCGTTCGCGGCACCACCCCGTCGGCATCAGGAGGCCAGAGTGAGCAGCCAGATCGAGACCGAGGTCGCCGACGGCGTGCTCACGGTGCGCATCGCCCGCCCGGACAAGCGCAACGCCCTCACCCAGGCCATGTACGCGGCGCTCGCCGAGGCGTTTGCGGCGGCCGAGGCCGACACCGGGGTGCGGATCGTCCGGATCCGTGGCAGCGGCGGCTCCTTCACCGCCGGCAACGACCTCGCCGACTTCCTGGCCACGGCCGACCTGGCCCCGGACGGTCCGACGATGACCTTCATCCGGACGGTCGCCCGCGGGACGAAGCTGCTCGTCGCCGAGGTCGACGGGCCGGCGGTGGGCATCGGCACGACCCTGTTGCTGCACTGCGATCTGGTGTACGCCACCGAACGCAGCACCCTCGGCATTCCGTTCGTCAACCTCGGTGTTGTGCCCGAGTTCGGTTCGTCGCTGCTGCTGCCCCGCCGGGTCGGGCCCGCGGCGGCGGCGAAGCTTGCGTACTTCGGCGAGCCGTTCGGTGCCGCGCAGGCCGCGGAGCTGGGGATCGTCACCGAGGTGCTGCCCGATGCCGACGCGCTGCGCGTCCGGGTGGACGACCGGGTCGCGGCGCTGCTCGCCCAGCCACCGCAGGCTCTGGCCGCCACCCGTGCCCTGCTCCACGACGGCGGGACGCCGGCGGTGCTCGAACGCATCGACGTCGAGGGCGTGCTCTTCGCGGAGCGGCTGGCCTCGGCGGAGGCGAAGGCGGCGATGACCGCGCGGCTACCCGGCCGCGCGGCGCCCCCACGGTCGGACTGAGTCCCCCGCGCGGACACCCACCGGCCCGGAGCGGTCACGATCCCCGGTTCACCCGGGCGTGGCCGGGCATACCGGGGATCGTGACCAGTTCCCTGCCGCGCCAGCGCGACCAAGGGGACGTCCTGCCACGTCGGCGCTGGTGGCATCGGCTCTCCCCCGGTCCGGGGGGTGCACCGCCGGCCCGCAGCGCACTCGGGCTGCGGCTGGCGCTCGCCGTGTTCGGTCTGGTCTTCTGCGGCGTCACCGCGGGTCTGTTCGCCTCGCGCGACCAGCCCGCCGCCGCGGGGGTGCTCGCGTTGCTGGCGCTGGTGGCCGTCGTCGACCTGGCCGTCATCCGGCGCCGGTGGCGCCAGCGTTCCCATCCCCGCCGACCGCCGCCTCCGCGGCCGTGACCGCCGAGCGCGCGACATCCTGGCTCCGGCCGATGTCCCAGGGCCACGCGTGCCCCGAGACCGCCCGGCATCCCGAGACCGCCCGGTGTGCCGAGGCCGCCCGGTGTGCCGAGGCCGCCCGGTGTGCCGAGGCCGCCCGGTGTGCCGAGGCCGCCCCGTGTGCCGAGGCCGCCCGGTGTCCCAAGGCCGTCTGGTGTCCCACTCCGGCCGCATAAGGTGTCCGAGGATCGACTGATCGGATCCGGTGGGCCCGGGTGGGCGTCGAGGTGGCACGGGAGAGGGACGGCGGCCCATGAGCGAGCCGGCGGGCGGCGGACGGCCGATGCCGCCCGGGCTGCCCCGGGGCACGGCGGACGAACCGGGGCTGCGCCAGGCGCTGCGCCGCATGCGAGTGATCGCCACCGGGCTGCTCGCCGCCGTCGTCACCATCTACCTGCTCGCGCAGGGCTGGCACAGCCACGGCGGCCCCGGCTGGGTGGCGTACGTGGCCGCCGCCGCGGAGGCCGGCGTCGTCGGCGCGCTGGCCGACTGGTTCGCGGTGACGGCCCTGTTCCGCCACCCCCTCGGCCTGCCGATCCCCCACACGGCGATCATCCCGGAGCGCAAGGACGCCCTCGGCCGTGGCCTGGAGAACTTCGTCAGCACGCACTTCCTCGCCGAGGAGGTGATCCGGGAGAAGGTCGACGGCATCGGCGTCTCGGTGCGCGTCGGGTCGTGGCTGCGCCAACCGCACCACGCCGAGCGGGTGACGACCGAGATCGCCGGGCGGCTCACCTCGGCCATCTCCGGGATGAGCGACGACCTGGTCCGCGAGGTCGTGGAGAAGGCCGTGCTGCCCCGGGTGGTCGAGCGGCCCTGGGCGGGGGTGCTGGGCGCGGCGTTGCAGCGGGTGCTCGACGACCGGCTGCATGTCCGGCTCGTCGACGTGATCGTCACCGAGGTCCAGGAGTGGCTGACCCGCAACCCGGAGGTCTTCACCCGGCTCGTGGTCGACCAGGCGCCGAGCTGGACGCCGCAGTGGCTGGACGAGGCCGTCGCGATCAAGGCCTACGACAAGGCCCTGGAGGCGATCGCCGAGCTGCGCGCCGACCCGGAGCATCGGGTGCGCCAGGCGCTGGACCGGTTCCTCGGCGACTTCGCCGGCCGCCTGCGCGCGGATCCGAGCCTCGGCGAGCAGGTCGAGCAGATCAAGCACCGGCTGCTGGGGCACGCGGAGGTCGGCCGGGCCGTCGCCGCGATCTGGGCGACGACGCGGACGATCCTGCTCGATCTCACCACCGATCCGACCAGCACCGCCCGGGTACGGGGCACCGACGAGCTGGCCGCGTTCGGGGCGCGGCTGGCCACCGACCCGGAGCTCGGCCGCACCGTCGACCGGGCCGCGTCCGACCTGGCCGCCCGGGCGGTCCAGCGCTACCAGGGGGACATCGCCGCGATCATCGGGGACACGGTCGCGAGCTGGGAGCCCGAGGAGACCTCGCGGCGCATCGAGCTGCACGTCGGCCGGGACCTGCAGTTCATCCGCATCAACGGCACGGTCGTCGGCGCCCTCGTCGGGTTGGTCATCCACGCTCTCACCGAGCTGGTCTTCTGACCACGGACCGCCCGCTCTCGATCACCCGGCGCGCAGCAGCTGCAGGAGGCCCACCGCGGCTCGCCCGCCCGCAACCGTCGGGCGTGCAGAGGGGCGCGCCGCCGAACGAACGCACCCACACGAACGCAGCCGCACGAACCGCAACGAACGCAGCCGCACCCGCAGCCGCACCCGCACCCGCGGCCGCGGCCGAACGAGCCGCAGCGGACCGCCGTCCGCACCTCACCCCTGCACGTGCACCCGGACCGCCCTCGGGACCGGGCGGCGCGGGGGACCACCGGATCGGGCGACGCGGGCTGGCCGACCCTGCCCACCCGGGCCGTCCGGCCCGTCACACCACCCTGCCCGACCGGGTCATCGCGCCCTGGCGTCGATCAGGCGGGCAGACCCCAGGCCGACAGGAGCAGCCCGTCCGGAGCAGCCGACCGGAGGGACTGCGCCGACCGGGCCACCCGAAATGGCGGCCTTCCCGGTGATCCGGAGGACAGACGACGTGGTCCCACCGCTTCATCCGCTCCTTCAGACGGCGCCACGCCCGCCGATCCCTGCCGGACCGAGCGGCGCGGCGGACCCGAACGGCGCGCAGGACAGGGCCCGCCCGTTCGGACCCCCATGGCGCCGCCGGCGGCATCCTCACCCGAAGGTCCCGTCCACCCCGTGCCGGTCGCCACGTCCGCGATGGTCCTCTGGCACCTCCGACCGCCGCGGCGCCGCGGCGGGTTCGCATCGGCCGTGACCGCGGTCATCCCGGCGTCACCGACGGTTTCGGCCTGCTCGGCGCGCCTGCGGCCGGGCCCTTCGCCGGTCGGCGCAGGCCGACGGTCCCGATGGTGACCCTCGTCGCGTCCCCGGCCACCACGCCCCCTCACCTCCGGTGACAGCCCGGCGATTGTTGCTGCGACGCAGGCGCCGGACGCACGCGTCATCGGCCGATGCCGCCCACGCCGTGGCGTTCTCCCTGGTCACCGGCGCAGCCCGGAGCAACCCGGCACGCTGCGCAACCGCCGCCGCCGGGGGGCGGCGCCGACCCGCCGGCCCGACCGGGACGAGGCGGACGACCGTGCGGACGCGCACCGGCTCGCCGTCGTTGCGTGACCGCCCGAACCGGCACAGAGGGGTATGCAACGGCTCGTTGCGTGCCGCGGCCCTATCCCGAAGCACGGATCGTCGATGTACCGTGAAGGAGACGACGGCCCGAGCGGCTGTCCGCGCCCGGCTGAATGGTCGGGTGTGCGAGGTCGGTGCGAGCGCCATAGCGGGAATCACCCGCCGTTGGGTCTGGTCGCGGAGCCGGCCGTACCCCGGCCGCCGGACGATGCAACGGGCTGGTGTGGACCTCCTCACCCGTCCAATTGATCTCATGGTGGCCCTGACCTGATCGGCGGATCCCTCTGTCTCAGCACGGAAACTCCCAGTCCCCTGCTGCCCATCGCCAGCCCCGCCCGGCCCGTGGCCGCGGCGTTGCAGGCGGTGCTGGACGCGGCGGCGCCCGTACCGCGGGCCGCGGTCCTCGGCCCGGCGGCTCCCGCTTCGGCGGCCCGGCGCGCCCGGCCGCTCCCCTCATCACGACCCGTGAACCCCGACCCCCGGCCGAGTCGTTCGAGGCAGCCGGCCTGCCCAAGCGCCTGATCAAGGCGCTCGCCGACCGCAACATCGCCGCGCCGTTCCCGGTGCAGGCCTCGACCCTGCCCGACGTACTCGCCGGGGAGAACGTCCTCGGCAGGGCGAAGACCGGATCGGGCAAGACGCTTGCCTTCGGGCTGCCCATCCTGGCCCGGCTCGCCAGCGGCGGTCCGGCGGCGCCGCGCCGTCCCCGCGCCCTGGTCCTCGTCCCGACCCGGGAGCTGGCCCAGCAGGTCAGCGACGCGCTCGAGCCGCTGACCCGGGCACTCAACCTGCGCCTGGCGCCGGTGTACGGCGGGACGTCGATCAGCCGACAGATCTCGGCGCTGCGCCGCGGCGTGCACCTCGTCGTGGCCACCCCGGGCCGGTTGACCGACCTCGTCGAGCGCAGCGCCTGCGAGCTCGGCGAGATCGAGATGACGGTGCTGGACGAGGCCGACTTCATGTGCGACCTCGGTTTCCTGCCGGCCGTGCGGGCCCTGCTCGACGCCACCCCGTCCACCGGGCAGCGGCTGCTGTTCAGCGCGACGCTCGACCGCGAGGTCGAGGTCCTCGTACGCGACTACCTGCCCGACCCGGTCCTCGTCGCGATCGACTCGGAGACCTCCCAGGTCACCACGCTGGTCCGGCACGCCCTGGAGGCGCCCGACCGCGCCGCCCAGGTCGCGCTGGTCACCGCGCTGGCCGGCGGCTCGGGCCGCACCCTGGTCTTCGTCCGCACCCAGCGGGACGCCGACCGGGTGGCCGAGTCGCTCAGCCGCGCGGGCGTGCCGGCCGAGCCGCTGCACGGCGGGATGCCGCAGGGCGCCAGGACCCGGGCGCTGGCCGGTTTCACCGACGGCTTCTACCGGGTGCTCGTCGCCACCGACGTCGCCGCCCGCGGCATCCACGTCGACGGCATCCGGCTGGTCATCCACCTCGGCCCGCCGGAGGATGCCAAGACCTACCAGCACCGCGGCGGGCGGACCGCGCGCGCCGGCGCCGACGGCGCCGACGTGCTGGTCACCCTGCCCGCCGAGCGGGGCAAGGTCCGCGGGCTGCTGCGCGCGGTCGGCATCGAGGCCCGTCCCGAGCCGACCACGCCGGACGACCCGATCGTCCTGGAGCTCGCCGGCCCGCCAGCCCCCCGGGTCAGCAAGGACGAGATCCCGCAGGCCCGCGTGGCCGGCGCGACCGGTGGGCGCGGGCCGCGCGTCGGCGCCCCCCGGACCGGCAGCGGCCGTGACGGTGAGCACCGGCACGCCCGCCGCGACGGCGGCCACCGCTTCGCCCGGTCCGGGACCGCGCACGGCCGGCCGCAGCGTCGCCCCGGCGCCCCGGCGGCGGCCCCGGCCCCCGCCGCCCCGGCCTCGACGGCCTGACCCACCGACGGCCTGACCCACCGACGGTCCGACCCACCGACGGTCCGACTGGCCGACGGTCTGATGGCCCGGCGGCCTGAACCACCGTCGGCCTGACCGACCGACGGCCTGCATCACCACACGTCACCCGCTCCCGACGTCGGCGCCGCCCCCCTGATCCGTCAGGGGAGCGGCGCCGACCGGTATCCGGCGCCGGCCGGAGGGTGTCCCGACGCAGCCGCTCCTCCGCCCCTTCCGCTCCTCCGCCCCTTCCGCTCCTCAGCCCCTTACCTGTCTTCGGTGACCGGCGGGGAGGAGTCCACTGAGGCACGGCACCGGACCGTCACCGTGGGGCCGCCGCGTCCAGAGCGGCCGACTCCCTGCGACAGGTCCGTCACCAGCGGCGGGAGACCGACACGTGCGGAGACAGTCCGGATCTGTGGTGTGAGCAGGGCCACCCGAGGTCTTTGTGTGCCCCGTCCGCTCGATACCGTTTTAGGGACAGGTGTCGACATCGATGGAAGGAGCGTGCACATGGAGCAGGACCAGTCGACCCATCTGACCTCGGGTCTGTCCGGGCCGGGTCCGCGGGACATCGTCCCCGGCGCCGCCGACGCGGTGGAGGTCGTGGAGATCACGACAGAGAAGATCGCGTTTGGTTCCGTCGCGAACCCGAAGCGGCTGCGGCTCGGAGTCGCCCGCGCACTGTGACCCCCTACGGGTCTGCATTTCTCCAGGTCGGCCGCCGTCGGGCGGCCGACCTTGCGTTTCCTCTCATCGATCCCGGCTTCCGGTCGGGGTCGGGATGGTCCTACCGTCGAGGGATGAGCAGCCCCGAGACGACCCCGCGTGCCGCCGGATCGACCGCAGCCACCGGCTCCACCGGTCCGGAGCCGGCCGCCGTCGCGGGGCACGCCCGCGTCACGTCACCGGCCGGCGGCGACGGTTTCCGGTCGTCCTGGGCCCAGCTCGACGGGCCGGTGCACGTCGTCGACTTCGGCGGCCCGTCGGACGGCCCGCTGCTGCTGTGCGTGCACGGCCTTGGCGGTTCCTATCTGAACTGGCTGCCCCTCGCCCCGCTGCTCACCACCACCCACCGGGTGATGGCCGTCGACCTGGCCGGTCACGGCCGCACCCCGGCCGCCGGCAGGCGCACCGACGTCGTGGCCAACCAGGGCCTGCTCGACCGGTTCCTCGCCGAGGTCCTCGACACCCCGCCCGTCCTCGTCGGCAACTCGATGGGCGGCATGATCAGCGTGATGCAGGCCGCCCGGCGCCCCGACTCGGTCGCCGGCCTGATCCTCGTCGACCCGGCGCTGCCCCGCCCGCGCGGCGTGCGTCCCGATCCGGAGATCGCCCGCATCTTCGCCGGCCTGTTCGTCCCCCGCCTCGGCGCCGCGGTCCTCGCCCGCCGGCGGACCCGTTTCACCCCCCGTGAACTCGTCGACCAGAGCCTGCTGCGGCTCACCGCCGACCCGAGCGCCATCCCCGAGGCGGCGCTGGCGTCGATGGAACGCGCCCAGCGGGAACGCGGCGGGCTGCCCGACGCCGACCAGGCGTTCGTGGGCGCGGCCCGCTCGGTGGTCTGGTCGCTGCTGCGCCCGGCGCCGCTGGCGCACATGGTCCGCACCGTCCCCCAGCCGACGCTGTTGCTGCACGGCTCCGCCGACCGGCTGATCCCGGTGGCGGTGGCCCGCAACGTCGCCGCGCAGCGGCCCGACTGGCGGGTGGAGATCCTCGACGGCCTCGGCCACGTGCCGATGCTCGAGGCCGCGGAGCTGACCGCCGAGCTCATGACGGACTGGCTGGGTCACGAGGGCCGCGCGGCGGCCGAACGCGCCCGCCGTCCCGCCAGCCCGGCGGCCCCGGCCCTGGCTCCGCTGCCGGCGGTGGGGAGCTGACCGGGACGGCCGACCCCGGCGTGGCGCTCGACCCCGGCGAGGCGATCGACCCCGGCGAGGCGATCGACCCCGGCGAGGCGATCGACCCCGGCGAGGCGATCGACCCCGGCGAGGCGTTGCGGGCCGCGCTGCGCGCCGCCGCCGGCCACGCCGACGCCTGGCTCGCCGGCCTCGCCGGGCGCCCGGTGCGCCCGGCGCACAGCGCCGCCGAGGTCCTGGCCCGGCTCGACGGCCGGCTGCCGGCGGGCCCCAGCGACCCGGTGGCCGTCGTCGACGCGCTCGTCGAGGCGGTGGGGGGCGGGCTGACCGCCACCGGCTCACCCCGGTTCTTCGGCTACGTCGTCGGCGGCACCCTGCCGGCCGCGCTCGCTGCGGACCTGCTCGCCGTCGTCTGGGACCAGAACGCGGCGCTGGCGTCGCTGTCGCCCGCGGCCAGCGCCGCCGAGACCGTCGCCGGCCGATGGGTCGCCGAGCTGCTGGGCCTGCCCGCGGGCGTGTCCGTCGGCTTCACCACCGGCACCCAGATGGCCCACGTGACCGCGCTCGCCGCCGCCCGCCAGCGGGTGCTCGCCGACGCCGGCTGGGACGTCGCCGCCGACGGTCTGACCGGGGCGCCGCCGGTGCGCGTGCTCGCCGGCGCGGACCGGCACGCCACCGTCGACGCCGCGCTGCGCCTGCTCGGCTTCGGCACCCGCGCGATCGTCGAGGTGGCATCCGACCGGCTCGGCCGGATGCGCCCCGATGCCCTGCGCGCCGCCCTCGCCACCCCCGACGACCGCGGGGACCTCGCGGGTCCCGCGCAGGCGCGCTCTCCCGGCCGGCGGCCGACGATCGTCATCGCCCAGGCGGGGGAGATCAACACCGGCGCGTTCGACCCGCTCGCCGAGATCTGCGCGCTCGCCCACGCCCACGGCGCCTGGGTGCACGTCGACGGCGCGTTCGGCCTGTGGGCGGCGGTGTCGGCGTCGCCGGCGCGCCGGGCCCTCGTCGCGGGCGCCGAGCTCGCCGACTCCTGGGCGACCGACGGCCACAAGTGGCTCAACGTCCCCTACGACTGCGGGATCGCCCTCGTCGCCGACCGGGCAGCCCACCGACGGGCGATGTCGGCGTCGGCGGACTACTTCGTCCTCGACGCCGCGGGGCAGCTCGACCCGGTGGACTGGACCCCGGAGTTCAGCCGGCGGGCCCGCGCCCTCGCCGTCTACGCGGCGCTGCGCTCCCTGGGCCGCGCGGGCCTGCGCGACCTCGTCGACCGGTGCTGCGACCTCGCCGACCACGCCGCCACCCGGCTCGCCGCCCTACCGGGCGTGACGGTGCTCAACGCGACCGGTGACCCCGCCCACCCGGGCCCCCTCGTCGCCCTCAACCAGGTCCTCCTCCGGATGGACGACACCGACGCCGCGGGCAGCCGGGGGGCGGCCGCCCGCGGCGACCAGCTGACCCGCCAGGTCACCGCGGCGGTGACGGCGGGCGGCGAGGCCTACGTGACCGGCACGGTGTGGCGGGGCCGCGCGGCGATGCGCCTGTCGGTGGTCAACTGGGCGACGACCCGGCGGGAGATCGACCGGGCGATCGCGGCGATCACCGCCGCGATCGCGGCCGCGCGGCCCCGCGGTGCCGATCCGCACCCCAGCGGTGTCCCTTCGTGATGGTCACGCCGACACGGTGATGGAGGCGCCGGCGGGCTCGGGCGGGCCGCTAGGCTGCCGGGTAAAGCCCCGTCCATCCGGCCGATCCCCGTGGCGAGCGCACCCGGCGCGTCGGCGTGCCGTCCGCCCGTGACGGGGTGATCGGCCCCGCTTCGACCGGCGTGCCCAGCGCGCGGGAGGGTCCGACGTGTCAAACTCCTTCGTCCATCTGCACGTCCACACCGAGTACTCGATGTTGGACGGGGCGGCTCGGCTGAAGGACATGTTCAGCGAGGTCTCACGCCAGCAGATGCCGGCGGTCGCGATCACCGACCACGGCTACATGTACGGGGCGTACGACTTCCACAAGCAGGCCACCGCCGCGGGCGTGAAGCCGATCATCGGCTGCGAGGCGTACGTCGCCCCCGAGTCGCGCCTGCTCAAGCAGCGGGTGCGCTGGGGCGAGCCGCACCAGAAGAGCGACGACGTCTCCGGTGGCGGCTCCTACACCCACATGACGATGTGGGCGCGCAACGCCGACGGGCTGAAGAACCTGTTCCGGCTGAACTCGCGGGCGTCGATCGAGGGCCACTACATCAAGTGGCCGCGGATGGACCAGGAGATCATCGCCGAGCACGCCGACGGGCTGATGGCGACGACCGGCTGCCCGTCCGGCATCGTGCAGACGCGGCTGCGCCTGGGCCAGTACGACGCCGCCCTGCAGGCCGCCGCCACCTACCAGGAGATCTTCGGCAAGGAGAACTTCTTCTGCGAGATCATGGACCACGGGCTCGACATCGAGCGCCGGGTCCGCGACGGCCTGGTCGACATCGCCCGCGCGCTGGACATGCGCTTCGTCGTCACCAACGACTCGCACTACACCTACGAGCACGAGCGCGACGCCCACGCCGCGCTGCTGTGCGTGCAGACGGCCTCGACGGTGGCCAACCCGTCGTTCCAGTTCGAGGGCTCGGGCTACTTCCTCAAAAGCGCCGAGGAGATGTACGGGATCGACTCCTCGGACATCTGGCAGGAGGGTTGCGAGACCACGCTGCTGATCGCCGAGCGGGTCGACCCGACCGGCATGTTCGCCAAGCACAACCTGATGCCCCGCTTCCCGGTGCCCGACGGCGAGACCGAGGAGAGCTGGTTTCGCGCCGAGACCTGGGCGGGCATGGACCGGCGCTTCCCCCAGGGGTTCGACGACGAGCACCGCGAGCGGGTCGAGTACGAGATCAGGGTCATCCTGCAGATGGGGTTCCCGTCGTACTTCCTCGTCGTCGCGGACTTCATCATGTGGGCGAAGGCCCAGGGCATCCCGGTCGGGCCGGGCCGCGGCAGCGCCGCCGGGTCGATGGTCGCCTTCGCGCTCGGCATCACCGACCTCGACCCGATCCCCCACTCGCTGCTGTTCGAGCGCTTCCTCAACCCCGAGCGCGTGTCCATGCCCGACATCGACATCGACTTCGACGAACGTCGTCGCGGCGACGTGATCCGTTACGTGACCGAGCGCTGGGGCGACGACCGCATCGCCCAGATCGTCACCTTCGGCACGATCAAGGCCAAGGCCGCGATCAAGGACTCGTCGCGGGTGCTCGGCTACCCGTACGCCGTCGGCGACCGGATCACCAAGGCGATGCCGCCGGCCGTGATGGGCAAGGACATCCCGCTGGGCGGGATCTTCGACCCGAAGCACCCCCGTTTCAGCGAGGCCGGGGAGATCCGCGGCCTGTACGAGTCCGACGCGGACGTCAAGAAGGTCATCGAGACGGCGAAGGGCCTGGAAGGGCTGATCCGCCAGGCCGGGGTGCACGCGGCCGGCGTCATCATGTCCGCCGAGCCGATCATCGACCACATCCCGGTGTGGCGCCGCGACGCCGACGGCGCGATCATCACCCAGTTCGACTACCCGACGTGCGAGACGCTCGGCCTGCTCAAGATGGACTTCCTGGGCCTGCGCAACCTCACCGTCATGGACGACGCGGTGCGCAACGTCGAGGCCAACCGGGGCATCACGATCGACCTGCTGGGGCTCACCCTCGACGATCCCGCCGCCTACGAGCTGCTCGGCCGCGGCGACACCCTGGGAGTGTTCCAGCTCGACGGCGGGCCGATGCGCTCGCTGCTGCGGATGATGCGCCCGGACAACTTCGAGGACATCTCCGCCGTGCTCGCCCTGTACCGACCGGGGCCGATGGGCGCGAACTCGCACATCAACTACGCGCTGCGCAAGAACGGCCAGCAGGAGATCACCCCGATCCACCCGGAGCTGTCCGAGGCGCTCGCCGACATCCTCGACACGACCTACGGCCTGATCGTCTATCAGGAGCAGGTCATGGCGATCGCGCAGAAGGTCGCCGGCTACTCCCTCGGCGGCGCGGACCTGCTGCGCCGGGCGATGGGCAAGAAGAAGAAGGAGATCCTCGACAAGGAGTTCGTCCCCTTCTCCGAGGGGATGAAGAACAGCGGGTACTCCGAGGCGGCGATCAAAACGCTGTGGGACATCCTCGTCCCGTTCTCCGACTACGCGTTCAACAAGGCGCACACCGCCGGCTACGGGCTGGTCTCCTACTGGACGGCCTACCTCAAGGCGAACTATCCGGCCGAGTACATGGCCGCGCTGCTGACGTCCGTGCGTGACGACAAGGACAAGAGCGCGATCTACCTCAACGAGTGCCGCCGGATGGGCATCCGGGTGCTCCCACCGGACGTCAACAGCTCCAACGCCGACTACACCGCGCACGGCGCGGCCGAGATCCGGGTGGGCCTGGCCGCGATCCGCAACGTCGGGACGAACGTCGTCGAGTCGATCGTCCGCACGCGGAAGTCGAAGAGCCGCTTCGTCTCCTTCCCGGACTTCCTCGACAAGGTCGACGCGGTGGTCTGCAACAAGCGCACCATCGAGTCGCTGATCAAGGCTGGCGCGTTCGACGCGCTTGGGCACACCCGCCGAGGCCTGGTCGAACGGCACGAGCAGGCCGTCGACGCGGTGATGGGGGTGAAGAAGAAGAACGCCGAGGGCCAGTTCGACCTGTTCGCCCTCGATGCCGACGACGACCCGGGCGCAGCGCCCGTCTTCGGCGTCCAGGAGTTCTCCGACCAGGAGTGGGACAAGGCGGTCAAGCTGTCCCACGAGCGGGAGATGCTCGGGCTCTACGTCTCCGACCATCCCCTGCGCGAGGTCGAGCACATCCTGACCGCGAGGGCGGACTGCAGCATCGCCGCCCTGACCGGCGGGGAGTACGCGGACGGGTCCACCGTGACCATCGCCGGGATCATCTCCAGCCTGCAGCGCAAGGTGACCAAGCAGGGCAAGCTGTGGGCGCTGACCACCGTCGAGGACCTCGCGGGCGGGCTGGAGGTGATGTTCTTCCCGCAGACCTACGAGGTGTGCTCCACCCAGCTCGCCGAGGACGCCGTCGTCATCGTCCGGGGGCGCCTGGACAAGCGGGAGGACACCCCGCGCCTGATCGCCTCCGAGCTGACCGTGCCGGACCTCAGCGAGGCGGCGCTCAGCCCCCCGGTAGTGATCACCATGTCCGCCGCCCGGGTGAACCCGCCGACGGTGGAACGGCTGCGCGAGGTCCTCGGCACCCACCCCGGGACGACCGAGGTCCACCTGCGGCTGCAGACCCCCGGCCAGACCACCGTGCTGCGCCTCGACGACGCCTACAAGGTCCAGCGCACCCCCGCGCTGATGGGTGATCTCAAGGCCCTGCTCGGCGCCGCCGCGGTCGCCTGAACCCGCCGCTTCCCGGGCCCCATCCCACCCACGGCCACCTGCGGTTTTCCCTACGTCAACCGGCCGAAATATTCCCCCGACGGGGATACCGCCATGCGACACCGGACACCGTTCGCACACGGCGTTTCTGGGGGACGATGGGAGCCAGGTAACCAGGTGCGACCGCGCCCCGCGGGGCTGGGCCGACCATGGGCCTTCCGCCGATCGACCGGGCCGCCGGCGTGGGCGAGGGTCCTGGTCGGGCGGGTGCCGACCGGGCAGTCTCCGGCGACGTCCCAGCCGAAGGGACCGCGCACACGACCCGGAGGATGCGCCTTGACGATCAGTCGAGAACTGGAGGAGCACGAGCCCGCCGCCCCCACCACCCACGCTCCGGACCCACGGTGGTCGCCGGAGCTGGCACGGGCGACCCGCACCCTGCTCGAGACCTTCATCGGGACCGCGCCACCGGTGCGGGTCGTCCTGTGGGACGGCTCCGCGCTCGGCCCGGACACCCCCACGCAGGTCGTGGTGCGCTCGCCGCAGGCGATGCACCGCGCCCTGTTCCGCCCCGGCGAGCTGGGTTTCGCCCGCGCCTTCGTCGCCGGCGATCTCGACGTCGAGGGCGACATCTTCGCCGCCCTGGAACTGCGCAACCACCTGTCCGCCCTCCCCCGCCGCCCCACCCCCGCCACGGCATCCGCCCTGCTGACCCTGCTGCGCGAGCTCGGCGCCCGACCGCCCGCCCCACCGCCGGAGGAGGCCCGGCTGCACGGGCGCCGCCACAGCCGCCACCGCGACGCCGCGGCGATCTCCCACCACTACGACGTGTCCAACGCGTTCTACCGGGTGTTCCTCGGCCCGACGATGACCTACTCGTGCGGGGTGTGGGAGTCACCGGCCGGCGGGCTCGACGCCGCCCAGACGGCCAAGCACGAACTGGTCTGCCGCAAGCTCGGCCTGCGCCCCGGCGAGCGGCTGCTCGACGTCGGCTGCGGGTGGGGCAGCATGCTCATCCACGCCGCCCGTCACCACGGCGTCCGCGGCGTCGGGGTCACCATCTCGGTGGAGCAGGCCGCGGAGGCCCGCCGGCGGATCGCCGAGGCCGGGCTCACCGACGCCGTCGAGATCCGTCTGCAGGACTACCGGGAGATCCCCGACGGCCCGTTCGACGCGATCAGTTCGGTCGGCATGGTCGAGCATGTCGGGCGGGCGATGCTGCCGACGTACTTCGCCAGCCTCTACGGGCTGCTGCGCCCCGGCGGCCGGCTGCTCAACCACGGCATCTCCTCCCCCGGCGACCCGGCCGGGGCGTACCGGTACCAGCCTCACCTCGGGCCCATCCCGCTGCCGAAGGGCCGCGACTTCCTGCGCCGCTACGTCTTCCCGGACGGGGAGCTGCACGAGATCGGTCTGATGACGTCGCTGACGCAGGCCGCCGGCTTCGAGGTCCGGCACGTCGAGAACCTGCGCGAGCACTACGGCCTGACTCTGCGGGCCTGGGTGCGGGCGCTGGAGGAGAACTGGGACGCCGCCGTCGCCCAGGTCGGCGCCGGGCGGGCGCGGGTGTGGCGGCTGTACATGGCCGGCTCCGCGCTCAGCTTCGAGGCCGGCCAGACCCAGATCCACCAGACCCTCGCCGTGCGCCCCGACGCCGGCCGCTCCGGCCAGCCCCTGCGCCCCCGCTACGACTCCCCCGCCCCCCTGCCCACCCAGCCCACCACCGGCTGACCGCCGACGACCCCGGACGCCGGCCCGGCATCCGCCCGGCCGGGCTGGCGTGCTGGGGCGGCCTCCGCGCAAGCTCACCCCATTCATGGAGACGTTCGCGTCGCCCGCCTCGGCAAGGAAGTCCGATGCGTTCGCGGTGCTGGACCAGCCCATCGGGTCATGGTCGCAGCCCGGCCAGGGGCGGTCAGAACGCGAGCACCTGACGTAGTCCTCGGTCCAGGTCTCGCAGGAGGCCCCCCGGTATGGCGCCTACAGCGTGCCCGAGTTCGTCCTTGTCGAGAGTGACGATGGCCGTCACGTTGGCGACGGAGTCGCGCGGAAGGCCCTGTCCGCGAGGGCGTTGAGGACCGCGACGACCGTCGTGCCGGGCGGGAAGGCGTCGGCGGCGAGGGCGAACAGGGCGTAGAGCAGCTTCGCCTCGTAGACCGGTTCCAGGGCGAGGCCGTGGCGGTCGTGGAAGTCGGCGATGAAACGGGCCAGCTCCGGCGTCGACTTCGCGTAGCCGCCGAAGTGGAAGTCGTAGGCCATGGTCCAGTTGCCGGAGTTCACGCCGAACGCCGCGCGCTGGAGGGCGTCGACCTCGTCGGCGAGGAACCGTGCGCCCCGCAGCACCGGGACGCCGAGGGCGCGCTGGCCGGGCGCGAGGCCCGCGGCGATGCCGGCGAGGGTGCCGCCGGTGCCGCAGGAACAGCAGATCACGTCAAACGGGCGGTCGATCTCGGCGGGCAGCTCCGCACAGCCGCGCACCCCGAGCGCATTGCTGCCGCCCTCGGGCAGCAGGCAGAACGCGCCAAACTCGGCGCGCAGCCGATCGACGACCCCGGGCGACGACTTCGTCCGGTACGAGGTCCGGTCGAGGTAGGTCAACCGCATGCCGGCGTCGACGGCGAAACGCAACGTCGGGTTGAGCGGCAGGTGCTCCTCGCCGCGGATCACTCCGACCGTCCGGAAGCCGAACAGCCGGCCGGCCGCCGCCACCGCCCGGACGTGGTTCGAGTACGCGCCGCCGAAGGTCAGCAGCGTGTCGTGCCCGAGCCGGCGTGCCTCGTCGAGGTTGCCTCGCAGCTTGCGCCACTTGTTGCCGGGAATGTCCGGGTGGATCAGATCATCCCGCTTCAGCAGCAGCCGGACGCCTCTCCCGCCCAGCCGCGCGTCCGCGATCTCCTCGAGCGGCGACGGCAACACCGGCAGCCGCAAGCCCCCCACATCGGCAAGATAGCCGTGCTCGCGGCGCCGCGAGGGATCAGTGCAGGGTGGGGAAGGTGCGGTCGGCCTTCTCGCCGGTCTCCAGCAGGTTCATCGCGGGGCCGACGATGAGCGGGTCGGGGGTACCGACGACGCCGGCATCCTTACCCGTGTAAGGAAGCGTGTGCAGGACGTGACGCATGGTCTCCAGCCGGGCCCGCTTCTTGTCGTTGCTCTTCACCACCGTCCACGGCGCCTCGACCGTGTCGGTGTAGAAGAACATCGCCTCCTTGGCGTCGGTGTAGTCGTCCCAGCGGTCCAGCGCGGCGAGGTCGATCGGGCTGAGCTTCCACTGCCGGACCGGATCGATCTGGCGGACGATGAACCGGGTCTGCTGCTCGCGGCGCGACACCGAGAACCACAGCTTGATCACTCTGATCCCGCTGCGGGTCCACATCCGCTCCAGTTCCGGGGCCTGACGCAGGAACTCGCGGTACTGGTCCGGTGAGCAGAAGCCCATGACCCGCTCGACGCCGGCCCGGTTGTACCAGGACCGGTCGAACATGACGATCTCGCCGGCGGCGGGCAGGTGCTCGATGTAGCGCTGGAAATACCAGGACTGCTGCTCGCGCGGCGAGGGCTTCTCCAGCGCGACGACCCGGGCACCGCGCGGGTTGAGGTGCTCGGTGAACCGCTTGATCGTCCCGCCCTTGCCGGCGGCGTCGCGGCCCTCGAAGACGAGCACGATGCGCTGCCCGGTCTCCTTGACCCAGTACTGCATCTTCAGCAGCTCGATCTGCAGCAGCCGCTTGTCGCGCTCGTAGTCGGCGCGGGCCAGGCGGGTGTCGTAGGGGTAGTTCTCCCGCCAGGTGTCGACGGGGGTGCCGTCGGGCCGCAGCAGCGTCGCCTCGTCGTCGTCCTCGTCGAGGACCCGCAGGCCGGCCAGGCTCTCCGCCTGGACACCGACCCGCTCGGCGAGGCCGGCCGCGCCGAGCCACCCGCCGATGCCGTCGGCGATGCCGCGCACCAGCGGCTCCGCCCGGCCGTCGGCCCCCTTGGGGATCACCCGTTCGACATGGGTCACGCTGATTCCCTCCCGTACGGACAACGAGGCTGCACCGGGTGGCTGTTCCCACCCGGCGGCACCGTCGACCAGGGCGGATCCGCAGGGCCGGGGGCAGCCGGCCGGCCAACGGTACGGAGGCCGGCCGGCCCCTGGTCGACGGGCGTTCGAACACCAGGTGACAGGACGGTCCACATCCGACACAACCGACACATCGGACGCCCATCGCGCCATCGTGAAACGAGCGGAGGCGGGGAGTGCGCCTTTCGCGGGCGGTTGGAGAGGCGAACGGGCCGAGGGCCGGCGGCCGGCGGACGGCGGCCGGCGGACGGGCCGACGGGCGACGGGCGACGGGCGACGGGCCGACAGGCCGACGGTCAGCGGGGCAGGCGGAAGGACAGGTCGGCGGCGGGGACCACGGTGTCGAGCTGGGCGCGCTGCAGCCGGCCGGAGTAGTCCCAGCTCAGCGACTGCCAGCGGGTGACCTGGTCGAGCATCCAGACACCGGACTGGCGACTGCCGTTGCCGGACCGGCCGTTGCCGCCGAAGGGCAGGTGCGCCTCGGCGCCGGTCGTCGACCCGTTGACGCTGACCATCCCGGCCCGCACCCCGCGGCGGAACCGCAACGCGCTCGCCGCGTCCGCGGTGTAGATCGACGACGACAGGCCGTAGCCGGGCAGGTTCGCCAGCTCGATCGCCTCGTCGAGGTCACGATAGGTGGTGACGCCGACGATCGGGCCGAAGGTCTCCTCGCGAAACAACTCGTCGTCGGGGCGCACCCCGTCGACGATCAGCGGATGGTAGTAGAGCCCGCGGTCCGGGTCGCCGACGAAGCCGCGGCGCGGCCCGTTGCGCGGCAGGCCGCCGGGTCCGGGCGGCTGCGCGGAACCGGCGGTTGCGCCGGTGATGCGGCCGAGCGCGGTGGAGCCCGACAGGCGGTGGTGGTCGCGCAGGAGGGTGAGGTGTCGCTCGAAACCGGCGGCGAAGCGGGCGTCGAGCAGCGGCCCGTAGAGCACGTCGCCGGTGGGGTCGCCGATGACCGCGGCGGACACGGCGGCGTCGAGGCGGCGGACGAACGCGGCGTGCACCGACTCGTGCACGATCGCCGTGCCGAGCGAGGTGCAGCGCTGCCCGGCGGTGCCGAACCCGCCGAACACGGCGGCGGAGACGGCGGCGTCGAGGTCGGCGTCGGGCGCGACCACCATGGGGTTCTTGCCACCGAGCTCCAGGCACGGTGACTGCAGGTGCCGCCCGCACAGGGCGCCGATGACCCGTCCGACCTCGGTGGACCCGGTGAAGCCCACCTTGTCCACGGCCCCCGCGGCCAGCGCCCGTTCGAGCCCCAGCGACGTCGCCCGGCCGTCGGCGGGGACGAGGTTCACCGCACCCGCGGGCACCCCGGCGGCGGTGAGCAGGTCCAGCATCGCCTGCGCGCAGGCGGCGGCGTACTCGGCCGGCTTCCAGACCACCGTGTTCCCGGCGAGCAGGGCCGGCACGAGGTACCAGGACGGGACCGCCACCGGGAAGTTGCCGGCGGTGATCACCATCATCACCCCGAGGGGTTCCCGGAACGTGAACAGCTCGCGGTCCGGCATCTCCGACGGCACGGTCTGCCCGTAGAGCCGCCGGCCCTCCCCGCGGAAGAACTCGCAGGTGTCGATGATCTCCTGGACCTCGCCGCGGGCCTCCGCGGCGGGTTTGCCGACCTCGCGGGTCACCAGCCGGGCGAGGGCGTCGGCGTTGTCCGCGACGAGCCGACCGAAGCTGCCGATCACCGACCCCCGCACGGGGGCCGGCACCGCGGCCCACTCGCGCGCGGCGGACCGGGCGGCGACGGCCGCGGCGAGGATGGTCTCGGGGCCGCCGAGCTCGACCTCCGCGACGACCTCGTCGAGGCGGGCCGGGTCGGTGGAGGCGACGACGCGGACCGCCGCCGGCTCGACCTCGGCGCCGCCGGCCGGTCCCCCGACGGTCGCGCACAGGTCGTGGGCGCGTCCGGCGATACGCGCGCCGACGCGCCGCGGGCGGACCATGGTCATGCCAGGTTCCCCTCTTCCAGGTCGGCGAGGACTCGGGCGAGTGCGGTGACGCCGGTGCTGAGCTGGTCGGCGCTGACGGTCAACGCCGGCCGGAACCGCAGGGTGCGGACGCCCGCGGGCAGCGCGAGAACATGTTCGCGCACCCGCAGCCGGCGCAGCACCTCGTCGCGGGTGGTCCGATCGGGCAGGTCCACCGCGCAGAGCAGGCCCCGCCCGCGCGCGTTGGCCAACAGCCCGGGATGGGCCGCCGCGAGCGCGGTGAGCTCCGTGAGCAGGCCGGCTCCGAGCTCACCGGCCCGCGCGATGAGCCCCCGGGCCTCGATGACCTCCAGGATCCGGGTCGCGCGGACCATGTCGACCAGGCCCCCGCCCCAGGTGGAGCTGATCCGTCCGGGGACGGCGAGGACGTTGGCGGCGACCTCGTCCACCCGCCGCCCGGCCATGATCCCGCCGAGCTGGACCTTCTTGCCGAACGCGACGATGTCGGGACGCAGGCCGAGCTGCTGGTAGGCCCAGGCGGATCCGGTCGCCCCGACCCCCGTCTGGACCTCGTCGAGGACGAACAGCGCGTCGTGACGCCGGCACAGCGCGGCCATGGCGGTGAGGAACTCGGCGCGCAGGTGGTTGTCGCCGCCCTCACTCTGGATCGGTTCGGCGAGGAAGCAGGCGATGTCGTGCGGGTGGGCGGCGAAGGCCGCCTCGGCCTGCGCCAGGGCGGCGCGCTCGGCGGCGACGACGGCGTCGAGGGCGGCGCCGGTGCAGGGGAAGGTCATCGCCGGACAGTCGATGCGCGGCCAGTCGAACACGGGAAACCGGTCGGTCTTGACCGGGTCGGTGTTGGTGACCGACAGCGTGTAGCCGCTGCGCCCGTGGAAGGCGTGGCGCAGGTGCAGCACACGGCGGCCGAGTCGGGCCGGGCGGCCGTGCGCGGCGTTGTGCCGGCTCTTCCAGTCGAAGGCGCACTTGAGCGCGTTCTCCACCGCCAGCGCGCCGCCCTCGACGAAGAACAGGTGGGGCAGTTCCGGGTCGCCGAGGACCCGGGCGAAGGTGCGCACGAACTCGGCGTAGGCGGCGGTGGCGACATCCGGGTTCGCCGGCTTGTTCACCGCGATGCGGCCCAGCCGGTCGACGAAGCCCGGGTCGGCGGCCAGCTCGGGCGGATTCACCCCCAGCGGCGCCGAGGCGAAGAAGCTGTAGAGATCGAGGTAGCGCCGGCCGTCGCGGGCGTCGACCAGGACGCTGCCGGTGCTCTCGGCCAGGTCGCAGACCAGGTCCAGACCGTCGACGAGCACGTGGCGGCGCAGAACGGCCAACACGTCGCGCGCCGCGACGCCCGGCCCGGCCGGCACCCCCTCCACCGCCTGCACCGGCCGCAGCGCCTCCACCGGCTGCTCCGGCGCCTGTGGAACGCGGACGACCATCCAGGCTCCCTCCGTCGCCGGCAGCGGCGCACGCACTCTGCTCGCGGGACCTTCACCTCTCACGAATATCTTCCCTCGAAAGCCGCTTTGAATCTTCAATATTCTCGTATTGCGCAAGAGAATCCTTCGATCATCCTCCAGAAGACGGAACAGGCCGATGATGCGTCGGATCGCCGAGAACTCGCCTGAGCGGAACACATTGTGATCTGACTGCGACGGAAAGTGATGACCTCGCCAGCGGATGAGGACGACCGCCGCGCCGAGGGACAATCGGCTCCTTCCCCGCGTTGCCCCGGGGGGCGCTGCACCAAGGCGTGATCGGATAGCCTCCCCCGACCCTGTCGATCCCCGCACCACCCGCCCGCCGGCGGAGAGCTCGGAGAATAGGAAGCGGTGTGCTGACGCCCCTGACCTCGGACGACCCACGCCGCATCGGACCCTTCCGGCTGGCGAACCGCATCGGCGCCGGCGGCATGGGCGTCGTCTACCTCGGCTTCGGCGACGACGGCAAGCCGGTCGCCGTCAAGGTCCCCTCCGCCGGCCTCGCCGACAACCCCGAGTTCCGCTCCCGGTTCCGCCACGAGGTCGATGCCGCGCGACGGGTGCGTGGCAGCTCCGTGGCGACGGTGCTCGACGCCGACCTGACCGGCGAACGCCCCTGGATGGCCACCGAGTACGTCGAGGGCCGCAGCCTCGCCGACGCCGTCGCCACCCGCGGTGAGCTCGACGACCGTCTGGTGCACGGGCTGGCGATCGGGCTCGCCGACGCCCTCGTCGCCATCCACGCGGCGGGGGTGGTGCACCGCGATCTCAAGCCGGCGAACATCCTGCTGGCCTGGGACGGCCCGAAGGTCATCGACTTCGGCATCGCCCGCGCGGGGGACAGCACCAGCCATACCCGCACCGGGATGCTCATCGGCACGCTGGTCTGGATGGCCCCCGAGCAGTTGCGCGGCGAGCGGGCCGGGCCGCCCGCGGACATCTTCGCCTGGGGCGCCTGCGTGGCGTTCGCCGCCGCCGGGCGCCCCCCGTTCCGGGGGGAGCGCGCCGAGGCGGTCGGCATGCAGATCCTCACCGCCGAGCCCGACCTCGACGGCCTTCCGCCCGACCTGGTCGGCGTCGTGCGGGCCGCGCTGGAGAAGGAGCCTGCCCGCCGGCCCACGGCATCCGAGCTGCTCCGCCGGCTGGTCGGCCGCGACGTGCGCTCCCCCGCCGACTCGGACGAGGCCAGCGAGACCGCCCTGGCCCAGGTGTGGTCGCTGCCGCCCACCCCGCCGCAGGGTGCCGGCCCGCTCGGCGGAGCGCGCGACGCCGGGTATGGCCCGCCCGGGGGGCAACCCCAACGTGCCACCGGCGGCTACCCGGATCCGACGTTGCGCGACCCCCGGTCGGCCTACGACGCCCCACCCGCCTACGGCAACCGCGCCGGGTACGGCAATCAGGCCGGGTACGGCAACCAAGCTGGGTACGACAACCGCCCCGGGTATGACAGCCGGGCCGGGTACGACCAGGCCGGGTACGACCAGGCCGGCTACGGCGCGGCGCCCCCGCGGGCCGGTGGTCCGGGCTACGACGACCGTGTCTCCGAGCCGGGTGGCCGTCGGGGCACCGCCCCCTACGCGGACCAGTACGCCGCGGGCCACGGCGGCGCCGGGCGGCGGGCCGACGGCGGCTGGGACGGTGCGCCCGGGGGTGGGCGCGGTTCGGGAGACGGGCGGCGCGGCGCGGTCATCGCGGTCGCCGTCCTGATCGCGCTGCTGCTCGGCGGCGGGATCGCGGCGGCCGTCGCCCTCAGCAGCGGCGGTGGCGGCGGGGACGACAACGTCGCCACCCCGCCCGTCGGGACCACGCAGGACGCCGGTGGCACGGCGGGCGCGACGGCGACGGGCGGCCCGGCGCCGACCACGGGCGCCGCCTCCCCGCCGAGCTCCTCGCCGACGCCCAGCCCGACGCCCTCGGCGTCACCGAGTCCCGCGACGCTGTCCACCGACGACGCGGCCGCCCTCGTGCGGAGCAAGGGCTACGAGCCGGACATGAGCACCTATCAGGAGGACCGCCAGCTCAGCGTCGTCATCGGCACCGCCCCGGCGAGCGGGGACACCCCGCGCCAGCTCGCCTACGTCTTCGCCGACGGCCAGTTCCGCGGCACCGACACCTCGGCGCCGAGCGCGCATGTCACCGTCAAGAGCCAGCGCAATGACCACGAGGTGGTACTGCGCTACGACACCTACGACCCGCAGGACCCGATCGGCTCCCCGTCCGGCCACGCCGACGTACGCTTCCGCTGGAACGGGTCGGCCTTCTCCACCCTCGACCCGATCCCGTCGAACGATCCGAACGCCACCGGTAGCCGCCGGTGACCGGACCGGGGCCGGCCGCCGAGGATGACGCGCCCACCCCCGCAACCGGCCGCATACGGACGGCTGGAAGCATTACGGTTCAGGCAGCGCGATTCCGCGGCGGATGAGGCGACCTCGACGGGCGCCCCGCGGCCGACGGGGACGGCGGGCCGGCCGGGGCCCACGATGATCGAAGGAGTGACCATTTCGGCGCAGGTCGGGCGGTCCGGGTGGCGTCACCGGACTCGGCGGCGGACAGGATGCCGGCCGGCGCGGCCAGTCGGGCTGACGTCGACTGGCGTGGTGCCGAACGGGGTGGCCTTGAGCGGGCAGGCCTTGAGCGGGCAGGCGTCGAGCGGGCAGACGTCGAGCGGGCAGACGTCGACAGCGGTGGCATTGCGATGTTGACACCGCTCGTCGAGGACGACCCGCGCCGGGTCGGCCCCTTCGCCATCCACAACCGGATCGGCGCGGGCGGCATGGGCACCGTCTACCTGGGATTCAACGCCGACGGACGGGCCGCGGCGGTGAAGGTCCCCGATGCCAGGTTCGCCGACGACCCCGAGTTCCGGGAGCGCTTCCGCCGCGAGGTCGCCGCCGCCCGGCGGGTGCACGGTCGTGCGGTCGCCGCCGTGCTCGACGCCGATCCGGAGGCCGTCGCCCCCTGGCTCGCGACCGAGTACGTGGAGGGAACGAGCCTCGCGGACGCGGTGCTGCGCCACGGGCGGATGGAGGAGCGGCTGCTGCACGGCTTCAGCGTCGGGCTGGCGGACGCCCTGATCGCCATCCACGCCGCCGGGGTCGTCCACCGCGACCTCAAGCCGTCGAACATCCTGCTGGCGTGGGACGGCCCGAAGGTCATCGACTTCGGCATCGCCCGGGCCTCCGGGGTGCCCAGCCACACCCGCACCGGGATCCTCATCGGAACGCTGGCCTGGATGGCCCCCGAGCAGCTACGCGGCGAACGGGCCGGGCCGCCCGCGGACATCTTCGCCTGGGGCGCCTGCGTGACCTACGCGGCCACCGGCCATCCGCCCTTCGCCTCGGAGCAGGCCGACGTGCTCACCCGGATGCGCGAGGACCGCCCGCCGGACATCGCCGGGGTGCCCGACGGGCTCGCCCCCCTGGTGCGGGCCGCGCTCGCCCGCCGTCCGGAGGATCGACCGAGCGCGGCCGAGCTCGTCCGCCTGTTGGTCGCCGACCCGCGGGTCGCCACGCCCGCGGACGCCGACCGGGCGGCGGCGCTCGCCCTCACCCCCTGGCAGGCCCGTCCGCCGCTCGCCGCCCCCGACGACGCCCCCGCTCCCCGCGCCGGCGCCGTCGGGTCCGCCCGGGCCGTCGGGGTGGTCGGTGCCGCCGCAGCGCCCGCGGCGCTCGATCCCGACCAGCCCGATCAGCCCACCCACCCGCTGGCGCTGCGTCCCACCCCGCCGCCGGGCGGCGACCGCTCCCTCGGCACCTACCCCGTGCCACGCTGGTCCGACGCCACCGCGGTCGGCGACGCGCCGCCGGTCGCTCCCGGCCCACCGCCGGCCGGGCGCGCGCTCGTCGACGTCTCGCCCCCCACCGACCCCCGCCCGTTCACCGGGCGCCCCACGCCCGCCGCCGCCGGTGGTCCGGGCGCCCCACGCTCCCCCGTACCGGGGCCGGGCGTGTTGCGGACCGGTGCAGCGGGGTCGGGGGCGGGAGGGCCGAGTGCGTTGCGTGTCGGCTCCGGGGCCACGGCCGGCACCGACGCGGCGCCCGGGGTGATCCGCCGCGGCAGTCCGCTGGACGCCGCCTTCGGCTGGTTGCCGCCGCCGTGGCGGCGGACGGGCCCGCTGGCCGGCGGTGCGCTGCTGGTCGCTCTGCTGGTCGGCATCCTCGCTGTCCTCGTCGCGGCCGGCGGTTCGGACTCGCAGGTGGAGCCGCCGGGGATGTCTCCGCTGGACCGCACGGCCCCGGGGGCGCGCTCCGATCCGGCGGTCCCCGGCGGCCCGCGGTGGACGTCCGGCGGCGGTGCCCGCGGCCAGTTGCCCCCGCCGCGGACTGCCGCGCCCCCGTCCGCCGGCGCGCAGCCCGACCCGTCGTCCGACCCGCAGTCCTCGGCGACGGCGACCGTCTCGCCGAGCGCCCAGCCGAGTGCGCCGTCGACCGAGCGTCCGACGCCGACGTCGGGTGCCTCCCCGAGCGGCGAGCCGTCACCGTCGGCGACCGCGTCGTCCCCGCCATCGCCCACGAGCTGCCCGACGGGATCGGGCGGCACGGCCACGTCCTCGCCGCCCGCCTGCTAGCCGAGGGCGACCGAGATCCAGGTCGGCGGTCGGCGGTCGGCGGTCGGCTCAGGGTTATCGGCCACCGCGCGAGGACGGCCGCCGCTGCGTGCCTGTCTGCGTACCGAGAGGTGCTGGAGGCTGATGGCCGTTCCGAGGCCCGGGGACCGTCATCCGCCTCCAGCACGTCGGCCCCGCCCGGGCCGGATGACCTCCGGGCCGCCGGGGGCTCGGGGGATGCGCGCGGGCCGCTACCCGACGTGGTGGGTCACGGCGCGGCGCTGGTGTAGAGGCGCAGGCCGCTCGGCGACGGCTGCTCGGTCGGAGAGCTGCCGCAGGTGCGCT
The DNA here is from genome assembly GCF_000058485.1 of Frankia alni ACN14a. NCBI lineage: Bacteria > Bacillati > Actinomycetota > Actinomycetes > Frankiales > Frankiaceae > Frankia > Frankia alni. The sequence goes on from NC_008278.1 coordinate 4,805,290, forward strand.
TGGTGCTCCCGCGCCCGCCGGAGGTCTGGCAGGTCTTGGTCGGCTTGGGCGTGGGTTTGGGCGTGGGTTTGGGCGTCGGTTTGGGCGTCGGCGCGCTCGACGATGGCTCCGCGGTCGGCGCCGGGGGCGTGGCGGTCGGCGGGCGGGTCGCGGGAGGAGCCGGCGGCGGCGTCGTGACGATGCCGCCACCGGGCGACGCCCCACCCGGGGATGGCGGCAGTGGACCGGCGGCGCCCGAGGTCGGGGCCGGCCCGCCAGCTCCGCCCGGAACCGGCGCGCCGGGAACATGCACGCCCGGGGCGGCCGGATTGCCCGCGACGCCCGTGCCCGGCGCCCCCGCCGAGCCGAGCCAGACGCCTGGGCCGCCGCCGGCTCCGCCCTGCCCTGGCGTGGGCAGGACGGCCCCCGGGGATGCGCCGGCGCTGACGCTCACCCGGGACGACGGTGCGGGGGCCGGGTCCGAGCCGTCGGAGGGGATCGCCGCGGCGGCGACCGCCGCGGTGGCGAGGCCGAGCAGCAGGGCGACGCCGCCGGCCAGGATGCGGGACCGTCGCCGGCGGGCCGCTTCGGCGCTCCCGTCGCCCGGCTCGCCGGATCGCTGCCCGGTCGACCCGGCCGCCCCCGTCCGATCGGACCGCCTCGACGATGCCGGGCCGCTCCCCCCAGGCAGGTCCGCACCCGCCGACAGGACTGTGTCTGCCGACGTAGGCGAACCTGCCGACGTGGGCGCACCCGCCGGCGGAGCAGCACCCACCGATCTGGACGGTGGTGGCCCCTCCGTTCCGGCCAGGCCCGCACCCCCCTGGGCCGGCGGCGCAACGGGCGCGTGCGCCGACACTCCGTGCTCCGCGGCGGCCGGCCGGGCCTTGATCTGCGTCAGCGCCAGGTCCGTCGCCGTCCCCGGATCGCCCGCGCTCCTCACGCCGGCCGCCGCTCCCAAGCCGGCCGCCGCTCCCAAGCCGGCCGCTGCCCCCGAACCGCCCGCCGTCCCCGGATCGCCCGACGTCCTCGAACCGGCCGCCGTCCCCCGATCGACCGTCGGCCTTGGCTCGACTGCCGTTCTCAGACCGGCCGCCGTCCTCGGACCGCCCGCCATCCCGGGATCGACCGTCGTTCCCGGCTTGACCGTCCTTCTCGGGTCGGCCGTCTTCCCCGGACGGGAGTCGCGTTGTGCCGGCAGACCATACGGGGCCACTGCGGCGGCATCCGGCGACACCGCCCCGCCGGGCAGGTACACGGGGGACGGTGTCGTCACCGGATCGTCGAACTCCTCGTCCGTCAGTCCGGACGGGCCCGTCCCCGGCGCCACCCCCTGACCGGGCAGGTACACCGGGACCGGCGTGGTCACCGGATCATCGAACTCCTCGCCACCCGGCTCGATCGGCGCCGCGCGGACGGCGGGCTCGCCCGGCGAGGGTGGCCCGGACGGGGTGAACCATCCCACCGGTCCGGGGGACCCCGCCGAGGCGGCGGCTCCCGCCCCGGATGCTCCAACCGGGGCACTCGGACGCCCCAGGGACACCGTCGGCATCGCCGCCGGAACCACCGAGGACGGCGGGGTGCGCAGCGGCGGCAGTGCGGGCAGTCCCGTCAGACCGGGCAGCAGCTCCTGCAGCCGATCCACGCCGGGCCGGTCGTTCGGGTCCTTGGCGAGCATCGCGGCGACGACGGCCCACAACTCGTCGGGGACGCCTGCGGGCCGGCCCGGGGCCGCGTCGGCGTGGGCCCGCAGGATGGACAGCATCTCCCGGCCGGCGAACGGTGCGACGCCGCAGAGCATCTCGTACAGCATGGTGCCGGCGGCGTAGACGTCGGCGGCCGGTCCGACCGCGCCGCCGTCGACGCTTTCGGGTGCCATGTACAGAGGGGTGCCGAGCATGCCGCCGGGAATGGTCAGCCTCGTCGCCGCGGACGCCATCAGGCCGGCGACGCCGAAGTCCGAGATCTTCGGCCGGAACCGTTCCCCGCCGCGATCGAGCAGCACGTTCTCCGGTTTGAGATCGCGGTGGACGATGCCGAGCCGATGGGCCGTCCCGAGCCCGGCAAGGATGTCGACCACCAGAGCAACCGCCTCCGCGGGCGGCATCGTGCGGCGCCGATGCAGCTCCCGACGCAGATCCGAACCCTCGACGAGTTCCATCACGATGGCCAGGTCACCGCGTTCGGCCACCAGGTCGTGAATCGCCACCACGAAAGGCGACTGGACTCGGATGAGAATGGCCCGCTCGCGCATGAACCGGGCTACCACTCCCGGATCCGACGTGAAGTGGGGCAACAGCAGTTTGAAGGCGAGAACATTGCCCGCCTCGTCATGGCCGCGCCACACCTCGCCCATGCCACCCCGGCCGATGCGCTCTTCCAGGGTGTAGGAACTTCCCAGCTTTCTAACCACTCCGCGCCATCACCACTTCACTGTGGGTTCCAGGTGGACCCGCCGATCCGCGCATTCCTCGGATCCCGGGACTGCCACGGCCGACGGACGGGCGACGAAACGCAGCGCGTCCATCATCACGTCGCGGCATTCATGCCGCGGTCCACTGCCCGACGGTGTTACCCCGCGTTCCGCGCACACGTCGTCCTCTCCGCGTCGGCGTCGGCGGGCCGCCCTCATTCCCCGGAAAGGCGTGCCCGCGAGCCGAAGCTGGTACCCGCGGTTCCAAGGTGCGATGTCCCTGGTCAGGATGCAGGACGCCGGAGAGCACGAGGAACCTGGCAGATATGGCTATCATCACCGGGGGAAAACCAGGGACTCGGGTTTGCGACGGCGCGCGGCTCATCCGCCGGGGCACGACGGTCCGACCGGTTCGCGCGGTTCCCGGCGGGGCGCCGGGGCCACCCGACGGCGCAGCGGCGAGCTGACCGGCTCCGGCCCCGGTGCGCCGCGGCGCCGGGAGCGATGGCCGCCGGCGATCCACGGGGCCGGCGCGGGCAGGCGCCGGGGTCACGGCAGACCGTGTCCAGACCGACATTGACGAGCGCGGTGTCCAGACAGGTGAGGACGGCGCCGAGCACGACGCCGCCGATCACCTGCCAGACCTCGGCGGGGATCCCGAGCAACCCGGCGGTCGCGACCGCCGCGGGCTCCGCCCAGGCGACGGTGGCCGCTGCGCGGCGCGGCCGCGGCAGCCGAAAGGGCCCGATCGGAGGGCCCACCATCGGGCTTGGCGCGCGCCCACCGGTGGCCCGTTCGGGCCCCGCGGGCAGGTCGGCAGCCAGCCGGTCCGCCGGTCGGTCGGCCCGTTCCGCCGGTCAGCCCGTTCGGCCGGTCAGCCCGGTCAGCCGGTCAGCCCGGTCAGCCGGCCGAGCGCAACGAGGCGGCGACGTCGAGGGTTCGCGCCCGTTCCTGCGGGTCACCGACCGGGATCACGAGCAGCTCGGTCGCGCCGGCGTCGGCGTAGCGCCGCATGGCCCGCTCAACGACCTCCGCCGAGCCGGCCACCACCGTCTCGTGCACCCCTCCGAGGCCCTCGCGGTCGAGGATCGCCCGGTAGGAGGGGAGGTCCGAGGCGAAGCCGACCTGCGCTGCCACCGCGGTGCGGACCTGGTCCGGATCGGCGGTGACGCAGGCTATGACGGAGCACACGACCCGCGGCGCGGGCCGGCCCGCGTCCGCGGCCGCCTTGGCGATCGTCGGCGCGATGTGATCACCGATGGTCCTCGGGCCGGTCCACACCGTCACGGTCCCGTCGGCCAGCTCGCCGGCGACCCGGAGCATGACCGGTCCCAGCGCGGAGAGGAGCACCGACGGCGCGACGGCGACCGGCGCGTCGACGCGACCGACCGCCGTCACGGTCTCCCCGTGGACGTCGACCGCCTCCCCGCGCAACAGGGGCCGCAGTGCGGTCAGGTACTCGCGGATGTGGCGGGCCGGCCGGTCGTACCGGTAGCCGAACTGCCCCTCGATGATCTGCTGGTGGCTCGGGCCGATTCCCAGGGTGAGTCCCGCGGGGGCGACCGCCTGGACGGTGAGCGCCTGCCCGGCCAGCGCGAGCGGATGGCGCGGATAGGTCGGCACCACCGCGGTGCCCAGCTCGATGCCGGGCACCGCCGCGCCGGCCAGCGCCGCCAGGGTGAGCGCGTCCCAGGACACGAGCTGGCCGAGAAACGCGCTGTCCAGGCCGGCCCGTGCTGCCGTACGGACCTGGTCGAGGACCGCCGCGGGACTCGGACCGCCATTGACGTACATTCCGATCTTCATGATCTCCAACCTGAACCGGATCTTCATCTTCCGCGCCCCGCGCCACCCTAGGCCGAAAGTGCGATGGGGGCGGGCAGGCGCCCCGCCGGCCTGGCCCGGTTGGGCGAGAAGACCACAGGTCCAGTCATCGGGATCGGCTCCGGGATCGGGCCGAGATCGGGATCGGGATCGAGAGCGGGACCGAGAGCGGGATCGAGAGCGAGAGCGGGATCGAGAGCGGGATCGAGAGCGAGAGCGGGATCGAGAGCGGGGCCGGCCTCGGGACCGGGGCGCGGGGCGGGCTCAGGCGGCCGAGCGCAGGGCCGTGAGGAGGTCGAGGGTGCGTGCCTGCTCCCCCGCGTCGCCGATCGGGCCGACGACCAGTTCGGTGGCGCCGGCGTCGGCGTAGCGGCGCACGGCCCGCTCGACGACCTCCGCCGAGCCGGCGACGACCGTCTCGTGCACCCCGGAGAGGCCCTGCCGATCCAGGATGGCCCGATAGGCGGGGAGCCCGGAGGCGAAGCCGAGCTGTGCCGCCACCCCGGCACGGACCTGGTCCGGATCGGTGGTGACGCTCACCATCACGGTGGAGACGATCCGTGGCGCCGGCCGGCCGGCGGCCGCCGCGGCCCGGGTGATCGTCGGCACGATGTGATCGCCGACGGTGCGTGCTCCCGTCCACACCGTCACCGTGCCGTCGGTCAACTCGCCGGCTACCCGCAGCATCACCGGACCGAGGGCGGACAGGAGCACGGACGGTGCGGTGGCCACCGGGGCGTCGAGCCGACCCACCGCGGTGACGGTCTCCCCGCGGACGTCGGCCGCCTCGCCGTGCAGCAGCGGGCGCAGCGCGGCCAGGTACTCGCGGATGTGGCGGGCCGGGCGGTCGTAGTGGTAGCCGAACTGGTCCTCGACGACCTGCGGATGGCTCGGCCCGATGCCCAGCGTGAAGCCCGAGGCCGCGACGGCCTGGACCGTGAGCGCCTGCCCGGCCAGGGCCAGCGGGTGTCGGGGGTGGGTCTGGACGACCGCGGTCCCCAGCTCGATCCCGGGCACCGCCGCCGCGGCGAGCGCGGCGACGGTGAGGGCGTCCCACGACAGCGGCTGGCTGATGAACGCACTGTCGAGGCCCGCCCGGGCCGCGCTCCGGACCTGATCGACCAGGGCCTGCGGACCCGGACCGCCGCCGACGTACAACCCGATCTTCATGATCGCTCCAACCTGAACCGGACCTTCCGGTTCAGCTCCGCACGCTACATTAAGCTGAATGCGATACTCCGGTTGACCGAAGGCCGGCTTCGTCCGGCTCGCCCGCAGTCGGCGGGTGGACGTGTGGAAGCCCAGGCCGGGGCCGGGGGGCGCGGCCCGGTGGTGGCCTGGACGGGTGGGGCACAGGAGGCGGAGGGAGCGGGCCGTGCGAGCCGACGCGCAGCGCAACCGCGAGCTCATCGCGACCACCGCCCTCGATCTGCTGGCCCGTCGCGGCCCGAGCGTGTCGATGGAGGAGATCGCCCGGGCCGCGGGCCTCGGCGTCGGCACCCTCTACCGGCACTTTCCCGACCGTCAGTCGCTGCTGGATTCGGTCGCGGCCACGACGCTGCGCACGCTGCTCGCCGCGGGCCGGGCCGAGCAGTCCTCCACCAGGCCCCGCTGGCAGGTCCTGGTCCGGATCGTGGCGAGGTGCACCGGCCTGCCCCTCGCCCTGATCTCGTCACTGCCCGACGCCACCCGGGTCGACCCGACCGTCGCCGAGCTGGTGGCGGAGCTCGACGCGCTGTTCCAGGGCCTGGTCGAGGACGCCCAGCGCGAGGGATCGCTGCGGGCCGACCTCACCGGCGCGCAGGTGGTCGGCCTGCTCAACGTGGCGGTCTGCCGCCCCGGCGCGCGCGCCGACGACCCGCTGACGACGGTCCTGCTCGACGGCCTGCGGGCCCGCCCCTGACCCACGCGCCCGCCCGGCCTGGGCGGATCTAGGCGGAGCGCCGCTCGGGCCGTCCACGCCAGCGTTCGGCGTGGACGGCGTCGGCCAAGGGACGCCGCCGCGCCCAGCCGTGACGCTCCAGGTCGGGGGTGGCTTCGAGATGGGTCACGGGACCGACGCACAGCCACGCGACCGGCCGGATCCCGACGGGGATGCCGAGCAGCTCCCGGACGAACGGCTCCCGGTAGAACGACACCCAGCCGACCCCGAGGCCCTCGGCGGTCGCGGCGAGCCACAGGTTCTCGATGGCCAGGCACACCGAGTACAGGCCCGCGTCGGCGATGGCGTGCCGCCCGAGGACCGCCGGTTCCCCGCGGCCCGCGTCGTAGGTGACGACCAGCGACATCGACGCGGCCAGGATGCCGTCGATCCGGATCCCGGCGAAACGCTCGGCCCGGTCTCCGGCCAGGGTCGCGGCGAACACCGCCCGTTCGTGCTGGACGTGCGCGTGGAAGGCCCGCCGCGTCCCGTCGTCGGTGACGCGGATGAAGTCCCAGGGCTGGCTGAGCCCGACACTCGGCGCTGCATGGGCGGCGGCGAGGACGCGCCCGAGGGCGTCGGCGGGGATCGGCGCCCCGGTGAACTGGCCGCGCACGTCGCGCCGCCGGTGGATCGCGTCGTACAGGGCGTCGGCACCCGAGCCGGTCGCGAGGCCTGATCGGGCCATCGGGTCGGGCGAGGTCGTGGAGTCCGGCCGGGGGGCGGTTCCGGTGTCACGTTGGTGTGGCAAGGCAGGCTCCCGCTGTCGGCCGCCCGGGTGGGCGGCGTGGCGGCGGGGCCGGTCTTCGGACTCCCGGATCGACGCCGGACCGTCCGCCTTCCCAGGCCGGTGGCCCAGTGGCTGCGTGGCACGCGTGGACGGCGACTTCCCGGTTACCGCGGCGGGCCCGTGCCGGACTCACACCGGCTTCCCGATTCTCCCCGGTCGCCCGGGGCACCCCGCAATTGTTGCCATCGCGGACGCTACCAGCCCCGCGCGGACAACCCCCACCGTCGGCGAGCGTGGACGCCCACCGGGGCCGGCCCCGTGCTCCTGCTCAGTTCAGCACGGCGAGGGCGGCGAGGGAGAAGCTCAGCTCGGTACGGTGGGCGGCCAAGATCCCCGTCTCGACGATGCGACGAACAAGATCGTTACTGATGGACGATCGGTGCTGGCGGTCCGACATGTCAGCTCCTGGTCTGGGTGGGTGATGCGGACGTGGTCCGGTCCGACGTGGTCCGGTCCGGCATGGTCCGGTCCGGCATGGTCGGGGCGACCGCGGCGGGCGGGGGTGCAGCGGGAGTGTCGGCACCCTGTCGCCACCGAGCCGGAACTGCTGCCGCCGCGAGCAGCGGGACGGCGATGATCGCGGCGAAGGCCGCCGGGTAGCCATGCGCGTCGATGAGGACCGCGAGGACGGGTGGGGTGGCCGCACCGACGGCGTTCTGCCCGGTGTTCTGGATGCCGAGCGCGCGGCCCGCCCAGTGCGGCCCGGCGTTCTCGGCGACGGCCGTGAAGGCCAGGCCGTTGGTGCTCACCGAGAGCACCGCCGCCAGCAGCAGCGCGCCGATCGCCAGCGGTGTGCTCGTGGCGGTGCCCAGCACCAGCACGGCCAGGATGACCGCGGTGGCGCAGGCCAGGATGCGCATGGGGATCAGGCGGCTGCCCACCCGATCGGACCAGATCCCGCCGGCCAGGCGGGCTGCGGCGCCGCCGACCTGGGCGATCGCCAGCAACCGGCCGGCGCCCGCGGCGGACCAGCCGTGGGTGTCGACGAGGTAGACGACGGCAAAGGTCGCGACGGTGAACTGGGGGACAACAAGCAGGGCACTGGCGAGGTGGATCCGCCATAGCAACGGGGTCCGGTACGGGGAGGCCACCGGCGCGTCCGGCCGCCGCGCTGGGCGCGCCGGATCGCGCGTCGCCACCACGGCCACGATCGCAGCGAGCACGCACAGCCCGGCGAGGAACGCCAGCGCTACCCCGCGCCCGCTGCCGGCCAGCGGCGGCAGGGCGACGGCCGCCACCGCGACGCCAAGCGGCTGGGCCGTCTGGCGGGCGCCCATCGCGAGTCCCCGCTCGTGCACGGCGAACCAGCCGAGGATCAGCCGCCCGCTGGAGGCGTGCACGGAGCCACCGGCGGCACCGGCGAGGACCAGACTCGCGCCGAGCGCGAGCGGGTCGGACACCGTCGACGCGACGCCGAGCACCAAGCCGGCGAGGCCCAGGCCCAACGCCAGCACCAGCCGCTCCCCCCACCGGTCGGCGGCGGCTGGCTTCTTCGCCGGGTCGCGGTCGCGTACACGTCGCGTCACATCAGCGACCGAACCCCGCCCCGTCGCCGGCCCCGGCCCTGTCACCGGTAGCGGCCCCGTCACCGGTACCGGCCGGGCCGCCGTGCCCGACGGCCAGGCGGACGGCACGGGCGTAGGCCTGGACGAGCGGACGGCGGTCATCGGCCTGCCAGGCCACCGCCAATCGGCTGGGCGAGACGCCGGCAACCGGACGGGTCACGACGCCCCCGCGGGTGACCAGTGGGGCGTTCCCCACCGCCAGCAGGCAGACGCCGTAGCCGCCGACCAGGGCCTCGTACGTCTCGTCCGCACCGGCGATCTCGGCGCCGATCACCGGGGGGCGTCCGCCGCGGGCGTCGAGCGCGAGCCAGTAGTCCCGCAGCCGTCCCGCGCTGGGTGGCAGGGCCAGGAACGGCTCGTCGAGCAGGTCAGCGAACTCGACGGTCTCGTTGGCCGCCAACCGGTGTGTCCGGGGCAGCGCGACGTGGCGCGGTTCCGTGGCGACGACGATCCACGTGTAGCGCTCGGCGTCACCCAGCGGCAGCCAGACGAAGGCCACGTCGCTGGACCCGCCGGCCAGCCCGGCGGTCGGGTCGTCCCAACTGACCTGGCGCAGCAGGAGCCGAACGTCGGGCACCTCGGCGGTGAGCCGGGAGGTGATCGCCGGCAGCAGGCCGCCGCGACCCGGGCTGGTGTTCATCCCGACCACCAGGGTCGCGCGCTGCTCCGCCTTGGCTCGCTCGGTCGCCTCCCGGGCGGCGTCCCACTCGGCCAGCACGCGTCGGGCATGGGGCAGCAGCGCCCTGCCCACCGGCGTCAACCGGACCTCCCGGCGACCGCGCTCGAAAAGGGACGCGCCGAGATGCCGCTCCAACATGCGGATCTGTTTGCTCAGGGCGGGCTGGGAGACGAACAATCGCTCCGCGGCCTTCGTGAAGTGCAGTTCCTCGGCGACCGCCACGAAATAGCGGAGATCCCGGCCCAGCGCGTCCATAACAAATGGCTATCACAGCGGGACTTGGACCCGCGGCGGCGACGACGGCAGTCTGGAGAGGACGGTTCGACGACGGCTACGACGGGAGCGAACACGATGAGCCGAGTGTGGCTGGTGACCGGCGCGAACAGCGGTTTCGGCCGGGCGGTGACCGAGGCGGCGGTGGCCGCCGGGGACGTCGTGGTCGCGACGGCGCGGCGCGCCGCGACCTTGGACGACGTCGTCGCGAGACATCCTGCGCAGGTCGAGGCGGTGACGCTGGACGTCACCGACACGGTCACGATCGACGCGGTCGTCCGGGATGTGGTGAGCCGGCACGGCCGGATAGACGTGCTGGTCAACAACGCCGGCCGCGGCCACGTCGGCGCGGTCGAGGAGACCACCGACGCCGAGCTGCGGTCCCTTTTCGACGTCCACGTGTTCGGGCCGGCGGCGCTGGTCCGAGCCGTCCTGCCGCACATGCGCGCCGCGCGATCCGGCGCGATCGTGCAGATGAGCAGCATGGGCGGTCAGCTGTCGTTCGCCGGGTTCTCCGCCTACAGCGCCACCAAGTTCGCGCTCGAGGGCCTGTCCGAGGCGCTCGCGGCCGAGGTCGCCCCGCTGGGAATCACGGTTCTCGTGGTCGAACCGGGATCCTTCCGGACCGGACTGTTCGGGGGTACGTCCGCGAGCACCGCGATGTCCGTCTACGCCGACACCGTCGGCCCGACCCGCCGGATGATCGAGACCGACAACGGCAGCCAGCCCGGTGATCCGGCGAAGGCCGCGGCGGCGATCATCACCGCGCTGGAGGCGCCCCGGGTTCCCCTGCGCCTTCCGCTCGGATCCGACGCGGTCGACGCGATCATCAGCCACCTCGACGGCCTCCGCGCGGACATCGCCGCCTGGGAGAAGGTCGCCCGCGACACCGCCATCGACGCCTGACCCCGCGATCTTCGTTACCGGCTCCGGTGGCTGTCCGCCAACGCCGGCCGGCGGCGCGACGGGCTCGCGCGGGTCGGCCGGGGCCGCGGCCGCTCGACGGCGCGGCGCCGCTGGACGGGCCGTTCGAGCAGGTAGTAGGACGCGGCCGCCAGGGCCACCGAGATGAGGCCGACCACCACGATCGCCGGCCACCGGCCGAGCGCACCGGTCAGGTCGTGGCCCCAGTGCGCGACCACGGGAAAGTGCCAGAGGTAGAAGCCGTAGGAGATCCGGCCGAGCCACTCCAGCGGGCGGGCGGCGAGGGCACGGAACAACCAGCTCGTCGTCGCGCCCTGCTCCAGACTGAGGATGAGGGCGCCGGCGAGCAGCGCGACCACCGTGTAGCCGCCGCGGGACAGCAGCGCCGACCCCTCGCCCCAGCCGCTCGGTGCGGTCACCATCGCCACCGCCAGCAGCGCGAGCGCCGCCGGACCCGCCACCGGCAGGACGGCCCTGACCCGGTCCAGACGGCGCCGCCAGCACACCGCCGCCCCCGTCACACCGGCCGCCTCCGTCGCCTCGGCCACGCCCGTCGCCCCGGCCACGCCCGTCGCCCCGGCCACGCCGCCCTCGCCGGCCGCCCCCTGCCGCGCCGCCCGCAGCCAGGCGGCGAGCGCGCAGCCCACCAGCAGCGCGTCGGCGCGGGTGTCCAGGGCGAAGTACGTCCGCGTCCCCGGAGCCCCGGACGTGACCAGCGCGTTGCGCCACAGCACGACGCCGGCCACCCCGCCCAGCAGGACCGCGGGCAGCCGGCGGGCCACCCACGGCCAGCGGCACAGGGCGATCAGCACCAGCGGCCACAGCAGGTAGAACTGCTCCTCCAGCGACAGCGACCAGGTGTGGCCCAGCCAGCCGGCCCCCGTGCTCTGCCGCACCACCTGGAAGTAGTTGTTCACATACAGCGTCGAGGCGGCCAGGCTGTCGAGGAACTCGGACCGCTCACCGGCCGTGCCGATCCCCAGCAGGACGACCGCCGTGAGGCCGACGAGGGCCAGCGCCCAGAACGCGGGCAGCAGCCGGTAGGCCCGCCGCAGGTAGAACCGTGCGAGGGACACCCCACCGGTCCGGTCCCGTTCCGCCAGCAGCTGTCCGGTGATCAGGAAGCCGCTGAGGACGAAGAACACGTCGACACCCAGGTAGCCGCCGGGCAGCGAGTCCATGTGGAACACGAGCACGCAGAGCACCGCGAGCGCCCGCACGCCGTCCAGCGCGGGGTTGCGGCCGCCGCGCCCGACGCCGCCCCGCCCCGGCGCCCCGGTGGCCCGAGCAGCCCGTTCCCGGGAGGCGTCCGGCCCGGTCGACCTGTTCGGACCGGACGGCCGGACGCCCCGCTCCGGCCGGCCAGGCGTTCCCAGCCGGCCAGAGGTTCCCAGCCGGCCGGACGTCCGCGGCTGGCCAGCCGTCCGCGGCTGGCCGGGCAGCCGTGACGGCGGTTCGGCCAGCAAGGTGCTCGTCCGGCGGTCCGCCGATGCCGGGCGCCTGGGTGACACCGCTGCGGTGGGACGCGCTCCGTGCTCCGGGTCGTGTCCGTGCTCAGCCATCCACGCTCCCCTCAGAACTGCCGGTCTGCCCGTCTCCTGTCCCTTCGCCCCCTTCGTATCCCGCCAACCTGGGCATTTCCTGTCAGGCGGACCTGGCGACCGCGACAACGAAGCCGACTTTCGGCATCCGAGCGACTACGCAGCGAAGTCATTCCCCGCCGGTGCGGGTTGAGCCGTCACCGTCCGGCCAAGTCCGCCGGCAGCCGAGGGCACAGTGGTCGACAGAGGGGCAGACAGGTCGTTTCCGCGCAGGACCAGGGCACGACCTCCACGGACGTCCGGGCGGCCGTCCTGTCCGCCGCCGTCATCGGGGGCGTGGCCGCAGCGGCCTTCGGCGCTCACCGAGGGCGACGCGGGGTCGGCCTGGGCGGCCTCACGGGGGCGGTCACGCTGGCCGCCTCCGAGGTGGTCCCCCGTGCTCGGCCAGGCCGCGGCCGGGCGAACTATCCGCGCTGTGGCAGCGGATCGCGACCAGCGCTGCGCTCGTCGCCCTCGCCGGGTGGGCGGCCGGGCGGCTGGGCGGCTGGGTGGCGCCGGCCCGTCACAGTGGGCGCGGAGACCGGAGGTGTCGGCGGCCTGTAGGGGCTTCGGCCGCAGAAGGTGCTGCTCGGGCCGCTGTTCGGAGCGGCAGTGGGCAGGGCGCTCGCGGCGCGCACGCACCCGGTGCCGTCGGCCGCGCTGGGGGCGGCACCTGCTGTCGGTCTAGCGCCAGGTAGAGCCGGACAGCGCTGTTTTCCCCGGTGGAAAAAGCGCGGGAAGGCCCGCGACGGCTTCCGCTACACCACCGGCGCCTACGGCCCAGCCGGCGAGGCGTATGTGAAGCTGCCCCGGATCGGCCGGGTCAAGGTCGGCGAACCGATGGGCGCGCTCACCGCCCGCCTCGCTGACGGCCGCGCCCGGCGGCTCGGCGCGACCGTGTCCCGGACCGCCGATCGCTGGTTCGTCTCGTTCACCATCGAGGTCGAGCGCGACGTTCCCGCCCGGCCGTCGCGTCGGCAGCGCACAGGCGGCCCGGTCGGCGTCGACCTGGGAGTGAAGCATCTCGCTGTCCTGTCGACCGGACAGAGCGTGGCCAACCCGAAGCACTGCCAGCGGGCCGAACGGAAACTGCGCCGGGCGTCGCGGGCCCACGCCCGGTCGAAGCCCGGCTCCGCCGGCCGCCGGCAGCGGGCCGCCACCCTCGCCCAGGTCCAGAACCGGATCGCCGACCAGCGCCGCGATGGCCTGCACAAGATCACGACCGCCTACCGGAGCGTCTCGCCGCTGGCCTTTCGCGATCCGCAGGTGAGCCTGCTTGCCGAACCGGTCCCGCGCAGCGGCTGCCCTTCGTCGTGCCGCGGCAGGCGCGTACGCGCCGGGTCGGCGCGCCGGCGTTCCGTTGCCCCGGGCGAGTTCACCGCGACGCTCCTGCCCCGCGACCGGGCCGACGGCGGGCTGACCCTGGAACACTCGTTCTTTCTCTTCGAATCCCCGTCCTCGTCCTTCATCACCACATCACCCGCAAACACGCGAATCCGATGCGGGACCCGCAGCACCAGGCGCGGTCCAAGGGGACGACGCACAGCCGACCGGCAGTCTTCTGGACGTCGGCGGTGCCCTGCGCCGCCTCCAGGACGAGCTCGAATGCCGCGTCCTCGACGAGGTCGGTGGTGCAGCCGTCGATATCCGATACCAGCCTGGGCTCGGGCCACGGGGCCCGAGCCCAGGTGCCGCTCGGGTTACCCGGCCGCGATCTGCGTGACGGTCTTCAGGTCCGCGCTGACGAGGTACTTCACCGTGACGCCGGCCTTGGTTCCGACCACCAGGTAGGACCCGTCGGAGTTCTTCACCACGCTGGTGACCGCGACCGACGAGTCCTTGGCCTTGAGCGCCGCGGTCACCTTCGCCAGCTCACCCGCCGACAACGACGTGTTGACCGCCGTGGCCAGGCCGGGCGCGGAGTTCCCGCCCGTTCCCGCCTGGACGCCGGCGGACAGTCCCGTGGTTGCGCTCGCCATCGTCGCACCACCGAAAACAAGCCCCGCGGTGGCGGCGATGGTCGTGAAGGCGAGGCCGATCTTCTTAGCGGACATGTTCCTGGCTCTCCTTCGCGCGAGGCGGGCCGACAGCCGGCCCGCCCAGTTCTCCACACATTCCTTCGACGACCCGCCCGTTTACCTCTGGTCGACCCCGCGCATGGTTTCGGGAATTCCAGCCCCACTTTCACGAGCTTTTCCGACTTCCGGCGAGACGTTGCGAGTGCGTCGAGATGAACGCTACCCACGGGCCGGCCGGTCCCAGCTCCGGAAGGCCTGTCGTCAGGCCGATAGTTTGTGGATTACCCGGCATCCGGCCAGGTAGAGGAGGGTGCGTTGCCAGGCTCACACCCCGGCGGGTATCGCGACATTCAGGCATTCCCGGGCGGCGACGGCGAAAAGGTGTCGTGCGTCCCACGCGGCGTGCCGCGGCTACTCCGGTGAGGGGGCCGGCGGTGGGGTCTGGCCGCCGGGCCGCAGCTCGGTGATCAACCGGTCGCGTTCCGCGATCAGGGCCCGCTCGCGTGCACGCATCGCGGTCGCGGCGGCGAAGTCACCCGCGTCGAGGGCGGCGTCCTTCGCCGCCTGGGCCTGGCCGAGCTGCTCGGCGAGCTCACGGGCCCGCGCGTTGGCGCCGGTGACGGCGTCCCGGCGCGGCGAGTACATCACCTCGGACAGCGGGACTTCCCCCCCGGCGGCGATGGCGGCGAGCACTCGGTGGCCGGCTTCCTCGGGGTCGACGCCGTGACGAGCGAGGATGTCGGCGGCGACGCCCTGGTCCTCGCCCAGCAGCCCGAGCAGAAGATGACCAGGGCCGATGAACGTGTGCTGGAGCCGCTGAGCCGCCTGCAGCGACTTCTCCAGGACCAGCTTCGCGCGCGGGGTGAACGGGATCTGCCGTGCTGACGTGTGCTCGCTCGCACCCACGGCCGCCGCGACCGCCGACCGGCCCGCCGCCAGCGTGAGTCCGAACGCACCCAGGACGGCGTCCGCCGGCGCGCTGTCCTCGTGGAGCAGGCCGAGCAGGACATGCTCCACGCCGATCCGGTCGTGGCCGAGCGACCTGGACTCCTCCTGCGCGTGGACGACGGCCCGCCGGGCACCGTCGCTGAATCTCTCGAACATCGGACCCTCCTCGGGTTCCCGTCCGCTCGACACCGCCGCGGCCGACCCCATCATCGATCACCTCGGGCAGCAGCCGCAGGCGATTCAGCCGGCACGCCGTTCCGATCACCCAGGCAGGTAGGGCCGAGAGAGGGTGAGAGGTAGGTCGCGTCGGCGAGTGTCTCGTCGAGCCAGTGCCGATGTTGGGCGTGGTGCGGGTCGGCGCCCGTCAGCCGGTCGTCGGCGACGCCGCAGCCGGATCAGTCGGGCGACCTGAGCAGGGGCAACAGGTGGTCGCCCTGGCGCTCGATCTCCCGCAGGTAGGGCGTGTCCGACAGGACGAAGTGGCTGATCCCCAGGTCGGCGTACCGGCTCAGGGACTTCGCGACGTCCGCCGCCGAGCCGACCAGCCAGGTCGTGCCGGCGCCCTCGCCGCCGATCCGGCCCGGCGCGGTGTAGAGGTTGTCGTCCAGGACCTCACCGCGCGTCTGCAGGTCGAGCAGGCGCCGCTGCCCGACGGCGTCGAAGCGGCCGCGGCCTTCGGGGAGGTCATCCTGGCGGGCAGCCAGGTCGGCGACCTTGGCCTCGGCATCGGCCCAGGCCTGCGCGGTGGTGTCGCGGACGACCGTGGTGACGCGCAGCCCGAACTCCAGCGGCGGGTGCTCGCGGCCCAGCTTCTCGCTCAGCTCCCGCAGGCGCGCGACGCGTTCGGCGATGCCGTCGAGCGGCTCACCCCAGAAGAGCTGCACGTCCGCCTCCGCGGCCGCGACCCGCTCCGCCGCGTCGGAGGCCCCGCCGAAGTAGAGCTTCGGGTGCGGCCGGCCCGGGCGCGCCCGAACCCGGGGACCGAGGGTCGAGCCGGTCACCTGGAAGTACTCGCCGCGGTGGGTGACGTCCTGTTCGGTCCACAGCCGGCGGACCAGTCGCATGAACTCGCTCGTACGGGCGTAACGCTGCGCCTGGCCCGCGTCGCTGTCGCCGTACGCGGCGAGCTCGTCCCGGCCCGAGACGATGTTGACCCGCACCCGTCCGTCCGACAGATGGTCGAGGGTGGCCGCCGCGGCGGCGAAGTGCGCCGGCCCCCAGTAGCCGGGACGCACGGCGATGAGCGGCTCGAAGCTGGTCGTACGCGCCACCAGGGCCGTGGCGACGGTGAAGGTGTCCGGCCGGTTCCATCCGGCGCCGAGCAGCGCTCCCCGCCAGCCATGCCGCTCGATCGCGACCGCCTGCCGGGTCAGCGTGTCCAGGCTGTTGTGGCCCGCCGCCGCGTCGTCGCCGCGGTGCCCGGGCCGGACCTCGTTGGGGATGTACCAGAGGAACTCCGCCGCGGTCATCCGCGGTCCCCCGCCCTCGCCTCGGCCGACGGTTCGGGTGCCGGTCCCCCGCTCGGGGTGTGCACCAGCGAACCGGCAATCGTCTGGGGGTTCGTGAACAGGGCGAGGAGCGGGCACTCCGCCTCGACGGTCTGGTACAGGGTCTCGATCTCCTCGGCCGTGGCCGGGGAGGTGACGGAGGCCTGGTAGGTGATGTTGTGCGGTTCCCGGGGCACGCCCTCGAAGCCCGGCCGGCCGGCCCGGGGTTCCATCTGGCCCTCGACCTCCACCCTGATCTCGTCGAGCGGGATGTCCAGGCGGGCGGCGACGATCTCGAAGACGTGGGTCAGGCAGCTGGCGAACACGCCGAGGACGAGCTCGGGTGAGCTGGGCCCGAGATCGTCACCGGCGTAGTCGGGGGGCGAGTCGCTGAGGATCTGATGGTCACGGATCCGAATCCGGCGGACGCCGCTGCGCCCGTCGGCGACGGACTGCGCCCGCAGCACCGCCGGACCCGAGAGGGTGCCCGCGGCGATCGCGTCCTCCCGTGCCAGCACGGCCTCGCGCTTGTGGACGAGAAACTCCCGCAGGCCAGGGCGCGCAGCGGTATCGGTCGTCGGCATGACGTTTCCCTCCAGGAACAGCGGTGCCCTCATGCCACACCACGCGGCCGGGCCAATGCAACACCACGCCATGCATCCGTAACACATGAACAACAATCGGGGCGCCTTCTCGGCTGCGGGTTCCGGAAATCGGATGCGCCAGGCTGCTGTACGACGTGTCGGCGGGGGATTCGTACCAGGTCCGCGCATCCCACGTCATGGACGGGCGGGTCGCCCGCGGGCAGGAGTCTCGCAGCAACGCGCCCACCCCGCCCCACAGGACGGCCTTGAGCGCCACGTTCCGGATCAGTCCAGCGAGCCGACATCGCGGACGGCGCGGCCGATGCGGCGGTCAGGGATGATCCAGATCAGCGCGACGATGGTGTAGCAGGCGGTCGCGATGATGACGCCGATCCTGCCGTGGGTGTCGACGAACAGCACGGACAGGATTCCGGCGAGATAGAACAGCGGCGAGATCCTGCCCTTGAGATCCCAGCCGACGGCCTGCCTGAGCCGGGAGTCGGGCCCGTGCGCCCGGATGACCACCTGTTGGAGCACGACGTAGGCACAGGCCGCAGCCAGCAGGTTCACACCGAAGAGGACGACCGGGAAGCGCGCATAGCCCGTCTCGTCCATCCAGGCGGTCGTGAACGGAAACAGCGACAGAAAGAAGAGCAGGCCGAGGTTCGCCCAGAGCACCCCGCCGGTCACCTGGCGGGCCAGCTGGAACATGTGATGGTGGTTGTTCCAGTAGATCCCGACGTAGACGAAGCTGAGGAGGTAACTGAGCAGGCCCTTCCCGGTGGTGTGCCACAGGTCCGCGAACGTGTGCCCCTCGGGGAGCCTCAGCTCGAGAACCATGATCGTGATGATGATGGCCATCACACCGTCGCTGAAGGCCTCCAGGCGACTGGTCCTCATCGGACTGCCCCCTCGGCGCCACGACCGACCATCGTCGTGCGGGCAGCCGCACTCGTTACCCCTGTCCACATACCGCCATGAGAGCATCCCCCCCGGTCAGGGCGCGTGGCCGGGAGTGGTAGCGACTCTCCGGCCGGCCGTGACGGGCCCGCGTCAGCGCAACCAGTGCGACGGCAGGGCGCCGCCCAGGACGTGCACCGTCATGACGACGATGGCGCACGCCAACAGGGGTACCACCACCATGCGTTCGGCCCTGCCGTCGGTGCGGGGTACCAGGACGACCTCCATCCGCCAGTGCACCGGCCAGAGCAGCAGGCAGCCTCGGGGGGTCAGGCAGTCACCGATCAGGTGTCCGAGGCACCCCAGGACGACCGGGTAGGCGACGAAGCCCATGTCCAGGCCGTGCATCAGGTAGACGGCGATCCCGGCCGTCACGCAGTCCTTCAGACCGGACCAGAACTCGTGCCCCTCGAAGTCCAGGCCGAGGCCGCGCAGCCCGAAGCCGACGAGGACGAACAGTGCCGCCCACCAGCCATACCGTGAATGGTCCGCCAACAGGCTCATCGCCACGCCCATGGCGAGCGCGAAGACCAGGGAGTGGGTGGCGTGCCGATGGCCGCCGCTGGCCCGGCTCACCCACCGGCAGATCGTCCGAGAGACCGGGCCGAGGGTGTTCGCGATCCGGCCGTTGGGATGGTCGATGTCGGGCAGCAGGCCCGCACCCGCGGCCACCACCCCGCCGGCGATCACCTGATGGGACGACAACGACAGTGCGTAGGTCCCCAGCCAGTCCTCCCGGCCCAGGAAGGGCACGACGGCCAGCCAGAGCGCCGCACCGCTCAGCGCGTGCGTCCGCCCCATCACCGCGGACAAACCTCATTGATCGGCATTCGGCGGACTCTAGCCTGACGTTTCCACCGGCCACACCGGGCATTCAGTCAGCAGGGGTGGCCAGCCACGCGCCCAGGTGGTCACCGAGGTCGAGGCGGCGCGGTACCCGCACGAGCTCGGCCGGCGTGGCGACCACCCCGAATGCGCGTAGCCGTTGCGCATGCAGAACCCAGTCCTGTGCCCCGCCGCTGCCCTCGACCGCGGCGAGGTCCGGCGGCAGCGGGTGGTCGACGTCGGCCCAGTCCGGCAGCAGGACCATGTAGACCATGCGCGCGATCTCCTCGATCGTCAGCTCGGACAGGAGCGCGCCGGGGGTCCTGCCACCGCCCGACATGCCCCAGCCCCGGTCATCCAGGAGGGTGATCTCCCGGCCGTCCGACAGCTCCGCGAACTCGTGCACCGTGAAGGAGAGCCCGCTGGCGGTGTCGATGTGGCCCGCCGGTACTGGGGCCGGCGTCGGAACCAGCCCCGGAACCGCGGTCGGATCCGGCACCATCCCCGGAGCCGGGACGAGCACCGGGCAGAGCGGGCCACCGGTCACGGACCGACCGCCCCCGGTACCACTCTCGCCACCGGCTGCGTCGGTGGCGCCAGGCGGGCATCGACGGAGAGAAGCCGTTGGGCCGGCCGAAGCGAGCTCGCACCACATGCGGATTCCCACGACGACAGCACTCACAGGACCATCATGGAGTCCCCGCAGCGCCTCGGTGAGATCATCACGCCCGCCCTGCGCAGGGACGCGGCGCACTGGCTGACGCAGAGGGCGGTCCCTGCTACCAGGCGAAATGCTCGGGGGCCGTGCGGTAGCCCGGGAAGATCTCGTCCAGCCGGGCGAGCGCCTTGTCGTCCAGGTGGACGTCGAGCGCCCGCACGGCGTCGTCAAGGTGCTGCTGGACACGC
Source organism: Frankia alni ACN14a (assembly GCF_000058485.1). Taxonomy (NCBI): domain Bacteria; kingdom Bacillati; phylum Actinomycetota; class Actinomycetes; order Frankiales; family Frankiaceae; genus Frankia; species Frankia alni. The sequence continues at coordinate 4,824,966 of NC_008278.1, forward strand.
GGTCCCACGATCGGCGCGGTGACGGCCGGCTGGTGCAGCAGCCAGGCGAGCGCGACGTCACCAGGCTCGTGGCCAAGCTCGGCGGCGAAGTCCTCGTAGGCCTCGATCTGGGGGCGCCTGGCCTCCAGGGACTGCGCGGCACGGCCCTCCAGACGCCGCCTGCCCTCGCGCTCCTTGCGCAGCACGCCACCGAGCAGCCCGCTCTGCAGCGGCGACCACGGCAGCAGGCCCACGCCGTAGTGCTGCGCGGCGGGCAGCACCTCCAGCTCGATCTCCCGGGTGAGGAGGTTGTAGATCGGCTGCTCGCTGACCAGGCCGAACGTCCCGCGCTGGGCCGCGGCGGCCTGCGCCTGGGCGATGTGCCAGCCCGCGAAGTTACTGCTGCCGACGTAGAGGATCTTGCCGGCCGTGACGGCGACGTCGACGGCCTGCCAGATCTCATCCCACGGGGTATCACGGTCGACGTGGTGGAACTGGTAAAGATCGATGTAGTCGGTCTGCAGGCGGCTCAGGCTCGCGTCCAGGGCACGGCGGATGTTGAGCGCCGACAGCTTGCCCTCGTTGGGCCACTCCCCCATCGCGCCGTAGACCTTGGTCGCCAGCACGGTGCGCTCCCGGCGCCCGCCGCCCTGCGCGAACCAGCGGCCGATGATCGACTCGGTATGGCCCCTGCCCTCGCCGAGGCCCGACACGCCGGCCGAACGCAGGCCGTAGGCGTTGGCCGTGTCGAAGAAGTTGATCCCGTACCCGTGCGCCGACTCCATGATCTTGTGGGAGTCGTCCTCGCTGGTCAGAGGGCCGAAGTTCATCGTGCCGAGGCACAGGCGCGAGACGGACAGACCGGATCGACCGAGGTGGGTGAACTGCATCGCGGGCGGAGTCCTCTCGGTGGGGGATCAGCCGGCACCCACGCTCGGGCAGGCGGTATGCCGGCTCCATCGAGTCTGCACCTTCGAGCGTGCTCCAGGTCAAGCCGGCCGAGCACTACCCGTGCCACCGCCACCTGTGCCACAGCCGGCCGCGCCACCGTGGTCTGCTCATGCGCCCAGCAGACTCACGTCCGTTGGGGAGTCCACCGCGGCAGGGCCACCGCCGGTCCGTTGTGTGCTCCAGGCTGCGCTTCACCGGATCGTGGCTACGGCGGGGACTTGCCAGGGAGCGGGCGGTACCGGCCGACGCGACTGCTGTCAGCGCGTGATGGCGATGTTGAACCGCATCGTCTGCAGGGCCAGGTAGGTCGCAAAGAACAACGGCGCGGCGTGTTCGGTGGCTGTCGCACTGGCCACGCCCCCGAGGTCGAGGATGCTCTCCGTGGTCCAGCCCAGGTCGGCCAGCAACCCCTTGACGGCCGCCTTGGCGTCCTGGTTCTCACCGCTGACGAACACCGTTGCCTGCGAGAGCGAGGCCAGCGGGTCCACCATGATCGAGACGTTCATGGTGTTCAGAGACTTGACGACCCGGGCCCGGGGGAAGCGCGTCTGCACCCGCCGGGCGACGCTGTCGTTGGGGTAGGCCAGCGCCATGTCCGGCGTGAAGGCGGCCGACACGTCCAGCACGATCCGATCGGCGAGGACATCCTCCCCGATCCCCTCCAGCGTGGAAAGGACAGCAGTGCCAGGGATGGCGATGATGACCAGCTCGGCGCCCTGGACGGCATCCGTCTGACTGACCGACCCGGTGCGGTCCTCGGGGGTACGTGAACCGTAGGCCACCTCGTGGCCGGCGGACGCGAGCCGTGCTCCCAGCGCAGAGCCCACTTTCCCCTTACCGATGATCGCGATACGCACAACAGTCTCCTGACAGTTCGGACCCAAACAACAAGAGCGACAGATGGGATTACCCACCCGCATTTCGGGATCTCCAGCTACCTGGGCCAGGTCCTGGCAGGACTGTTCATGAGCATGCTCGCTGGAGGACTCGTTTTGAGCCGCGGCGTCTTTACCTGCCGTGTCCAGCAGCTCATCACCAGGGCACCACGCCAGCGTCCTCGAAGAACGTGCCGGTCGGGCCGTCGTCGGGCAGGGTCGCGAGTCTGATGGCGATCGCCGCGCCCTGTTCGGGGGTGCGCACGCCGCGGAAGCCGTTGAGGTCGGTCGCGACGAAGCCGGGGCAGCCGGCGTTGACCAGGATGTTCGTACCGCTCAGCTCCCGGGCGTACTGGAGGGTGACGGCGTTCAGGAACGTCTTCGACGGCGCGTACGCCACGGCCACCGGACCCGTCGTCTGCTCACCAGCGGTTCCTGACTGCCGGGTAAGGGAGCCGACACTGCTGGACATGTTCACGATCCGCGGCGAGGCAGAGCGGCGCAGCAGCGGCATCATCGCGTTGGTGACGCGAATGACGCCGATCACGTTGGTCTCCACGACCGTCCGGATGGTGGCCGGATCGACCCGGGTGGGCTCCTGCGGCATACCACCAGTGATGCCGGCGTTGTTCACGAGCACGTCGAGGCGCCCGGCCTGCTCCTCGATCAGCCGTGCGGCGGCGGTCGCGCTCGCGTCGTCGGTCACGTCCAGCGGTACACCGAACGCGTCAACGCCGGCCGCGCGCAGCTTTTCCACCGCGGCCTCCCGGCGCTGATCGTCGCGGGCGCCGACGCCGACGCTCCAGCCGAGGGCGCCCAGGCCCGCGGCGATTTCGTACCCGATTCCCTTGTTCGCGCCGGTGACCAGCGCAGTCGTCGGTTCGCTCATAGGGTCAATGCTGACCCGGACCCTGGCGAGGGGTCCAACACCGATCAGGTGACCAACGATACCGCCCAGGTATCGATCCGGGATAGCGTGGCGGCGTGGAGACCCGGGAACTGCGATACTTCGTCGCTGTCGCTGAAGAGCTGCATTTCGGGCGCGCCGCGCAGCGGCTCGGGATCGCACAGCCGCCCTTGTCACGGGCGATCCAGCAGCTCGAACGCCGGCTCGGGGCCGCACTTCTGGACCGGACCAGCCGCACCGTCACGCTGACCGAGGCCGGCTCGGTGCTGTTGGCCGAAGGCCGGGCGGCCCTCGACGCGGTCGACGCCGCCGACCGCCGGACCCGCCGCGCCGCCCTCGCCGCGACCGGTCGTCCCGGCCTGGTCCTGGCCGCGAAAGCCGGCGCGTCCAGCGAACTGCTGGCGAAACTGCTCGACACCTACGCCGCCGAACCCGGCGCGGTCCCCGTCGACGTCACCCTGTGCGGCCCGGCCGAGCAGGAACGACTCCTGCGCGAGGGCCGGGCCGACGTGGCGCTCCTGCACCGGCCGTTCGACTCGACGGCCGGGTTCCACACCGCGGAGCTCAGCACGGAGAGCCAGGTCGTGATCCTGCCGGCCGGGCATCCGCTCACCGTCCGGGCCCACGTGCACATGGCCGACATCACCGCACTGCCAGGCCTGCCCCTGCCACGCTGGCCCGACCCCGACGGCGCCTACCCGCCCGGCCCCGGCCCGCAGGTCCGCGACCACGCGCAGTTGCTGCAGCTGATCGCGCTCGGCCGCGCCTGCACGATCTCACCGGAGTCGTGCCGAGCCCAACTGCACGGGGACCTCGCCGCCGTGCCCGTGCTGGACGCGCCGCCAGTCACCACCGTGATCGCCTGGCCACCGCACAGCCGGTCCAGAGCCGTCGCCGACCTCATCCGGACTGCGACCCGTCTCTAGCACCACCGCCCGACCACCACCTCGTCGGACACGCCCCAGCACCCGCCGCCCTTTCCCAAGCATCGCTCCTGGGCAGAGCGTCACCGGGTCGGGATAGCGTACGAAATCGGCCGTCGCTGCGACGGCCCTGGACGCCGGGCCGATGCCCGTCGCCCAGCCCGAGGTGAGGAGCGCACAGATGCTGCGTGTCGGCGACACCGCGCCGGACTTCGAGCTGCCGGACGAGGACAACACCCCTCGCAGGCTTTCCACTCTCCTGACGGACGGTCCGGTCGTCCTGTTCTTCTACCCGGCGGCGTTGACCAGGGGCTGCACAGCGGAGAGCTGTCATTTCCGGGACCTCGCGGCCGAGTTCGCCGCGGTCGGCGCCCAACGGGTCGGCATCAGCACCGACACCGTGGCCAAGCAGAAGAAGTTCTCCGACAAGCACTCCTTCGACTATCCGCTGCTCTCGGACGCCGACGGCAGCGTGTCGCGCGCCTTCGGCGTGAAGCGGCCGATCGACCTGCTGCGGGTCAGGCGGGCCACGTTCGTGATCGGTACGGACCAGGTCATCATCGAGGCCATCAGCAGTGAGCTGAACATGAACACCCACGCCGACCGGGCGCTGGCCGCGTTGGGCGGATAGGACGCGAGGCTGACCGGCGTCAGCGGGCAGTGGCCTCGATGGTCCACTGCCGGGCGTCGGCGCTCGCCGGGCGTCCAGCCTCGTAGTCGGCATGCACGGCGGTCACGGTGAACCCGGCTTCGCGCAGCAGGCCGGCCAGCTCGTCGAGCTGGTAGATCTGAAGGTCGAACTTCTGCAGCTCGGCGTCGACCAGGCGGCCGTCGCGCCACAGCTCGTAACGCAGCCACGTGGAACGGACGTCCTTCTCGGCGAGCGCCGCCGGGAGGGACGTGAGCGTCAGCAGGTCGTCGCCGTGCCACCAGTGCCGGAGTGGATCTACGGTGATGGCGGGTCCGAGCGGTTCAAGCGGCTCGGCATCCAGGATGAGGCGCCCGCCCGGCCGCAGGCACGTGTGGAAGTTGCGGAGCGTGCGCAGGGCACGGTCGCGCCCGGTTACCAGAGCGAACGACCCGGCCGGAATGATCACAGCGTCGAACGCGCTCGGATCGTTGAAGGTCGTCATGTCCGCCTCGAACAGCTCGGGGGCAAGCCCGCGGACGGCGCAGTTCTCCCGGCACACCGCCAGCATCGGTGCCGAGGTGTCGAATCCCCGTACCCGCAGACCCGCCTCGCACAGCGGGATGAGCACCCGCCCCGTCCCCACCGCCGGTTCCAGAATCTCCCCGGTGACGCCCGCCAGGAGATCACGATAGAGCTCGACGTCGCCGAACGACGTGCCGATCGGCTTGTCCACCTGGTAGACCAGCGACGACAACCGCCCGTATTCGGGCGCTCTCCCCGTCATGCGGCTCCTCCCCGGTTCCCCGCAACAGGCGGGCCCACATCAACCCGACCGGCGCCTTCCTCTGAGACCGGTACGGCGTCGAGGAGGCTCCGCAGGTCGAGTGGGCGGCCATCCCAGTGGTGGCCGGTCATCCCAGTAGGCGGTCCGGTCGTCGTCTGGCGCAAGCCGTTGGGAGTCCAGCGGGACCTGCTCCCACCCGAGCCGTTGCGGTGCGCTCGCTTCGAGCACGGGATAGTAGATCTGGTCGCGGCGCCCTTGCTAACGTATGGGTAGGAAAAACAAGCGAACAGCGCCCTGTCGGGACGCTAACCGGGCGGCGGCAGGAGAGCGGATGCGGGCTGGCGAAGTCTGGTGGGTGGATTTCGGCGAACGACGGCCGGTGGTTCTCCTCTCAGCTGAGGGCGAGTGCGGATTCTTGGCTATGCAAGTGGTCCTCCCAGCCGGCACCGACCTCGATGGCGTGGCCGCGGAGATTGCGATTGGAACTCCCGAAGGACTTCCCTTCGAGGGCGTCCTGCGCGTCGCGTTTCCGCGTCCAGGCGTAGTCCCCTGCACCTGGCTCCTTCCGGTGACCAGAGAGGACCTGGTCGAACGGGTCAGCACCCTGCCGCCAGCGAAGCTCGCCGAAATCGAGAACCTGGTCCGCCTCGGTAATCCAGCGTAGGCAGCGTCAACGGCTTCACAGGTTTCTCCGGCGACGGTACGCACAGCGGCGGCGCCCAGCGCCCGGTCGATCAGACCGGCATCAGGCTTGCGGCGGTAGTGGCGCCGAGCTCCCAGCAGGCTTCGCGGTCGGCGGCGGATATTTCGCCGAGGACGGTGAGCGGGTCGCGCAGGCGCCTCCACCTCAGGCCAGTGGTGATCGTCTCAACGCCGCGGACCGCGCCGGTCGTGTCACTGTTGCCGTGGACATAGAGGGTGTATGGCCGGCCGACGGTGAACTCGAGGACTGGGTAGTAAATTTGGTCAAAAAAATGTTTCAACGCCCCTGACATGTAGCCGATGTTGACCGGCGTCCCGAGCAGGTAACCGTCCGCGGCCAGCACGTCCACCGCGGAGGCGGCCAAGGCCGGCCGGACGACGACTTCCACGCCCTCTATCGCCTCATCCCTCGCGCCGGCGAGCACCGCCTCCAACATCGCTTGCATAGACGGCGACGGCGTGTGGTGGACGATCAAGAGGGTCGGCATCGCGGCCATGCTACGACCCGCGGCGGCCACCAGATCCTGACGGACCGTCGGCGCCAGCGAATACTCAACCTTTTGCCTGGACAAAGTCGACATGAGGGGCTACGTTCGTCCAGGTCAGCTGGCTGACTGAAGATCACAACTGTCACGAGTGCCAACGTCCAGCCCCGGCTTGTTGGCCGGCAACCCTCCACCGCGAAGGGGTGCCCCGGGTGAGGACACGGCCGCATCCAGTGGAGGCGGCAAAGCGCGGGCCCGGTCTCCTGGGCCTCGGCCGAGGGAGCAAAGACATGCTGGGAGCGACTCGCCACGCGGGTGGCCGCTCCACGACCGCCGGTCGCGGGCCGGGCACGATCACCGTGCCCGGCCCGCGGGCTCACCGGTCACCGCAGGTGCGGCTCACCCGCCGCCTACCGATCGACCTGCGTCGTTCATCCAGCTGTCTCTGTTCGCCGGCCTGACACCCGCTGCCGGCCGGCCTCCGGCGGTCCCGCCGCGCCCCACCCACCCGAGTTGAGCCGACCGTCGCCGTCCGTCGGCTGAGTATCCGGACCTGGCCGCCCGGGTTCGGGCGTGCGGCGGCCTCGCTCAGGTCGTGCCCGGACCGGCCGCTCCGGCCGCGTGCGGCGGGCCCACCGCACGCGGCCGGTCGGCTCATCCGGCGGGCCGGCCGGAATCCCGACACCGATCGCGGCAGCAGGCGCCGCCGGGCCGTCGGGCCGGTTCCGATCGCGATGACCAAGCGGCTACGTCCACCGACGCGGCCCCGTCCACCCGACGCGGCCCCGTCCTCTGGCGCGCCGCCAAGACCAACCCCAACCCCGTCGACCACTCGATCAGGAGAACGGAAACCCGATGTCCAGCAACGTCTTCGGCGTCAGCAAGCGAGTCTCGCTGACGCTCGCCGCCGGGTCCGCAGCGCTCGCGCTCGCGGCCTGCGGCTCCAGTGGCGGCTCCACGGGCGGCTCTGCCGGCGCGGCCGGCGCCCCGGTTCGTGGCGGTACGTTGACGTTCGCGATCAACTCCGACGGCACCTGCCTCGACCCGCACCAGAGCCCGGCCGACGTCGACGGGTTCTTCGCCCGGTCGATCGTCGACTCGCTCGTGGCCCTGAGCGACGACGGCACGATCTCCCCCTGGCTCGCCACGAGCTGGACCGTCTCGCCGGACCAGAAGACGTACTCGTTCGTTCTGCGCGACGACGTCACCTTCAGCAACGGCGAGAAGTTCGACGGCGCGGCCGTCAAGGCCAACCTCGACCACATCGTCGCCCCGGCGACCAAGTCGCAGCTGGCGGCCGGCACCATCGCGACCTACACCGGCACCACCGTGCAGGACCCGACCCACGTCGAGGTCCACTTCAGCACGCCGAACTCGGCGTTCCTGCCTTCGCTGGCCACGGCGTACCTGGGCATCGAGGCGCCGAGCACGTTGACGAAGCCGCCGTCCGAGCTCTGCACGAAGATCGTCGGGAGCGGTCCGTTCATCAGCGCGGGCGGCTACGTCAAGGGCAAGGGCATCGACTACGTCCGGAACGCGAAGTACAACTGGGCGGCGAAGAACGCCAAGCACACCGGCCCGGCCTACCTCGACGCGTTGTCGATCCGCAGCATCCCCGAGGACTCCTCCCGCTACGGGGCGCTGACCAGCGGGCAGATCGACGCGATCGCGAGCGTCCCGCCGGTGAACGTGGCGCAGCTCAAGTCGACGCCGGGATTCCGGATCCAGACCGCGGCCGCGCCGGGCGGCAACTACAACTACTACCCGAACACCGTCAAGGGGCCCTTCGCGGACGTCAAGGTCCGGGAGGCGTTCCGGGCGGGCATCGACTGGGCGACGATCGTCGACAAGCTGTACTTCGGCGTCTTCCCGCCCGGCAAGGGCCCGCTGTCCCCGGCGACCGTCGGCTACGACACGTCGATCGAATCCGCCTACCGCTACGACGCCGCCAAGGCCAACCAGCTGCTCGACCAGGCCGGCTGGACGGGTCGGGACGCGCAGGGCTACCGCACCAAGGACGGCAAGCGGCTCACCGTCGTCCATCCCTTCCTCAAGCAGTTCGCCCGGGAACAGCGCGACGTCGTCGCCGACCAGGTCCAGGCCGCGGCGAAGCAGATCGGCATCGAGGTCAAGACCACGAACCCCGAGTACACCTCGTACATCAAGGACGTCGCGGCCGGCAACTACGACCTCATCGACTTCAGCTGGCAGCGGGCCTCGCCCGACGCGCTGCGCACCCTGTTCGGCAGCGCGGCCATCCCGAAGGACGGCTTCGGCACCAACGGCTCGCGGCTGTCCGACCCGGCCCTCGACAAGGACTTCACCGACGCCCTGGGCACCACCGACCTGACGAAGCAGGGCGCGCTCTACGGCGACGCGCAGCAGCGGATCACCTCGGCCGCCGCGGTGTTCCCGATCTACGTGTTCAACTACGTCCTCGGATCGAGCACGAAGGTGCAGGGGCTGCGGTTCGAGCCCCAGGCGTTCCCGCTCTTCTACGACGCCTGGACCGGCAAGTGACCATCGCCCTCGCGGCGGACGAGCGGCGCGGAGGGGGCCGTGCGGCCTCCTCCGCCCGCTCGATCGGGCTCGCCGTCCTGCGGCGGGTCGGGTACGCGGTGGGTGTGCTCTGGGGTGCGGTCACCGTCACCTTCGCGGCGCTGCACCTGAAGTCCGGCGGCATCATCGACGCGATCATCGGGCAGGCAACCGTCTCCCCCGAGGTCAGGGCGCAGATCATCTCCGACTACGCCCTGGACAGGCCCTGGCTGGTCCAGTACTTCGACTACCTCGGGCACCTGCTGCGCGGTGATCTCGGCCATTCCTACAACCAGGGGATGGACGTCACGACCGCCATCGGCGACCAGCTTGCGCCCTCGTTCGAGCTGATGGCCGCCGGCGTCGTGCTCGCGCTGGTCGGGGCGATCGTGGTGGCGTTGCTGACCGCCAACCGGCCCCGCTGGATCCGCGGCCCGTTCGCCTTCCTGGAGATCGTCGGTGTCTCCGTGCCGGCGTTCTGGTTCGCGATCCTGCTGCTCACCGTCTTCTCCTTCCAGCTCCACTGGTTCCCGGCCATCGGAGCGAACAGCGTCCGGGGACTGGTGCTGCCGGCGATCGCCCTGGCCGTGGCCCCGGGCGGAACCCTCGCTCAGGTGCTGCGAGACGGGCTGGAGCGCGCGCTCGACGAGCCGTTCGTGACGACCGCCCGCAGCCGCGGCATCCGGGAGACGGCCGTGCTGGTCCGCCACGCCCTGCGACACGCCCTGATGCCGGCCATCACCATCGCCGGGTGGCTCGCGGGCGCGTTCCTGGGCGGCGCGATCGTGATCGAGAACGTGTTCTCCCGGCAGGGCCTCGGGACGCTGACGGTCGGCGGACTCGGCCGCCGGGACTTCCCGCTGGTCTCCGGGGTCGTGCTCATCGCGGCGGCGTTCTACGTCGTCATCAACCTGATCATCGACGCCGTCTACCCACTGCTGGACCCCCGGCTGCGTCCCGTCGCCCCGACCGCCTCCGGGCCCGCGAACGCGGCCGCCGCCGACATCACCTCGACAACGAACCCGTCCGTCTCGGCGACCGGGGCTGACCAGAAGGGCGACCGATGACCCTCACGCCGGTCGATCCGACCGGGCTCCCGCCCGGCGGCGCTTCACCGGGCCCGCCGGGCGGGACCGCGACCTCGACCGCGACCTCGACCCGCGGACGCTGGTCCGGGCCGCGCGTGTCGCGGCCAGGGGTGGTCCTGAGCTTCGCCTTCCTCCTGGTGTTGCTCCTGGCCTCGTTCTGGCCGCAGCTGTTCACCGGCACCGATCCGAACGCCGCCGACATCTCGCAGACGTTGCAGGGCCCTGGCTCCGGTCACCTGCTGGGCACGGATCAGAACGGCCGGGACATCTTCGCCCGGATCGTCCACGGCACCCGGCTCTCCCTCTGGATCGGTCTGAGCGCGTCGGCGCTCGCGCTCGTGGTGGGAGCGGCCGTCGGCGTCGCGGCGGCGCAGGGCGGCCGCGTGCTCGCAGCAGTGACGGACTGGCTGCTGAACGTGTTTCTGAGCATACCGGGGTTGCTGCTCGCGCTCCTGGTCATCGCCATGCTCGGCCCCGGCACCCGCAACTCGATCCTCGGTCTGAGCCTCATCTTCATCCCGGGCTTCGCCCGGGTGGTCCGCGGCGAGGTGATGCGCATCCGTGCCTCGGTGTACCTGGAGGCCGCGCGGGCGCTCGGCTGGCCGAAGCGACAGGTGATCATCAGACACCTGGTGCCGAACGCGTTGGGTCCGGTCCTGATCCTGGCCACGATCAACGTGGGCGGGGCCATCAGCCTCGGCTCCACCCTGAGCTTCCTCGGACTCGGCCCGCAGCCGCCCACCGCCGAGTGGGGCGCGATGCTGTCCAGCAGTCGCACCTACTTCTCGGTCGCCTGGTGGCCCGCGATCTTCCCCGGGATCGCGATCACGCTGGCCGTCCTGGCCATCACGGTCGCCGGACAGTTCCTACAGGCACGACTCGAAGGCCGAAACGCGCGATGACGTCCGACAGCGACACGACGACCGACAGCGACACGACAACCGACGGCGACACGACGACCGACAGCGACACGACAACCGACGGCGACACGACGACCGACAGCGACACGACGACCGACAGCGACACGGTGTTGGAGCCGGCGGTGCGGCCCGGCGAACCCCGAACCCTCGTCGACGTGGCGAACCTGCACGTGCGGTTTCGGCTGGGCCGGCGCGCGGTCGACGCCGTGCGCGGGGTGTCGTTCCGCATCGACGCCGGTCAGAGCATCGCCGTCGTCGGGGAGTCGGGCTCGGGCAAGAGCGTCACCGCCCGCAGCCTCGTCGGCCTGGCGGGACGCGGGGCCGAGGTGCGGGCCGACCGCCTGGTCATCGACGGCACGGACGCCCGGGCGCTGCCCGAACGCCGGTGGCGAACCCTGCGCGGCCGGCACATCGGCTTCGTCCTGCAGGACGCGCTCGTCTCACTCGATCCGGCCCGCCGGGTCGGCGCCGAGATCGCCGAGACGCTGCGGGCCCATCGGGTGGTCCCGCGGGCGGAGGTCGACGCGCGGGTGGTCGAGCTGTTGCGGGAGGTCGGCGTGCCGGAGCCGGCGGCCCGCGCGGGCCAGTACCCGCATCAGCTCTCCGGCGGGCTGCGGCAGCGGGCCCTGATCGCCTCGGCGATCGCGGCCGACCCGGCGCTGCTCATCGCCGACGAGCCGACCACCGCGCTGGACGTCACGGTGCAGGCCCAGATCCTCGAGATGCTCGCCGCGCGCCGGCGGGCCGGGACGGCGCTGCTGCTCATCAGCCACGACCTGGCGGTCGTGTCCCAGGTCGCCGACCACGTCTTCGTCATGAAGGACGGAGTCTTCGTCGAGCACGGCCCGACCCGGCAGGTGCTCGACGACCCGCGGCACCCCTACACCCGCCAGCTCCTCGCCGCCGTGCCGGTCGCGCACGCCCGCGGCACCCGACTGTCACCGCAGCCCGGTGGCCCGGTGGCGCAGCCTCGGGCGGTCGTCGGCGACGGGGTCGTGCTGGCGGCCAGGAACCTGGTCAGGACGTTCGCCCTGGACGGGCGCCGCACCCTGACCGCCGTGGACGACGTGTCGTTGGAACTGCGGGCCGGGGAGACGCTCGGCATCGTCGGCGAGTCCGGATCCGGCAAGACCACGACCGCCCGGCTGCTGCTGGACCTGGAGCGGGCAAACTCCGGCACGGTCGAGGTCGACGGCACGGCCTGGGGCGAGATCGACGTCCGGACCAGTGCGCGGCTGCGCCAGCACATCCAGGTGATCTATCAGGACCCGCTCAGCTCGTTCGATCCGCGCTACCCGGTCCGGAAGATCGTCGCCGAGCCGCTGGCCGTGGCCCGGGTCCCTCGCGCCGAGCGCCGGAGCCGGGTGCTGGAGCTGCTCGACCAGGTCGGGCTGGGGCGCGACGTGCTGGACAGGCGACCGCGCCAGCTCTCCGGCGGGCAGCGCCAGCGGGTGGCGATCGCCCGGGCACTGGCTCCCCGGCCGCGCGTCATCGTCTGCGACGAGCCGGTCTCGGCCCTCGACGTCTCCATCCAGGCCCAGATCCTCGACCTGCTCGCCGATCTGCAGGCCCGGCTCGGCATCGCCTACGTGTTCATCTCCCACCACCTCGGCGTGATCTACCACGTCAGCGACCGTGTGCTGGTCATGAAGGACGGCCGGATCGTCGAGTCCGGCGATGTCGAGCGGGTCTTCCGGGAGCCGCGGCACGAGTACACCCGTGGCCTGCTCGCCGCGGTGCCGACGCTGGACGGCGCCGCGCTGCGCCCCCCCGTGGAACCACGGGCGACGGTGGAACCACGGGCGACGAGCGTGGTGGACAGTGAAGGAGCGGTGGCGTGACCGTCCACAAGGTCGACGTCGTCGTGCTCGGCGGCGGGGCGATGGGGTCGGCGGCGGCCTGGCAGCTGGCCCGCCGCGGCGTCGACGTCGTGCTGCTCGAACGGTTCGCGGCCGGACACGTCCGGGGGGCCTCCCACGGCGCGTCCCGGATCTTCCGGCTCGCCTACCCGGACCTCGGCTACATCCGCCTCGCCCAGCAGGCCCGGGTGCTGTGGCGGGAGCTGGAGGATCTCACCGGCACCGAGCTTCTCACCGTCACCGGCGGGGTGGAGCACGGCGGCGACCCCGCGTTGGACCAGGTGGCCGACGCCACCGCCGCGGCCGGCGTGGCGTCGCAGTGGTTGACGCCGCGCCAGGCCGCGCGGCGCTGGCCCGGCCTGCGTTTCGACACCCGGGTGCTGGTCCACCCGGACTCCGGGCGGCTGCACGCCGACAACGCCGTCACCGCGTTGCAGGACAGCGCCGTCAAGCACGGCGGTGTGGTCCGCCACGAGGTGCCGGTGCGAACGCTGGCGGTGCGGGGGGACGACGCCGTCGAAATCCACACCGAGGACGACCGTTACCTCGCCCGCCGCGTCGTCGTCGCCGCCGGGGCCTGGACGGAGAAGCTGCTCGGCGGCCTCGTGCCGCTGCCGGCCCTGCGGGTCACCCAGGAGCAGCCCGCGCACTTCGCCCCGGTCGGCCCGCCCACGGCGGCCGATCAGGACCGCTGGCCCAGCTTCGGGCACCTGCTGACGGCCGGGACCCGGGAGGCCATCGCCTTCCACGGCGGTGTCTACGGGCTGGAGACCCCGGGCGAGGGCGTCAAGGTCGGCTTTCACGGGGTCGGGCCGGTGGTCGACCCGGACCGGCGGGACTTCGCGGCGGTGCCGGCCCAGCTCGCGGCGCTGCGGGAGTACGTGCGGCGCTGGATCCCCGGGGTGGACCCGGACCGTTTCGCCCCGATCAGCTGCACCTACACCACGACCCCGGACTCACACTTCGTCCTGGACCGGCACGGCCCGGTGGTCGTGGCGGCGGGATTCTCCGGCCACGGTTTCAAGTTCGTGCCCGCCATCGGCCGCATCCTCGCGGACCTGGCCGTCGACGGCACCCGTCCCGATCCCCGTTTCGCCTCCACCCGTTGACCCGCCAGAAAGCGAGGATCACCATGCCCGAACCCGATCCGCTGCACCTCGCCGTCGCCCTGGACGGTGCGGGGTGGCACCCGGCGGCCTGGCGGGAGCCGTCCGCTCGCCCGCGCGAGCTGTTCTCCCCGGGCTACTGGGTGGACCTGGTCACCGAGGCCGAACGCGGACTGCTCGACTTCGTGACCTTCGAGGACTCCCTGGCGTTGCAGTCCTCGCTGCTGGGCGGCGCGGACGACCGCACCGACGAGGTGCGGGGCCGGTTGGACGCGGTGCTGGTCGCCGCCCGGGTCGCCCCGCTGACCTCGCACATCGGCCTGGTGCCGGCCACCTCGGTCCTCCACACCGAGCCGTTCCACCTCTCGAAGGCCATCGCGACCCTGGACTACACCAGCGGCGGCCGGGCCGGCTGGCGGGTCCAGGCCGGCCGGCCCGCCGAAAGCCCGCACTTCGGCCGGCGCGAAGCCCCCGAGATCAGCTTCGACAACCTCGACACACCCGAGATCCAGGCCTTCGTCACCGCATCGTTCGACGAGGCCGCCGACTACGTCGAGGTCGTCCGCCGGCTGTGGGACAGCTGGGAGGACGACGCCGAGATCCGCGACGTCGCCACCGGCCGGTTCGTCGACCGCGACAAGCTGCACCACATCGACTTCGAGGGACGCTGGTTCAGCGTCCGCGGACCCTCCATCACCCCCCGCCCCCCGCAGGGCCAGCCGCCGGTCACCGCGCTGGCGCACGCCACCGTCACGTACCGGCTGGCGGCCCGTGCCGCCGACGTCGTCTACGTCACCCCCCACGACACCGACCAGGTGCGCGCCATCGTCGCCGAGGTCCGCGACGAGCAGGACCGCGCGGGGCGCGCCGGCGAGACCCTGCACGTCTTCGCCGACCTCGTGGTCGTCCTCGACGACACCGCCGAGGCGGCCGCGGACCGGCTCGGTCGACTCGACGGGCGCCTCGACGCGCCGGCCGGGTCCGACGCGAGGACCTTCGCCGGTACCCCCGCCGACCTCGCCGACCTCCTCCTCGACTGGCAGGCCGCGGGCCTCACCGGCTACCGGCTGCGCCCCGCCGTCCTGCCCGACGACCTGACCGTCATCACCCGCCGGCTCGCCCCCGAGCTCGCCCGCCGCGGTCGGTTCCGCACCGAATACCAGACCACCACCCTGCGCGGACACCTCGGCCTGCCCCGACCGGCCAGCCGTTACGCCGTCGCCAGCGCCGAGCAGCGAATCGAGGTCGCCTCCGCATGACCAGCCCGCGCAAGCAGATCATCCTCGGTCACTACATCGGCGGGGTCAATCACCACACGGTGTGGTCGGATCCGGCCGCCGGCAGCCAGATCGCGTTCTCGTCGTTCCGGCACGCGGCCCAGGCGGCGGAGCGCGGGAAGTTCGACTTCTTCTTCCTCGCCGAGGGGCTGATCCTGCGCGAGCGGCTCGGCCAGATCTTCGACCAGGACATCGTCGGGCGCCCGGACACCCTGCCGGTGCTCGCCTCGCTGGCCGCCGTCACCGAGCATCTCGGGCTCGTCGGCACCCTGAACGCCACCTTCAACGAGCCGTACGAGCTGGCCCGCCAGCTTGCCTCGCTGGACCATCTCTCCGGCGGCCGGGCCGGCTGGAACGTGGTGACCTCGTTCGACGCCTTCACCGGGCAGAACTTCCGCCGGGGCGGTTTCCTGCACCGCGACGACCGGTACGTGCGGGCCGAGGAGTTCGTCGCCCTCGCCCGCCAGCTGTGGGACTCCTGGGCCGCCGACGCGATCGCCGCCGACGCCGAGACCGGCCGGTTCCTGCGCGACGCCGCGGCCGGGACGTTCCGCCACTCCGGTCGCCAGTTCGACGTCGCCGGCCGGTTCACCGTGCCGCGCAGCCCGCAGGGACGGCCGGTGGTCCTGCAGGCCGGGGTCTCGCCGCAGGGCCGTGACTTCGCCGCCGCCACCGCCGACGCGATCTTCTCGCCGTACCACGAGCTCGGGCCGGCCCAGGAGTACTACCGCGACATCCAGGCCCGCCTCGCGCGGGCGGGCCGGCCGCCGGGCTCGGTGAAGCTGCTGCCCGGCGGGGCGTTCATCCTCGGCGACACCGAGGCCGACGCCGTCGAGCGGCAGCGGGAGGTCGCGCGCGCCCAGGTCAGCGGGCGGACCGCGCAGATCCTGCTGGAGACCGTCTGGAACCGGGACCTGTCCGGCTACGATCCGGACGGCCCGCTGCCCGACGTCGACCCGGACCCGGCCGGCCCGCCGGTGATCCAGGGCCGCGCCCGGCTCGCCGAGGACCCGTTCGAGACCGTGCGGACGTGGCGCGCGCTGGCCGAGGCCAACCGTTATTCGCTGCGGGACCTCGCGATCCGCGTGTTCAGCCACACCGAGTTCGTGGGCACGCCGACCCAGATCGCCGACCGGCTCGACCACTTCGTCCAGAACGACGGCTCGGACGGCTTCATCCTGGGCTCGCACGTGACCCCCGGGGGCATCGACGAGTTCGTCGACAAGGTCGTCCCGTTGCTGCAGGAACGCGGCTCGCTGCGCGCCGAGTACAGCGGGACGACGCTGCGGGAGAACCTCGGCCTCCCGCCGGTTCCGGTCGCTGCGGACCGGACGCCGCAGGGCGCGCCGGCGTGACCGCACGGCATCCGCTGGACAACCCGGCCTTCGCCTCCCTGCTGGGGCCGCACGCGCACCTCGCCGTCCGGCAGGGCGACGTGCTGCGCTACCCCGAGGACGTCGCACCGTTCATCGCCCTGCCGGACGATCCCGACGCCGACACCTGGCGCGACGCCGCGACGCTGCTCGGACCCGGGGCGGTCCTGCCGCTCGCCGGCTTCGACGGCGAGCCGCCGACCGGATGGGAGGTCATCGGACACGGTGCCGGTGTGCAGCTGGTGGACGACGGTGTCGCCGCGGCGCCCGACGACGAGGCCGTCCGACTCGGGCCGGACGACGTCGGGGACATCCTCGCGCTGATCGACCGCACCCGGCCCGGGCCGTTCCGGTCCCGGACCATCGAGCTCGGCACCTACCTCGGCATCCGGCGCGGCGGCGTGCTCGTCGCGATGGCCGGGGAGCGGCTGCACCCGCCGGGCTGGACGGAGATCAGCGCGGTGTGCACCGACGAGGCCCACCGCGGGCAGGGACTGGCCACCCGGCTCGTGCACGCCGTCGCCGCGATCATCCGGGCCCGGGGGGAGACGCCGTTCCTGCACGCCTCGGCGGACAACACCGGCGCGATCAGGCTCTACGAACAGCTCGGTTTCCGCCTGCGCCGGCGGGTGAGGTTCACCGTCGTCCGGGTGCCCGGTGAGCCCACGGGCGGTGTGCCAGCCCCGAACCCGTTCGCCGCCGTGCGCGACGCGGGCGCCCCGACCACCGGCATCCCGACCACCGGCGGCGCGACCACCGGCGGCGCCGCCGCCCCCGCGCCGCGCAGCGCGTCGGGGGCCGACGTGACGAGCGGAGATCCGGCCGGGTGACCGGAGTACGCCGGCTCGACTACGGGGCTCGCCGCCACGTGGCGCCGAGCGGGCCCAGCTCCTGCCCCGTGCCGTGGAGACTGGCGCGTCGACCGTGCCGACCGGGAGGTTCTGATGGCGGCTGACGAGATCCGCGATGCGCAGCCAGTCAGCCGTGTGAGTAGCGTTGGTCCGCGAGCCCATGCTTGCCCGGGGACACGCACGGCTGGGCCCGGTTGCGCCCACGTCGGCGGCTGCTTCCGTGATGGCGGCGCCCACTGTCGACGAGGTCGCGCTGCGCGAGCAGGTCGAGGCATCGCACTCAGGTGCACAGGCCACCGCATCGGGCACAATCACCGAAAGGAGGTGATCATGCGTCCGTTGATCGAGGCCAGGCGGACAGAGATCCAAGGACTCTGCCGTCGGCTCGGCATCCGCCGCCTCGACCTCTTCGGCTCCGCGACCAGCGAAGCCTTCGACCTCGACAGCAGCGACGTCGATGTCCTCGTCGAGTTCGACGATCGTGCCGAATTCGACTACTACAGCACCTACTTCGCCCTCAAGGAGGGACTCGAGCACCTGTTGGGCCGCGCCGTTGATGTCGTCAGCGTCACCAGCATTCGCAACCCCTACTTCCACGACCAGGTCATGCGCACCAGGCAGTCCCTGTATGCCGCCTGACCCGCGGAAGTACCTCTGGGATGCCGCGAACGCGGCTGGACTCGCCAGAAGTTTCGCCCATGGCCAGACCTTCACCGGCTATCAGGCGAACGCGATGCTCCGCGCCGCCGTCGAGCGCGAGTTCGAAATCATCGGCGAGGCACTCAACCAGCTCTCCAAGGTCGCCCCGGACGTCGTACCGGGACGTCGAGGAACTTCTGGCCGAACGCGGCATCGACGTTGACCACGCCACCGTCTACCGGTGGGTCCAACGCTTCACGCCCTCGCTCGTCGACGCGCGCGGCCCTGCCGGCACAGCCCTGGGGACAGGTGGTTCGTCGACGAGACCTGCCATCAAGGTCGCCGGCTACTGGACCTACCTGTACAGGGCGGTCAACCTGCACGGCCAGGTCATCGACGTCCTCGCCAGCACCCGCCGCGATCAGGCTGCGGCACGCCCGTTCTTCACCGCGGCGCTGTCTCACGGGCGCCGGCCGGTCGAGGTCACCACCGACAAGGCCGCCGTTTACCCACGGATCCTCGACGAGCTGCTCCCCAAGGCCTGCCACGCCGACGCCGCGCGGGAGAACAACCGGATCGAAGCCGATCACGGCCGCCTGAAAGCCCGACTGCGGCCGATGCGCGGCCTGAAACGGCTGCTCTCCCAGCAGGCCTGCTGGCTACGCATCGTGACGCCAGACCAAGCGCATCCCGTTACTGCCTGATCACATCCTCTGGTCAAATGCGACGAGCCCCTTATCCCATCCCATCCGTCAGCCGGCCTAGGTTTACTCGGCGCAGATCGCCAACGACCAAGACGTCGTGGCCTTGGTAAGCCATCGGGAACTCAGCCCGGATTTTTTCGCCGTCGATTCGAAATGTCCCCAGGGCGGTGCTCGGAGCACAGCTCGACGTGCTTGGTGTCACCGGGTGAGACGTGATTGACAGTACCGTCGGCGCACGCACAGAATTTAGTAGCACCTCCCCCACGCCCACACAGTTGGCTACTACCCATCTGGAGCTTCCGATCACGCTGTCGGCCTTTGCGACCCCAAAAAGCGTCAGTTCGATTTTCATCCGCGCTGAACCGACAATGGCCACTCCCTCCCAGCCGCCGACGAACGCGGCCGGCACGACCGTTGCCGAGGAGGAGCCGGGCGACGTCGCCGCCGTCGGGGGCGCTCCCGTGGGAAAGGCCGACGCGGTCGCGCCCAGTCCTGTGGGAGCAGGATTGACGGGCAGGACCAGAGTCGGGGTGGCGGTCGGAGTTGGAGCCGAGGTTGGGGCCGAAGCGGATCTCGCGTCCCCCGTGTCACGGATGCCGGGGAAGAAGGCGACGAGAAGCCCGACCGACAAGACGCCGATCACGACGAGAGCTGCCCGCGTCCGCCTCCGCGGCCTGCTCATGCCGGCAGCTCTCCGCCTTCCAGGCGCGGACTGCGCGTGGGACGGCCTTGGCTTCGCCCCACCCGTCAGTGAGCCACGCCTGAGCATCCGCAGCTCAGCCAGCGGGACGTAGAAACGCCCTTTGAAACTGGCCTCGTCCCGGGCGGCATCGATCAGTTCCTGGGCGGGAAACCGGCCGCGGACGATGGCTTCGACATGCTCACGGTCGAGCAACATCAAGCGCGGGCGGTCGCCGCTGCGCTTCAGGCTGGACAGTGCCTGCTCCGTGTAGCCGGACATGGAGACGAAGATTCCCAGCGTGCCCTCCTGCCGCTGTCGGACGCGGGCCGCGAGCTGGGCCAACGGGCCGAAGTCAATCGGCCTCCGGTGCCATTTTGCTTCCAGTATGAAGCGCGTCTGGCCCTGCCTGAAAGCAACATCGACCTCGCCGAGCTCTCCGCACGAGCTCACCACCGGATCGAGGCCCTCGGCATGAAGCGCCTTGGCAAGAAGTCGGTTGAACTCGACCCCTCTCGCCTGCTTGCTCATTCCTCCCTCGAGGTTCACCAGCGCGCGATAGTCCCGTTCCAGTTCAAGGCGGACAGCCTCGACTGGGGGAAGCGGGTCTTCTTGTCCCATCCGCTGATCACCTGATCCCGTAGGCGGACAACCGAGAGCCCTGAACCGTGGAGGTCCGGCTCCTGCGCGGGGCAGTCAGCCGGATGAGTCAGCCAGAACCGTCTCCATCGTCTCGCAGCGTGCCTATAGCTCCGACCCGGCCCCCCTTGTGCGATCAGCTGAGTTGTAGGGCTTTGGCTCGGCGGTGGCAGTGGCTCACGCAGGCGCTTCCACTTCAGCCCGGTGGTGATGGTCTCGACTCCCCGGACCGCGCCGGTGGTGTCGCTGTTGCCATGGACGTACAGGGCATACGGCCGGCCGACGGTGGCTTCCAGGCACGGATAGTAGATCTGGTCGAAGAAGTGCTTGAGCGCACCGCTCAGGTAGCCGATGTTGGCGGGCGTCCCCAGCAGGTAGCCGTCGGCGGCGAGCACGTCGAGCGCGGTCGGCCGACCCTAGACTGATCGGCGTGGTCGTGAGTCTCACCCTCCTGGACGGGGTGCGCTGGGAGGGCGCCCCGGTGGCGGGCGACCGGCCGCAGGCGCTGCTGGCGGCGCTGGCGTCCGAGTACGGGCGGCCGGTGCGGGCGGAGCGGCTGGTCGAGATGATCTGGTGCGGGGAGCCGTTGGCCAATCCGACCAAGGGGCTGCAGGTGGTCGTCTCCCGGACCAGGGCGGCCTGCGGTGC
Organism: Frankia alni ACN14a; assembly: GCF_000058485.1. Taxonomy (NCBI): domain Bacteria; kingdom Bacillati; phylum Actinomycetota; class Actinomycetes; order Frankiales; family Frankiaceae; genus Frankia; species Frankia alni. The sequence goes on from NC_008278.1 coordinate 4,845,524, forward strand.
CGGCGCGGTGGTGCGCGACGGCGACGGCTACCGGCTCGGCCTCCCGCCGGCGCAGGTCGACAGCTGCCTGCTCGGCCAGCTGGTGGCCGAGGCCGCCGGACTCGTCGCGGCCGATCCGCGGGCCGCCGCCGCGCGGGCCCGCGCGGCGCTCGAACTCGGCGCGTCACTGCCGACGGTGCCCGCGGACGACCGGGGGACGCTCGCCGACGTCCGCCGGGCGGCCGGGCGCGACCTGGCGGCGGCCCGGCTGCTGCTGGCCCGGGTCGCGAGCCGGACTGGCCGGCACGCCGAGGCACTCCCGCTGTTGGAGACGGCCCACGCAGGGCGGCCCGACGACGAGGGCCTGCTGGCCGACCTGCTGCGCAGCGAGGCCGCGGTGCGCGGGCCCGGGGCGGCCCTGCACCGCTTCGAGGGCTACCGCCGGGACCTGCGGGAGCGGCTGGGCACCGGCCCCGGTGAGGCGCTCATCCGGATGCAACGCGAACTGCTCGCCCTCGACCGGCCGCCCGTCCGCGACGGGATCCAGTACGACGCCACCGCCCTGCTGGGCCGCCAGCACGACGTCGACCGGCTGCGGGCGCTGCTGGACCGGTCCCGGGTGGTGTCGATCGTCGGGCCGGGGGGTCTGGGCAAGACCCGCCTGGCGTACCTGCTCGCCCGGGACAGCGCGCTGCCGGCGGTGCATGTCGTCCCCCTCGCCGGGGTGACGGCGCCCGAGGACCTGCTCGGCGAGATCGGCGCCGCGCTCGGGGTCCGCGACTCCATCGGCGAGCGCCGGGTGCTGACCCCGGCGCGACGCGCCGACCTGCGCACCCGCATCGCCGCGCGGCTCGCCCGGGGGCCGACCCTGCTGCTGCTGGACAACTGCGAGCACCTCGTCGTCGCGGTCGCCGAGCTCGTCGCCTTCCTGGTCACGGCCACCGCCGACCTGCGGGTGCTCACGACGAGCCGCGCCCCGCTGGCGATCAGCGCCGAACGGGTCTACCTGCTCGGGGAACTGGCCCGCGCCGACGCGATCGAGCTGTTCTGCCAGCGCGCCGCCGCCGCCCGACCCACCGTCCGGCTCGACCATGCGGTGATCGGCCGGATCGTCGACCGGCTCGACGGGCTGCCGCTGGCGATCGAGCTGGCGGCGGCGCGGGTCCGGGCGATGTCGGTGGAGGACGTCGACCGGCGGCTGACGGACCGGTTCACCCTGTTGCGCGGCGGCGACCGGGCCGCACCGGATCGCCACCGCACGCTGCTCGCGGTGATCGACTGGTCGTGGAACCTGCTGGCGGAGCCGGAGCGGCGCTCGCTGCGCCGGCTGGCGGTCTTCCCGGACGGTTTCACCCTCGCCGCGGCGGAGGAGGTCCTCGCCGCCTCCACTGACGGCTCCGACCCCGGAGGCGGCTCCGACCCCGGAGGCGGCTCCGATCCCGTGGACGGCTCCGATCCCATGGAGACGGTGCAGAACCTCGTCGACCAGTCGTTGCTGAGCGTGCGCGAGTCAGCCGGCGGGGTGCGCTACCGGATGTTGGAGACGGTCCGGGAGTTCGGCTGGCTGCGGCTGGCCGAGTGCGGCGAGCAGGCGTCGGCCCGGCGGGCCCGGCGGGACTGGGCGGTCGGCCACGCGGCCCGACACAGCGCGCAGCTGTCGACCGAGCGGCAGTTCACGGCGATCGACGCGATCGCGGCCGAGGAGACGAACCTCGCCGACGAACTGCGGACCGCGCTGGCCGGCGACGACGCCGAGACGGTCGCGCGCCTGGTGACCGTGCTCGAACTGTTCTGGACGATCCGCGGCGAACACGTCCGGATGATGACGTTGATCGACGCGGTCACCACGGTGCTGTCCGGCTGGGCGCCGCCGCCCGGACTGGTGCCGGTGGCGTTGGCCGCCGGGACCGCCGTGGCGAGAACCGCGGTTTTCATGGGCGACGGGGCCCTCCCGCCGCAGCTGCGTGACCTGCTGGCACGGCTGGCCCCCCACGCGGGAGACGATCCGTCGCTGGTCGGCGGGGCCCGAGTGCTCCTCGCGCTCGCCCCGGCAGAGTCCGTCGAGTCCGTCGAGACGGCCGAGACGGCCGAGACGCGGCTCGCGCGGCTGGCGGACGCCTCCGACCGGCACACCCGCCTGCACGCCCTGGTGTGGCTGACCCATCTGCGGGAGAACGTCGGCGACGTGCGGGCCTCGGCCGCGACCGCCACCCGCGCGCTGGCACTCGCCGCGCCGCAGGACGGGCCGTGGCTGGCGGCCATGGTGCACACCCGGCTCACCGAACTGACGATGCAGCTCGGCGATCTGCCGGCCGCGCGTGCCCACGCCTCGGCGGCCCTGCCGGTCCTGGAGCGTCTCGGTGCCCACGACGATGTCGCGCAGCTGCGGGTGCTGCTGGCGCTCGACGCCGTCAACGACGGCCGGCTCGACGCGGCCGAGCGCCATCTCGCCCGGATCGGCTCGCCCAGCGACACGCTGCACAGCGGCCCGATGATGGCGGCGATCGGCCGGGCGGAGGTCGCGCTCGCCCGCGGCGACACCGCCGGCGGTCTGCGCCGCTACCTGGACGCGGCGCGGGCGCTGCGGGCGATGCGCTGGCCCGGCATCGAAGCGACCGGCGTCGAGCCCTGGGCGCTCGTCGCGGACGCGGTGACGCTGGCCGCGTTCACCTGGCACGCGACCGCCGACGACGACCTCGCCACCGGCCACGAGCTGTTCCGCTCCGGTCTGCTGCGGTGCGTCGGCGCGCTGCGGCGCGGCCACACCGCGATCGACTATCCGGCCTGCGGGACGCTGCTGTTCGCACTCGGAGCCTGGGGCCTTCGCGCCGCCCGGCCGACCGGGACGACGGCGCGGGAGGCGGTGGAGCTGCTCGCGCTGGCGCAGCGGTTCTCCTACGTGGCGACGATCCCGTCGCTGGCCTGGGCACGGGTCGAGGCGCTCGCGGAGCGCCGGGCGCCCGGCGCGCTCCCGGCGGCCCGGGCGGGCGACGACGATCGGCGCCCGGCGCAGCTGCTCGACGAGGCGCGTGTCCTCGTCGAGCGGCTGGCCGGACGGCTCGACGACGTGTCGCCGGGCCACGGGTCACAGGTGGCGCTTGTAGCTGGCGACCGACAGCGGCATGAAGATCACGACCACGGCGAACCCGGTGAGCAGCGTCCAGCCCACCTGCCCGGTGATCACGCCGTTGTTGGCCAGGTCCCGGGTGGCGGAGACGAGATGTGACACCGGGTTGACCTTGGTGAAGGTCTCCAACCAGCCCGGCATCGTCTTCGACGGCACGAACGCGTTGGACAGGAAGGTCAGCGGGAAGAGGATCATCATCGAGATGCCCTGCACGCCGCGGGCGCTGCGGGCGACCGTGCCGATCCAGGTGAACGCCCACGCGATCGCCCAGCCGGTGAGGACCGCCAGCACGATCGCGCCGAGCACACCGAGCACCCCGCCGCCGGGTCGGTAGCCGAGGATCAGGCCCATGATGTAGGTCAGGCTCGCCGCGATCAGGTACCGGACCAGGTCGGCGACCATCGGCCCGGCCAGTGGGGCGATCCGGGACATCGGCAGCGACCGGAACCGGTCGAAGACCCCCTTGTCCATGTCCTCCCGCAGCTGCGTCCCGGTGGCCATGCAGGTGGTGAGCACGGTCTGGGCGACGATGCCGGGAATCAGCAGCGGCAGGTAGCTGTGGACGTCGCCGGAGATCGCGCCGCCGAACACGTAGGCGAACATCGCGGTGAACAGCAGCGGTTGCAGCGCGACGTCGAAGAACTGCTCCGGGTTGCGGCGCATCTTCTTCAACGCCCGCCACGCCATCGCGAGGGTCTGGGTGAGGGTGTCCCCCACCCCGGCGCGGGCCCGCGTGCGGGCGACGGCGGCGGCCGGGTCGGCGGCCGGGGCCGGTCGCGGGCGCGCGGCGGTCGGATCGTCGAGGACGGTGGTCATCGGGCCATCTCCGTGGGGGTGTCGTCGAGGCTGGGCGTGTCCTGGCCGGGAACGGTTCCGACCGGGCCGCCGGCGTCGGTCGGGCCGCCGGCACCGGGGTCCGGCGCGGTGCCGTGGCCGGTGAGGGCGAAGAAGACCTCGTCGAGGGTCGGCTTGGCGACGCTGACCGAGGCGATTCCGACGCCGGCCTCGCGCAGCGCGATCAGCACGTCGGCGGCCCGGTCGGCGACGTCGAGCGGAACGTTGAGCCGGCCGGACTCCGGGGTGGTGACCGGCTCCTCGCCGAGCACGCGGTGCACCACCGCGCGGGCAAGCGCCTGGTCGGCCCCGGGAGCGAGCTGGAGTTGCAGGGTCGAGTCGCCGACCTGGGTCTTCAGTTCGTCCGGCGTGCCCTCGGCGACCTTGCGGCCGTGGTCGATCACGCAGACCCGGTCGGCGAGCTGGTCGGCCTCGTCCAGGTACTGCGTGGTGAGCAGGACGGTGCAGCCATCGTCGACGAGCTCCCGGATGGTGTCCCACATCTGGCCGCGGGTGCGCGGGTCGAGGCCGGTCGTCGGTTCGTCCAGGAAGATCAGCGGCGGCCGGGTGATGAGGGAGGCGGCGAGGTCGAGGCGGCGGCGCATCCCGCCGGAGAACGCCGAGATCCGCCGCTCGGCGGCCTCGCCCAGGCCGAACTGCTCCAGCAGCCGGCGCGCGGTGGCACGCGCGTCCGCCGAGCGCAGGCCCTGCAGCCGGCCGAACAGCCACAGGTTCTCCGCGGCGGTGAGGTCCTCGTCCACCGAGGCGTACTGGCCGGTCACGCCGATGAGCTGGCGGACCCGGTGGGGCTCGGCGGCGACGTCGACACCGAAGATCTCGGCCCGGCCGCCGTCGATCGGCAGCAGCGTGGCCAGCATCTTCAGCATCGTCGTCTTGCCGGCGCCGTTGGGCCCGAGGACCCCGAAGATCTCGCCGTGGTGCACCTCGAGATCGATCTCGTCGACGGCGCGGACATCGCCGAACTTTTTGACCAGGCCTCCGGCCTGGACAGCGGGCGTTGGTGTCACACGACTTCCTTCCACGGGATGCGGGCCTGCCACCACGGGACGCAGGCAGGGCACGACAGGGCGAGCGCGCTGAACAGGACGCTAGACAACGGCGGTATCACCGCCCCTACACGCCGGTTTCACCCGCCTTCGGCTGTGCCTCTGGCTCGGCCGACAGGCGTCTGGCTCGGCCGACAGGCGTCCGGCTCAGCCGACAGGCGTCCGGCCTGCGCCGTCCGGCGAGCGGGTGTCGGCGAACGTGGCCCGGTAGGCGGCCGGAGCGACGCCGAGGATGCGACGGAAGTGCGGGCGCAGGGCGACGGCGTCGGCGAAGCCGACTCGGCGGGCGAGGGCGTCCACGGACAGGCCGGGTGACTCCAGCAGTCGCTGCGCCCACAGGACCCGCTGGGTGAGCAGCCACTGCAGCGGCGAGCTGCCGGTGTGCGCGCGGAAGCGCCGGTCGAAGGTGCGCCGGCTCAGGTGAACGTGACGGGCCATCGCGTCGACATCCAGGTCGGCGTCGCCCAGCCGGTCCAGCGCGAAGACGATCGCGGCCGCGACCGGATTCCCCTGGGTGACGGGCGGCACCGGTCGTTCGATGTACTGGGCCTGACCGCCTGTCCGGTGCGGCGCGACGACGAGGGAACGCGCGACCGCGTTCGCGGCGGCGGACCCGCGGGCCCGGCGCAGCAGATGCAGGCACGCGTCGATCCCCGCGGCGCTGCCCGCGCTGGTCACGATGTCACCCTCGTCGACGTAGAGCACGTCCGCGTCGACCGTCGCCCGCGGATGATCGGCGGCGAGCCGGGCAGCGAACCGCCAGTGTGTGGTGACCCGCCGTCCGTCGAGCAGGCCGGCGGCGCCCAGGACGAACGCGCCGAGGCACAGGCCGGCGACGACGGCACCACCGTCGCGCGCCGCCACGAGGGCCGCGAGCAGCGCCTCCGGCGCAGGCGCGCCGCCCGGCACACGCCAGCCCGGCACGATCACCGTGCCGGCCGCGTCGAGCGCGTCGAGACCGTGCGGCGGATCGACGACGATCCCGGCCGAGGTGGTGAGCGGGCCCGGTTCGGCGGCGACCGCCAGCACCGTGTGGGCCGGCACCTCGGGGTGGACCGGGCCGAACACCCGGGTCGGGATCGACGCCTCGAAGATCGGCATGTCCTGTCCGAACACGACGGCGACGGTGTCAGCGTCTCGCACCAGAGCCTCGCTCCCCTCGCGCGCCGGCGCCCGATGGCTTGAATCTATCGAACGATGGCCTTCAGGTCACTCTCGCCGCGGCGGCGCAGCACGGACGCTGGTCTGCGTCGGCCGGACCGACTCCCAACGCGGGCAAAGCGGGTGGGCGCCGGGCCGGGAGCCGCCGGGCCTGCCGCCGCCTGGACCAGCAGGGAGGAACCACCGATGGTCAACCGCGCACTTGTCGTCATCGACGTCCAGCGGGAGTACGAGGAGGGAGCACTACCGATCGCCTACCCGCCGCTCACGGAATCGCTGGCCTCGATCGGCCGCGCGATGGACGCCGCCCGCCACCGCGGCGTGCCGATCGCCGTGATCCAGCAGGACGCCCCGGCCACATCCCCGATCTTCGCCGTCGGGACCACCGGCTGGCAGCTTCATCCCGTGGTCGCCGACCGCCCCAGCGACACGCTGTTCACCAAGCGGCTACCCGGGGCATTCACCGGCACCGGGCTGGAGAGGTGGTTGCGCGAGCGAGCGGTCGACACCGTCACGCTGGTCGGTTACATGACGCAACACTGCGTGGACACCACCGCACGGCAGGCCTCGCATGCCGGGTTCGCCGTCGAGGTCCTCGAGGACGCGACCGGCACGCTGGACTACCGCAACGAGGTGGGCGCGGTGGACGCGCGCACCCTGCACACCACCGTCCTCACGGTCCTGCACACCGGGTTCGCCGCCGTCGCCACCACGGACGCCTGGCTCGCCGCACTGGCCGCCGACCGCCGCCTCCCCGCCGGCTCGGTGCCCTCGTCCACCGGCGTCCCGGACTCCCCCCGATCCTCCTCCCCCCGATCCTCCTCCCCCCGATCCTCGTAGACGGGACGGCACGCCCCTGCCGTTCCCGGTTACGGGGTACACCGTGTCGGCAGGTGAACTAACGTCCCAGGCCATGACGACGGACCACATCGCCGGGCACCTGCGGGTCGGCGGCCACCCGCCCGGGGGCGTGCGGGACAGCGCCGACGTGCGGGTGGAGCAGCACCGCCTGCCGCAGACGTACGCCGCGTTCGCCGCGCTGCGCGACGCGACCGGCGAGCAGACCGCGGCGGTGCTTCAGGTCCTCGCGCTCTACGGCCACGCGGTCGACAACGGCGACGCGGAACTGCTGGCGCAGGTGTTCGTCGACCCGCCGGCCCTCGACGGCGCGACGTCCCCCGCGCACCACACCGTCAACACGGAGGTGAAGCAGGTCCCCGGCGGCCTGGCCGCCTGGAGTCGGCTGATCACGATCGCCGGCGACGGCAGCGTCGCGAGTGCCGACGTCGTCGACGTGCTCACCGAGACCCCCGCCGGCTGGCGGGTGGCCAGACGGGCCGTCCACCCGCGCCACGGCGGCCCGGCCGCCGTCGCCGACGGGCAGGCACCGTGGGCGTGAGGATCGTGCCGGTCGACGCGGCCACCTACGCCGAGGTGTCCAGTCTGCTCGCCAAGCATCCGTACCTGTTCGACAACATCGCGCTGGACGCGGCGCCGACGGCGTACACCGACGACGCGGTCATGGGCGGGGCGCCGCTGGCCCAGGTCACGAGCGGTCTTCCGTTCGGGCGGGTGATGTTCCCGCACCACACCACCGACATCGCCGTGCACCGGGTCGACGACGACACGCTGCGAGTCTGGGCGAAGTACTTCGTCATCCGCGGCGACGGCACCGCAGGATCGGGTGACTACCAGGACACCGTGGTCCGCACGCCGCAGGGCTGGCGAATCGCCGAACGGTCCGTCACCCGCGGCAACCGACCCGCCGACGACCCGGACGGCCCCTCCACACGGACCCTGTCCGTCACCACCTGGCTGCAGAACGAGAGTTGACCGGCCAGAAGGTCGGGGAAACACCGCTGACCGACCAGCAACTCGACTCCACCGGACCCGCCTATCTCTGGTACTACCTCCTCAAGGAGGCCGAGCTGCTGGGCGAGTCACGGCATCTCGGACCGGTCGGCACCCGGATCGTGGCCGAGACGCTGGTCGAATTGACAAAACACCGATCCGCTCTCCTACCGATCGGTCTACCCTAGATGACAGCCGACGCTCGGCGGGCGTCGCTCCGAGCCAGGACACGGCGACGGCTCGCCCAGAACACACAAGGGGACGTTTCCGTGTCACCTAGAAGGACGATTCGCGAGACCGTCAAGAACGGGATCAACAGTATCCCCGAACTGCAGGCCTCCCTGCTCACCGCCATCCAGCTGGAGTTCTCGACCATTCCGCCGTATCTGTGCGCCCAGTGGTCCGTCAACGACAGCGGCGCCCCGGGCAGCGTGAGCTACAGCATCGGGAACGTGGCGATCCAGGAAATGGGACATTTCGGCCAGGTCTGCAACCTGTACACCGCCACCGGCGCCTCGCTCAAGGGCGAGATCGCCACGCCGGATCTCGTTCCCGTCTATCCGACCGTAGGACTGCCCGGCGGCGTCCATCCCGGCCTGGTCGTCGCGCTGGCACCGCTGGGAGACCAGGCGCTGCGGACGTTTATGGCCATCGAGTATCCGGAGAAGGGCCCCGTTGTGCCGCCGCCCCCGGACGCGCCGCCGCCGCCCCCGCCGCCGGCAGAGCCGACGATCGGCCAGTTCTACGACGCGATCAGCACTGGCTTCGAGACCGTATTCCCCACGGGTTCACTGCCCCAGTACCCGGCGCCGAACCAGGTGAGTTATGCCGACCTGCTGTCCGCCGTCAACACGGTCGCGGATGCCGTGAATGCCATCAGCGAGATCACCGCGCAGGGCGAGGGCACCAGCGCATCGCCCGACGAGGGCACATTTGATCCAGACACGCTCGCACATTACTACACGTTCGCGGAGATCTACTACGGTAGGACGATAGTCGAGGTGGGATCTGGCTTCGAGTACTCGGGCGCCATCATACAAAGGCCGGCGGTCTATGATTTTTCGCCCCACCAGCCCGGCGCACCCGGTCAGGACGAGTTCATTGACACGTTCACGCAACTCCTGAGGAACCTGGAAGCCTGCTGGACCGACGGCTCCGACATCGGCGAACAACTCGCCGCGATGAATTCCCTGCAGTCCGCGGGCACCGTTCTGATCAAGAACGGGTTCGCCCCTCAGTTTACGTTCGCGTAGATTAGTTCGTTCAGCCGCCGGCAAGGATGGCGATGCCCTTGCAGAGCCGAACGCCGCGGGCAACTCGGCCGCACCCGGGCGTCTTGCAAAGCGGGGAGTTCCCCAGTTACCTTGTCGACCACGAGTTGACCGAGGACCCTCCGTGGCACCCAGGCGGGCTCCGGGCGTCGTTACGAGGTGACCGGCTTGGACATGGTCAGGGTGCGCGACGGCCATGGTCAGGAAACCGTCCAGTAGAGAGCGAATGAGCGGCGGGTGCGACGCCCCGGTTTACTTTCGCGTAGATCTCCGCCGACCTGGCGCGCGACGTTCCCGACGTCCATGGCGGCGTCGTTGACGGTGGCGGGCGGATGGCAGCGCACAGACGCGATGGTCTCGACACGGGGCGGACGGACGTCTGTGTCAGGCTCCGCGACTCCTCTGGCTATTTACAGTTCCACGGTTCGGACTACACTCCGGTCCCCCGGAGATCTTTGGTTTTCGGGAAGAACCATGATGATCCATAGGGGGGTCCGATGACCGAGGCAAACTATCCGACGGGCAGCGAACAGAGGGCTGCGCCGCGCGCCGACCTGTGGCCGGCTCAGACACCGAATGCGCCGCTGTCACCCCAGCCCGGCTGGGCGGCCGCCTCGGCTCAGCCGCCGTTCGGCGCGATTCCCCCCGTTCCGCGCAAGCAGGGCGCGTGGGGCCTGTGGTGGCTCTGCGTGATCACGTTCTCGATCTACTACTTCATCTGGTACGACAGGATCAACAGCGAGCTGTCCACGATCCTCGGCCAGCCGCGCACGGCGAACAGCCAGTGGTGGAACCAGATCATCCCGATCTGGGGCCTCGTCGGCCTCGGCGCCACAGCCAAGCGACTCAACGCCGCGCATGCGCTCGTCGGCTCACCGACCCGGGTCGGCGTCTTCACGTCCTGGTTCTGGGCGCCGGGCTGGTTCGGCTCGCAGACCCGCTATCTGCAGCGACGCGTCAACATTCTGCATGACGTGCTGGCCTCGCGGACCGCCCACCGGGGGTATTGATCCCCTGTTACCGGGCGGCGGTCAGGCCACGACGGCGACGGCGCGCACGGGGAAGGTGCCCATGCCGCGCACGGGCGCGGGCAGCACGGTCAGGCGGACCGGCTCGCCGTCAGGCAGCTCGTCCAGGGCGGTGAGGTGCTCGACGATCGGGATGCCGGCGCCGAGCAGACCCTGATGGGCGGGACGGGCCAGGTCGTCGACGTCGTCGATGTTCAGCGAGTCGATGCCGACCAGCAGCGCCCCGGCGGCGACGAGGGCCTCGACGGCCGCCCGGGTCAGGTGCGGCGCCGGGCCGAAGTACGCCTCGCTCCCCCAGTGCCGGGCATGGCCCGTGTGGACGAGCACGGCCCGCCCGGCGAGCTCGGCGGCGGCCGGCAGCCGCTCGGCGCCCACGGCCCGTGCCCCGCCCGCTCGGACCACCACGGCCGGCACGTCGACCAGCCGGGCCAGATCGAGCGCCGCGACGTCCGGGCCGTCGGCGTGGAAGTGGAACGGGGCGTCGAGGTAGGTCCCGGTGTTCGCGACGAGGTCGACGGCGGCGATGTGGAACGACACCCCGGGGGCGAGCCGCTCCCCCGAAGCGGCCCGGCTGGTCCACGTGGAGATCCGCGGACCGGGCAGGCCCGGGTAGGTCACCATGCCGTCGACGATGGGATGGGACAGGTCGACGATGCGGCGGTCCCCGACGGGCATGGCGCGCTCCTTGCGTCCACGGCACGGTTGCGGTGCCGCCACGCTACCGGTGCGGCCACAGCTACCGGGACCGTGCGCGCCGCGGCCGGCGAACCGTCCCTGCCCGGCGCGGGCGGCGGTGGGGTCGCGGGGGCGACCCGCTCCGCCCGCCCGCGCCGGGGGGTGCCCAGCGGTCAGCCGTCGGTGCCGGTCACCGGCGCGGGCGGCGGGCCGGCGGGCGACGAGCGCCCGCGCGGGACGAGCGTCGGCCGGGGGCATGGCGGCCGACGCGCGAGGGGTGGCCGCTGGGCCGGAACCCGCCTCGGGGCGGCGCCCGGCGGCGTGGACTCCGCCGGAAGCCGCGGAGGCGGAGCGGACGGCGACGGATGCCGCGGCCATCCCGCGGGGGCCGACGGATGGCGCGGCGCCGGCGCGGCCGGCGGGGTCCGTGGCTGCGGGAGCTGCGGGGGCGCCGCCGGCCGAGAGGACGGGGGCACGGTCCTCGGCGCGGGGGTTCTTTCGGGTTCGGCGGCGGGGCTCTCCCGCCCGGCGTCATCGGGGGCGTCGTCGCCCGTCGGGGCGGGCGCGCCCTCGTCCGGAGCGGGGGTGCTCGGCTCGCTCGTTCCCGCGTCGTCTCCGGACGCGGCGAGAGCCGGCGCCGCGGAGGCGGCCCTGGTTCCGGCGCTCGCGCTGTCTCCCGCGGCGACCGCAGCCGGCGCCGGCCCCGCCGAGACGCCGGCGGATGGGACGGCGACGGACGGGACCCCGGCGGGCGGTGACACGGCCGGGCGGGGTCGCGGGATGAGCGGGAACGTGGGCGTGGCTTGAGTGGCTTGAGTGGCTTGAGTCGCAGGAGTGGCAGTAGGCGCGGAGGCGGGCTCGTCGGCGTCGGGAAGGCCGGCACCGGCGTCCCTGCGGGTCCGCTCGGGCAGCGGTCCCCAGGCGTCGGCGTCGACGGTCGACGTCGCCCACTGCTCGTATGGATCTTGGTCGGGTGAGAACGTCTCGGGGTCGGGCGTGTGGCGGGTCAGTCCCACCGCCGCCGCGAGCACGAGTACTAGTCCCCCCAGAATCAGCACCGGCGTCAGCATCGCCGTCCTTCCCCCCCGAACAGGTCACCGCGGGCCCGCCCCCCTGCCTGGAAATCAAGGGCGGGAAGACCCGATCGGTCCCGCATTCCTGTCATGCGCGGGCAACTGACAACGTACGGGTGACCAGCCCGGACGGGGCCCATATCGATGACACGCTGCGAGGTAGCCGGTTCGGGTGGTAAGGCCGCTCGACCGGTGCCCCAGCCGCCGGTCCGGACCAGGCCGGACCGGTACATTACGGGCCATCGACTCCAACGTGCCCGGCCCGGATGATCATCCTCAGCCGGTCGATCCCGGGTGCAGCCACGGCCTGGGCGCAGGCGCCCACGACCGCAGCGGGGCCGCGACGCGACCGCTGTACCGTCCCGCGCCGGCTGCCGCCGGCCGGGGTCGCACCCACTGATCGCCTCCACCGCCCGTGCCGCTGTTCATTCCGCTCGCGTTGCTCGCCGCGTTCCTGTTGGCGTCGTCGGCCGCTCTCCAGCAGCGCGCCGCGGGCCGCAGCCGGTTCGTGGCCCGCGACGACCACGACCGGGCCGTGCCCGGCTTCGGGCACCTGCTCGACCTCGTCCGCGAGCCGTTGTGGCTGGTGGGCTGGCTGACGAACCTGGCCGGCTTCCTCACCCAGGCCCTCGCGCTGCACCTGGGATCGCTCGCCGAGGTGCAGCCGCTCATGGTCACCCAGCTGCTGTTCGCGCTCCCCCTCGGCCTGGTGGGCACCCGTCTGCGGATGGCCCGCACGGCCTGGTGGGCCATCGCGGCGATCTGCGCCGGGCTCGCGCTGCTGCTCGGCGTGCAGGATCGGCTACCCACCCGTCCGCCACTCGACCAGGTACGCCTGATGTGGGCGATCATCGCCATCGTCGCGTTGGCCGCGGTGTTGGTCGCCGCGTCGCGCGGGCGGCGGCCGGCGGCACGGGCGGCGCTGTTCGGCGTCGCCGCCGGTCTGTTCTTCGCGCTGAGCGCGCTGCTGCTCAAACAGGCGACCGACGAAACCCTCGACAACGGGTTCGACGCGACAGTGACGCACTGGTTCGCCTATGCCCTCTGCGGGGTGACACTGACGAGCCTGTGTCTAGGCCAGATGGCCTACGCGGTCGGTCCGCTGACCGCGGCGGTCACCGCCATGAACATCACCAACCCGACCGCCGCGTACGCACTTGGCGTCCTGGTGTTCGGGGTCCCCGCTCCGAGGGGGTCCGGGGTCATCGCCGGCGTCGCGGTCTCCGCCGTCCTGGTCGTGGGCGGGGTGTTCCTGCTCTCGCGGGCGAGCGCCCTGCCCCGCCCGCGTCGACCACCGCAGCCGTAGCTGCCTCCGCCGCCGGCCGGGCGGCCGACCGACGGCGTCAGCGGTTGCCGAACAGGCCGCCCATGCCGCCGCCGCCGAAACCGCCGAAGCCGCCGAGCCCACCGCCACCGAAGCCGCCGCCCGGCCCACCCTGGCCGCCCTGGCCGTGGTGGCCGCCGAGCTGGTTGCCGGCGAAGCCGCCCTGGCCGAGGCCGAAGTGGCCGGCCGCGCCGGCGCCGGCCAGCGCGTTGTACGGGGGCAGCAGCTCGCAGGGCTGCACGATGACGAAGCCCTCGCCGCTGAACTGCATCTGCCAGCTTTCCCCGGTGTTGCCGCGCGGCCGCCACACCGCCGAGGACGTCACCGCCGCCTGCATCGACACCTGCAGGTTGGTCGACCAGCCGACGACGGCGTCCGCGTCGGCGAAGTAGTAGTTCTGGTGGGTGACGTGCATGACCAGCGGCGCGCCCGACGTGCAGACCGCGACCTTGCCGTTGCCGCGCAGCTCCACCTGGTAGGAGCCGACGCCGGCGATGCCGACCTGGCTGTCGACCCGGACCAGGTCCCAGTTCAGGTCGGAGTTGAAGGCCAGTACGTTCTTGCCGTCGACGGTCAGCCCGTCGCCGGCCAGGTCGAGGATGTGGATGTCCTGCGCCTGGTTGGCGAGGAAGACCGAGCCGGAGCCGGAGACCTGCATGAGGTTCAGGCCCTCGCCGCCGCTGAAGAAGCTGCGGAACTGCCCTCCCCAGCCTTCCCAGTGGGCGTCGAAGTTCGCGGCGCCCTGGTAGGCGACCATCGCGCCCTTGCGGGCGTAGAACTCGCGCATCCCCCGGGCGCCGAGCGTCGCCCGCAGCATCTTGCTGTTCTGCAGGGAGAACGGCTCGTCGGAGGGCCGTTCGGGATTGTCGAGCAGGCTGCTGCGGATCCCGCCGGCCGGCCCACCAGGACCACCCGGACCACCCGGGTAGCCGCCGGGGCCGGGCTGACCGGGTGCCGGCGGGTAACCCTGGCCGGGATACCCGGGACCGGGCTGACCGGGCGCGGGCGGATATCCCTGACCCGGATAGCCCTGACCCGGATAGCCCGGACCCGGATAGCCCGGACCGGGAGGCGGGTAGCCGGGGCCGCCCGGACCACCGGGATAGCCGCCGCCGGGACCGCCCGGATGACCGCCGTACGCCCCGCCCTGCGTCATGCCGCAGTCCTCTCCGCCGTCCGCCGCGCCCGGCTCGCGCCGCCGCCGCCCATCCCGTCAACGAACCGCCCGCCGTCTTTGGATCCCATGGCGCGTCAGCCCCGCAGCGACATGGTCGGCCGCTCGTCCTCGCTCGGCTGGACGACGACGAAGCCCTGCCCGGAGAACCCGAGCTGGAAGGCCTCACCGGAGCCGCGGCCGATCAGGCCGCCGAGGCGCGCCGTGCGCCGAGGTTCGACGCGCAGGCCGTCGGTGTAGGCGACGAGGGCGTCGGTGTCGACGAACGTCGGCGCCTCCCGGGTGTCGAGCACGATCGGGTTGCCCTTCGCGGTCAGGGCGACCCAGCCGTGGCCCCGCAGCACCACGTTGAACATCCCCATCCCGGACAGCATCGTGACGCCGCGGACGCGTTCGATCTTCCACTCCAGCGCCGCGTCGAAGGCCAGGATGTTCTTGCCGTTGACCGACAGGCCCTCGCCGGCGAGCTGCGCGACGATGACCTCCTTGCCGTAGTCGGCGAGGTAGAGCAGGCCCTGGCCGGTCGCCGTCATCAGGGGCACGCCCTCGCCGGTCGCCCAGGACGACGCGATCCGGCCGAGCTGCGGCGGCTGCGGGTTGAAGTCGATCAGCCCCTCATAGGCGATCATGGACCCGACCCGGGCGAACAGGTCCTGGCCGGGGTTCAGGACCACCTTGACGATCTTGGAGCCGTGCTTGCTCATCCGTTCGAAGACGGGCGTCGGCCCGTAGTGCTCGATCAGGCTGCCCTGCACGGCCCGCTCCCTCCCGCCGGCGGGCGACCCGCCGGGCCCGCTCCCACGATCGTCGCCACGCTCAGACCTCGTACGGCTGGACGACGACGAAATGACCGGCGAATCCCATGAACTGCAGGGCCAGGGCCTCCCCGCTGCTGCCCGCGTAGATCTGCCGGGAGATCCGCACCTGCGTCGAGACGCTGACCCGCATCCCGGTCGTCCACGCGACCAGCGCGTTCATGTCCGCGAACGTCGGGCCCTGCACGGGCAGGGTCATCGGCGACCCCTTGGTCATGACGACCACCGAGCCCGGCCCGGAGACCTCGAAGTGGAACAGACCGCCGCCGGGAATGCCGGCGCTCTCGATCCGGCGCACCTCGGTGCGGACGGTGGCGTCCATCGCCAGCAGGTTCTTCGCGTTGATGCACAGCGACGAGCTGCCGAGCTCGACGATGTGCAGGTCCGCGGCGTCCTGGGCGAGGAAGACCTCGCCGGATCCCTTGCAGGTCATGAGCTTGAGGCTCTGGCCGGTCAGCTTGCCCTCGATGAGGCCGCGCAGCCCGCCGCCCTTGTAGTCGAACTCGACGTTGCCCTGGTAGGCGACCATCGACCCGCGCAGCGCCAGCGCGTCCGGACCGAGGGTGACCTTGACCAGTTTGCCGTTCTGCTGGGTCCAGCGCCCGGCCGTCGGCACCTCCCGGTACGGGGCGAGGCTGTTCATCGCCCCCGGCGGGGTCGGCTGGACCTGCGACGGCAGCGGCTCGGGACCCCCGAAGGCCCCCACCGGCGGCTGGGCGCCGGGCATGCCGGCGGGCACCGGCGCGCCGCCGTAGGCCGGCGCGGGTTGGCCACCGCCGTAGGCCGGCGCGGGTTGGCCCGGCGCAGCGGGCGGCGGGGTGGGCGCCTTGCGCTGATCATGGCGGGGCGGCGCGGGCGGCGGCTCCTCCTCGGCGACCTCGCCGCCGTAGGAGCGGATGAGCTCGGCGAGGCCGCCCTGGAAGCCCTGGCCGATCGCGGCGACGCGCCACACGCCCTTGCGGTAGACGTCCCCGATCATCACCGCCCGTTCGGTGGTGAAGTCGGCGCCGGTGAAGGAGTAACGCAGCACCTCGGCGCCGCCGACGACGATGCGCAGGTAGCCCGACGTGATCGCGGCGGCGCTGCCCGCGCCGTCGAGCGCCGCGCAGAACGACAGCCGGCCGATCGAGGCGGGCACCCGGTCGAGGCTGACCCGGAACGCCTGGGTGTCCCCGGACTGCGGGCCGAGGAGCTCGACGGACTTCTCCGGCGAGGCGGGCTGGTTGAAGAAGACGAAGTACCGGTCGTCGGAGAGGCGGTCGTCGCCGTCCAGGCCGAAGCAGGACACATCCCACTCCCCCGGCGCGTTGATCTGGATCCCGACGTACAGGTCGGTGCTCTGGGTGACCGCCGAGAGCTGCGCCTTCTGCCCGCGGCTGAACTGGGTGACCAACGCGCTCCCTCCACTCGCCTGCCGCCGCCCCGGCGCCTGCCACGACGGCCGGCGGCCCGGCCCACCACCTGCGCCCGCATCCGCACGAATCGGACTGCGGGCAAGGTAGCAGCTACCCACCTGCCCAGCCGAACACGCCGGGCACGCGGACGCTGTCGCCCACGGGACACCACGCGCGCGTCACCGTGGCAGGTCACCAGCGTGACACCTCCTGTCGCCTCCCGCGGGGAGGTTGGCGTTCACTGGGCGCATGCGCTACGTGGAGGGCTCCGTCACCACCAGCCCGAAGAGGATCTCCAAGATCGGCCTGGGCACCTGGCAGTTCGGCTCCGGGCAGTGGGGGTACGGCAGCCGCTACGCCGACACCGACGCCGCGCTCATCGTCCGCCGGGCGCTCGAGCTCGGGATCACCCTGTTCGACTCGGCCGAGGTCTACGGCCTGGGACGCAGCGAACGCATCCTCGGCGCAGCGCTGGCCGCGGTCCCCGGCGCGCTCGACCGGGCATACGTGGCGACCAAGCTCCTGCCGGTCGTGCCGGTGGGCCCGGTCGTCGAGCAGCGCGCGGTCGCCAGCGCGCACCGCCTCGGCGTGCGCCATCTCGACCTTTACCAGGTTCACCAGCCCAACCCGGCGATCCGGGACCGCTGGACGATGCGGGGCATGACCGCGCTGCGGTCCGTGGGCCTCGTCGGGGACGTCGGGGTCAGCAACTACTCGCTGGCCCGCTGGCAGGAGGCCGACGCGGCGCTCGGCGCGCCGGTGCTGTCCAACCAGGTGGAGTACAGCCTGGCCCGGCCGCGCCATGGCGCGGCGCTGCTCGACTTCGCCGCCCGCGAGTCCCGGATCGTCATCGCCTGGAGCCCGCTCGCCCAGGGCCTGCTGGCGGGTCGCTACGACGTGACCACCCGGCCGAGCGGCCGGGTCCGGGCCGCCAACACGCTGTTCGGGACCGAGAACCTCGCCCGGGCGACGCCGCTGCTCGACGTGCTGCGCGAGGTCGCGGCCGCGCACGGGGCGAGCCCCGCCCAGATCGCGCTGGCGTGGACGATCCGCCATCCGCAGGTCGTGGCGATCCCGGGGGCGTCCGGCGTCGACCAGGTGGAGAGCAACGCGGCGGCGGCCGACATCGACCTCGCCGCCGACGAGTACGCCGCGCTCAGCGCCGCCGCCGACCGCTTCACCCCGGTCGCCGGCCCCCGCGCACTCGCCGCACTGGCCGTGGAGCGCCTGCGTCGCTGACCCACTCACGCCCCCATGCCACCCCCGCCGCAGGGCCACCCGCCGCAGGGCCACCCGCCGCAGGCCCACCGTGCCGCCGACCAGCCGCACCCTCGATCGCACCTAGGTCGCGTCTGTGATTGTGATCAGGCGGCGTGTCGGCGCCACCCGACCCCGGACCGTCGAGGCATCGCCGTGGGAACGTCTGGTCATGGGCGCCGGGGTCGTCGGTGACGTCGGGCTCACCTCCGACGGCGCCGGCCCGGTTCCGCGGAACCGCCAGGACCATGCCAGCGTCGTCGCGGTGGCAGGTCGCGCCGCAGGGCACGGTCCCGCGGAAGTAACTACACGCCCTAGTGATCACGCAGCGTGACAGCGGATCGATACGGACATCGTCAGCCACGAGTGGCCGGCCCGCCCGGACCGATCGCCACGGCAGCCGACAGCCACGACAGCGCCAACAGCCACGGCAGCGCCAACAGCGCTGGTTCCAACGCGTTGCGCGTCCGCCCTCTGGGGCCGGTCCTCGGCGCCGAGATCGACGGACTCGATCTCGCGGCCCCGGTGCTGCTGTTCCACAGTCAGTCGATCGACGCCGTGCCGCAGCTCGCCCTGGGTCGCAGTCTCGGCTCGATCCTCGACTTGGCCGCCTCCAGCGACCCCGACCATCCCGGGGTCCGCCTCGCGAACACTCTGCGCCAGCCGGTCCGACGCGGCGACGACTGCCCGCTGCTGGCCCGCCCGGTGGTCCGGACCCATCCGGACCGTGTCCACGTCGGGGCAGGGTTCCACCGCGGCGCAGGCGCAGCGCACGGTGGTCGACGTGACCGGCCGGTCGGTCCGGATACCGGGCCAGATCACCCGGGTCGCGACTACTCCTACCAGCTCTCCGACGCCCAGATCCGCTCGATCCTGAACCCCGCCGCCACCTAGCGGAACAGCTCACAGCCGTAGATCGACTCCGTTTGGCTCGGGTTCCGCGGAACTCTACGATCGCCTGTTGCTCTCGATCCCCACATGGCCGCCGGGGCAGGGGCTCGGGTCCGCACGGTGGTGTGTGGCGGTGTTCCGCGGAACATCAGGGGCCTTCCCGGACCGCCGGGATCCAACCCGCCCCGGTTGATCCTGTGGTGGGTTCTTGTCGGTGCCGGGTGCGACGATGCCGGCGTCCGTTGACCGATGACATCTCTGGCCCGGTGATCCTGATGAGCACAGCGTCCACGTCCCCTCCTCCCCTGCCGTCCCTCCCGTCGTCGGAGGTGTCCGCGCTGATCGGCGTGGATGTCGAGGCGGTGCCGTTGGAGGAGGTGGAGGAGGTGATCTGCCGGTGGGCGGGGCGGATCTCGGCGGCGACGTGTGGGTGGCTGCTGGCGGTGGCGGCGTTCGATCGGCGTGAGGGCTGGTCGGGGGTCGGGATGGGTTCGTGTGCGCACTGGCTGGCGTGGCGGTGCGGCCTCGGCCTGCGCACCGCCCGCGAACAGGTCGCCACCGCCCGGGCGTTGGAGGGCCTTCCGCTGATCCGGGCGGCGTTCGCGGCGGGCATGCTGTCGTATGCGAAGGTCCGCGCGGTGACCCGGGTCGCCGATTCCGCGACCGAAGGCATGTGGCTGACCCGGGCTCGACGCTGCTCGGCGGGGCAGATGGAACGTCTCGTCCGTTCCTACCGGCAGGCCAACGGGGACCCGAAGACCCGTCAGGCGGCACGGCGGGTGACGTGGACGTTTGACGGCGACGGGATGCTGCGTCTGCGTGCGGTGTTGTCCGCGGACGAGGGTGCCCGGCTGATCGCGGCGTTGAACGCCGCCCGGACCAGCCTGGAGGACACCGCCCCCCTCGCCCCCGACCACCCCCCAGCCGACGGCGAAGCATCAGACGGCGAAGCCGCGGGCGGCACCGGCACCGGCACCGGCGATGCGGGTGCGGGTGATGCGGTGGGCGATGGGATGCCGGCGGACGGGGAGAGGGTCGGGGCGGGGCGGGATCGCCAGCGTGACGCCGACGCGCTGGTCGCGTTGGCTGACGGGTTCCTCGACCGGCCCGCTCCGGGCCTGATGAGCCCCGGGCACACCCTGACCGTGCACCTCACCACCCAGACCGCCGGCGACACCCCGACAGACGACGCCACCATGGCCGCCGATGATGCAGGAGAGGGGCTGTGGGGGGTGGCGCGGATCGGGACCGGGGCGTGGGCGCAGGTCGACGGGGGCGTCGGGCTGTCGCGGCACGTTCTGGAGCGTCTGGGTTGCGACGGGCTGATCCGCGCCCTGGTCACCGACCCTGACGGCAACCCGCTGCACCTTGGCCGGCGGCACCGTTTCCCCGGACAGCGCCTTCGTGACGCCGTCTACCTGCGCGACCAGGGCCACTGCCAGTACCCGGGCTGCGGGCACACCCGCTGGCTGCACCTGCACCACCTCACCTGGTGGGGCCGCGGAGGCGACACGGACATCGATCGGCTGCTGCTGCTCTGCTCGACCCATCATCGGGCGGTGCACGACGAGAACATCAGCCTCGGCCGGGACGCGGGTGGCACCGTCACCGCACGCACTGTCGACGGCCGGGTTCTCGTCGGAGCACCACCCATCGTTCCCGGGCCGCAGCCGGCGGGGATCCTCGCCCGCGCCACCCGCCACGTCGAGTCCATCCACGCACTCCGCCAACGCCGGAGGCGGCCCGCCAAGCCGGGGACAACGCCAGCATGACCGCGCACCGCTGATCCCACCGACGGTGGTCAGCCGGCGTTGACGGAGCCGTCGGGGGCGTAGACGTCGTCGGAGGAGACGATGTGGAACGGCGGGCAGACGCCCGTCGAATGGTGGGCGGCGGCCTCCAGCGCGAGCTGCACGCGCTGCTCCGCGTCGAGGCCGCGGGTGCTGTGCAGGGAGCCGCAGGCGTACTCGTCGCCGCTGCCGACGGCGTAGTAGTCGTCGACGCTGCGGCCGATCTGGTAGTCCGAGTCGATGCGGTAGAGGTGCCCGCGGATCCCGACGAGGAACAGCCCGCCGCTCTCGTTGCCGGAGTCGTTGCGCGCGAACCCGCCGTCACGCAGACAGTCACGCACGACCGCGATGAAGTCGGTCGCCATGAACCGGTCGAGGTCCCAGTCCTGGGGCACGGGCGGGACGAGGCTGTAGCGGAGCAGCTGGCCCATCCGGAACGAGTCGGTGAAACCCATGATGAACTCACCGTTACGGAACACCTTGGTGTCCGCGCGCACGGTGATGGACCAGCCGGCCACACCGGCGCTGTCCCCACCGATCACGACCCGGCCGTCCTGCTGAACCCCGACGATGCAGGTCACGAAGCGGAATGGTACCGGTTCGCCCCGCAGGCGGATGCCCCACCCCGTCGGCGTCCTCCACCTTCGTCACGGACTGTCCCGAGCGTCCCGACCGATGTCACCTTGCCGACCTGCGGCTGTTTCCCTTGGTCGGGCTGTCGTAGAGATGTGAGAGCGTGTCCGGCGACGGCGCCGGGATCAGTCGACGAAGGGGACGGACGCACGATGGGGATGAAGCGGTTCATGTCGCGGCTCGGCGTGGGGGCTGCCGAGGTCGAGACCGTGCTGGACCGTCCGGAGACGCTGCCGGGTCAGGTCGTGACCGGCACGACGACGATCTCCGGCGGCAAGGTCGACCAGGAGGTCGAGAAGGTCCTCGTCGCCCTGGAGGCGACCGTCGAGGTCGAGCGGGACGACTCGACCTGGTACGAGCAGGTCACCTTCGGCACCCAGCAGGTCGGCGGGGGCTTCACCATCCATCCGGGCCAGCAGATCAGCGGCCGGTTCGAGCTGCCCGTGCCGTGGCAGACGCCGATCACCGACGTCGGCGGCTGGCACCTGCACGGCATGAAGATCGGCGTGCGGACGAAGCTGTCGATCTCCGGCGCGGTCGACCCGGGCGACCTGGACCCGGTCGGCGTGCATCCCCTGCCGGTGCAGGAGGCGGTGCTGGCGGCGCTCGGCGACCTCGGTTTCCACTTCAGGTCCGCGGACGTCGAGAAGGGCCGGCTGCACGGCTCCGACCTGCCCTTCTACCAGGAGATCGAGCTCAAGCCGGCCGGCGAGTACGCCCGGCGGATCTCCGAGCTGGAGGTGACCTTCCTCGTCGACGGCGCCGGGATGGACGTCGTGCTCGAGGCCGACCGCCGCGGCGGGCTGCTGTCCTCCGGCCGCGACGAGCTCAGCCGCTTCCGCCTCGCCCACCACGACACCGACCGGCACGCCCTCGCCGGCCTGCTCCACCAGCAGCTCGAGCACCTCGGCCGCCGCCGCGGCTGGTTCTGATTCGGCCAACGGCCGGGGATCACGCCGACGGCCTGCTGCGCACCCTTCCACCAGCCGTGGTCGTCGACGATGAGCACGCCCTCGAATAGCCGGACATCGTCCCGTCTCGGGTGGTACCAATAGTGGCCGGCCCGACACGGTTACGACAACGCCGACGCGAGAGCGGGGGATGCGGGTGAACCTGGCGGGGTTTGTCCGGCGCGGCAAGGCGGCCGCCCGGGCGACGGTGCGGGGGGCGAACCGGCAGAGGCACCCGGTGCGGTGGGGGAATCTGCGCCGGACCAGCCCGTTCTCCGCCTGGTACGGCAGCGAGCGGGGGCGGCCGGTCGACCGGCACTACATCGACGGCTTCATGGCCGCCCACCGCGCCGACTACACCGGCAACCGGGTGATGGAGGTGAAGAACCCCCATTACAGCACCCTCTACGGGGCGCCGGCCGAGCTGACGATCGTCGACATCGACGCGGACAATCCGGATCTCACCCTGCACGCGGATCTGAACAAGGTGGGGAGCCTTCCCCCGCAGGCCTACGACTGCGCGATCGTCACCCAGGTCCTCCAGTACGTGGATCCTCAGGCGGCGTTGGCGAACCTCTGGCAGTCCCTTGCCCCCGGCGGCGTCCTGCTCCTCACCGTCCCCGCCCTCGCCCGGCTCGATCCCCACGACCGGGACTCGGATCTGCGCCGGTGGACCCCCGCGGGGCTGCACGCCGAACTCACCGCGGCCGGCCTGCCCGGTGATGACGTGCGCGGCCATGGCAACGTCCTGGCCGCCGTCTGCGCGCTGCAGGGTCTGACCGTGGAGGACGTGACGGTGGCGGAGTTGGACGTGGTGAACCTTGACTTTCCCCTCACCGTGTCCGCACGAGCGGTAAAGCCGTCCTGATCGACATCGCCTCAAGGGCAGGTTCCACGCAAGCCGCCGTTGACGTAAGACAACGCGATCGGCTCGCCGTGTCGGTGCCGCCCGCCCACCGTAACCGCCCCTGCTCCGTGAGCAGCTCAGTCCTTGGTGTCGTTCGTCCTCTTGCCCGACACATAGTTGATCCATCGACCGGCTTAATCAAGTTGTCGTCATACCGCGTCGCCGCGACCAGGCCATTCGGATACGTCTGCGACGTCAGCTTGCCATCGGCGTTGTAACCCGCCGTGAACGTCGACGACGCGCTACCAGCACCGACACCGAGACCCGTCAGCAGGCCACGATGCTCCCCCGAACCACCGTCGTCAATGTAGGTGTAGGTGTACGTGCCCTTGCGTCGTTCACCGTCGCGATGCGGCCGTCGATGTCGTACGTGGTCGCCGCGGTGTTGCCGTCGGCGTCGGCCTGCGAGGTCACCTGGCCCCACGAGTCGTAGCCCGTGGTGAGCGTGACGCTGTCCGCGGTGGTCGCCGCCGGCAGACCCGTCGACGCGTCGAAGGCGTAGGTGGCCGTCGGGATCGTGCTGCCACGCCGAACGCTCCCTGCCTCGACGCGGATCCGTGCCGACGGCCCCGACCGGGACAGCGCACCCCCTCGACGGTGCGCAGGCGATCCGGTCAGGACGCGTCCCGGTAGGTCACGGCGCCGTTTCGGACCTGCTCGGACGACTACACGCGGCGGGTGAGGTGGAAGGCGGAGATGGAGTAGCCGGCGCGCAGGGCGAGGCGGTGCGCCTCGTGGCGGTGGGTGTCGGCGTCGAGGTGGATGTGTTCGCAGCCGAGGCGGCGCGCCTCCCGCTCCGCCCAGGCGAGCAGTCGGGTGGCGTGGCCCCGGCCGCGCGCGGCGAGCAGGGTCGTGAGGTCGTCGACGGCCAGGTACCGCCCGGCGGCCAGCGAGTTCACCTGGCGGAAACCGAGCGCGGCGGCGACCCGGCCGAGCTCGCCGTCCCAGGACGCGACGAGTCGGTACCCCTCGGGCCGCTGCACCTCGTTGACGAGCCGGACGAACCCCGTCGACGTCAGATGCGGACGCAACTGGCGCATGGGGTCGAATGCCAACCAGGTCCGCTCCGCCTCCAACTCCTCGATTTTCACGGGCCGTATTGTGTCAGTGCCATCAGGTGATGTGTGTGCGGAGGTCCAGCCGGAACCGATGGAGTCGGTCACCGCGGCCCCGCCGCCGGTCCCGGCGGGCGCGTCACGCCCGGCCACCAGGGCCTGCGGATCCGTCCGATGCGGTCCTTCGCCGCCGCGGCGACGTCCGGAAAACGATTCGCCGCCGGGCGCCGCGGCGGGCTACTCTGCTGCGGCCATCGGTCCGCCGGTCGACGGTGAACGGTCGGCGGTTGCGGCCCGCGGCGCGCGAGTGACGCCCTGGTGACGCCGGCACGAGGTGGAGTCCGGGGCGGGGTCCTGGGCGGGGTCCGGGGCGGGGTGAGTGGCATGGAGGACAGCGGGATGGACGTCCGCGGTCGGTCGCCGGCCGGGATCGTCGCCGAGCCGGTGCTGCGCGGCCCGCGGCTGGTCCTGCGGCCGCTGACCGTGGCCGGCATCGGCGCGCTGCGCGACGGGCGGTGCGGCGAGCTGGAGTCGCTCACCGGCACCCGGATCACCGCCGGCATCCAGCCGCCGCCCCTGCTCGACGCCGCCCTCGGCCCGGTCCGCGGCCGGTCGCTGACCGAGTCGGCGGCCGCCGGTTGGTGGACGTGGCTGGCCGTCGAACGGTCCACGGGCACGGCCGTCGCCTCACCCGGCCTCGGTGGCCCACCCGACGCCGACGGCTGCGTCACCTTCGGCCAGGCGACGTTCGCCGGACACACCGGACGCGGCTACGCGGTCGAGAGCGGCTGCCTGCTGCTGGACTGGGCCTTCCGCGAACCTCGGGTGCGCCGGGCGCTGATGACCCTGCCACCCCACGCCGCAGTGGCGCTGGCGGTCGCCGCCCGCCTGGGCTTCGCCGCCATCGGCCGGGCCGACGACGACGAGGTGGGCGAGCTCGTCCTGCTCGAACGAACCTGCCGGACCACCTGAACCGTGCCCGGCGGGCGGGGCGGGCGGGGCGGGCGGGGTGGACGAGGCGGGCGGGGCGCTGCGCGGCTGCGGCAGCCGCGGGGCGAGCAGGTGCGCGGCCAGCCAGTCGACGGCGGTCCGGACGAACCGGACCCGGTTGGCAAGCTCGACCACCTCGTGCCCCTCGCCGGGGAACAGCAGGTAGCGGCAGTCGACGCCACGGGCGGTGGCCGCGGCCACCGTCTGCTCGGCCTCGATCAGCGGGACGTTGGTGTCGTTCTCACCGTGGACGACGAGCAGCGGCGCCGCCAGCGCGCTCATCCGATGCAGCGGCGACAGCGCGCGCAGCAGCGCGGGCTGCGTGGCCGGATCGCCGTACTTGGTCACCGCGGAGGCCGCGATCCACGGCTCGGTGTGCTGGTAGAACGTCTCCAGGTCGACCATGCCGCAGACGTCCACGCCCACGCGGAACAACTGCGGGAAGTGCACCAGGGCGGCCAGCGTCAGGTACCCGCCGTAGGAGCGCCCCGCGATCCCGACCCGCTCCGGGTCGGCCAGGCCGGTGTCGACGAGATCCCGCACGCAGCTCGCCACGTCCTCGATGCCGTCGAACCGGCGGTGGGCGTGATCGGCCTCCTCGAAGGCCCGCCCGTACCCGGTGGAGCCGCGCACGTTCGGCGCGAACACCGCGATCCCGCGGGCGAGCAGCGCGTGGAACAGCGGGTTGAACGTCGGGCGTTCCTGGGCCTCGGGTCCACCGTGCAGGTACACCAGGGTCGGCAGCGGGCCCGGGGGCACCGGCGGGCGGTACCACCAGCCGGCCAGCTCCCGACCGTCATGCGCGGTGAGGGTGTGCGGCACGGGGCGCACCAGTTCCGCCGGCCGGGTGGGAGCGTGCGAGACCAGACATCGGTAGCGGGCGAACTCGGGCGCGGGCTGGCCGGCGGCGGCCCGGGCGGTCAGATCGCAGGTCCACAGCTCCCCGGGGGTCGCGGCGCCGTCGAGGGCGAGGACCAGCTCCCGGCCGCCGGGACGGGCCAGCAGGGCGGTGACGACGTCGCGGGGCGGTGCCGGCAGCGGCCGGCTCCGGCCGCTCGGCAGGTCGACGAGCGTGAGCTCGCTGCGTCCCGCCACGTTCCAGACGACGACCGCCCGCTCGCCCCCGCCGAGCAGGGCGAACCGTTCCACGTCGGCGTCGGGACGCTCGGCGATCACCACCGTGGAGCCGGGGGCGTCCACGGGGACGTCGAGCAGGGCGGCCCGCTCCCGGCCGAGGTCGGTCACCAGCAGCACCCGGCGCCCGTCCGCGGTGAAGCGGCCGGTGAGGACGGTCGCGGTGCCGCCGGGCAGCTCCCACGACGAGTGGGCCGCACCGCCGCCCGCCGGCGGGGTGAGCCGGACGTCGACGACGATCGCGCGGCGAACGCCGCGCGGCCCCTCCCGCAGCAGCAGCCGGTAGGCGCCGACCAGCGGGTCGCCCCCGTGATCGAGGGCGACGAGGTCGACGAGGTCGCAGACCTGCAATGCGACGCCCTCGGCGAGCCGGGCCCGCCGGCCGTCGAGACCGACCAGCACGGCGGCGGTACGCCCGGTCCGGTCGGCGCGGTCGGACTCGGTGACGACGAGGGCGAGCCCGTCGGCGGTCCAGCGGGCCGGCACGGCGGCACGGCCGTCCCCGCCGGCCAGGCGGCGTGGGCCGCCGCCGTCGGCCAGGCTGCGCGGTCCGCCGCCGTCGGCAGCGACGACACGGACCTCGGTGAGCTCCCCGCCGCCGGGCGCCACGTGCACGGCGATCAGGTCCCCCGCGGGCGACCAGAGCGCGGCGCGGACATGCCCCGGGCCGGTGTCCACGCGACGTGGCCGACCGTCGGCGTCCTGGATCCACAGCGCGGGCCCGGCCGGGCCGTCCGCGACGTAGGCGAGCCGGCCGCCGGGGGCGAGGGCGGGCGCCCGCACCCCCTCGGCCGCCACCCAGGCCCGCACCAGATCCGACGCGCCGGCCCGACCGGCACGCCCGGGCCTGGGGATGCGGATCACGTTCCCCAAGGTCACATCGCCCCCTGACGTCACACCATCGCCCAACGTCACGTCACTGCCTAGCGTCACGTCACTGCCTAGCGTCATGTCACTCCCTGGGTCTGGAGCCACATCTCGAGCAGCGCGGCCTGCCAGAGGGCGTTCGCGCCGAGGGTCGTGCGGTTGTCGTTCGGGGCCGCCAGCATCGCCTGGATCCACGCCGGGCGGAACAGGCCGCGGGACTTCGCCGCCGGGTCGGTGAGCGCATCGCGGACCCGGTCGAGGAACGGGCCGTCCAGGTGGCGGATCGCCGGCACCGGGAAGTACCCCTTGGGCCGGTCGATGACGTCGACGGGCATGAGCGGACGGCCGATGTCCTTGAGCACGCCCTTGCCCCCGGAGGCGAGCTTGAGCTCGGGCGGGCAGGCCGCGGCGAGCTCGACCAGCTCGTGGTCGAGGAAGGGAGTGCGCGCCTCCAGGCCCGCGGCCATCGTCATGTTGTCGACCCGCTTCACCGGGTCGTCGACGAGCATGACCGTCGAGTCGAGGCGAAGGGCGGCGTCGACGGAGGTCTCGGCGCCCGGTCGGGCCATGTGGGAGGCGACGAAGTGCCGGCTGGCGTCGGCCTCGATGAGGTGGTGCGGCTCGACCATCGCGGGCATGTCGCGGTGCGGCCGGTCGGCGAAGACCCGCAGGTAGGCGTCGACGGTCTGGTCGCGTGGGACGCCGGCCAGCGGCGGATACCAGGAGTAGCCGGCGAAGACCTCGTCGGCGCCCTGCCCGGACTGCACGACCTTGACGTGCCGGGAGACCTCCTGCGAGAGCAGGTAGAACGCGACGCAGTCGTGGCTCACCATCGGCTCGCTCATCGCGGCGACGGCGGCGTCGACGGCGGGCAGCAGCCGGTTGCCGGGCACCCGGATCTGGTGGTGGTCGGTCTCGAAGTGCCGGGCGATGATGTCCGAGTAGGCGAACTCGTCGCCGGACTCGCCGCCGGCGGCCTCGAAGCCGACGCTGAACGTCGCCAGGCCGTGCTGGCCGGCCTCGGCGAGCAGCGCGACGATCAGGCTGGAGTCCAGCCCGCCGGACAGCAGCACCCCGACGGGCACGTCGGCGACCATCCGCCGGCGCACCGCCAGGCGCAGCCTCTCGGCGATGGCGTCCTGCCAGTCGCGGGCGGTCCAGTCGGCGCGCGCCGGGTCGCGGGTGAAGTCCGGGCTCCAGTACACCTCGTCGGTCCAGGTCCCGTCGGGCTCGACGACCCGCACGGTGGCGGCGGGCAGCTTGCGCACCCCGGCGAGGATGGTGTGCGGCGCCGGCACCACCGAGTGGAACGACAGGTAGTGGTGGAAGGCGACGAGGTCGATGTCCGAGGAGACGCCGCCCCCGGCGAGCAGCGCGGGCAGGGTGGAGGCGAAGCGCAGCCGTTCGGCGTCGGCGGCGAGGTACAGCGGCTTGATGCCGAGCCGGTCGCGGGCGAGGACGAGCCGGCCGGTGTCGCGCTCGGCGACCGCGAAGGCGAACATGCCGGCGAAGTGATCCACGCACCGGGTGCCCCAGTGGTGGTAGGCCTTGGCGATCACCTCGGTGTCCGAGGTGGAGAAGAAGCGGTAGCCGGCGGCGGCCAGCTCGTCGCGCAGCTCCCGGTAGTTGTAGATGCACCCGTTGAACACGAGGGTCAGGCCCAGCTCGCTGTCGACCATCGGCTGGGCGCCACACTCGGACAGATCGATGATCTTCAGGCGACGGTGGCCGAACGCGACCGGCCCCGACGACCACACCCCGGCGCCGTCCGGGCCCCGCGGCACCATGGTGGCCGTCATCCGTACCACCGCGTCGACGTCCGCTCCCCGGCCGTCGAACCTCAGCTCACCACTCAGCCCGCACATGTGCACTCCCGTCGATCTGTCAGAACAGGCGAGATCCATTCCCCGAGCAGTCCTGCCCGGCATGAGGGTGCACGATCGTCCGTCCACCTTCGACGCCGGAGATTTCAGCCTCGTGTCCCCGCGGTTGCGACCGAGGACCGCTTCGCCCGCCCGGAACTCCCGCCCGCCGGCACTGGCCCGCCGGCACGTCGTCATGCCCCGCCGAGAACCTCGGCGGGGTACGACGGCGGTCGTGGGTCAGCTCAGCGGTCGTGGGTCAGCTCAGCGGCCGTGGATCAGCTCAGCGGCGCGGGATCCAGGTGTCCTTGGAGCCACCGCCCTGGGACGAGTTGACGATGAGGCTGCCGGGCGGGGCCACCCGACTCAGCGCCGCGGGCACGACGACCGGCTCGACGCCGGCGTAGACGAACACCCGCAGGTCCACCGCGCAGGGCTCCAGGTGGCTGTCGTGCCAGGTCGGATGGGTGGACAGGGCGACCACCTCCTGGCCGATCCAGCGCCGCGGGTCGGCCAGGATCTGCTCCCGGACGGCGGTGAGCTGGTACGGCTCGGCGTGCGGGCCGATCACGACGCCGGAGCCGCCGAAACCGTCGACCGGCTTGACGACGAGCTGGTCGAGGTTGGCCAGCACGTGCTCGCACTGCTCCGGATCGCCGCAGACGTAGGTCGGCACGTCGTCGAGGACGGGCTGCTCCCCGAGGTAGTAGGTGACCATCCGGGGCACGTAGGCATAGACGACCTTGTCGTCGCCGATGCCGTTGCCCGGTGCGTTCGCGACGCTCACCTGTCCGGCGCGGACCGCACGCAGCAGCGCCGGGCCGAGCGGGGCGCCGTCCGCGCCCGGCGCGGCGAACAGCTCGTCCTCGTCGATGCGCCGGTAGAGGACGTCGACGCGGCGGCGGCGGCCGTCGTCGACCCGGTAGGCGACGTCGTCGTCGACGAGCAGCGCCCCCGGTTCGACCAGCGGTACCCCCATCTCCTCGGCGAGCATGGCGTGCTCGAAGTAGGCGGAGTCGGCCGGCCCGCTGGTCAGCACGGCGACGGCGGGCTCGCCGGTGACGGCGGGCGGCGCCGCGGCGACGAGTGCGTCGTGCAGCAGCGCGGGCACGGTGCCCAGCCGCAGGATGCCCGGCGGCGGCCCGAGCTCGGGCAGCACCGACTCGGCGAGCCGGCGGCCCTCGACGGCGTAGGCGATCCCCGACGGCACCCGCAGGTTGTCCTCGAGCACCAGCCAGCCGCCGTCCCCGCCGCGGACGAGGTCGATGCCGGCGGTGGTGATCCGGATCGCGTCGCGGCCGGGGGCTCGGCCGCCGTGGCGCAGCCCCGGGGCGTCGTTGACCACCCAGGGCGGGACGATGCCGTCCGCGACGGCGGCCCGTTCGCCGTAGACGTCGTGCAGGAACGCCTCCAGCGCGCGGACCCGCTGGCCGAGCCCCCGGCCGAGCACGGCCCAGTCGTCGGCGGCGACGATGCGCGGCACGATGTCGAAGGGGAACGGCCGGCTCGCCGAGTCCCCGTTGACCCGGAACGTGATGCCCCGGTCGGTCTGCTCGGCCTCGCGGGCGCCGACGCGTTCGTCGAGGGTGTCCGGGCCGAGCCGCTCCAGGGTGCGCATCACCGCCCGGTACTGGGGGCGCACGGCGCCGTGCTCGTCGACGACCTCGTCGTAGCCGGCCGGCTGATAACGCTCCAGCAGGATCGGCGCGATCTGGTCGGGCGCCGACACCGCGGGCGCGACCCCGAGCGACGCGCCGGCCGGCGGCACGTCGCGGGTCTCGGCGAGGATCAGGTCGGCGACGTCGGTGAGCAGGCCGCGGCGGGCGAACGCCCGGCGCTGGCGCAGCGCCGAGCTGCCCCGACCGGCCGCCTGCTCGGCGAGGTTGTCGATGAGCTCCCAGTCGTCGTAGCGCTCGAGCTGGGGGCGCACCTCCTCCAGCATCCGGCGCAGCATGGCCCGCGCGGGCACGGGGCCCGCGCCGAAGATGTCGACGAGGTCGCCCTCCAGCCCGGAGCGGGCCGCCCGCCAGGTCGCCGCCCGCAGCAGCTCGGCGCGCGGGGGCGGGGCCTGGCCGCCGGCCTCGATCTCCTCGATCGCCCGGCCCACCAGGGCCCGGAACAGCCCGGCGATGAGGATGACGTTGTCCACGTCCGGGCAGGCGTCGCAGATACGCAGCTCGACGGTGGGCAGGTGGGCCGAGGGGCGGACGTCGAAGTACACCATGCCCGGGTCGCTGATCACCCCGGACTTGATCAGATCCGCGATGAGCTGGTCGTACTCGGCGGCGGTCTGGAACGACCCGGCGACGCCCGCGGTGGGCCAGCGCTGCCAGACCAGCGTGCGCATGCTCGCGTAGCCGCTGTCGGCGCCGAGCCAGTACGGCGAGCTGGCCGACAGCGCCAGCAGCATCGGCAGCCAGGGGGCGGTCCAGGCGACGACGGCCATGGCCAGGTCGCGGTCGGCGACGTCGACGTGCACCTGGGCGCCGCAGATGAGCTGCTCCCGGGCGACGATCTGGTAGTCCTCGGTCATCTGCTCGTAGCGGGCGTCGCGGGAGACGTCGAGCAGGTCCATGTCGAGGATCGGCACGGTGCCCGACGCCGCCGGCCCGAGACCCAGCTCGCCCGCCGCCTCGGCCAGCCGGCGGCGCAGGTCCAGCAGGTTGGATCGCAGGGCCAGCAGATCGACCGTCGGCTGACTGTTCGTCTCGACGACGGATTTCAACAGTTCCGGTGAGAAGGAGTCCTTGTCCAGCCGCTGCAGTATTTCCTCGGCCCGGGGAACAAGTTGGCGGGTGGTGAGATCGAGGATGTGAAACTCCTCCTCGACGCCGACGGCCACGTTCCGTGCGTCGCTCATGGCGGCCTACGCTACGGCCGGCCGGTTACGCATGCATGACACGGACGTATCTCGCATACCGGCGATCGGGGCATACCTCGGCACGGGCACGTGCACCACCTTTGTCTGGTCGGCGTCCCGACCCCAGCCAGCCGTGGCGCCGCGACCCACCTGTGTGATCGCCCCGGTCCGACCCGTCGGCCGGACGCCGGCGGCAGCCGGTCGCGGACGTTGTCTTGTTGTCCCGTCGGCCGTCAATAAAACGTGACGAAGCCCGCAGCATTGCTCCGGGGAGGAGCGGGGACGAAGAGAAGCCGAGCGCTCAACGAAAGCGCTCGGAGACGCAGCGGATCGGGCCGGAGTGTTCACCCGGCGAGGGTTACCCAGGATTTCCCGCCGGAGCTGGAACCGACACCGTAACCGGGCTGAGGTCCAGGTCCGTCCCGGGCAGCGCGGCGCGGACCTCCGTGGCCAACAGCCCCCAGTCCGTGACGCGCGCCGAGGTCGACCGGTGGGCCAGGCCGATGCGCCGGTGCGGCGCCGGGCGGCGGAAGGTGGCGACCGCGAGGCCGCGTCCCTCCCCCACCTCGACGGCGACGGCGGCGGCGGGCAGCAACGTCAGCCCCAGCCCGCCGGCGACCATCTGGACGATCGTCGACAGGCTGGCCGCCCGCAGCGTGGCCCGCTCCCGCGCCCCGGCCTCCCGGCAGACGTCCAGCGCCTGCGCCCGGAAGCAGTGCCCGTCCTCCAGCAGGAGCACGTCCTGGCCGGCGAGCCCGGCGACGGGTACGGCGCTGCCGCCGGCCAGCGGATGCTCGGCGGGCGTCACGAGGACGAAGTCCTCGTCGTAGAGCGGGATCTCGGCGATGCCCGGCTCGTCGTTGGGCAGCGCGAGCAGTGCCAGGTCGAGCGCGCCGCCGCGCAGCTCCGCCAGCAGGGCCGCGGTCTGCGCCTCGCGCAGCCGCAGGCGCGCCTGCGGCCAGCGCGCGCGCAGCGTGGGCAGCAGCCGCGGCAGCAGGTAGGGCGCGACCGTGGGGATGACGCCGAGCCGGATGTCGCCGGTCAGCGGGGCGCGGGCCCGCACCGCGACCTCCGCGATGTCGTCGACCGCGCCGAGCACCCCCCGGGCCCGCGCGACGATCTGCTCGCCCACCGCGGTGAGCAGGACGCTGCGCGTGGTGCGCTCGACGAGCTGGACGCCGAGGGTGCGCTCCAGCGCCGCGACCGCGCTGGACAGCGTCGGCTGGCTCACGTGCAGCGCCGCCGCCGCCCGGCCGAAGTGCCGATGGTCGGCGACGCCGACGAGCGCACGCAACTGGGTGAGCGTCGGCTGCGGAGTAGCCATAGACCGAGGCTATCAAACTTGCCGAATCTTTCGATTTCCCTTCTGAGTCGACGGTCGCAAGAGTGGGCTCTGCCCGGCCACCACCGCAGACCCGAACGTCACCGCAGAGAGGACCACCTCGACATGCTCACCGTCGGCGACACCTTCCCCGCCTACGATCTGACCGGCGTCGTCTCCAACGACCCCGACACCGCCTTCGTCCGGGAGACCGCCACCAGCCGCCCCGGCACGTGGCGCGTCGTGTTCTTCTGGCCGAAGGACTTCACGTTCGTGTGTCCCACCGAGATCGCCGCGTTCGGCCGGCTCAACGACGAGTTCGCCGACCGGGACGCGCAGGTCCTCGGCGTGTCCACGGACAGCGAGTACGTCCACCTGGCGTGGCGGCAGAACCACCCGGACCTGACCGACCTGCCCTTCCCGATGCTCGCCGACATCCGCAAGGACCTGACCGCCGCCGCCGGGGTGCTCGGCGACGACGGGGTGGCGCAGCGGGCGACCTTCATCGTCGACCCGGACAACGTCATCCAGTTCGTCATGGTCACCGCGGGCAGCGTCGGGCGGAACCCGGCCGAGGTCCTGCGGGTGCTCGACGCGCTGCAGACCGACGAGCTGTGCCCCTGCAACTGGCAGAAGGGCCAGGCGACGCTGGGCGCCGCCGCGCCCACCCCGGTCGAGGTGGCCGCCTGATGACCGTCGCCCGCCTGCGGGAGCTGCTGCCCGACTACGCCCGCGACCTGCGCCTCAACCTCGGCTCGGTGACCAGCCAGTCGAACCTGTCCGCCCAGCAGTTGTGGGGCACGGTGCTCGCGGCGGCCATCGCCAGCCGCGGGCGCACCGTGCTGGTCGAGCTCGAGCCCGAGGCGCTCGACCACCTGAGCGCCGAGGCGGCCACCGCGGCGCGCACGGCGGCGGCGCTGATGGCGATGAACAACGTCTACTACCGCAGCCTGCACCTGCTGGAGGACGAGGAGTACTCCCGGCTGCGGGCCGGGCTGCGGATGAACGCCCTCGCCAACCCCGGTGTCGACAAGGTCGATGTCGAGCTCTGGTCGCTGGCGGTCTCCGCGGTCAACGGCTGCGGCCGCTGCCTGACCGCCCACGAGCACGAGCTGCGCGGCCGCGGGGTCGCCCGCGAGGTGATCCAGGACGCGATCCGGGTCGCCTCGGTCGTGCATGCGGTCGCGGTGACCGTCGAGGCGCTGGAGACCTCCAGCGGCACCAACCGGGTCGCCGCCGCGGACTGAGGCCGCGATCCGCCGGCGCCGCGTGATCGGCGTCCGCCCGCGTGCGTCGGACCGCGACTGGCTGTAGTCGATGCCGAGATCGGTACCGTCGGGTCCTTGCCGGGCATACTGGCGCGCCTTCTCGTCGCGCGTACCACGCCGCGGTGACGGGCGGGACGACATCCCTGGTCAACGAGGTCGCGGCCGTCGCATCTCAGGATCCGGCCGCGCCGACCCACACCGAAGTGATCAGCTCGGTACGCGGATGGCACGCCGACAATCTTATGCACTCTGAGTAACAGAGTACGGATCACACCGTGGTACTCCCCCGGCCCCGCCCACCCCAGGTTCCGGCACGCTGCCACAATGCGACTTTGTAAGCACGGTTCGTAGCCAACTCATCGCAGTGACCACTATCCGTACATCATCAGTCGCAGCCCGAAACGGGAGGTCCACCCGGCCGGGCAGCCGCCACCAGGGGGAGCACAAGATCATGTCGTTAACGCAGCCGACCGACACCTCGACGCCCCGCATCGCGCCGCACCCGGTGCGCCTCGCGCGCACGGCCGGGGCCGACGGCGCGGCGGCCCCGGCCGGGTCTCCCGGGACGCCGGCCCGCGCACTGTCCGGCCCGCTGCTCGCGACGAGCCGCGTCGGGCAGCATGTCCGCGTTCCGAAGACCGCCGAACTCGTCGCCGCCCACCTACGCCGCCAGATCGTCCGCGGCGAACTCCACGAAGGCGACGCCCTGCCCCCCGAAGCCGTCCTCATGGAACAGTTCGGCGTCTCCCGCCCCACCCTGCGCGAAGCCTTCCGCGTCCTCGAATCCGAAGCCCTCATCAGCGTCCGCCGCGGCGCCCACGGCGGCGCCCGCGTCCACACCCCCAACGGCCACGTCGCCGCCCGCTACACCGCCCTCGTCCTCGAACACCAACACACCACCCTCGCCGACATCCACACCGCCCACACCCACCTCGAACCCGCCGCCATCCGCCTACTCGCCACCACCGCCACCGACACCCACCTCACCCACCTCACCACCCACCTCACCACCACCGACCACGCCCTCGCCACCCCCCACCCCAACCCCACCGACATCCACACCCACCACCTCAACTTCCACACCCTCCTGCTCACCACCCCCGCCAACCACACCCTCACCATGATCAGCAGCATGCTCCGCCACATCCTCGACGCCACCACCCCCACCCCCGACACCCCCACCCCCGACCTCACCACCCTGCGCCACCAACACACCACCCACCACCAACTCCTCACCCACCTCACCAACCACGACCCCGACGCCGCCGAAACCCTCTGGCGCCACCACCTCACCACCACCCCCCACACCCCCCACCAACCCACCACCCCCCTCGACCTCCTCGGCGACTAGGCCGCGTAGCCGACCGTGATCAGGGGGTCCGGCCGGCCGGGTCCTCGCGACCCGCCCGGCTGTCCGGCTGCCCGCCCGCAGTCGGCGGAAGCCAGTCCCGTACCGGATCGATCCGGCCCGCCGGGACTCCGACCTGCACGAATGGCGACCGGATCGGCCGGACCCAGCGGCGGCAGGGACGTCGAGCGCATATACGGGAAATAATTCGCCCGCAATGCGACAGTGTTCGCGGTATCGTCGTGGAAGTTCAGACTCGGACCATGCGCCGGCGTTCAGCCGAAAGGGTTCTGATGGTCGATCTTGCCCGACTCAGCTTCGGCGCGGCCGCCGCGGAACGGGACATCCGCCGGGGGCTCGACTCCTATTTCATCGAGTCCTCCGCGTACAACCAGGTGAACTCGGGGATGAAGACGATCCTGGTCGCGAACCGGGGCGCCGGCAAGAGTGCGATCTTCAAGACCATGGCGCATCGGCAACGGGACGCGGGCCG
Organism: Frankia alni ACN14a; assembly: GCF_000058485.1. NCBI lineage: Bacteria > Bacillati > Actinomycetota > Actinomycetes > Frankiales > Frankiaceae > Frankia > Frankia alni. The sequence continues at coordinate 4,881,923 of NC_008278.1, forward strand.
CTCGGTGATCGAACTGGCCCCGGAGGACTACTCCTACGAGTTTCTCAGTTCCGCCATGACCCGGGAGCTCGACGGCTCGTGGGCGAAGCTGGGAGCCTACGCGACGGCGTGGAAATACCTGATCCTCGTGCTGATCATGAAGGAGCTGACCCGCCGCCACGGCCGGCTGCGCCGCGGCGCGGAGAGCCAGATCCACACCTACCTACGGGACCATCATGCGGGCGGCGCGACAAGCGCCTTCGACTCCTTCGTCTCCTATCTTCGCCGGATCGAGTCGGTGAAGATAGGCCGGTACGAGGCGGGTGTGCGCACCCGGGAGCTGCAGTACCTGTACAAACTCCAGGAGATCGAACATCTGCTGCCCCCGCTGGTCCGCCTGTGCGAACGCAGTCGGGTCACGGTGGTCGTCGACGAACTGGACCGCGGCTGGGACGCCTCCGAGGACGCCCAGGCATTCGTCGCCGGCCTGTTCCAGGCCTGCATGTCGATCAATGATCTCTCTCCGCACCTGCGGATCTGCATGTCGCTGCGGCAGGAGCTCTACGACAGCATCCCCGCGATCTACGACGACGCCCAGAAGTTCCGCGACCTCATCGAGGTCATCTCGTGGGACGAGGAAGGGCTCTGGAAGATGATAGCCGGCCGCATCCGGCACACGGTTCCCGACCTGAGGAGCCGCTCCGACGACGACTGCTGGGGAGCGGTCTTCACCCGGCCGGTGTGGTCCTTCCGGTACATGACCGACCGTTCCCTGTGTCGTCCCCGGGAAATCATCCAGTACTGCAGCCACGCGCTCGACCATGCTCGCACACACAGCTCGCGCAAGTCGGTCAGAATCGCCCCACGGGACATACAGGCGGTCGAATCGACATATTCGGCCGAGCGGTCGCGCGACATCGCGGCCGAGTACCGGTTCCAGCATCCCGGCCTGCTCGGCGTCTTCCAGACGTTCCGCGCCGGGCCGCCCGTCTGGAGCCGCGCGGAACTGGAACTGTTCCTGCTGGACCTGGCCACCGGGGCGGTCCATACGGCCCCGGAGGCCCGCTCCTGGGTCGACAGCCGGGAACCGGAGGTGATCCTCGAGGTGCTGTGGAACGTCGGTTTCCTCGTTCCCGCCGGGGACATCGCCGCCGATCGCGAGCAGGTGCCGGTCGGCGCCGCATCCCAGCAGGCGGCCGGAGCCGGCCAGACCCGCCGGCCCCGGCGTCCGCGGCCCGCCCTGCACGGCGTCACCGAGTTCACGATCCATCCGATGTTCCACCGCTACGTCGTCGATCGGTGAGTCGTCCGATCGGTGAGTCGTCCCATCGGCGCGTCGTCCGATCGGTGAAAAGCCGGCGTCGGCGAATGGGCGGGCGCGACGGCGAGATGACGGTGCCGAGTGCCGACGGGAAGAAAAGGCCGGGGCGGCCGCACAACCGTTTTCACATCGCGCAGCCAACACCTCTGGTCCCGTCTTGTTGCTGGGGTTACCGTGGGCCGCATGCCATCGGCGGGTCTGGCCTGGCAGACCCTTTCCGACCCCGGGGCGCTCGCGCTCGTCGACGCCGACTCCGGCCGAGCCGCCGCGCTGGCCCGGCCTCATCCCACCGACCTGCCAATGGTTCAGATCGTCGACATCGAACGCCTCGCCTGGGGCTGGTTGGCGCCGGCGAGCCGGCCGCAGTCCGAGCGGCACCTACACGAGCAGGTCGCCGCCGATCCGCTGAACACGATGCGCGGGCTGTGCTGGCTGATGGCGATGTGGGTCGTGGCCGTGCATCTGCGCACCGGCCGCCAGCCGACCGTCCTCGTCGCGGAACTGCGCGTCCCGGGGATCTGGCAGGGACCCGAGACGCCGGCGAGCGCGGCGGTCTGGGCGGAGCTGGCGGATCGCATCCGGCTCGGCGTCCTCGCCGCGCTCACCAGCGACGGCGACGCCGACGCGCGGTTCGGGGAGGCCCTGCGCCACCCCGTGGGCATCGCGCCCATCCTGCTCGGCTACGCGCTGCGCATGCTCACGGATCTACACCGGCAGATGCTGGACCACGGCATCGATCCGCGCGAGATGGCGGGCACCCTGGCGCTGTACACCGTCGACCCTCAGGATCGCGCGACCGCCTGCTTCCGCCCGCTGACCTGACCGCCCGCCCGGCCGGCCGGGCCGAGGGAGTCCGGCGGCGTCACCGCGGAGCGCGCCGGAGGAGTCTGGTCGGCCGCGTCGATGTAGACGACCCGGGTCGTCCCGCCGTGCCCGTGGATGGCGAGCAGGGTCTCCATCGTCGGATAGATCGCGATGGAGTCGTGCTCGGAGTCCCACCACAGCACGCAGGTGCCGTCGGGCGCCTGCGCCCCGAACGCCACCGCGCCCGTCCCGGACACCCCTGAGACGTCGACCTCACGCTCCAGCTCGAACCGCCGCACCTGGCGAGCAGACATCGCCACGACCTCCTTGCGGGGCACCGCACCGTACCCGTAGGCATCGCCCGTGATCCGGTTCGGTGGGCGACTCGGGCACCGGGTCCGGATGAGGCGCCGACGCGACCGGATCAACTGGCCGGCGCTGCGCATCGTGACGCCCGCCGGCCGGTTGGCCAACGGTAGCCGGTGATGTCGGGGTGGGTCACCTGTATGCCTGCATAGCACCGTCCGGGTAGCCCGACCGGGGTAGTACCTCCGGGGAGGACACCGGTCACGCTCATACGCGGCGACGCCGGCCGTCTCCCCCGCGCGACGATCACGGACTCGACCGAACGGTCGCCAGCCGCGCGTCGCCCGCGTCCGGGGTCGTGAGGTAGCGCGCGTAGCCGTCGTCTCCACGCAGGTGCAGGGAGAGGAAGGCCACGACGTAGCGGTTCGCGAGCCGGTGGGCGTCGGCAGGGGCGACCTGCGGCGGCCAGCAGGTGGCCGCGGAGGTCAGCGCGACCTGCATGCCCAGCGGGGCGGGGATCCCGGCGGCGCCGAGCAGCCCGGCCTGCCGGCAGATCTCGGTGAACGAGTTGTGCACGGCGCCGGTGATGGCGACGGTCATCCGCGGGTGGGAGTGGATCAGGAGGTTGAACGCCCGGTCGTTGTTCTCGGGAATCGGCACCGTCCTGTCCCCGGTGCCGCCGATGAGCAGCGTCGGCACCCGCACCTGGGCGAGTGACGCCGCGGGCAGCGGGGAGGTCGCCGCCGCGATCCCCACCGACGCCCGGATGCGCACGTCCGCCGGCATGGGCAGGTTGGCGATGCTCGACACGATCGCGGTGAAGCCGCCGAAGGAGAACCCGACGATGCCGATCTGGTCGGGACGGACCCGCGGGGCGTCCGGGCAGGACGTGGCGGTCAGCGCGTCGATGACCGCGGAGACGTCGCGGGGCCGGTCCGTGGCCAGGTTGAGCTGGCGCTCCTCCCGCCCGGCCGCGGCGTCGGCCATCGTGTCGCCGGGATGATCGGGGGCGGCGACGAGGAAGCCGTGACTGGCCAGCGCCTCCATCAGGAAGGCGGACTGCGTTCGGCTGCCGACACTGCCGTGGGAGAACACGACGAGGGGGAACGGGCCCGGAGCCGGGGCGGCGTCGGTCACGGCGCTCGCCGAGGGGAGCCCGACGTTTCCTGCCAACGGGTAGAACGCCGGCTGTCCGGGCCCACCGAGGCCCGCGGGCCCCGCGGCCGCGACCTCGGGGCAGGCGCCACCGACACCGGGTTCGGCCGCCGCGCCCGACCCCCCGGCCGGGCCGTTCGCCCCAGTCGGGCCGTTCGCCCCAAGCAGGCCGTCAGCCCTCGCCGTGCCGGTTGTCCCCGCCGTCCCGGCCGTCGCGGGCGCCCCGGAAGGAGCCGAGCCGGAGCCGGAGGTGCCAGCCGTGTTCGCGCGGGCCGGATACCACAGCGAGGTCACGAGCACACGGCCCGGGCTGCTGGAGTTGACGATCCGCACCGTGCGGTAGCCGATCTTCCAGGGCCCGGGCAGGTCCGGGTCGGGCACGGCAGCGGCGGTGACGGCCGGCGCCGGGTCGGCCGGAGCTGCGGCGGCGGCGCCGGCGAGCGGCTCCTGGTCACTGCCGGGTGGCCCACCGCCCGCCATGGCCGGAGCCGCCGGGCCCACCAGGCAGCCCAGCAGGGCCAGCAGCGCCGGCAGAACGACGACCAGGGCCGTCGGGCGCCTCGCCGACGGTGCCGCGGTCCGGCGCGTCACCGCGTACCAGATCACGCTACGCATCATGGCCATGACACTACTGAGAGTGTCGGAACGTCGCCGACGCATCGCCTGCGCCGAGGGCGGGATGTGCCTCGACGCGCCGGTTTACAGGTGCGCGATTCCCGTCTCCGACAGGCGCGGGCGGCCCCGCGGCTAGCTCGCCCTGGCGATCAGACGGGCGCAGCGGGGGGCGACGGCGTCCAGCAGGTCCTCGATCTCCTCGACGCAGCCGCCGCAGCCCGTGCCGGCGTCGCAGCGCGCGCCGATCTCGTCCACGTCGCGAGCACCGGCGGCGATCACTGTGCGCAGCGTCCGGTCGGACACCGCGAAGCAAGAACAGACGAGCACCGCACCTCACCAGCCCGAGGCGGCCAACCCACCCGGGGTTGGCCGGCAGTTGGCGGACCCTGCCGGGAGGCCGCGGCGCCGGCCCAGACGGACCGATGCCTTAGCTAAGGCTTCCCTAATTGCAGGGTGCCATGCCGCACCCCCTCGGCGCAAGACGGCCGTAACGCCCGCCACCACCGGGCCCGCCGGCCCCTCGCCCGCCGCCTGCCGGGCCCGTGCGCGGGGACGACCGGATCCGTGGTGCGGGGGACGAACGGGCCGTCCGTCCCCCGCACCACGGACGGTTACGCGCCGCCGCCGGCGGCCGGCACGAGCGCGACGGCCGCGTCGGGCTCGGTGACCCGGAAGGTGAAGCTCTCCTCCAGGTACAGGTCGACGGTGTCCGCCGTGTGCGACGCGTACCCGATCGAGAGATCCTGGCCCGACTCGAGCACGAAGTCGCCGCCACGCAGGCTGAGCACGACCGCGCCGGTGACCCCGGGGGCCTGCACGACGGGCCCGTCGAGGATGTGCTGGAGGTGGGTCAGCAGCAGGTAGCCACCGTGCTCGGCGGTCTCGATCACCGCGGTGTAGCTGTCCGGCTCGAGGGCGAGCGCGTACGGACCGGCGATGCCGGCGCGACGCAGCAGGGCGACGGCCTTGGCCACGGTGCGCGGGTAGGTGTCGGTCCCCGCCTCCAGCGTGAGCTGGGGATGCGACGACGCCTGGGTGATGCCGACCAGGCCGGCCTCCTGGTAGCCGTGGAAGACGACCGAGTTCTCGGTGACGGCGATGCGGCGGACAGCCTCCTCCAGCGGCGCGAGGTCGAGGTCGTCGGCGCCGCGGTCGGCGTCGGCGAGCTCGGCGCGATCGAGGGTGAAGCCGACGCGCAGCTCGATGACCGGCTGCACCTGCCGGACCCGGGCCTGCACCCCGGCGGCCGGCGGCGCGGACAGGGCCGCCACCCGGCCCAGTGCGGTGGCGGAGTACTCCCAGCCGTGCGGCCCGGCGAAGTCCACCACCTTGCGGGCGGCCAGGTTCGTCGTGAGGCGGGCCTTCGCCTCGTCGTCCACCGCCTTCCAGGCAGCGTCCGTCAGCGGGGCGTGGCCGCGCAGCAGATGATTCACTCGCCTACACCTTTCAGACTGCCGATTCCGAGGGAGCCGTCACCGGGCCCCGCCGCCTGCCGCTCCGTCACCGCGTCCGGGTCGCCGGAGCCGCCCCGGTCCATGGTCTCCTCCTCGACCTCGGTCACCGGCCCGGAGGTGAACAGGTAGGTCCGTAGCTGGGTGTCCAGCACGGGGTCGTGGCGACGCAGCCATTCCAGCGTCATCGCCGCGTGTTCCTTCTCCTCGTCCCGGTTGTGCGCCAGCACCTGGGCCAGTTCCGGGTCCGTCGCGGCGTCGACCCGCTGGTCGTACCAGTCGACCGCCTCCAGCTCCTCCATCAGCGAGACGATCGCCCGGTGCCGGTCGACCGTCTGCGCGGAGAGCTTGTCGGGCTGCTCGTGCAGCCCCATGCTTGAGTCGCCCATGGCGTCTGCCTACCACGCTGACCCGGTGTTACGCCGGCACGGGTGCGCCAGCCACACCCACCGTCACCGCCGTAGGCGCCGCCGTCGTCGCTGCCGTCAGCGCGACGGCAACGGGATGATCTCGATGCGGCGGTTGGCGGCGCGGCCCTGCGGGGTGCCGTTGCCCGCGACCGGTTCGCGGGAGCCGAACCCGGCGGCCCGCACGAGGTCGGCGGGGACACCCCGGCTGGTCAGGTAGTCCGCGGCGGCCTGGGCCCGGTTCAGCGACAACGCCTGGTTCAACGCCGACGGCCCCGAGGTGTCGGTGTAGCCACCGACGAGGACGGCGAGATCCCCCCCGCGCAGGACGGCGGCGACGGAGTCCAGACGGGCCTGCGCCGACGGGCTCAACCGCGCCCCGGACACCGGGAAGGTGACGGCAGGCCCGTCGAGGGCCGCCCGCAGGGCCGCGAGGGACCCCGACTGCCGCCTCGCCGCCGCGACGCGATCCGGCGTGACGGCGGCTCCGGACCCGGCGGCTGCGGATCCCGCGGCTGCGGGTCCGGCGGCTGCGGGTCCGGCGGCCCGGGCGACGACCAGGTGGTCCGCCAGCGTGGCGCCGGGGACGACCGCGGCGGTCGCGGCCAGCGCCGCCGCGCCGAGCCGGCGGCGGGCGGCCTCGTCGGGAGCGCCGCCGGTGAGGGCGACGGTCGAGCCGGACACCGTCGCGGAGTGCTCCCCCGCCACTGCGTGTAGCGCGACGGCGAGGGCGGAGACGGCCTCGACCGGCGGTTCGGCGACCGCCGGGTCGACGAGCACCTGGCCGTGCACCGTGCCGCCGGCGGCGTCGGCGACGGCGGCCAGCAGGGCTGCGCGGCTCGCCTCGTCGGGCACGGTCGCGGTGACCGACAGGCCCCGTCCTGCGACGGCGAGCACCAGCGGCCTCGGCGGCTGGGTGGCGATGAGCACGTCGTCGCCGAGGCGGGCCGACGTGGTCCCGGAGACCGCGGCCGAGGCTCGCGCCTGCTCCGCGGCCGCCGCGTTGGGGAAGCGCCCGGTGACGATCGCCTCCCGCCCCTCGATGCGCACCTGGGCGTGCACGCCGCCGGCCGCCCGGACGGCCGCCGTCGCCCGGGCGCCCAGGTCGTCCTGGATGGGCCCGCGACGCAGCGCGAAGGCGATCAGGGCGAGCAGCAGCCAGGCCAGCACCAGCGACACGACGAACGCGACCGGGCGAGGACGGTGCAGCCGCGCGGCCAGGGACGGGGACATCGATCGGACTCCGAGCGGGATCGGACCGGACGCGCAACCCGGGGGCGGTGCCGAAGGGTCGGAGTGCATCTCACGGGGCGCGGCCCGGGCAGGCGAGGCAGGGAGGTGTGCGGCCGACGCCGGCCGCGGCACAACCTTCGCACATCGCCCACCCAGGCAACACACCGGGGGTCACAAAGCACCCATCCTGGACACCTCACCCCGGCGTCGCCCCACCGGCCGCCGGTGGCCTGCCGGCACCGCGCGGCTCCCCGGCCCGGACGAGGATCAGACCGCGCGCGCCCCGTCCGGACGGACGGCCCGGTCCGACCGCAGGGAGATCTCGGGCGCGGCGGGGGCCGGCACGGGGGGCACGGGCGCCGCCGACGGCGGGCCCTGCCGACCGGTGACCGGCGCCGCCCGTGTCGAAGAGGCGGGTTCCGCCGGCGGGGTGGGCGGGGCCGCGGTCGGTTCCACCGGCGGTTCGAGCGGCTCGGGTGAGAGGGGCGACGCGGCGCCCGCGGCGGCGCCCGGACCAGCGGCGGGATCGCGGCCGACAGACGGATCGCGATCGGCGGACGGATCCCGACCGGTCACCAGATCACGACCGGCCGACAGACCACGACCGGCCGACAGACCACGACCGGCCGACAGGTCACGACCGGCCGACGATTCGGGACCGGCCGACGGACCGCGACCGGCCGACGATTCGACGACGACGGACGGCACCGCACCAGCCGGCGACGTCGGATCCGCCCGGGGGTGCGCCGCCCCAGCCGCCGTCGAGGCGGCGAGCGTGACCGGCTCCGCCGTGCCCGATCCACCGGCGTCCGCCACGGCGGCCGGGGACGCCGATCCGGCCGGCCAGGGCGACTCCCGCTGCGGCACCGGTGCGGCGCCGACCGCGGTTGCCCGGACCCGCCGCCGCCAGGCGAACACCAGCGCGACGGAACCGGCGGCGACGCCGAGGACCATCCAGCCGGCCACCGCGTCGAGCAGGTAGTGGTTGGCGGTCGACATGACGACGAAGAACGTGGCCGCCGGGTAGAGCACCCCCAGGATCCTGGTCACCGTCCGGCGCCCGAAGCGCACGAGCAGGAACCCGCACCACAACGACCAGGCGCAGTGCAGCGACGGCAGCGCCGCGTACTGGTTGGTGATGCCTTCCAGACCGTTCGGGGCGGCACTGGCGGTCCCGGTCCACCAGCCCCAGCCCGCGAAGTGCGACATGGTGTCGGTGTACGAGGTGCCGGTGAGCAGGCGGGGCGGCGCCGTCGGGAACAGGAAGAACCCGACGAGGCAGATCAGCGTGGTCGCCACGAGCGTCCAGCGCGCCTGCGCATAGTGCCGGGTGTGCCGGCGGTGCGTCCACACCAACATTCCCGGCGTGACCACGAAGTGCAACGTCGCGTAGTAGTAGCAACACACGACTGCCAGCACCGGGACGCTCTGCAACCACCGGTTGAGGCTGAGCTCGACGTCGAGGTGCAGGAAGGTCTCGAACCGCAGCAGATCGTGGCCCATCCGCATCGCCTCGCCCACCGATGCGTCGGCGACGGACCGGGTGCCGGTGTACGAGTAGTACAGGATGGCCAACATCAGCAGCTCGACCCACCAGACCGGCAGACCGGTGGTCTGGTTGCGCAAGCGCCTCACGATGCACCTCTCGAACGTCGCACTCTTCCCAACCGTCGCGTTCTCTCCGAAGGGCGTGCCCTTCCCGCAGGACAGGCCCTTCCCGAAGGGCGCAGTCCTCCTGGGCGTCGCGGCGAGCCCGAAGGTACCGCTCCGCCCGGATGTCGCGATCTTCCCCGACCGTCACGACGGCCGCGGTCAGCGCGCCGGGCACGGCCGGCACGCAAGCCGCGAACGCCGGCCCCAGCCGGTCGCGGCCCGCCGGGGCGCCGCGCCAGCGCGCACTTCATGCTTCCACTCAACAGCATGGGCCGGTGGACGCCGTCACGGGCCGATGCGTGACCGGGTTCGGCGCGACATTCACTGACTTGTTACGTCCCCGTCGTCCGTCGTCCGCGGCCTCCCGGCCTGGTCCGGCCACGACGAGGGGCGCTGCGCGCCCCCCGGACCACGCCACACCGGTGGGCTCGCCGGGCGCCCCACACCACCAGCGCACCTCGCACCACCGACGCACCCCACACCACCAACGAACGTCACATCTGCAACGAGCCCCACAACACGGACGAACCCACCAGCGACGCCGGACCCAGCAGCGACGCGCCGGACCCAGCAAAGGCGTCACCCCGGCGAGGGCGACGACCGGAACCACCGCAACGCCGACGACCGGTCACGACCCCGTGGGGGGTGACCGGTCGGCGTCGAGGCGGAGTGGATCAGGCACCGCCGGCCGCTGCGGCACCGGGCGCACCGGGAACCGCGGTGCTCGCCGCCGGCGGGATCGTCGGTGCCGCCGTCTCGAGCTGGTCCGACACGGGCAGGGCGCTGCCCGCCTTCCAGACCGACCACGGTACCGACCAGAAGTTTCCGAGCTGGCTCGTGTCCGGCGGGCGGCCGGTGTTGACGATGTCGACGATGTCACCAAGACGGCTGATTCCGTAGAACCACTGGGCGTCGGCCGGGGAGGCGTTCACGCAGCCGTGGGAGACGTTCGTCCGCCCCTGGGAGGCCACGGACCAGGGCGCGGAGTGCACGTACTGCCCGCCGCTGGTGTAGTTCACCGCCCACTGCACCTTTTCGTAGTAGTAGTCCGGGTTGCCCTTGGGGATGCCCACCGTCGCCGAATCCATAATCACCTCGGGCGACTTGCCGAGAACGTTGTGGGGGCCGTCCATCGACGGCGACGAGGGCTTGCCGAGGCTCACCGGCATCGTGCGCAGCAACTGACCGTTGCGGAACACCTGCATCACGTGGGTGGCCGCGTCAACCCTGGAAATCTGCGCGGAGCCGACGACGAAGTCCATCGCCCGGTCCTTCACGCCGAGGCGTCCCCCGCCCGCGTCGTACCCGGCGAGGTTCGCCTCCACATGGACCTTCGTTCCCGGCGTCCAGTACTGCTGCGGGCGCCAGACGACGACCCGGTTCGAGATCCAGTTCCAGGCACCGAGGACGGGCGGATCGGTGCGCACGGACAGCATGCGCTGCACGGCGGCGCGGTCCGGCGCGGCGGCGCTGAAGGTCAGGCTGATCGGCGCGCCGACCCCGACCGTCTGCCCGGCGACCGGATCCCAGGAGACCTTGAACGACTTCTCCGGCACTCCCGTGACGAAACTCGTACGCACCGACTTGGTCCCGACGATCCCCGCCGCAGGGCTGGTGGTGGCGGCGACCTGGTAGCGGGAGTCGGAGAACAGGCCACCCGCGGACGTCCACGTGCGCCGGTCGGCTGAGAACGTCCCGAGCAGCACCCCCGGCTCGGTCTTCTCCGACGCGCTCGCCTCTCGGGCGACGCTCACGTCGGCCAGCGGGGCGTTGGCGTGGACGACGACGTGATCGGTGAGGGTAACGCCCCTGGTGTCGTCGCCCGGGGTGACGGTCACGCTCGCCGCGGGATCCGGCGCGGCGACGCCCGCCGGCTTCGACGAGCCGCCGCCGGGCGAGCAGGCGGCGACGGTCAGCGCCGTGACGAACGCGAGCGCCCCACCCATCCACCGGCCACGCCGATACCCGAAAGTGCCGGCCGGCCGCCGACTCGGACGACTCGGGCCCCACCCACGAGAAACACGTGAGGGAATCATTACCGAGCGAGACATGTAATGCCCTCTTCCGAAGAACGCGACCGGCATCGTCGCCGGACGGAAGCCTAGGTCTGAACGGTACCCAGGGGTCGGCACCTCGTCCCGTCGATCACCGGACTGGCCGGTGTCAGTCGCCCGACCATCACTCCGCGTGGAACAGATAAATACGGAGGGTAGCAACCTCCGGGTATTCCCCATAAACCCCTCCCCTTTCCCCTCTTCCGACGCGCGGTCACCGGATGAGGTTGCCCCCCGGGATGACAATTCGCCGATCCGCCGAAAGCGACGACCTGTACCCATCGCGCCACCAAAGACGGCGCAACCGGTCACACCGAGAGAGGGTTTTCCGCAACTCACGGACGACCGGGCGGGACAGCCGGTCGACACCAACCCAGGAGCATCCCGGATCATTGCGATGTCGATGGAATTCCGGCGGGAACCGCGGATTCGTTGGGCAGCCTGTGATCGAAAGCTCACGGAACCGGGGGCGGTGGGGCCGGCGGCGATCTGCACCCACCTCCGGCCACCACGGGCCCGTGGGCGGACCGTCAGAGGATCATCGGCGGCCCTGGCACGGGTGGCCGGCGGCCGGGCGGCGCGGGCCCGGCGGGCGGAAACGGCCACGAAACCCACGGGCGGCGCGCGCCGTCACACCGCTGCCCCAGGATGGGCGGGGCCGCGGGCGGGGCGTCCCGGGGCACCGTCGGGCCGCGCGGGCCGCGCGGGCGTGGCGCTGCGTGCCGGGCCGTGCCGGGCCCGGCACGGGGACCGGGCCAGACTCGTCGGTGAGCGGCCCTCACCGCGAGGGAACGCACGTCCCCGTGACCAGGGAGGCTCGATGGCGATCGTGCTCGGACCGAACCAGTTCGGCAAGGCGGAGATCCGTCTCGTCCACGTGGACCGCACGGGTCCGGCGCATCACCTCACCGATCTGAACGTATCCACCGCGCTTCGCGGCGACTTCGCCGCGGCCCATCTGACCGGCGACAACTCCCATGTCCTCACCACCGATGCGCAGAAGAACACCGTCTACGCCTTCGCCCGGGAGCATGGAATCGGCCAGATCGAGGATTTCGCGATCCGGCTGGGCCGACATTTCGTTGATTCCTTCCCGTGGATCGACGGGGCCCGGATAGAGATCGAGCAGTACCACTGGAATCGGATCCCGGTCGGCGGGGTGCCGCACGACCACGCGTTCAGTCGGGCGGGTGGGGAAAGACGGACGACGGTCGTGACGGTGGACGGCGACGCCGCGTTCGTCGTTTCCGGACTCGCCGGGCTGGTCGTGCTCAAGTCGACCGGTTCGGAGTTCTGGGGGTTTCCCCGCGACCCCTACACGACGCTGGCCGAGACCACCGACCGCATCCTCGCGACCGAGGTGACGGCCCGCTGGCGTTACATCGGGGCCGGTCATGACTTCGGGCCGTTGTTCGACGGCGTCCGCGAGACCCTGATGGGCACCTTCGCCGACGTCCACAGCCTGGCGCTGCAGCAGACGCTCTACCGGATGGGTGAAGCCGCCCTGACCGCCTTCCCCCAGGTCGCCGAGGTCCGGATGTCGATGCCGAACAAGCACCACTTCCTGGTCGACCTCGAACCGTTCGGGCTGGACAACCCGGACATCGTCTACCAGGCACCGGACCGTCCCTACGGGCGGATCGAGGCGGCGGTGCTGCGCGACGACGCGCCCGACCCCGGCCCGAGCTGGCAGGCCGTCCCCGGCTTCTGCTGACCCGCCGACGGCCCACGCCGCTCAGGCTCCGGCGCCCGCCCGACGCAGCGCGAGCCGGTCCGCCGGGGCGACGGCCAGGGTGCGAGCCGCGTCGCCGTCGCGGACCGCGATCGCGCCCATGCCCGCGGCGTCCACGTAGAGCACCAGCTCGCCGGGCGCCACCGACCCGAACGTCACCCCCACCGCCAGCTCGATGCCACCGGCCGCATCGAGGGACTGTTCGCCGCCGCGGGATCGGCCGGCGCCGGGAGAGGGGCCAGGAGAGGGGCCGGCGCCGGGGGTGGCGGCCCAGACCAGCGCCCGACCGGGCGGTCGCAGCCCGGCGTCGGCGAGCAACGGCCCCGCGGCCGCGAGCTGCACGTTGCCGAAGGTGTCGACGAGCAGCACCTCGGCCTCGAGCACCCCGTCCGACCGCAGCCGGGCGTGCGGGGCGGGCAGGCGGACGAGCGTCGCCGGGTCGAGTGGCGCACCGAGCGCGGTCAGCTCCGTCCCCCGGGCGAGCTCGGCGGCGGCGGGCGCGAACACGTCGCGACCGTGGAACGTGGCGGGCGCCGCGGCCGGCACCGGCAGCGTCACCGCCGCCTGGACGCCGCCGAGCCGCTCGGCCGCCGCGATCAGCAGGCCGTTGTCGGGCCCGACGAGATCCCCACCGGCCGCGCGCACCGCCACCGCTCGGCGCACCGTGCCCACCCCCGGGTCCACCACCGCGAGGTGCACCCCGCGCGGCAGCGAGCCGACGGTCTGGGCGAGTACCGCCGCCGCGCGGCGCACGTCGCCCGGCGGCACGAGATGGGTGACGTCGATGATGCGGGCCGTCGGCACCGCCCGCAGGATCACCCCGTGGCACGCCGCGACGAAACCGTCCGCGAGCCCGTAGTCCGTGGTGAAGCTGACGAACGTCACCGCGCCGGGGCGTCGACCACGGGCTCGGGATCAGCCTGCGCGGAGGATTCGGCGAACCCGGACGGCTCGTCGACGGGGAACGCCGAACCGGACACTGACGAACCGGACGCTGACGAACCGGACGCTGACGAACCGGACATCGACGAACCGGTGGGCGACGAACCGGTGGGCGACGAACCGGTGGGCGACGAACCGGTGGGCGACGAACCGGTGGGCGGGGGATCCGCCGCCGGATGCCCGGGCGCCGCATCCGCCGTCGCGGACCCCCCGCCGGCCGGCGCCGTCGAGGGGCGGCCGTGAACCCAGCCCTCGTCGTCGACCCAGCCATCGCTGTCGACCACGCGGTGGGGATCGGCGGTCAGCGCCGCCGGGGCGTCCTGCACCGCCCGCACCGGATCGAAGGTGGCGGGTCGGTCCCGCTCGGGAGGCGGGCCACCATTGGCGACGACGACCGCCACCCAGGGCAGGATGACGGCGATCGCGACGGCGACGAATCGCAGCCAGCCGTGGAAGGCCACCACGGCGAGCACGAAGCAGACGACCCGGAAGAACATCGAGGCCAGGTAGCGCAGCTCCCGGCGGTGGATGTCGGACTGCCGCGACCGGCCGGCGGACGTGATGAGCACCGTCTCCCGGCGTTTGAACATCACCTGGTCACCTCGATGGTTCTCCCTGTCGGTTCGTCCCCGCCCTGCCCCTCCCAATATCCTCCTCACCGGGTCGCGGGGAAAACGGCCGCGATCGGGCTTCCACCCCGCCACAGGGCCTGGACAGCCCGGGCCACCCGGACCGCAGCCGCTCGGCCCCGGGCGCCGCGGCCGGCACGAAGCTGTGCGGGAACGTTCACGTATCGGTCGGCTGGCCGTCCGCGGGACGGCTCCGTGCCCTGCCACCGTGCTCGGTGTGCGCGTAGCCGTGATCACCGAGTCGTTCCTCCCCCACGTCGACGGGGTGACGAACACGGTGTGCCGAGTTCTGGAGCATCTACGCGACCGCGGCCACGAGGCGATGGTCGTCGCCCCGGCCCCGGCACCGGCCGCCCGGCGCACCGCCCCCCGCGCGCACGCCGACGCACCCGTGCTGTGGGCACCCTCGGCGCCGATGCCCGGCTACCCGGCGTTCCGCTTCGCCGTCCCGTGGCCCGCGCTGCCCGCGGCGCTGCGCGAGTTCGACCCGGACGTCGTCCATCTCGCGGCCCCGGCCGGGCTGGGCGCGCAGGCGGTGTTCGCGGCCCGGCGGCTCGACGTGCCGAGCGTCGCCGTCTACCAGACCGACATCGCGGCATTCGCGGCCCGCTACGGGCTGGCCACCGCCGAGCGCACGATCTGGCGCTGGCTCGCCACCGTGCACCGGCTCGCGGCGCGCACGCTCGCGCCGTCCTGGGATTCGGTCGACGCCCTGTTGCGCCGGGGGGTGCAGCGGGTCGCCCGGTGGAGCCGGGGCGTGGATCTCGAACGGTTCGATCCGGGGCACCGCGACGCCGACCTGCGCCGCCAGTTGGCCCCGGGCGGCGAGCTGCTCGTCGGCTACGTCGGCCGGCTCGCCCGGGAGAAGCGGGTGGACCTGCTGGGTGCGGTCGCCGACCTGCCGGGCACCCGGCTCGTCGTCGTCGGCGACGGCCCGTCCCGACCGGCCCTCACCCGTTCGCTGCCGGACGCCGCCTTCCTGGGCTTCCGCAGCGGCCGCGAGCTGTCCGCCGCGGTGGCGAGCCTGGACGTGTTCGTGCACACCGGCGTGCACGAGACGTTCTGCCAGGCCGCCCAGGAGGCCAAGGCCAGCGGGGTACCGGTGGTCGCCCCGGCGGCCGGCGGGCTGCTCGACGTCGTCGAGCACGGCCGCACCGGCCTGCACTACGCCCCCGGGGATCCGGTGGCGCTGCGCACCCAGGTCGCCGCGCTGGTCGGCGACCCGCAGCGGCGGGTCGCCATGGCGCTGGCCGCGCGGGAGTCCGTCGCCGGCTGCGGCTGGAGCGCGGTCGGCGACGAGCTGCTCGGCCACTACCGCGATGTTCTCGGCACCGGTGGCGGACAGACCGCACGTCACGGCGGACACGACAGGCGGACACCATGAAGATCGTGCAGGCGGCGAACTTCGTCGCGCCGGCCTCCGGCGGAATCCGGACGACGCTGCGCCACCTCGCCGCGGGTTACACGGCCGCCGGTCACGAGGTCGTCCAGATCGTGCCCGGGGAGCGCGACGAGGTCGAGCGGCGCCCCGACGCGCTGGTGCTGCGGGTCCGGGCACCCCGCCTGCCCGGCACCGGCTATCGGGTCATCACCCAGCCGTGGCGGGTGGCGGCCCTGCTCGACCGGGAGCAACCCGACCGGTTGGAGGTCCACGACCGGGCGACGCTGCGTCCGCTGGGCGGCTGGGCGCGCCGGCACGGCGTGCCGTCCCTGGTCGTCAGCCACGAGCGGCTCGACCGGCTGCTCGGCACCTGGACGCCGCCGGCGCTGCGGGGCGTGCTGCCCGTGACAGCGGCGGCGGACCGGGCGAACGCCTCGCTCGCCGGCGGGTTCGACACGGTCGTCACGACGACGGCGTGGGCCGCGGCCGAGTTTGTCCGGCTCGGCACGCCGAATCTGCGCCACATCCCGCTCGGCGTCGAACTCGACCGGTTCCACCCCGACCACCGCGACCGCACGCTGCGCCGGGCGTTCGCCCGGGACCGGGAGGCACTACTGGTCGTGGCCAGCCGGCTGGCGCCGGAGAAGCGGGTGGACACCGCCGTCGACGCCGTCGCCGAGCTCGTCCGCCGGCGGGTTCCGGTCCGCCTGGTGATCGCCGGCGACGGCGCGCACCGCGGCCGGCTGGAACGACGGGCCGCGGGGCTGCCCGTGACCTTTCTCGGCTTCGTCGCCGACCGCGAACGGCTCGCCGGCCTGCTCGCCAGCGCCGACCTCGCGCTCGCCCCGGGACCGGTCGAGACGTTCGGGCTGGCCGCCCTGGAGGCCCTCGCCAGCGGCACGCCGGTGGTGGTCAACCATGCCAGCGCGCTGGCCGAGCTGGTGGTGCCGGGGGTGGGCGCGATCGCCGCCGGCAGCGGGTTCACGTTCGCCGACGCGGTCGTCGACCTGCTGTCGATGCCGCCGGCAGGGGAGGTCGAGCGCCGCGCGGCGGCGCGGGCCCGGGCCGAGCAGTTCACCTGGTCGGCCACGGTCGCCGGCTTTCTCGGTTGCCACGCCGAGTCGCCGACAGCCAGCCCAGACCAACCGGGTCAGGCCACCCGACAGGCGCAGGCGGCCCACGGGGGGCAGACGGCGCGGGCAGCCCACGGGGCGCAGGCAGCCGAGGCAGCCCACGCGGCGCAGGCAGCCCACGCGGCGCAGGCAGCCCACGCGGCGCAGGCAGCCCACGCGGCGCAGGGGGCCCACGCCGCCCACGCGGCCGAACCAGCTGACGCGGTTGGGCCCGCCGGCACTGCTGCGGTTGCCGCACCGGCCCCGGGGCCGCCGGCACCGCCGCTGGCCGCCTGAAGCCGGCACCACCGGTGGCCGCGAACCGGTCAGGCCGGCGCCCCCCACCGGCGACACGCTTCGTCGCGTTGGGCGACAGCATCACCGTCGGGCTGGGTGACGGAGTCACCATGGGGCGCGAGCACCGCCGCACCGCCACCCATGGTCGAGGGTTCGCCGCCCGGCTCGCCGAACGCCTCGGACCGCCCGGCGCCGTCGACTACACCAACCTCGCCACGACCGGCGCGACGGCCCGCGACGTGCGCACCCGCCAGCTACCGGTCGCGCTCACCCGCGACCCGCAGGTGGCCACCGTCGTCGCGGGCATGAACGACGTGCTCAAGCGGACGTTCGACCCGCTGCAGGTGCGTCAGGACCTGGTCTGGACGGTGAGCCGGCTGCGTGCCGGCGGGGCGGTCGTGCTCACCGCGACCCTGCCCGACCCCGGCCGGTTGCTGCCGCTGCCGGCACCGCTGGCCCGCGTGCTCGCCTACCGGGTCGGACGGCTCAACGCCGCCGTGCGCGCCACCGCCCGGGCCGATCCCGGGGTGCTCGTCGTCGACCTCGGCCGTCATCCGGCCGTGCGCCACCGGTCCAGCTTCGACGTCGACCGGGTCCATCCGGGGCCGCACGGGCACCGGCTGATCGCGCAGGCGTTCGCCCTCCGGCTCGCCCAGGCCGGGTTACCACTTGTCGGCGCGCCGTCCGGGCCGGGTGCCGCAGGTGACCTCGACGCCGAGGTCACGGCCCCGGGTACGCTCCGGCACTCCTACTGGCTGCTCAGCGTCGGCCTGCCCTGGCTCGCCGGGCGGTGCCTCCCCGGCGGGGACCGGAACGCCTATCACACGGAAAATCGGCTCGTGAGCCACCCTCGGCGCGCCTGAGAGCCCCTCGATTGCCTACGGTAGGCAATGTGCTTCCCGCCCTGTCAGCCTCGCCCCGGTCCGGCGTCCTCACCGGCTGGGGCAACGCATGGCTTGCCGGGCTCGTCGGACTGGACGACGTCATCACGCAGGTGCACCGCGCGCTCGGCGGCGAGTCGGCGCCGCACACCCTCGGCGACGAGCCGCTCGTCCTCGGTCTGGGTGCCCTGCGCACGGCCGGCGCGCAGCGGCTGCGCCTCATCCTGCCCGCCCCGGGTGACGTCGCCGGCCTGCCCGGCCCGGCGGAGGTGAACCGCGACGCGATCACTGCGGGTGAGGCCGTCCTCGTCGTCGGGCCGACCCCGCCGCTGTTGCTCGTCCCCAGCGTGGTCGTGCACGGTCCGGCGCTGGAGGGCCGGCTGGAGTCGGTGCACTGGCGGGTGCTGCCGGCGGCCAGGGTGCCCCCGCCCGGCGCCGGGCTGCGCGCCGCCGAGCACGACCTCAGCGACGCGATCCGCACGACGACGGCCGCCCTGGTGCACCTAGACATCGCCAGCGCCCGCCCCGAGGTGCTCGCTCTGCTGCGTGACCGGGGCGAGGAGGAACCGGGGCCGGGGCTCGGTCCGGGCCATCCGTCGGCCGCCCACGCCCTGCTCGCCCGCGCGGAACGGCTGTCGACCCTGCTGGACCTGGCGGCCCGCGACGACGGCGCCGCGGTGACGGCCCACGAGATCGCGCGGCGGTCGGCGGCCCTGCGCAGCCTGTCCGCGGCGGTGCGGCGCGCCTACGAGGCCGCCTATGACGCGTTCGACCCCTCCTGCGCGACGGTGCCGCCACCGCACTGAACCGGCGGCGCCGGCTCAGTTCAGCCGGGGGCAGAAGTGGCCCGCGGGATCGTCGGGGCGACCGCACAGGACGCACGCCGGGCGACCGGCGGCGACGATCGTGCGGGCCCGCTCGATGAAGGCTCGGGCCTGCCGGATCGACAGGCCGACCCGCAGTGAGTCGAGCTCGTCCTCGCTCTCGGGCAGCCGGATCTCGCCGGGCGAGATCCCGGCGGCCTCGACGAACACCCGATGGCCGTCCCAGGAGACGGTGAGCTGCCCCAGGTGGAAGTCCTCCTGAAACGGCGCGTCCAGCGGGGCGAGATCGATCTCGACGTCGGAGGCGGCCGGAAGCGGTATCCCCTGGGTCTGGCCGACCTGGCCGAGCAGCGTGTTCAGCCCCTCGGCGAGTGCTGTGACCTCGGTTTTCTCCAGGCCCACGGTCACGACCTGCCCCCGGCCGGCGGCCTGCAGGAAGAAGACCCTGTCACCGGGTTGGCCCACCGTTCCCACCACGAACCGCTCCGGGGATTCGAACACGTAGCGCTGCATATCTCCGATCGCTCCGTTACCTTCGTTCGCCTCGTCGTCCGGTGCTGGTTGCGTCGTTCCCCATCAGTATCGCCGCATCCCCACGACGTCCAGTCGCCGCGGCGTCCGTGACGGCGCGCGACGCATGCTGCGGCGACTGCCGCGGCGGCACGCAGCAGTGCGCGGCGCAGCTCTGCGGCCACGGTCCGAACTCGGTCAGCGCCCGGCGGGGCAGGTCCGGATTCCGGACCTCCTCGACGAGCTCCCGCACCATCGCGACGAACCGCGGGTCGGTGCCCACCGTGCCGGCGCGCGCGACCGGCAGCCCGACCTGCGCCGCCCGCTGCGCGGCGAGCACGTCGAGATCGTAGGCGACCTCCATGTGATCGCTGACGAAACCGAGCGGCACGACGACGGCGCCCACCGCCCCGGCGCCGGCGAGCTCGACCAGCCGGTCGCCCACGTCCGGTTCCAGCCAGGGCACCGCCGGCGGTCCGCTGCGGCTGCAGTAGGCCAGTTCGACGGGATGGCGGACCCCGGTCACGCGCTCGACCCCGGCGGCGATCACTTCCGCCACGGCGCGGAGCTGGCGCGGGTAGGCGTCGCCGCGGGGACCGCTCGCCCGCGCCTGCGACAGCGGCAGGGAGTGCGCGGTGAACAGCAGGTGGGCGTCGGTACGTGCCTTCTCGGGCAGCTCGGCCAGCGCGGCGACGCACCGGTCGACCATCGGTTCCACGAAGCCGGGATGGTCGAAGAACAGACGCAGCTTGACCAGCTCCGGGACGGCGAGGGCCGGCGGGAGAGCGGCGAGTGCCGCGGCCAGGTTCTCCCGGTACTGGCGGCAGCCCGAGTACGACGAGAACGCCGAGGTGACGAAGCAGGCCGCCCGGCGGACCCCGGCGGCAGCCATCTCGGCGACCGTGTCGGTCAGGTAGGGCGCCCAGTTGCGGTTGCCCCAGTAGACGGGCAGGCCGGGCAACTCCGCCCGCAGCGCCTCGGCCAGCGCACGGTTCTGGTCGTTGAGCGGGCTGCGTCCACCGAACATCCGGTACTGCTCGGCGACGACCTCGAGCCGCGACCGCGGGACGTCCCGCCCGGCCGTCACGTTACGCAGAAACGGCAGCACGTCGTCGGGGCCCTCGGGGCCGCCGAAGGACACGAGCAGCAGCGCGTCGACGGCGCCGGCCGGCTGCGACGCGGTCATCGAGGTCATCGAGGCACGCGGTTGGCGAGGTCGGCCGGATAGGTCGGGAAGTAGCGGCCGATGGTCGACAGCTCGAACTCCGTCAGGATCGCTCCCGCCGGTTCCCGGGCCAGCAGGTACTCGAACGACGCGCGGACCAGGGCGATCATGCCCGGCACGTCGCCGACGTCCGTCCCGCTCGCCGCGAGCACCGCGTCGTCGACGGTGACCCGGAACGAGAAGGAGAGCCCGGGGACGCCCGGCGAGGTCTCCTCGGCGACCTCCACGTCGAAGTCGCGGCCACCACGCGGTTCCACCCGGATCACGCTCATCGGACCCACCCCTTCGTGGCTGCGGCGACCTCGACGCCACCACCCGGGAGGCGGGCGGTGGGCCAGGACCGGCGCCGTGTGACGCCGGCCGCCGCGCACGGCCACGGCTCGACGGCGCGCGGCAAGGCTCCGCCGACCACGATATCCGTCGGCGACGATCCTCACCCACCCGCGGGCGTGACCGACGGGTGCCGGCGGGAGCGCGGCCCGCGCGGGCCGGCGCCTGGGTTCGACGGCCATGCGGCTCGGTGCGGGCCTGACGAGGTGGTCCTCTCGGCGGCCGGGGCACCGTTCGCGAGGTGCGTGCGGCCTGTGACGAGTGACGAGAGGCCTACGGCGTAGCGCGAGGGGCTCAGGGGCTCAGGGGCTCAGGGGCTCAGGGGCGGCCGGGACCTGCGCCCGGCCGCGGTCAACCAGTCCGCGAGTCAGTGCCCCATGCTCAGGCCGCCGTCGACCGGGATCAACGCGCCGCTGATGTACCCGGCCGCGGGCGAGGCCAGGAAGGCGACGAGGGCGGCGACGTCCGCCGGCTCGCCCATCCGCCCGCCGGGCACCTGGGCGGTGAGGGCCGCCCGCTGGGCCTCGGTCAGGGCGTCGGTCATGTCTGTGCGGATCGGGCCGGGGGCGACGACGTTGGCGGTGATGTTGCGGGGCGCCAGCTCCCGGGCGAGGGAGCGGGCGAAACCGATCAGGCCGGCCTTGGAGGCGGCGTAGTTGGACTGTCCGGGCCCGCCGGTGGACGCGACGACGGAGGAGACGAAGATGAGTCGCCCGCGGCGCAGCCGCATCATCGGCCGCGCCGCCCGCTTGGCCACCCGGTAGGCGCCGAGCAGGTTCGTGTCGACGACCTCCTGGAAGGCGTCCTCGCTCATGGTGGCCAGCAGGGTGTCACGCACGATGCCCGCGTTGGACACGACGATCTCGACCGGGCCGAACTCGGCCTCGACCTCCGCGAACGCCTTGTCGACGCTCTCGGTGTTGGCGACGTCCATCCGGACGCCGAGCATGCCCTCGGGGGCGGAACCACCGCGGCTGGCGACCGCGACCCGGTCCCCCGCGGCGGCGAGCGCGACCGCGCAGGCGGCGCCGATGCCGCGGTTACCACCCGTCACCAGGGCCACGCGACCCTCGTTTTCGACCATGGCCGGATAGTAGCCGGCCGACAGACCGCTTCCGGACCGTCCCGGCCGACGACACACACATCCCGGAGGACTGCGGGGAACTGTCACCTCCGCGGTCACCCCTTGGTGGCACTGCACCCGCGTCGGCACCACTGGCACGCGGTGTCCGGATCCGCTCTCCTTCGTCACGCCGCGGCACTCTCGTGCGGTGCGGCGGTGCGGCGGTGCGGCGGTGCGGCGGTGCGGCGGTGCGGCGGTGCGGCGGTGCGGCGGTGCGGCGGTGCGGCGGTGCGGCGGTGCGGCGGTGCGGCGGTGCGGCGGTGCGGCGGTGCGGCGGTGCGGCGGTGCGGCACGATAGCAGTCATGCGGGTGACGATCCGGGTCCACCCGGGCGCCGGGCGGGCCGCCGTGGGCGGGCGCTGGACGGATCCGCGGGCGGGTTCGATAGTGATCGTCCGGGTGACCGAACGGGCCGTCGACGGTCGGGCGACCGAGGCCGCCCTGCGTGCCCTGGCCGGGGCGCTCGGCCTGCGCCGAACCCAGGTGCGGCTCGTCCGCGGGGCCACGAGCCGGGTCAAGACCTTCGAGCTCACGACTCCCGCGGCGGACGAACCGGCCCTCCGGGCCCGCCTCGACCGCCTGCTCGCCGGTGACGACCTCGACGGGACGGCCAGCGCCACGACGGGCTGACGGGTCCTGCCCGGCCACGCGACCGATCCGGGGCGTCGCCGGTGGGGCGGGCGGCAGAGCCGGATGTCGCCGCGGAGCCGGAATGTCGCCGGGGAGCCGGAATGTCGCCGGCGGAGCCGGGGCGTCGCCGGTGGGGCGCGCACCGGCGCCGTGGGGTGCGTGGACTCCGGCCAGCGGCACCGCAACCGCCCACGGATGCTGAAATGGTGCGACCACCATGAAACAGGACGCCGGACGCGGGCCTGCCGCGCGTAGTGGACGTGTGTCGCAGATCCGGCCGGCGGCACAACCTCTGGCCTACACCGCACGTCCGGACATGGGGAGGTCGGTGTCGTGGGACGAAGGCCGGTCATGCGCAGACCGGAAGTGCGACCGGCGGACGCCATGCGGGCGCACACGGGTCGGGGGGAGCTGACCATGGGACCAGACATCCCGGATGTCCCTGCCGCCGCGGACGTCCGCGGCACCGCAGGGGTCCCGGACACGGCAGAGGTCCCCGACACGGCGGAGATCCCCGACACGGCGGAGATCCCCAACACGGCAGAGGTCCCCGACGACCGGAACATCGCCCTGCCGGCCGCCGCACAACGACCGGGCCAGAAGGACGGCGCGACGGCCCCGGCCCGCCCGCCCCGGCGATCCGGCTCGCCCATCCAGCACGATCGAGACGAGGACTCCATGGTGACGTCGCCGGCCGCCGCCCGCCGCCCCCGGCCCGCCGACGCCGAGGCCGGGAAGCCCGCGGGGCCAGCCATGGCGCCGGGCGCCCTGGTGCCGGCCACGCCCCACGGGCCGTCCGGGCACGGCAGACCGGACCTGCCTGCCCGCAGCGCGCCGGAACCGGTCACGCCGGGCCCGCCCGGTGGGGTGCTCGATCTCGCCGCGCTGGCCGCGGTGGAGCGTCGGCTGCGGGCCACCGCCACCGCGGTCGTCGAGGACGGCGTGCGCTCCGGACGGCGCTCGGCGGCCGCCGCCCGCAGCGAGCGGGCGGGTGTGGCCGCGGCCTCGAGCATCGCGACCGTCCTGTGGTTCGACGCACTCCGCGCCGAGGACCGGGTCAGCGTGACGCCCCGGGCCGCCGCCCTGGTCCACGCCGTCCATCACGTGCTCGAGGACGCGAGGGTGGGCGTCGACCCGATCGGCGCGCCGGCGGTGGGCGATCCGCCGGCCGGTTGGCTGCGGCCCGACAGCGTGCCGCCCCCGGCGGACTCCCGCCCCCTGCGCGTGCTGGGCGCCGGCAACGTCGGGCCGAGCGGAACGGTGTGGGCGGCGCTGGCCCGGCGTTACGCCGGCGAGCGCTTCGACCACACCCCGCGGGGACGCCAGATCTGCCTGATCGACTACGCCGAGCTACGCGACCCGGCCGTCTGGGAGACGATCGCCGACGAGCGGGCCGCCCACCTCGGCGAGCTGTTCTGGGTGGTGATGGTGACCGGGACCGGAGTGTCCGCCGCCACCGGCGGCCCCGGCGGGATCGGCGGGCCGGCCCGCGCGGCGCGGCTGTTCGAGGCGGCCGGCTGGCAGGTCCTGACCGTGCGCTACGGTCGCCGGCTCGAGGCGCTGTTCCGGGCGCCCGGCGGCCACGCGCTGCGGTCCCGCCTCGACCTGCTCACCCCGGCCGAGTTCCAGGACCTGCTGCACGCCCGCGGTGCGGACCTGCGCCGCCGCCTCGCCGGGCCGGGCACGGCCGGGGCGGGCATCAGCCGGTTGTTGGACACCCTCACCGACGAGCAGATCCTCGCCTGTCTGGGTGATCTGGGCGGGCACGACATCCCGCTGCTGATCGACGCCTTCGACGAGGTGGCCGCGGACCGTCCCACGGTGCTGTTCGCCTACACCGGCGACCTGCTCGCACCGGAGGACGACCCGTATCCCGCCGCGGACACCGGTCGCCGCGAACCGCCCGGGCAGGCGGCCACGCAGCTCGCCTCCCGCAACGGGGCCGGTGCGACGGTCGACGCCGACGGGGCGCTCGTCGCCCTGCCGCAGGATCCGGCGGCGGGGCGGCTCGCCCGCCACGTCGCGCGCTATCTCGACCGTGCTCCGGTGCCGCTGCGCGGTCCCGCCCCGGTGCCCGCGCACGCCGCCCGCCGCTTCCCGGAACGGATCTCCACCCAGGAGGCGTTCGGGGACCTGCTGCGGGATCTGCCGCGGCTTGCCCCGCAGGCGGCGGCCGCGGTGGTCACGATCAGCACCCGGGCCGCCGATCCCGTGCTCGCCGGGTGGCTGGCCGCCACCCGAGAGCCGGCCGCCACCCGAGAGCCGGCCGACGTCGGAGCACCCGCCGCCGGAAAGCCCGCCGAGGTGGGCACGGCGTCGCGCGATGGCAGCACCGACGGCGCCGGCAGGGCCGAGGGGGCGATCACCGGGCCGGCCGGTGGTGGATCGCCGGCGAACGGGATGCCCGCGGCGGCGAACGACCGCGTGCACGCTGGCAGCAGCGTGGACGTCGGCGCGGCCGGTGGCAGCGACGCGGGTGTCGCCAGCGGGGCGGGTGTCGCCAGCGGGGCGGGCAGCGCGACCGACCTGATGCGGCCGGGCGGCGCGGACGATGGCGATGGCGACGGCGACGGCGACGGCGATGGCGTTGCCCCGGCGGGGCGGCACGTGGCCGGCGGCCTGTCGGCGGCGGCCTTCGGTGGGGTTCTCGGCTCGCTGGGGGTGGCCTGGAGCCGGCAGGGTTTGCCGCTGCTGCCGATCGGAGTCGCCGACGAGGTGTCGGCGGGTCGGGTGCTGCCCGGCTGGCTCGCCAGCGCCAGCGCCGACGCCCGCTCCGTACTGGCGGTGGCCGACACCGGACTCGATCCGGTCACCCGCGCCCTGGCGTGGAACGGCGGCGACGGTGCCCCGGCCGGGATCGCGACGACCTGGGTCCCGGCGTTCGCTCACGATCTCGCGTGGTGCCTGTTGGCGGGGCTCGGCCGGCTGGCCCGACTCGACGGTGGGTCCAGCCTGATCCAGCTCTCCGCCCGACCGGTGGACCAGCGGCTCGCCGAACTCCCGGTGGACGCGGACGGCTGGCGCCGCCGTCGCGCCCTGGTGCTCGCCGGCGGCTACCGGTTGCACGAGGGCGGCCCGGCAGCCGCGATTACCCTGGTCGGTGTCGGCCCGGTCATGCCGGAGGTGCTGCGCGCCGCGGCGGAGTTGCGCGCCGGGCTCGGTCACGAGGTGAGCGTGGTCTGCCTGACCTCGCCTGGAGCCGTCTTCCAGGCGCTGCAGGCCCGCCGCGGGCTGGCCGAGGGGTCGGACGCGCTGCTCGCCGAGCTCTTCCCGGCCGACCGGCGCGCTCCCATGGTCACCGTGGTCGACGGCGATCCGCGGACGCTGAGTTTTCTGGCGGGCGTGCACGGCGATCCGATCTCGACCCTCGGCTCGGCCGCGCCGCCGCCGGACGCCGCCGGGGCGGCGGCCCGGCCGGGAGCCGTACCCGTCACGGTGGACGTGATCGTCGGAACGGCGTTGGATCTGCTCGACGAGGCGGCGAACGCGCGCTGACCGGCGGCGGGCGCACCGGCGGCGGGCCGACCTGGGGCACGCCACCCGGCGGTCGGCCCGGCGCGGGCGGTGCGCGTCAGACGCCGACCGCGTGGACGCCGCCGTCGACGTGGACGATCTCGCCGGTGGTCGCCGGGAACCAGTCCGACAGCAGCGCCACACACGCCTGGGCCGCGGGGGTCGTGTCGTGGACGCTCCAGCCCAGCGGCGCCCGACCGTCCCAGACGTCCTCGAACTGGCTGAATCCCGGAATGCTCTTGGCCGCCATCGTGCGCAGCGGGCCGGCCGCCACCAGGTTCACCCGGACGCCGCGCGGGCCGAGATCGCGGGCGAGGTAACGGGCCGTGGACGCCAGTCCCGCCTTGGCGACACCCATCCAGTCGTAGGAGGGCCAGGCGACGGAGGCGTCGAAGTCGAGGCCCACCACCGACGCCCGCTCCCCGAACAGGGGCAGGGCCGCCCGGGTCAGGGAGGCCAGCGACCAGGTCGACACCTGCAGGGCGGTGCCGACCTCCGACCACGCGGCCTCGACGAACGGTTTGCCCCCGAGGACCGACTCGGGGGCGAAACCGATCGCGTGCAGCACCCCGTCCAGGCCGTCGACGTGTTCGAGCACCCGCCCGGCGAGACCGGCCAGCTGCTCCTCGTCGGTGACGTCCAGCTCGACGACGGGCGCCTCGCTGGGCAGGCGCTTGGCAATGCGCCGCGTCAGCGACAGGCCACGTCCGAATCCGGAGAGAACCACCTGCGCGCCCTGTTCCTGCGCGATGCGGGCAACGCTGAACGCGATCGATGCTTCCGTGAGAACACCGGTGACGAGAACGCGCTTACCTTCGAGAAGTCCGCTCATGGGCCGCATCCTGCCAAACATGGCCGCCCATGTGGGCACACCCGGGCCCGGAAGTCTGCCCCCGTTCCGGTCGGGCGACGCCGCGGCCGTCGAACGACACACGGCGGGCCCATCCGATATCCCGAGAACGTGGATCAACCGTTGCGAACGCGTCGATGCGGCGCCGCGGGCCGGTGATCAGGATCGGCTCAGCCGGCCGCGGGCGCTGCGGGTCACCGGCTCGACGAAACGGGCGGCCAGCGGGCCGATAATCGCCATGAGCAGCACATAGCAGGCGGCGAGGGGCCCCAGTTTCGGTTCGATGCCGGCCGCCACGGCCAGACCGGCGATCACGATCGAGAACTCGCCGCGCGCGACGAGGGCCGCGCCCGCCCGGAACCGGCCCATCGTCCCGATCCCGGCGGAGCGGGCCGCCCACCACCCCGTCATGACCTTTGTCACGACTCCGGCGAGCGCCAGCAGCGACCCGGCGAGCAGTGCCGGGGGAATGTCGGCGGGGGCCGTCTGCATGCCGAAGAAGACGAAGAAGACGGCCGCGAACAGGTCCCGCAACGGCCGGAGCACCTCCTGCGCCCCCTCGGCCACGGGACCGGACAGGGCGATGCCGACGAGGAACGCGCCGACGGCGGAGGACACCTGCATCCGCTGGGCGAGGCCGGCCACGAGCAGCGCCAGCCCGAGCGCCCGCAGCAGCAGGACCTCGTCGTCGCGGTCCGCCGACGGGTTGAACACCAGGCGGGTCACCTTGTCGCTGTGCCGCAGCGCGACGTAGAGGACGGCCACGAGCAGGCCGAGGGCGATCGCCACCGTCAGCGACCCGCGGGCGAAGCTGTGGTGGGCCAGCAGCGCGGTCAGGATCGGTAGGTACACGGCCATCGCCAGGTCCTCGAGCACGAGGACGGACAGCACGACCGGCGTCTCCCGGTTACCGAGCCGCCCGAGGTCGCCGAGGACCTTCGCGATGATCCCGGACGAGGAGATCGCCGTCACTCCGCCGAGAACCACGGCGGCCGTCGGACCCCAGCCCAGGATGAACGCCGCCACGACGCCCGGCGTGGCGTTCAGGACGAGGTCGAGGACCCCCGCGCGGGCCTGTTTACGCAGGCCGGACAGCAGCTCGCCGGCGGTGTACTCCAAGCCGAGGGTGAGCAGCAGCAGGACGACGCCGATCTCGGCACCGACGCCGATGAACTCCTCACTGGCACCGAGCGGCAGCAACCCGCCGTGGCCGAAGGCCAGGCCACCGACGAGATAGAGCGGAATGGGAGAGATCCCGACGCGCAGCGCCAGATGTCCGAGGATGCCAAGGGAGAACAGAACTCCCCCGAGCTCGAGGAAGGTCGTCGCGGTGGAATGCACTCGATCCGGCCAGCCCGCTCGTCAGCCGGAGTGGAGCAACGCGGCCACGGACGCCGTGTTCTCCGGGGTCCCGACGACGACCACGATGTCCCCGGCCTCGAACCGGAAGTCCGGCCGGGGGGAGGCGTGGACGATCTGGTCGCGGACGACGGCGACGATGGAGGCGCCCGTGCGGGTGCGGGCCTGGGTGTCTCCCAGCGGGCGGCCCGCGAAGGGCGAATCGGGCAGAATCGCGATCTGCTCGCCGACCAGCCCGGCGAACGCGCTGCTGATGTCGGCCAGCTTCTCGACGATGTGCGGCGCGCCCAGCAGCTCCGAGAGCGCGTCGCTCTCCTCCGCCGTGAGCGCGATGGAGTCCCGGGAGGAGTCGGGATCGTCGGGATCGTAGATGACCAGATCACGCCGCCCGTGATGATGGGACACGACCCCCAGCCGACGGCCGCTGCGCGTCTGGAAGTCGTGCCGCAACCCGATGCCGGGGAGCGCGGTCTCCTCGATCTCCACAACAACCCTTTCCGCGCCTTGTTGGCCCGCTCGTCCGCAGGAAGCTCCTGGTGAGCCGCCTTATGCCACCCTAACGAACGATCCGGAGACGCCCCTGGTTCGCGGCGTCGGCACCGAAACGCGAAAGCCTCGGTAACCCGGCGACAGGTGGTCGTCACAGGATGCCCCCGTCCGGAACCGGGCAGTCGACGCGTCATCAGCGCCGATCGCGTTCTGGGCCGCGACCCGTCCGACGGGCAGGGGCATCGGGCCGGTCCCCTCCCGGCGACGTCGCGAAGCGCCGCGGCGAGAAGGCGGTCCAGGTCACGGAGCCGGTCTCGGCAACTCGGGCCACGATTGTGGTGCCCGGCGCGTTGCTAGGGGGTGACGACGTCGATGACGCCCGGCCGACATCCGCCCGGACGCCACGACCGGAGCCGGCGCCGGCAACCGCCGCCGGCTACCACCGCAGCCAGCAACCACCGCGTCAGGGAAACCACCACCGCCGCCATCAGCCACGCCACCAGGAACTACTGCCACCAGGAACCACTACCGCCAGCAACCACCATGGAGCCGTGGGGACCTGCGCGCACCCCGTCCCGCCCGCGCACCGTCCCACCCGCCCGGTCCCACCCCGTCCAGGGAGAGTCGCCGCCCGTGCTGACCCAAAGCGCTCGACTGCTGCGCAGGATCGCCCTCACCGTGCTGGGGATCGTGGTCCTCGGCGTCGGCATCGCGATGCTCGTCCTGCCCGGCCCGGGCTTCCTCGTGGTCGCCCTCGGGTTCTTCATCCTGAGCCTGGAGTACGAGTGGGCGCGCAGCCGCTTCGAGCGGGCCCGGCGCAAGGCCGCCGACCTCGCCGACCAGGCGGCCGCCAACCGGTTCTCCTCGGCGTTCACGATCCTGTTCGGGCTCGGCATGATCGCCGCGGGCATCGCCTGGATCGTCGTCGACAGCCTGCCCGCCTCCTCGCCCTGGACCGGTGGGAGTCTGATCTTCAGCGGACTCGTCGTGCTGGCGACGATGATCGTCAGCCTTTGGCAGGCCAAGCAGGCGCGGGACGCCGGTCTGCCGACCCCCGCCGAACTCCTCGAAGAGCGCGAGCAGGAGGAGCAGGCGGGCGCCGAGTCCGACGAGGAGACGCGGGAGCGCGCCGACGAGGAGACGGGGGGCGTGCCACGGGGGTGACGCAGGACCCGGCCAGCCGCCCCGGCTGATCCTCGCCGCCCGACCCCGGTTCGAGGGTGTTACTGGCCCTGGGTCTCCTGGCTCATGCCCATCACGCCCGGCTGGTCGTGGACGCACCGGTACACGGCCGCGCGGTCGGCGGTCGACGCCTTCGCGACGTCGTAGCGCAGCGGATAGGCCCTGCTGACGGCCAGGTTGTTGCGGTCCTTCGGTTCCTGGATCGCGCGGCCCACCGAGGGGCACGCGGCGCGCACGGCCTCCTTCTGCGCCGCCGTCGCCTCCGGCGTGAAGTAGACCACAGCCTCCTGCTTGGGGGGTGGCCCGCTCAGCGTCGCGTAGATCCCGAACACGATCAGGCCCACGGCGGCGAGGGCGATCGCCACCACCGCCGTGCGGCGCCGCGGATCGACCAGGTACCGCACGGCACGGGTGGTGGCGGTGGGCGACGAAGAGGCCACGTCGTGAGTCCTGTCACATCGGGGAAGGAATTCTGGTCCGGATTACGGGTGGACCACCACGAAGTCCGGACCCCCAAACTAGCCGGCCGGCGCAGTCCGTAAGGTGAACGCCTTTGTGAGGCTCGGCGACCTCCGCCACGTGTGACCGCCTCCCCCGCCCGGCCCACCTGCCGGCCGGGGGCGCGCGCCCAACCCGGGCACGCGCAGCGGCACACCGTCGACCGGCGGCGCCCGCCCACGATCGGGCCCAACGACGGGTCACCCGCGATGGGCCACATCCGATGACGCCGGCGACGGCGTTCATCCCACATCCGGCGATCATCACGTCCGATGATCGCGACCAGCGAACCATGGGAGCGAGGAACAGGTCGTGCCATCCCTGATCGAGGACTACGCGCTGATCGGCGACACCCACTCTGCGGCACTCGTGGCGCGCACGGGCTCGATCGACTGGCTGTGCCTGCCCCGGTTCGACTCGCCGTCCTGCTTCGCCGCGTTGCTCGGCGACGCCGACGACGGGCACTGGCAGATCGCCCCGGTCGAGCCGGTCCTCGGCGTCAGCCGCCGCTACCGCGGCGACACCCTGGTGCTGGAGACGGACATGACCACCGCCTCCGGCACCGTGCGCATCGTCGACGCGATGTTCCCCCACGCCGGCACCCACACGGTGCTGCGCCTCGTCGAGTGTCTCGAGGGCGCCGTCCACATGCGCTCGGAAACCCGCTTCCGTTTCGACTACGGCTCGATCGTGCCGTGGGTGCGCCGCGTCGACGAGCACACCATGTCGGCCGTTGCCGGCCCGGACGCCGTCACCCTGCGCACCACCGCCCCGATGGAGGGGCACGACATGGCCACCTACGCCGACTTCCACGTCGCGGCCGGCCAGTCGGTGCCCTTCTCCCTGACCTGGACGCCGTCGCACCAGACGCCGCCGCCGGTCCACGACGTCCGCCGCATGATCACCCTCACCGAGGCGTGGTGGTCGGACTGGATGGCCGGCTGCACCTACGACGGTCAGTGGCAGCCCGCCGTGCGCCGCTCCCTGATCACCCTCAAGGCCCTGACCTACGCCCCGACCGGTGGCATCGTCGCCGCCGTCACCACGTCGCTGCCGGAGCACATCGGCGGGGTGCGCAACTGGGACTACCGGTACTGCTGGCTGCGCGACGCGACCATCACCCTGCTCGCCCTGCTCGACGCCGGGTTCACCAGCGAGGCGACCGCCTGGCGGGAATGGCTGCTGCGCGCGGTCGCGGGCGACCCGTCCCGGGTACAGATCATGTACGGCGTCGGGGGGGAACGCCGCCTGCCCGAGTACGAGGTGCCCTGGCTCGCCGGCTACGAGAACTCCTCCCCCGTTCGGGTCGGCAACGCCGCCGTCGACCAGTTCCAGCTCGACGTCTACGGCGAGGTCCTCGACGCCCTGCACGTCGCCCGGGTCGCGGTCGCCAACCGGCGGCCGTCCGTGCCCGGCCTGGTCCTGCCCGGCGGGCAGGCGCTCGCCGACCAGCACGGCGACGACTCCTGGCCGCTGCAGACCAAGCTGATGGACTTCCTGGAGACCGGCTGGCGCAAGACCGACGAGGGCATCTGGGAGGTCCGCGGGCCACGCCGGCACTTCGTCCACTCGAAGGTGATGGCCTGGGTCGCGGCCGACCGGGCCGTTCGTGGCATCGTGGAGTCCGGCCTGCCCGGTCCCGTGGAACGCTGGTCCGCGCTGCGCGACGAGATCCACACCGAGGTCTGCGCGAGAGGCTTCGACCCGGACCGCAACACCTTCACCCAGTTCTACGGCTCCCGCGAGCTCGACGCGGCGCTGCTGTACATGCCGCTGGTCGGCTTCCTGCCGGCGACCGATCCCCGGGTCGTCGGCACGGTCGCGTCGATCGAACGGGAGCTGATGGAGGACGGTTTCGTCCTGCGCTACCCGACCGCCGAGGACGGCGCGGTCGACGGGCTGCCCGCCGGCGAGGGCGCGTTCCTCGCCTGCACTTTCTGGCTCGCCGACAACTACGCGCTGTCCGGACGGGTGCATGAGGCCCAGGAGCTGTTCGAACGCCTGCTGTCGCTGCGCAACGACGTCGGCCTGCTCGCCGAGGAGTACGACCCCCGGCTCGGGCGGATGACCGGCAACTTCCCGCAGGCGTTCAGCCACGTGCCGCTGGTCAACACGGCGCGCACGCTCACCGACGCGCTGCGCGGGGTGCCCCGCTCGCGCACCGACCGCGCGCACCCGCCGGGCCACTTCTTCGGCTGAGCCAACCCGGCGGCGGCGTGGGCGGCGCAGGCACGACCTGGCGGCGGCACGGCGGCGGCGTGGTTGGCGCAGGTCGTGCCATGCCGGGTCCACCGCACGGCCGCCGCACGGACTATCAGTTCGTCACACAGCGTGCATGCCGATACTTGTTCCGTACTGTCGGCGTGGCGGGAGACTCCAGCCGATCGACGAGGAGCAGGGGGCGGGGCGTGGCAGGTCGGATCGCGGTGATCGGCGGCGGCATACTCGGACTGGCGGTGGCCCGGCGTCTTGGCCAGGTCGAACCGGGAGCGACGGTGACCGTGTTCGAGAAGGAGCCCGACGTCGCCCGGCATCAGACCGGACGCAACAGCGGCGTCGTCCACGCCGGCCTCTACTACGTACCGGGCTCGCTGAAGGCCACCCTGTGCCGGCGCGGCGTCGGCCTGCTGCGCGAGTTCTGCGACACCCACGACATCCGCTACGACGAGTGCGGCAAGGTCGTCGTCGCGGTCGACGACAGCGAACTGGAACGGTTGGCCGCGATCGAGAAGCGCGCGCAGGCCAACGGAGTCCCCCGGACCCGCATGCTCGACGCCACCGAGCTGCGGACGATCGAGCCGCACGCCCGGGGAGTCGCCGCCCTGCACTCCCCCACCACCGCGATCGTCGACTATCCCGGGGTCGCGCAGGCGCTCCGCAAGGAGATCATCGCCGCGGGCGGCTCGGTGCGCACCGGTGC
Organism: Frankia alni ACN14a; assembly: GCF_000058485.1. Classification (NCBI taxonomy): domain Bacteria; kingdom Bacillati; phylum Actinomycetota; class Actinomycetes; order Frankiales; family Frankiaceae; genus Frankia; species Frankia alni. The sequence goes on from NC_008278.1 coordinate 4,915,328, forward strand.
CGAGGTGATCGGTGTCGACGAGCGGCCGGACGGGGTGCACCTGCGCCTGACCGTCGCCGGCTCCGCCAGCGCCCGGCCCAACGGCACTCACGAGGTGGCCGCCCAGGACGGCGGGCGGGTCTCGGTCGTCTCCGAGCGCGTCGGTCCGTTCGACCTGCTGATCGCCTGCGCGGGGCTGCAGTCGGACCTGGTGGCGACCTTCACCGGCGAAGACCCGTCGCCTCAGATCGTCCCCTTCCGAGGCGACTACTGGCTGCTGCGCCCACAGCGGCGGGACCTGGTCCGCGGGCTGATCTATCCGGTGCCGGATCCGCGATACCCCTTCCTCGGCATCCACCTCACCAAACGGATTGACGGAGAGGTCCTCGTCGGGCCCAACGCGGTGCTCGCCACCGCCCGCGAGGGCTACACGGTCGGCACCGTCCAGGCCAGCGATCTGCGTCGGACCCTCGCCTGGCCGGGCTTCCACAAGATGGCCAGGACGCACTGGAAGACCGGCGCCAAGGAGATCCTGCACACCGTCAGCAAGCGTGCGTTCGTCGCAGAAGCCCGGCGCTACGTACCCGAGCTACGGACCACCGACGTGGTGCGTGGGCCGGCAGGGGTGCGGGCCCAGGCTGTGGCCCGGGATGGCAACCTCGTCGACGACTTCGTCCTGTCGCACACCGGGCGGGTCCTCCATGTACGCAACGCGCCGTCGCCGGGTGCGACCGCATCGCTCGCGATCGCGGAGCACATCGTCAGCAAGGTCGTTCCCGAACCGGCGAGCTGACGCCTGCGACTCGGCGGCACGACACGGCGACATTGCTGTCCGGACGCCGGGGACCCGCATCCCCGGGGTTCGGACGCTCGACGGATGCGATCCTGGTCCGGTGAGTGTGACGCCGGACCGCCAGGGTCGTGATGTTCTCGCCGACGCCGAAAAGGACCACGGTGCGGGTCTCGAGCTGGCCCGACGTTGGCGCGCCGCACGGTCGGCCTCGGCCGTGACCCACCTGGACGCGGCCGCCGCCGCCAGGCCCAGCCAGGCGACCCTCGACGTTCAGATCGCCCACCTGCAGCGCGAAGGCGAGCATGGTGCGTACGTCGCCGAGATGGAAGCGGGCGAGGCGCTGCACTCCGCGCGGGCGGCACTCGCCGATCTCCTCGGACCCGGCCTCAGCCCTGACGATGTCACCTTTCACCATTCGGCGAGCACCGCCTTCGCCGCGCTGCTCGCCGCCTGGCCTCTGCCTCCGGGCGCCAGAATCGGAGTTCTCCCGAGCGAGTACGGCTCCAACATGTTCGTGCTCGAGGCCCGGGCGCGGCAGGCCCCACTCGAGTTGATCGATCTGCCCGTCGACCCGCAGGGTGTCATCGACCTCGACGTCCTCGACAGAATGGGGATCACCAGCCCCGGGGCTGCCCGTCCGCTCGCGCTCACCGAGCTGGATCTCGTCGTCTTTCCCCATGTCCCCAGCCAAAGCGGCATCGTGCAGCCGGCTGCCGAGATCGGTAGCCGCTGTGCCGCCGCCGGGGTACCGCTCATCCTCGACGTCGCCCAGTCCCTCGGCCAGATCGGTGTCTCCGACATCCAAGCCAGCGCCTACGTGGGGACATCGCGCAAGTGGCTGTGCGGCCCGCGGGGCACCGGCTTCCTCGCTGTGCGGGGGGACCTGGCCGAGCGCATCAACGTCGCGGTTCCGAGTCTCTACAGCATGGGTCGGGGCAGGGACGGGCGGCCGGTTCCCCTACCCGGCCTGGCTCGGCTCGGCATCGGTGAAGCCTCGATAGCCTCCCGGGTCGGTCTCGCGCAGGCGCTTTCCGAGCTGCTCGTCAGCGATCCCCCGCTCGTGTTCGCCCGGATCGTGTACCTCGCCTCCTGTGGGCGCCGCGTCCTGGACGGTGCCGGCGGATGGCGGGTGCGCGAGCGGCCGGACTCGCCGACCGGCATCGTCACGCTGGAACCACCACCCGGCGTGGACCTCGTGGCAGTCCATGATCGTCTCTACCGGCAGGATGCGATCCTCACCAGCGCCATCCCGGTCCAGCGGAGCCGTGATCTCGCGGGGCCGGTCCTGCGGGTGAGCGCCCACGTGTACAACGATCCGGGCGAGTTCGAGCGGCTCGCCGCAGCGCTGAGCCGCGAGGACGGCAACTCCCCGTCGCGCGCCTGAAACGGACATGCACGCTTCAGGCGGCACCCGGCGTGGCCGGCCCCGCGGGGGGCGGGACATCCAGATAGGGCTCTGGCAGTACTCGGTAGGTTCGTCCCTCCGGGCTGGTCCAGAGGAAGACGCCGGGCGTCGGCTGCTCGCACTTCCAGTCGGCGGCGGGAGGCTGCGTGCGGCCGCGGACGGTAGGCTCCGCCGGCGGGCGGCCCGGGCCGGCACCGCCAGCGTGCCTGCGCCGGGTCCGACGCCGACGGCGGCTCTCCGCGTGCTTCAGGTGATGGTGCCGGGCGCAGGCTGGGCCGAGATTTTCCTCCTCCGTGCGGCCGCCTTCGCCGTGTGGTTTCGTGTGGTCGATCTCGCAGTTGATCGCGGGCTTTCCGCAGCCCGGAAAGATGCACTGGCGGTTTCTCGCACGCACGGCCCGCGCCAGGCCGGGTGAGGGGAAGCGCCGATCCCCGACCTCGACGACCTGGCCGTTCCGCGGATCGGTGAGCATCCGCCGCCAGGTCGACTGCGAGTCGGCGGCGAGCTCGCGGGCGAGATCCGCCGGGATCGGGCCGTATCCGGCAAGCTCGCCCGGCTCGTCCGAGAGCCCCATCAGGGTCGAGATCGGCACCACGACCTGCACCTCGGGGCGGATGCTGTGGCGGTCCTGTCCCATCAACAGCTCGTAGAGGACGTCAGCCCGGCGCTCATCGAGCGTGCGCTTGTCTTCCGGATCGGTGCCCGAGAGACGGGCGAACACATCGACGCGGTGGTACACCGCCACCATCCGCTCGGCGGAGAGCAGCGCCCGCAACGTGCCCATGCCGTCCTCGCCGTCGGTGATCCGCACGCAGCGTCCCCGCACCGCATGACGATGCCGGCGGTTCGCCCCCTGCGGATCGACCTTCAACACCCGGCGCCGTACCGCGGCGCGGAAAGTCGCATGGCTGGCCCGGCCTCCCTGCTCGAGGGCTGCCCGCTCGACGGCGCCGGCCTGCACAGCGTTCAGCGCCGCGGTCTGGCGGGCGAGGCTCTCCACCCGCAGCAGGTCGATCTCGCCTTCGTGTAGGGCACGCAGACTCGCCGGCAGCCGGGTGCACACCTCGACCGCCAGCGTCAGCCTACGGGTGCCGAGAGCCGGCGCGACTCCCAGCTCGGCGGCCAGCTCCTCGCCCGCGAACTCACTGAAAGGTCGGTCTTCCGACTCGCCCTCCAGCCGCGGACGGTGCTCGACGAACCGAGCTCGCACCGCGAGTTGCTGTGCCTGCAGTCGCGCGATCTGCCGTTCGAGTCGGACATCGAACCGCAGGCATTCGTCCGCGCTCAGCTCGTCGACGACCCGGTCGAACACGCGCATCGCGCTGTGGCCGGGCGGGGTCCGCGCCTCGGCCTCCCCCTGGCTGGCGGCCGGCCGACTCACGTCGCGCTCGCCTGGCAGGTCTGCTGGCATCGTCGCACCATCGCTTCCTCGACGACGTATGACACCACCCCGTCAGGCTTCCGGCCGGGCGAGGGAGCTCGATCCCGTTTCGAACTCGTGTTCGATCGTACGCTATCGTCGTCCGCATGAGAACGATCCTTCCGGCGTCCGGCCGGCCTCCGCGCCGACGACCCGCCTCGCTCGGCAGTCCCGCCCCTGCGGGCCCACTGTCGCAAGCCAGACAGGGCGACTCGAGCCGCGCGCACCTGTCGCCACCTGCTCTTCTGAGAGGGTGCGTCCATGTTCGGAGTGGTTCGCCCCTGCCGGCACCAGCTGTCCGACGACCTGCACGCGGCGTGGATGTCGCATCTCTGCGGGTTGTGCCTGGCCCTGCGCGACCATCACGGTCAGTGGGCCCGCGTCACCACGAACGTGGACGCGGTTCTCGTGTCGGTGCTGGTCGCCGCGCAGCCCGGCAGGCCGACAGAACGCCGCCGGGCAGGGCCGTGTCCGCTTCGCGGGATGCGCCGGATCGAGGTGGCGGCATCCGCCGAGGCGGGCCCGCGGCTGGCGGCCGCAGTGTCCCTGGCCGCCGGCGCGATCGCCGTGGGTGACCACATCGCGGACGGCGACGGTCTTCTGCGCCGCCGCCCCGCGGCCGCGATCGCGCAGCGGGTGGCCGACCGGGCCGCGGCAGCCGCCGAGCGCACCGGCTCCGGGGTCGGGCTCGGTGTCGCCCTGCTGGAACGTGCGGCGGCGGAGCAACGCGCCCGGGAGGGCGCCAGCGCCCGGGGCGGGGCGGCGCTGTTGGACGCGCTGGCCCCCACCGAGACCGCGGTTTCCGCAGTTCTCGCGCACACCGCCGTCGTGGCCGGGTGCGACGACAACCGCGCGCCGCTCGCGGCGGTGGGACGATACTTCGGCCGCGTCGTCCATCTGCTCGACGCCGTCACCGATCAGCTCGACGACGCCCGGACGGGATCGTGGAACCCGCTGACAGCGACGGGAACCAGCCCGGCCGAGGCCCGCCTCCTGTGCGAGGACGGCCGGCGGGACCTGCGGCACGCGTTGGCCGAAGTGCGGTTCACCGACTCGGTCGATGCCCGACTCGCCCGTCTCCTCTTCGGCGACGGGCTCGACCATGCCGTCGACCGGACCTTCGCGTCCACCGCACAGTCGCCGGGGCCCGGGCGGCCCGGCCAGCCGCCGGATGATCGCCCCGACCGCCGGTCGCCACAGCGCCGACGGACGGGCTCGGCCTGCCTGGTCGCCGCCGGGATGTTCCTGACCTGCCGGATGTGCGGCGAATACACGTCGCCGCTGGACGGGCAGCGAAAGGAGGGTCTGTGCAGCCGTGGCTGCGACCTCGACGGTGCCTGCGACTGCTGCGACTGCTGCGAGTCCTGCGGCGAGTGCGCGGAGTGCGACTGTTGCGGATGCGACTGTAACTGCTGAGAGTGCCCGATGTTTCGACCTCGTTGCGCATGACGGAACCTGGTCGTGACGTCCGGTAGGGATCTGCTGAAATGGTGAACGTCGCGCGAGCGGAGTCCCCGACGCTCCTCGCGGCCGGGGACGCCCCCACGTCCCCACTGGCGGGCACCGACGCCCGTACGGCCGTGTCGAGGTCTGTCATGGCTCGCAAGTCCGGGAGAACGACTGGACCACCATGAACGCAGAGGACGACACGACGGTTTCCGACATCATCACGGTTGCGGCGGTCGACGATCACCCGATCGTGCTGCGCGGTCTCGCTGACCTGCTGCACGACGTGAAGGACTTCGACCTGATCGACACGGCCTGTTCCCTCGACGCGCTGCTCGCTGGGCCCGGGCGACACGCACAGGTGGTCCTGCTGGATCTGGACCTCGGTGACGGCACCGAGCCTCCGGACAACCTCCGGCGGCTGCTGTCCGACGAACGGGCCGTGGTGGTGTTCAGCGCCGCGGCGTCACCGGCCACTGTCCGGGACGCGATGCGCGCCGGTGCCTCAGGCTTCGTTCCGAAGACCGACGACGTCGAGGATCTGGCAACCGCGATCCGGGCGGCCGCCGCCGGCACCGGATGGATCTCTCCACAGCTTGCCTTCCTCCTCCTCACCGACGACTCTCCCGACAAGCCGGACCTGTCGCCGAAGGAGATCGAGGCGCTGCGCCTGTACGCGACAGGGATGCCGTTGAAGACCGTGGCACGGAAGATGAACGTCTCCCCGGAGACGGCCAAGCAGTACATCGACCGGGTCCGCCAGAAGTACCGCCGGGTCGGCCGAGACGCGGCGACGAAGGTCGACCTGTTCAAGCGGGCGATCGAGGATGGTCATCTCGATCGCCGGGCAGAGGGGATGGCCTGACCGAGGCGTCAGACCGCTGAAACCAGCGACCTGCAGGTCGGCGTTTCGCCCGCCACGACCGAGGCGACCAGATTCCGACCGGCTCGAGAAAGCGCAGTGGGCGCCGACACCCCCATGTCAGCGCCCACCACCCCGGCACACACCGAATCCCCGTATCCGATGCGCGCCCTCGCGCCACCCCCCGCGTGGCGTGAGGGCGCGCGATCCGGTCAAGTGCGGAACATCTCCGGCACGTCCCCCGACCGAGCCTCGCTGCTCCCCCCGTATGCCCTTGACCTCGTTCATCGTGCCCGATGTCGCGGTTGCCGTCATGACCCCAAATCCACCGAACCGGACGTCCCCCCATTGGGGGTCACACCCCCCTCGATCGGGCACCGCCATCCCCGGGACCAGGACGAGACACCCGGCCGCCGATCAACGCCGGGGCTCGCCGCCGCCGGCCACGGGCCGACGCGTGAACCGCGCAACCACTCCAGCCACCAGAACAACGAACCCACAGCAAGCGATCACCCACAATCCGGGGCCGACCGTGGTTGCCGTCCGCAGCCCGCTGTTGACGAACGGACCTCCCCGGTAAAGCTGCACGAGGTCGACCGCGGCGGTCAGCAGGACCATGAGGCCCGTCATGGTGGCGAGCATGCGCCCCCACTCCCTGCGTCCGGCGGCGAGGAGAAGGCCCGCGACCACGGCGAGGATGCCGAGTAGCACCGTCAATCTCCCATGCTGGTCGGGATCGGTTCCCCGCACGGTGAACTCCACGAACCCGTAGGCTCGCACCGTCGCCCACCGCATCCCTGACGCAATGATCACAGCGACGCCGGCGCAGACGGCCAGCGGACCGGGTAGCCAGGCGCAGCGGGACGCGAGCCGATGCGACCACGAGTGCTCGGCTGGTCCGGCCGTCCGCGATGACGCCGACGCCGACGCCGCGACCACCGAGGGCACGTCCCACGGATGTGCCCGAGACGCTGTGGGCGATGACCGCACCTCCGGCGCGGCGCCGCCAACTGCCACGCCGACCTGGGGCGTCACCAGGGAGACCGTGCCGGATCCCGCTCGTGACCAGGCGGGGTCCGCCGTCGCCGCAGCCCGCGCCCGCCACGCTCGCAGCTCGGCGGCGACCGCGGCTCTACGGCCGTCTTCCTCTGGTCCTTCCGGTACCTCCGGCGGGCGTGGGCCGGCCGCGGGTAGTGCCGTCCCACCGTCCCGGGCGTCGCCCCCCGCACCCCCGGCGGCGACGGATGAACCACCACCCCCCGGGCGGGCCCACGGACTCTGCTGTTGACCGGTCACCCACGCCACCACCGTCCGACACCACGGGAGGGGTCTGACGACCGCCCCGCACGGTCGTATCACGCGTGGGAGCCGCCCGCATGGTCGCGAGACAGAACCACCCAAACCGGGCGGGTCATCACCGGCCACCTCCTCCCGCCGCCACCGTGCGCCGCTCCAGCAGGACGGCGCCGATCAGGGCGAGGATGCCGGACAAAAGCGTGACCATGACCCCGTTCTGCGGATGGATGGAGATCACGTCCGCCGAGATGGCCCGAAAGGACGCGAGCGTCGGCGGTCCGTAGGCCCGATCGAGCCCGGCAATCACCACGATCAGGATCGCGACCACGCGGGCGACCAGGACATCTGCAGCACTACCGCCGATCGGCCGGCGCACGAGCCGCGCCGCACCCACGATCCCCAGGAGTACGGCCAGGACGAGGACCACTCGGCCGTCCCCGACGACGATGCCGTTGAAGGTCCGAGTCTCGTCCGCGCTGGACATCTCGCTCCAGGGCAGGACGCTGCCGATGACGCTACCCACCGCACCGACGATCATGGCCAGCGCGGCCGCCGGTCGTGTGCGGTCCGGCGCCGTCGCGGGCCCGGTCACGGTCTGGCCGGCCGCCTCGAGCTGGTGCGGCGGCTCACCGGCGCCCGGCCGGCCGGGCCGCTGCCCCCGTTCCCGTACCGTGCGGTGGCCGGGACCCAGGGACGGCCGGTTCGGGTCGGCGGGCTCGCCGGGCCGGGGCACCTCATGTTCCGGCGCCACGCCCGGCCCAGCCACGGCATCGTGACCGTGCAGGCGGGGCGAAGCGACGGAGCCGGCGCGGCCGCCTTCAAAGTCCGGCGACACGTCCAACGTCTTTGACGCGTCAGACCTCTCGTACACGCCAGTCGCCTCGTACACGCCAGTCGCCTCGGAGACGTCCGGGGCCGGGTGCTGTCCCGGATCCGCGAGACGCCAGCCGTCGTCGGTCGCCGCGAACCGCTTCGCAGCCTCGCCGTGGCCGTCACTCCCGCGATCGCGACGCAACCCGACGCGCATGGTCGGCGGATCGAGCGCCGATTGTGCGGTCGACAGCTGGGCCGTGCCGGCGCCGGCATGGCTCCCGGGGGCGCTTCCAGCTGCCGGCTCGGTCCTGTCGCCGGTGCCGCGGGCCGGTGCGCGGTGCGGTTCCGGTGTACTCTGGCGGCCTGGCCTGGCGACGTCCGCGCCCCCGGCGCGGGCCGAGGCGTCTCGGGCGGGCGGCAACGCCACGGGCAGCTCCCCGCCGCGTTCTGTGCGTCTCGGTAGCGGCTCGGAACCCCGGGAGGCGGCCGGGTTCTGATCGGGCCCGCGGCCGCGGGGAGGCCCGGCCGGCCGGCCGGCCGGCGGGCGATCCGCGGCGTCGCGTTCCCCGGACGGCCAGCCCACTCCGGCGTCGACGGGCCGGACGGACGATCGTGGCGCCTCGCGCTCGAACCACGTGGGCCGAGGTGCGGCGTCTGCCGGCGCGGAGGCGGCCTGAGGCGGCGAGGACGGAGCTGCGGCGGGCGGAGCGACATCGGTCCTCGTCGGCGATACAGGCGACGGTAGCGGCGTGGGCGGCGCGGGCGCGACGACGTTCGGATGCCCCGCGTCTGCCGCCACGTCGGCGGCGGGTCGCGGCGGCGGGGCGACGCGCGGCGGCGTAGCGGTTCGCGGCGGTGTAGCGGTTCGCGGCGGTGTAGCGGTTCGCAGCGGGTCAGCCTGCTGGCTGACGGCCGGTCGGGCCTGCGGCGTCCACGGCTGCTGATCGACGGGGCGCGACGCCTGGTTCTGGCCCGACCCGGGTGCCGGGCTGGAGCCCGGCCCGCCAGCCCGCGAGCCGGGCGGGGGGGCCGGCGGGACTGGTGCCCGCGTCCCCGCGGCGGATCCCGGCGACGCGCCGGGAGCGGACCGGCTCGCCCCGGGGGGTGGCACAGAGAGGTCGCGGTCCACGTCCCGGTCGACGCGCGACGGCTTCGGGGCCCCACCGTCCTTGCCCTGTGGCCGCGGAGCAGCACCGGCCGCGGAGGTCGACCCGTCCGGTGCACGGTTGTCGGCCGAGCCAGCCTGACCCGTGATCGCCGATCGCGCTCGAGATCCGTCGCCCGCGCTCCCCGCCGGTTCGGCCGCGCCACCTCCTGCTGATCCGGCCGCGCCGCCTGCATCGGCCCGCCCAGTACGGGTCGCCGCCCCCGGCGATGCTCTGCCGGGATCCCCGGACGACACCGGCGCACCGGCCAGCCCGCTCGAGACGCCCGAGACGCCGGACGCACCCGACCGGGCCGGTGACCGCCCGGGCCACTGCCCCGCCGCAGGCGCTACCCGGGCGGTGGGCTGCCCGGAGGGCGGACGGGGCGCACCGGCGCCGGGCCGGGCGGTCGGCCGCTCGCCGGCAGATCCGCCCGGCGGCGTCCCGGCGGCGCTCGGACGTGCGCCGGCGTTTCCCGCCGACGGCCCCGCAGCGTTCGGCGGGAGGCCGGCCCGGTCCTGGCCGGGGGGGCCAGCGGGCGCACCGGCCGCCGACTGCCGGCCACGCGCGACCGAATCGGGTGTCATGCGGACGGGGCCGGCGCCACCCGGTCCGCGGTTGTCACGAAGGGGAGACGGATTCTGTCGCGCCGGCGGGGCGCCGGTGGGCTGGGACCGGTTCGGCGCGAGCGGCGGGCGGATCGGGCCACGGGCGCCGTCGGCGGTTCGCGTGCCCCCTTCCGGAGGACGGGACGCACCGGGCCGGTCACCGGCGCCGGACCCGCTGCCCGCCGAACCGGCCGAACCGGCCGAACCCGCCGAACCTGACCCTGCTGAACCTGGCGTCCCCACCGAACCAGACGAGGCGCCCGAACCAGACCGTCCGGGCGGAGCAGCGGTCGAGGAGGCACCGGCCGCGCGCGCGCTCTGGGGCGGAGCGGGCAGGCCGGCGGCGGGGCGGGCGCCGGCGGACGAGGCGGAGGCGGGCCGGGCGGGCGGTTCGGAGGCGACGCGGCCCGCGGGTGCGGCACGAGGCGGAGTACGCGAATCCGGGGACGCCGAGGTGCCGGCACCCGAGTGGTCGTCGGCCGCGACGGATCGGGACCGGCCGTCTGCCTGGGGCTGTCCAGCGGACCGAGACTGGCCCGCGGACCGGGCCTGCCCAGCGGACTGCGACAGATCAGCCGACCCAGGTTGCCCGGAGGGCCGGGGCTGCCCCCCGGAGGGCCGGGGCTGCCCGGAGGGTCGGGGCTGCCCAGCAGACCGGGGCTGCTCGGTGGACGGCGACCGCCCGGTGGACCGGGACTGCCGGGACTGCTCGGCGGACGGAGACTGCTCTGCGGGCCGGGACTGCTCTGCGGGCCGGGACTGGTCGGCGGGCCGGGACTGGTCGGCGGGCCGGGACTGCGACCCGCGGCCGGGCGGGCTCGGGTCGGCCGCCGGCGTGCCCGCGGGTGCCTGATCGTCCGGCCCGCTCCCCTGCTCGACCATGCAACCACTCCCTGACCATGCGCCCTTGTCCGACTGGCTGCCGCCCGATCCGATCCGGACCCGCGTCGACGGATCCCCCGCGGTCCCGGTCGGCGGGTTGGGACGCGGCCGGCATCATCATGACAGCCGCCAGGCGCCTGTCGGACGGGCACGGCCGATCGCTGAGCAGCGAGGTCGGCGCCCGCGGCCGAGGCGACCGGTGCCTGCGCGGAACTCGATCCGGATACGCGTGGGAGGTCCGGGAATCCCCGACTCCGGCGCCGTGGGTCGGCGCGGGCGCGGGCGCGGACGCCGGGCCCGCCACCGCACCCAGGCGAGGGGTGTGCGGTGGTCCGGGGGCGGCGTCCGCTCGAGGTGGCGGGGCGCCCGACCGTCGGTCGGCGCGGGTGGGGCCCCGCGGCAACCGCCCGCCGGTCAGGCGTCGGGTCACGTCAGGTCGAGGTCAGGTCAGGTGGAGCCGGGTGAAGAACGACACGACACGACGTCGCGTCCTCACGACTGCACGTGTGCGGCCGTCAGACCGCCTCGCCGATGCGGTGGACCCGCATCGTGTTGGTCATTCCGGCGACGCCGGGCGGGGTGCCGGCGACGACGACGACGAGCTCACCGGGCCGGCAGCGGCCGATCTGGAGTAGGGCGGAGTCGACCTGGCGGACCATCTCGTCGGTGCTCTCCGCGAACGGCACGAGGAAGGTCTCCACGCCCCAGAACAGCGCCATCTGGTTGCGCACGGCGGGGATGGGCGTGAAGGCCAGCACCGGGACCTCGCTGCGGTACCGGGCCAGCCGCCGGGCCGTGTCACCGCTGAGGGTGTGGGCGACGAGGTAGCGGGCGCCGACGGCGTGTCCGACGGAGGCGGCCGCCTGGGCGATCGCCCCGCCGAGGGTCCTCGGCTCGGTGCGCAGTGGCGGGATCCGCCCGAGGTCGGCCTCGGCCGTCTCGATGATCCGCGCCATGGTGGACACCGACTCGATCGGATAGGCCCCGACGCTCGTCTCGGCCGAGAGCATGATCGCGTCGGCACCGTCGAGGACCGCGTTCGCGCAGTCACTGGCCTCGGCGCGGGTCGGCCTCGGCGCGCTGACCATGGACTCGAGCACCTGAGTGGCGACGATCACGGGCTTCGCCCGCTCCCGGGCCTGGCCGACGGCCCGCTTCTGCACCAGCGGCACGTCCTCGAGGGGCAGCTCGACGCCGAGGTCGCCGCGGGCGATCATCAGCCCGTCGAAGGCCTCGATGATGCCGTCGAGGGCGGCGACCGCCTGCGGCTTCTCGATCTTGGCATGGACCGGGACGCGGGTGCCGACCTCATCCATGATCGCGTGCACCGACTTGACGTCGGCAGCGCTGCGCACGAAGGACAGCGCGATCATGTCGACACCGAGTTCGAGGGCGTAGCGCAGGTCGTCGGCATCCTTCTCGCTCAGCGCCGGCACGGTGAGCGCAGCCCCGGGGATGTTCATCCCCTTGTGGTCGCTGACCGGGCCGCCGATGACGACGGTGGTGTGGACGTCGGTGTCGGTGACGCCGTCGATCTGCAGGACGAGGCGGCCGTCGTCCACGAGGATGCGGTCTCCGGCGGAGACGTCGGCGGGCAGGCCCGAGTACGTGGTGCCGACCTGGTGCTGGTCGCCGGGCACGTCCCGGATGGTGACGGTGAACCGCTGGCCCGGCAGCAGGGTGACGCCACCGTCGGCGAAGGTGCCGAGGCGGATCTTCGGGCCCTGCAGGTCGGCGAGGATGCCGACGCTGCGCTCGGCGGCCTCGGCCGCCTCCCGCACCCGGGCGTAGGTGACGGCGTGCTGTTCGTGTGTTCCGTGGGAGAAGTTTAGGCGGGCAATGTCCATTCCGGCGTCGACGAGGGCCCGGACCTTCTCTGGCGAGCTGGTGGCCGGGCCGAGGGTACAAACAATCTTGGCTCTACGTGGCACAGACAAAGCCTAAGTACTGATCGTCGGTCATTGCACACGGGGGCCGCCGAGAGACGCGCGTCGCGCACCCGGCAGTAGTCAGATCAGGTCGATCAGGTACATGCTGCGCGTGGTCGCTCGGCGGCGTACCGTCCGACTCGTCCCCCGCGCCACCCCCGTCCGTCGGCGCGCGTGATACGGGAAAGACGGCAAGGGTGCCGACGTTCCTGGGAGCCGCTCCACCCGGACGCGGAAGTCGGTATGACACGGTCGAGCACCCCCGGAGTCGGGCATGAATCGAAATCCCGCTATTCACCGTCAGCCGTCCGGCGACATCGACATCGCCGTGGTCGACGTCACCACCGCACCCGACCCCGGTCCCGCCGCCGCGGCTCCGCGTCCCGGGTCCGCACCCGCGCAGTCCACCGCGCTCGCCCCGGCACCGCCACGTTCGGTGGAACCCGGTACCTGACCGAACGGGTTACCCCGCCGCCTCCCCCGGCCGAGGGCGCCCGGGTCCGCGGCGCGGCCCGGCCCCGGTCCGGCTCAGGCCGGGACCGCGGCCGCGGAGTCGGCGGAGTCGGCGGAGTCGGCGGACTGTGCCGGCTCCGCGGCGGGGCGGAACTGGGTCCGGTACAGCTCGGCGTACAGGCCGCCGCGCGCCAGCAACTCGTCGTGGGTGCCGCTCTGCACGATGCGACCGCCGTCGACGACGAGGATGCGGTCGGCCTCCCGCACCGTGGACAGTCGGTGCGCGATCACCAGCGAGGTCCGCCCGGCCAACGCTGCGCCCAGCGCCTGTTGCACCGCGGCCTCGGACTCGCTGTCGAGATGCGCGGTCGCCTCGTCCAGCACGACGATGCCCGGCGCGCGCAGCAGCAGCCGGGCGATCGCGAGCCGCTGCTTCTCCCCGCCGGACAGCCGGTGCCCGCGGTCGCCGACGACGGTCTCCAGCCCGTCCGGCAGCGCGCGCACCAGTTCCCCGATCCGGGCGGCGTCCAGCGCGGACCACATCTGCTCGTCGGTGGCGTCCGGCCGGGCGAAGGCCAGGTTGGCCCGCACCGTGTCGTGGAACAGGTGGGAGTCCTGGGTGACCACGCCGACCGCGGCGCGCAGTGACTGCAGGCTCAGGTCTCGCACGTCGTGCCCGCCGACCCGGACCGCGCCGGACCGGACGTCGTACATCCGCGGGATCAGCTGACTGATCGTCGTCTTGCCGGCACCGGACGGTCCGACCAGCGCGATCATCTGGCCGGGATCCGCCCGGAAGGTGATGTCGTGCAGCACCGGCGCGGGGATCCTGGTGTCGAGAACCGCGACGGATTCCAGGGAGGCCAGGGAAACCTCGTCCGCGGCGGGGTACCGGAATCCGACGTGGTCGAACTCCACGGCCGCCGCCTCCGCCGGCAGCTCGACGGCATCGGGCCGGTCGACGATCGCCGGTTCGAGGTCGAGAACCTCGAAGACCCGCTCGAACGACACGAGTGCGGTCATGACGTCGACGTGCACGTTCGACAACTGGGTGAGCGGCCCGTAGAGCCGGCCGAGATACGCGGTGAGCGCGACCAGGGTGCCGACCTCGAGATCTCCCCGGGCCGCGAGCCGACCGCCGAAGCCGTAGACGATCGCGGTCGCCAGCGAGGCGACGAGGCTGAGCGAGACGAAGAATATTCGGCCGTACATGGCCTGGGTGACCCCGATGTCGCGTACCTGCCGGGCCCGGCCGCGGAAGTTGACCTCCTCGCGTTCCGGGGACCCGTAGAGCTGGGCCAGCATCGCGCCCGAAACGTTGAATCGTTCGGTCATGGTGTTGTGCATGTCCGCGTTCAGCCCGTACCGTTCCCGGGTCAGCCGGGCGAGCCGCGGCGCGAACGCACGAGCGGGAAAAATGAAAACCGGTAGTAACACCAGTGACACAACAGTGATCTGCCATGACAGTACGAGCATCGCGGCGAGCACGAACCCGACCGAGAGCACATTCGACAGCACTGCGGACAGCGTGTTGGTGAACGCCGACTGCGCGCCGAGCACGTCGTTGTTCAACCGGCTGGTGAGCGCCCCGGTCTGGGTACGGGTGAAGAACGCCAGCGGTTGGCGTTGCACGTGCCGGAAGATCTGGCTGCGCATCTCGTAGATCAGGCCTTCGCCGATACGGGCCGAGAACCAGCGCTGGGCGAGGGACAGGCCGGCGTCGAGGACGGCCAGGGCGGCGACGATCGCCGCCAGCACCTCGACGTAGCCCACCCGGTGACGCTCGATCCCGCCGTCGATGATCTCCTTGAGGATCAGTGGGACGACCGCGCCGAGCGCGGCACTGACCGCGATGAGGAGAAGAAACCAGCCAAGCTGGCCACGCCAGGGCCGGGCGAAGGCCGCGATGCGACGCAGCGTCCCCGGCCGCACCGAGGTCCTCGCCGCCGATCGGTCCCGGGTGACCGATCGCATGAAGGCCCCGCTGTCCGAACCCGGCCGCATTCCGCCTCCCACCCCCGTTGCTTGCACTGTAATCATGTAAGCAAGGCGCGGGTCGGAGTCATTCCCGCCGGAGGGACGACGGCCTGTCAGCCCGCCGCGACGCCCCCCGAGGCGTCCAGCAGGTCGACGAGCGTGCGCGCCCACGCCTCACCCTCGGCGTCAGGAAGATCGCGATGGTCGGCACCGGCACCGGCACCGGCCGAAGCCGCGGCCCGCGTCGGGCCCGCCGCTCGCGTCGAAACCACCGGCGGGCCGGCCGGGCGGGCGCCGCGCAGGAGCGCCTTGACCTCGGCGGCGACGGCACGGGATGCGGCGAGCAGGCCCGCGACCACCGTGTCGACCTCGTCGTCCAGACGCGGGCCGGGTACCAGCCGCTGGGCCAGCCCGAGCCGGGCGGCCTCGGCCGCGCCAAGCGGGCGCCCGCCGGTCAGGCACAGGTCGAGGGCACGAGACCAGCCCACGATGTCGGCCAGGCGGGTCAGCGCACCCGCCGCGGGCAGCAGGCCACCGTGCGCCCAGACCGGGCGCAGTCCCGCGTCAGCGGCGAAGATCCGCAGGTCGCAGGCGACGGCGAGAGCGGTGCCCACGTCCCCGGTGACCTCCGCGACCGCGGCGATGCTGATGAGGTCGGCGCGCATGGTCAGCCGATCGAGCGCCGCCCGCCAGACCCGGTACCCCTCGATCAGGGCGGCCGGATCCGCGTGCGCGGGCGACGAGGGAAAGGACAATGAGAACGGTGCGTAGCCGGCCGCGCCCGGTGAAAGCACCGGGGTGCCGGCGCCCGAGGAGGCCTGACCGCCCACGCGCAGGACGACGACCCGGACGTCGCCGCCCATGCGCCGCTGGGCGTCGTCAAGGGCGGAACCGAGGCCCCCCAGGGACCCGGGATCTCCGGGTCCGGACAGCCGGATGGTCGCGACCGGTCCGACGACCTCCACCCGCAGTCCGGCCGCCGCCGATTCGGCGGCGGCCGGCACCGCCATGATCAGGCGCTCTTCTTCTTGGTGCCCCGGGTCGCACCGCCACGGCCACGCAGGGTCGTGCCGGACTCCGACAGGATCCGGTGGACGAAACCGTACGAACGGCCAGAGGACTCGGCGAGCAGACGGATGCTCTGCCCACCTTCGTACTTCTTCCGAAGTTCGGCAGCGAGCTTGTCCCGCTCGGCGCCGGTGATCCGGGTTCCTTTCCTAAGCTCGGCCAACGTGGCCCCCTCCGTGTTCGATGATCTGCGAACCGATCTTCACTCAGCTCGAGTGAACGCGCCACTCGAAGCAGATGTGATCCATCACACGCGGCGCGCCGGTGCGTGACCGTGCCCTCGCGCTTCCATCTCCACGCCGACGCCAGCGCCGACATAGCCCGGGTCGCACCCGCCCGCAGGCACGCTGGGTGTCCACGGCCGACCATGCACGGTGACCAGTGTCCCCAATCCCCTGCGCACGGCCTAACAACGGCAACGGCGCGTCGCCACGAACATCGTCACCCGCATGATCGGCGATCTTCCCTCAACGCAATACCGCAGGTACAACCAACAGTCGATCACTGTACCTAGCGCGTCGACGGACCGCGAACGCCGCAGATCAAACCGACTGATTACTCACACCCCGCGGCGGCCCGTACGCGGCCGAGGCCGGCCGCCAGACCGCCGCCGCGCGGTGCCCGCCGCCCCGCGACGACGGCCCGAGTGTGGGTTCGCGCACCCGGGACCCGCGCGCCGATCGGCCCTGGACCGCCGCCGGCGGGAGACTCGTTACCGTGCAGGGGTGGCCCGTGAAGTGGTGATCGCCGGTTCGGCGCCGGGTACGTCCCGGCACGCGGCGACCGGTGAGGCGAGGCCGTGAGCGTCACCGGCAGTGCGTCGGAGCGGACGGGCGTCCCGGCGGCCGCGCGCGGATCGGCGGACCGGCGGGCCGGCGCGCGCACCACGGCGCTCGGGCCGGCGGTGCGCGCGGAACTCGCCGAGGCCGGGATCTGGCTGGTCCTGGTCGCGTTCGGGCTCGCCGGCACCGCCGTGCTGGCAGGCACCGACGTCGATCTCGGCCTGACGAGCCCCCCGTGGCACGACGGCTGGCAGCCGCGGCTGGACCCCGTCGTCGTCGTCCCGCTCGCGGTCGCCGCAGTCATGATCGCGGTCACGGCCTGGTGGGCGTCGACGATCCGGCCCGGCGGCGCCACACAGCCCGACAGCACCACACAGCCCGACAGCACCACACAGCCCGGCGGCACCCAGCCCGCCGACCCCGTCATGGGAACCGCCACCACCCCGACCGACACCACTCCGACCGCCGCGCCACCGGTCACCACCCGCGCAGCCCCGGCCGCGCGGTCGGTGGCGTTCCGACTGCCCTGGAGCACTCTGCTGCTGCTGGGCTATGTGGGCTCGTTGGCGTGGAGCCTCGCGCTTGCCCTGGTCGCCCCCGGGGATCTCGCCGCCGGTCTGCGCGCACCGGCGGACCTGCTCGAGGCGGCCGGCGCGGTCGGCGACGACCCGCGCGGCCTGCTCGCCGCCTACACGACGACGACGCCACACGCGGCCGCCGGCGCGGTCGCCGTGCTGCCGGCGCACCCGCCGGGGCCGGTGCTCGCCACCTGGCTGCTCACCCGGGCGGGGTTGCACGGCGCCGTGACGATCGGCGTGCTGTTCACCGCGCTCGGCGCGCTGACCGTCCCGGTGGTGTGCGTCGCCGTGCGCTCGCTGTGCCACGAGACCGCGGCCCGCCGCCTGGTTCCCGTCCTCGTCCTGGCGCCGTGGAGCGGATGGATGGCGGCCTCCCCGGACGCCGTCACCGCCACGCTCGCCGCGCTGGCAGTCGCCGTCGGCGTGGTCGGCTGCGAGCCGGCGCGCCGGTCGGTCTGGTGGGCGCTGGCGAGCGGACTGCTGCTGGGTCTGGCGGCGCTGTTCGGCTACGCCCCGGTGTGGCTGGGGGTCGCGGTCGCAGCCGCCTACTTCGTTCGGCGCCGGCCGCTGCTCAACGTCATCACCGGGCTCGGCGCGCTGCTGCCACTGTGGCTGTTCTACGCCTGGGGCTTCTCCTGGCCGGACGGGCTGACCCTGGCCAGCGCGCCGCGGCCGTCGGCCGGAGCCGCGCTGGCCTGGCTCTTCCTGGACCTGACCGTGCTGGTTCTCGCCACCGGTCCCGTCGCCGTCCGCGCCGCGCGCCGGCTACGCCTGACGCCGGGCTGGCCGTTCCTGGTCGGCGCCACGGCCACCGTGCTGTTCGCGGTGCCGCTGGGCCTCGCCGAGGGCGGGGCGGAACGGAGCTGGCTGCCGGTGTTTCCCTGGCTGCTGGTCGCGGCGGTGGCACCCCGGCCCCGACCGGCCCGGCCGGGCGACCGGTTGCAGGCCGGCAGCCTGCCGGTCATCCTCGTGTCGCTGGGTGCGATCGGGGCCCTCGCCCTGCGACTCTGCCTCGGCGGCCCCCAGGCCTGACCCGCGCCCGCCGACGGCCGCGACCGGCTCCGAGCCCGACGGCGCCGGCGGACGGCGTCAGGCAGGTGCGGAGGTCGCCTCGGTGCCGCTCGCGGCCGGTCGGGGCAGCGCGTCGCGGGGGATGTCCGGCTCCAGGAAGATCCGCATCGGGACCGTCAGGGACGCCCGCAGCGCCTCCTCGGCGCCGTCGATGGTCGCGGCGACCTCCCGCATCGTCGCCGTCGGCGCAATCCCGATCTTGGCGGCGACGAGCAACTCGTCCGGGCCCAGGTGCAGGGTCCGCAGGTGGATGACCTTCGTCACCCCGGGTGCGGCGGCGAGCGTGCCGCGGATCGTCGCGACGGCCTGCGGGGTCGCGGCCTCCCCGACAAGCATGCCGTACGCCTCGGTCGCGACGAGCACCGCGACGACGAGCAGCAGGATGCCGATGGCCAGGGTGCCGGCGCCGTCCCAGATGGGATCGTCGAGCAGCAGGGTCAGCCCGACGCCGAGCAGAGCGAAGATCAGCCCCAGCTCGGCGGCGAGGTCCTCGAGCAGGACGATCGGCAGCTCCGGGGCGCGCGCCTCCCGGATGAACTGCCACCAGGAGCGGTCTCCTCTGGTCTTGCTCGACTCGCGGACCGCGGTGGACAGCGAGTAGGACTCGAGCCCGACGGCGATCACCAGGATGACGACGGCGATGAGGCCGCTTTCCAGCTCGTGCGGATGGCGCAGCTTCTCGACTCCCTCGTAGACGGAGAACAGCCCGCCGACGCTGAACAGCACGATGGCGACGAGGAAGGCGGCGATGTACCGCGCGCGGCCGTACCCGAAGGGGTGCTCCTCGTCCGGCGGGCTGGCCGACTTGCGCTGGCCGAGCAGCAGCAGACCCTGGTTGCCGGAGTCGGCGACCGAGTGAATGGATTCGGCGAGCATCGACGACGACTGCGTGAGCAGGAACGCCACGAACTTCGTCACCGCGATGCCCAGATTGGCGGCCAGCGCCGCCAGAACCGCCTTGGTGCCGCCCTGCGTACTCACAAAGACTCTCCACTTCGGGTCAGGCCGGTGTCCCCTCCGACCTGACGTCCCAGTCTGGCAAGTCCGACCCGCCGGCCGTGCGGCGGGTGCGCGCGGGCCCGGTGGCGCGGACGCCCCGACCTCGCGGCCGCCCGGACGCCGCGACCGGCCGCCCGGCGGGCATCACGCCAGGGTGACCTCACGCCAGGGTGATGAGCTCCATCAGATCGGGTGACCAGTTGTCCTCGACGCCGTCGGGCAGCATCAGCACCTTCTGCGGATCGAGCGCCTCGACCGCGCCCGGGTCGTGCGTGACGAGCACCACGGAGCCCTTGTAGGTGGTCAGCGCGGCGAGCACCTCGTCCCGGGAGGCGGGGTCGAGGTTGTTCGTCGGCTCGTCGAGCAGCAGCACGTTCGCCGAGCTGCACACCAGGCCGGCCAACGCCAGGCGGGTCTTCTCGCCGCCGGAGAGCGTCTGCGCGCGCTGCTCGACGGTGTCACCGCTGAACAGGAACGCGCCGAGGATGCGCCGCAGCTCCACGTCGGAGGTGCCCGGTGCGGCGGCCCGCATGTTGTCGAGCACGGAGCGGTCGGTGTCCAGCGTCTCGTGCTCCTGCGCGTAGTAACCCAGCCGCAGGCCGTGCCCCGGATGCACCTCGCCGGTGTCGGCGCGCTCCTGACCGGCGAGGATGCGCAGCAACGTCGTCTTGCCGGCGCCGTTGAGCCCGAGGACGACCACCCTCGACCCCCGGTCGATCGCCAGGTCGACGTCGGTGAACACCTCCAGCGAACCGTAGGACTTCGACAGGCCGCTGGCGGTCAACGGGGTGCGCCCGCAGGGTGCCGGGTCCGGGAAGCGCAGCTTCGCCACCCGGTCGGCGACGCGGACGTCGGCGAGGCCGGCGGCCAGCCGCTCGGCGCGGCGGTCCATCTGGTGGGCGGCGCGGGCCTTGGTCGCCTTCGCCCGCATCTTGTCGGCCTGCGCCTTCAGCGAGTCGATCTTCTTCTCGGCGTTGGCGCGTTCCCGCTTACGGCGCCGCTCGTCGAGCTCCCGCTGGTTGAGGTAGGTCTTCCAGTTGACGTTGTAGACGTCGAGGGCGGCGCGGTTGGCGTCGAGGTGGAAGACCTTGTTGACGCACCGGTCGAGCAGGTCGACGTCGTGGCTGACGACGACGAGGCCGCCGTTGTGCGCACGCAGGAAGTCACGCAGCCAGACGATGGAGTCGGCGTCGAGGTGGTTCGTCGGCTCGTCGAGCAGCAGCGTCGCATCCGAGCTGCCGGACCCGGCGAACAGGATCCGGGCCAGCTCGACCCGGCGGCGCTGCCCGCCGGAGAGCGTGCCGATGGGCTGGGCGAGCACCCGGTCGGCCAGGCCCAGCGACGAGCAGATCCGCGCCGCCTCCGCCTCGGCGGCGTACCCGCCGAGGGTGCCGAAGCGCTCCTCCAGGCTGCCGTAGCGGCGAATCGCCGCGTCCCGCGCCTTCGCGTCGACCAGCTCGGCCATCTCCAGCTGCAGCTTCTCCATCTCGCGCAGCAGCACGTCGAGGCCGCGGGCGGACAACACCCGGTCGCGGGCGGTGTCGGTCGGGTCGCCGGCGCGCGGGTCCTGCGGGAGGTAGCCCAGCTCCCCGCGGACGTCGACGCCGCCGGCGAACGGAATGCCCTCCCGCGCCAGCACCTTCAGCAGCGTCGTCTTACCCGCGCCGTTGCGCCCGACCAGACCGATCCGGTCGCCCTGCTGCACCCGGAAGGAGACGGGCTCGATCAGGGTGCGGGCTCCGGCGCGCAGTTCGAGCTCGGACACGATGATCATTGAGGTTGGGCCTCTTTCGGGGGCGACGCCGTGGTGACGTCAGACGGCTACGGACGGCGGTGGAAACGCCACCGGGGCGGGACATCATCCGATCACGACACGGCGATGCGCATGCCGTCCAGACTACGGTGCCGTTCCTGCGGGGCGACGTCCCCACGTGGCGACGTCCTCACGCCCCGACGCCCCGCACGCCCTGACGCCCCGCACACCCCGACGCCCCGCACACCACGACGCCTCCCCACCGCGACGTCTCCCCACCGCGACGCCCTCGGGCCGCGACACCCTCGGGCCGCGGGGTCGCCGCCGGCGGGGTCAGGCCAGGCGGGTCACGGCGACGGTGACACCGAGGGAGGTCGAGGTGCCGCCGGAGAAGACGCCGCGCACGGGCGGGACGTCGTTGTAGTCGCGACCGCGGGCGACGACCACGTGCTGCTCGCCGGCGGGGACCGCGTTGGTCGGGTCGAAGCCCCACCACCGGCCGAGCCAGCCCTCCACCCAGGCGTGCGACTGCCCCTCGACGGTCTCGCCGACCTCCGCCGTGGCGGAGGGGTGCTGGTAGCCGGAGACGTAGCGCGCCGGCATGCCCGCCGCCCGCATCAGGACCAGGGCGAGGTGCGCGAAGTCCTGGCAGACGCCCTCGCCGCGGCGCCACGCCTCCACCGCGGAGGTGTGCACACCGGTGGTGCCGGTCCGGTAGGCGAGCCGCTCGCGGACCCAGTCGCCGACGG
The DNA here is from genome assembly GCF_000058485.1 of Frankia alni ACN14a. Lineage (NCBI taxonomy): Bacteria > Bacillati > Actinomycetota > Actinomycetes > Frankiales > Frankiaceae > Frankia > Frankia alni. The sequence continues at coordinate 4,937,335 of NC_008278.1, forward strand.
CGGGGATGAACTCCCGCGGCCCGTGGCGGGCGGCCAGGTCGCGGGCGGCGGCGGCGAGCTCGGGGTGCTCCGGGGTGGACGCCGAGGGGCGCAGGTACTCGACGAACTCGTCCGCGACCGGGTCGGCGCCCAGCCGCTCCCAGGTGGGGACGTCGGTCGGGGGGTGCGGTGCCGCGGCGGTCTGCACGATCGACCGGCCGGTGACGACGAGCTCGGTGTGGGGGGTGTGCAGGTCGAACGCGGTGACCTGGGTGCCCCAGTAGTCCCAGTAGCGGTAGGTGGTCGCCGCCGGTTCGGTGCGGACCGTGGCCTCCAGCGTGAGCTGGGACGCGGCGGTCTGCGGGATGATCCTGACCTCGTTGTAGGAGGACAGCACGGGGCTGGCGTAGCGGTAGCCCGTCGAGTGCTCGATGCGGATCTGCCAGCTCACCAGGAGTCCCCTCGGGTGGGTCGGGTGGGCCGGGTCGGGCCCATCGAGCGGGTCGGGCTCGCCGGCCGCCCCCGGCGCGGCGCCGGGGCCCGCCGCGTCCACCGGGCCGCGCCGTCGCCCCTGGCCGGGCGGACCACCCGGGTGGGACTGGCCGGGCGGGTCAGCCGCGACGGCCGGTTCACGCCGGCACCTCCATCGCCCAGGACCGCGGCGCCTCCCGGGCGAAGTAGCGGGCCGTCACCTCGGCGCTGACCGACGAGCAGGTGCTCTGCAGGGAGGCGAGCAGGTCCGGCATGTTCTCCACGAGTTCGGCGACGCTGTGGAACTCCAGCTCCGTGCGGGTCCGCCCGACGGTGCGCCGGGCGGCGTCGTCCACGGTGGACCGGGGTCGGCCGCGGCCCCCGTCGAGTTCGGCGAGGATGTCCTCGGCCAGCGCCAGCGACCAGTACACCGAGCGCGGGAACAGCCGGTCGAGCAGCAGGAACTCGGCGACCCGGGCGGCGTCGACGGCGCGCCGGTAGGTCCGCAGGTACGCCTCGTGCGCGCCGCAGGAGCGCAGCAGGCTGATCCAGCTCTGCGAGTGCGGGTCGTCGCTGATGCTCGACGACAGCAGCCGGGAGGTCATGTCGACGCGTTCCAGGCTGCGGCCGAGCACCAGGAACCGCCAGCCGTCGTCGCGGGCGAGGGTGGCGTCGACGAGCCCGGCGAGCATCGCGGTGCGCTCGCGGACGTAGCGGAAGAACACGTGCGGGCCGAGCCGGCGGGCCAGCTCCTCGGTGTGCGGCAGGTCGTTCCAGGTGGCGTTGAGGCATTCCCAGACGTCGCTGGAGACGACCACGCGCGCGCTGCGGGCGTTCTCCCGGGCCGCCGAGAGCGCCCCGGTGATGCTGAACGGCCGCGCCGGGTCGTAGGCGAGGGTCTCGGTCACCGTGCGGGAGTCGACCTGCTGGTGGAAGGTCGCGGGCTGGCCCATGACGGCGAGCAGCTCGCGGCCGGCGGAACCCGCGTCGAGCCAGGGGTCCTCCAGCACCCGGTGGACGTGTACGTCGAGGATGCGGGCGGTGGACTCGGCCCGCTCCACGTAGCGGCCGATCCAGAACAGCGACTCGGCGATCCGGCTCAGCATCCCGAGCTCCCGGCGGTCACAGCAGTCGCGGCGGTCACGGCGGTCGCAGCGGTCACGGCGGTCGCAGCGGCACCGGCGATCCCGGCGGCGGCCGCGGGGCCGGCCTGGTTCTGCTGTTGTTGCTGCTGCTGCTGGTCGGAGGAGACCGGACCGTGGTCCGGGCCGCTGGCGGGGCGGGCGGCGGCACCGGGTGGGCGGGCCATCGGCAGCGCCGGTTCTCGCGGGTTGCGCTCGGCGGCGAGCACCCAGGTGTCCTTGGAGCCGCCGCCCTGGCTGGAGTTGACGACCAGGCTGCCCCGCGGCAGCGCGACCCGCGTCAGCCCGCCGGGCAGCACCCACACCTTGGTGCCGTCGTTGACGGCGAACGGGCGCAGGTCCACGTGCCGGGGGCCGAGGCGGTCGTCGGTCAGCGTCGGCGACGTCGAGAGCTTGACGACCCGCTGGGCGATCCAGCCGCGGGGGTCCTCGCTGACCCGCACCCGCAGCTCGGCGAGTTCGGCGTCGCTCGCCTGGGGCCCGATGACGATGCCCTTGCCACCGGAACCGTCGACCGGCTTGACGACGAGGGTGTCCAGGTGGTCGAGGACGTGGGCCCGCTGGTCGGGGTCCTCCAGCCGGTAGGTGTCGACGTTCGGCAGGATCGGCTCCTCGCCGAGGTAGTACCGGATGAGCTCGGGGACGTAGGTGTACATCAGCTTGTCGTCGGCGACCCCGTTGCCGACCGCGTTGGCGATCGTCACGTGCCCGCCGCGGGCGGCGTTGACCAGGCCGGCGCAGCCGACCATCGACTCCGGCCGGAAGTGCAGCGGGTCGAGCCAGTCGTCGTCCACCCGGCGGTAGACGACGTGCACCGGCTGCTCGCCCTCGGTGGTCCGCATGGTGACCTTGTTGTCGCGCACCGTCAGGTCGCGGCCCTCGACCAGCTCCACGCCCATCTGTCGGGCCAGCAGCGCGTGCTCGAAGTAGGCGGAGTTGTAGACGCCCGGGGTGAGCACGACCACCGTCGGGTCGGCGACCTCCGGCGGGGCGGCGGCACGCAGCGCGTGCAGCAGGTGGGTCGCGTAGTCGGCGACCGGGCGCACCCGGTGGGTGGCGAACAGCTCCGGGAAGACCCGGGTCATCGCCCGGCGGTTCTCGATCACGTAGCTGACCCCCGACGGCACCCGGACGTTGTCCTCCAGGACGCGGAAGCCGCCCTGCTCGTCGCGGATGAGGTCGATCCCGGACACGTGCGCCCGCACCCCGTTCGGCGGGTCGATGCCGTGGGCCGCGCGGTGGAAGTGGGCGCTGGTCAGCACGAGCCGGCGCGGCACGATGCCGTCGGCGAGCACCTCGGCCGGCCCGTAGACGTCCGCCAGGAACGCCTCCAGCGCCTGGACGCGCTGGGTGACGCCGCGCTCGATGACGTCCCACTCGTCGCCGTCGAGCAGCCGCGGCACGAGGTCCAGGGGAAACGGCCGCTCCTCACCGAAGAGGTTGAAGGTGATGCCCGCGTCCCGGAACGCCCGGTCCAGGGCGACCTTGCGGGCCGCGAGATCTGCGCTGCTGAGGGGTTGCAACGCGTCATAGAGGGCGGCGTACACGTCCCGGGGGGTGTTCGAGGCCTCGAACACCTCGTCCCAGGCCGCCGTGGCCGCCGCTTCCGCCGGATAACCCTCGAACAGGTCCGCCACAGGCCGGAGCGTAATTTGCGCGTGTTACCACGACATGACGTCACGGACCTGGACGGGGACGTTCACCGTCACCGGATGGTGCGGGCGGGGACCCCCGGCCCTCCCGGCCCTCCCGGCCAACCCGGCGCGGACCGCCGCGGCGCGTACCAGGCAGACTTGAGTCCGCTCGGCCCGGGCCGCGAGACCATGGCCGCCGACCGCCCATCCCACCGCGTGCGCCGAAGCACGCGGGCCGACCGAAAGGCCGAACGATGTCGACGCTGCTGGTGACCGGAGCCGCCGGGTTCATCGGGTCGAACTTCGTCCGCTACTGGCGCGAGCGGCACCCCGCGGACGCCGTCGTGGCGCTCGACGCCCTGACCTACGCGGGCTGCCGGGAGAACCTCGACGACCTCGCCGAGCGCATCACCTTCGTCCACGGCGACATCCGCGACCGCGAGCTCATCGAGTCCACACTGCGCGAGCACACCGTCGACGTGATCGTGAACTTCGCCGCCGAGTCGCACAACAGCCTGGCGATCATCCGACCGGGCGACTTCTTCTCGACGAACGTGACGGGCACGCAGACGCTGCTGGAGGCGGCCCGCACGGTCGGGGTCGCCCGCTTCCACCAGATCTCCACCTGCGAGGTCTACGGGGACATGGACCTCAACGACCCGGGGGCCTTCACCGAGGACGCCCCCTACCTGCCGCGCACCCCGTACAACGCGGCGAAGGCCGGCGGCGACCACGCCGTGCGCGCCTACGGCTACACCTACGACCTGCCGGTCACGATCACCAACTGCTCGAACAACTACGGGCCGTACCAGTTCCCGGAGAAGGTCATCCCGCTGTTCGTGACCCGCGCGCTACAGGGCGAGCAGCTCCCCCTGTACGCCTCGACGACGAACCGGCGCGAGTGGCTGCACGTGATGGACCACTGCCGGGCGATCGACGCCGTGCTCGACCGCGGCCGCGTCGGCGAGACCTACCACGTCGGCTCCGGGGTCGAGGCCGACATCGAGACCATCGCCGACACCGTCCTCGCCGAGCTCGGCCTGCCGGCGTCACTGAAGACGATCGTGCCCGACCGGCCCTCCCACGACCGCCGCTACCTGCTGGACTCCACCAAGCTGCGCACGGAGCTCGGCTGGTCGCCGCTGATCGACTTCAGCGAGGGGATGCGCTCCACGATCGCCTGGTACAAGGAGAACGAGGCCTGGTGGCGCCCCCTGCTGGGCCGCTCCCCCGTGTCCGAGACCGCCTGGCAGCGCTGACCACCCATGCGGGCCGGCAGCGTCACCGCCGGCACACGTACCGCCAGCACACCCCGGGTGACGTGGTCTGCGGTGACGTGACGCGCCAGATCTGTCACACCTGCCTGGCATGGTGGCGGCATGCCCACTTCCGCCCACGAGTTACCGCTTGAGCTCCTCCGGCTCGATCCCGCCCTGCCCGACTGGGTCCAGACGGAGCTGCTCGGCGGTGCGGACGCGCCCGCGTTCGACCACGCCCGGCTGCACGACCCCCATGTGCGGCCGCAGACCTTTCTCGCCGACGCGATGGTGCTGTACTGCGACGCGGAGGACATCCCGGTACGGGGCACCGTCTACGAGGTTCAGCGCGGCCGTGACGCGCGCAAGCTGGGGTCGTGGAAGCTGTATGTCGGTCATCTGGAGACCGAGTTCCGGGTGACGGCCTCCCTGGTGGTGTTCGTGCCGGATCCGGCGGTCGCCCGCTGGTACCGCGACCAGATCGCCGCGGACACCCACAGCGGGGCGCGGCTGTCTCCGCGGATGTTCACCGCCGACGACGTTCCGCTGCTCCCGGACGTCGAGCAGGCGACGGCGCGGCCGGCGTCCGCGCTGTTTGCGGCGACGTGCCACCTTGACGACGCCGACATCGACGTGATGTTCCCGGCGCTGCTCGCGGCGCTGGACGCGCTGGAACCCGAGAAAAAGATCTTCTACGATGATGTGACCGTGGGTCGGCTGCCTCAGGCGGCCCGCGACCGATGGGAGGCTTTCCTCATGACGACTGCCGTCGGACGGCGCTACCACTACGAACGCTACAACGAGATCGACGCACGCGGAGAAGCCCGCGGAGAAGCCCGCGGGGAGGCTCGCGGAGAAGCCCGCGGGGAGGCTCGCGGCGAGGCGAAGGCGGTGCTGCTCGTGCTGGACAGCCGCGGGGTCCCCGTGCCCGAGGCGGTTCGTCGGCGGATCCTGGAGTGCGTCGACATCGACCTGCTGGATCTGTGGCTGCGGCGCGCAGCCACGGCGGACGACGTCGACGACGTCATCCGCGGCCACACCGGCCAGGCCTGAGGGGATCCGCCGGGCGGCGGGCTCCCCGTCCCACGTTCGGTTAACGGCCGGCCACGGAGTCGTACAGGGCCGCGGTGCGCTCGGCGACGGCCGCCCAGGCGAACTCGCCGACCGCCCGCTCCCGGCCGGCGCGGCCCATCGCCGCGGCCCGCGCGGGGTCGGCGAGCACGGTGTTGACGGCGTCGGCGAGCGCCTTCGGCTCGTCCGGCGGAACGAGCAGCCCGGTGACGCCGTCGTCGACGACCTCCGGGATGCCGCCGACGCGGGAGGCGACGACGGCGGTGGAGCAGGCCATCGCCTCCAGGTTGACGATGCCCAGCGGCTCGTACACCGACGGGCAGACGAACACGGTGGCGTGGCTGAGGAGCTGGATGACCTCGGGCTTGCTCAGCATCCCGTTCAGCCAGACGACGCCGCCGCGCTCGACGCGCAGCCCGTCGACCAGCGCGGTGGTCTCCGCGAGCAGTTCCGGGGTGTCCGGGGCGCCGGCGCAGAGCACGAGTTGCGCCCGCGGGTCGATGGCCGCCGCGGCGCGCAGCAGCACCGGCAGCCCCTTCTGCCGGGTGATCCGCCCCACGAAGATCACCGTGGGCCGCTCCGGGTCGACCCCGTGCCGTTCGAGGACGTCGGTCGCCGGATCGGGCCGGTACTCGTCGGTGTCGATGCCGTTGCGGATCACGTGCACCCGCGCCGGGTCGACCGCCGGGTAGGCGTCGAGGATGTCCGCGCGCATCCCGGCGCTCACCGCGACCACCGCCGCCGCCGACTCGATGGCGATCCGCTCGGACCACGACGACAGCCGGTAGCCGCCGCCGAGCTGCTCGGCCTTCCACGGCCGGCGCGGCTCCAGCGAGTGCGACGTCATCACGTGCGGGACGCCGCCGAGCAGGGCGGCGAGGTGGCCGCCGAGGTTCGTGTACCAGGTGTGGGAGTGGATCACGTCCGCACCGGCGGCCACCGCCGCCATCGACAGCTCCATCGACAGGGTGCGCAGCACGTCGTCGGAGCCGGCGAGCGCCGCCCAGCTCGGGTGGGCGCGCACCGCGGCGACGCCCGGCCCGCCGGCCGCCTCCAGCACGGACCGGTCATCACCGCCGGCCACCTCCCGCTGCCCGCCGGCCTCCCGGTGCACGGTGAGGTCGACGAGCCGGGCGAGTTCGCGGGCCAGGTACTCGACGTGCACACCCGCCCCGCCGTAGACGTCCGGGGGGAACTCGCGGGTGAGCAGCGCGACGCGCATGGACTGTCTCTCCATCGACGGGGTGGACGAGTGGGTGGAGGTGGCGCGGGTGCAGTGGTGGCGCGGTCAGTCGGTGACGGTGACGCCCTTGCCGACCACGGTGATGCCGCGTTCGCTGACGGTATAGCCGCGGGCGCGGTCGCGGTCCTTGTCGACGCCGACCTGGGCGCCCGGCGGGACGTGGACGTTCTTGTCGAGGATCGCGTCGCGGACGACGGCGCCGCGCCCGACGACGGCGTTGTCCAGGACGACCGCGCGGTCGACCTCGGCCCAGGAGTTGATCCGCACGCCCGGCGAGAGCACCGCGGAGCGCACCGTGCCGCCGGAGACGATCACCCCGTTGCTGACGATGCTGTTGATCGCGATGCCGGTGCGCCGCGGATCGTCGTGGACGAACTTGGCCGGCGGCAGCGACGGCACGCTGGTGAAGATCGGCCACTCGCGGTTGTACAGGTTGAACACCGGGTCGAGCGCGCACAGGTCCATCTGCGCGTCGAAGTAGGAGTCGAGCGTGCCGACGTCGCGCCAGTACCCGCGGTCGCGGGCGGTCGTGCCGGGCACGACGTTGTCGCTGAAGTCGTAGACGGCCGCGGCGCGCTGCGCGACGAGCATCGGGATGATGTCGCCGCCCATGTCGTGCCGGCTGTCCTCGTCGGCGGCGTCCTTGCGCAGCGCGTCGATGAGCACGTCGGTGGAGAAGACGTAGTTGCCCATGGACGCGAACGTCTCTTCCGGGCTGCCCGGCAGGCCGGGCGGGTCGGCGGGCTTCTCCAGGAACGCCTCGATGATCCGCCCGTCCCGGCCGGTCTGGATGACCCCGAACGACCGGCCCTCCGCGCGCGGCACCCGTAACCCGGCGACGGTCACCCCGGCGCCGGAGTCGAGATGCTGGGCGACCATCTGCCGGGGATCCATCCGGTAGACGTGGTCGGCGCCGAAGACGACGACGATGTCCGGGTTGTCGTCGTGGACGAGATTCAGCGACTGGTGGATGGCGTCGGCGCTGCCGGCGAACCACCGGGGGCCGAGGCGCTGCTGCGCCGGCACCGGGGTGACGTAGTTGCCCAGCAGGTTGCTCATCCGCCACGTCGTGGTGATGTGCCGGTCGAGGCTGTGGCTCTTGTACTGGGTGAGCACGGCGATCCGCAGATAGCCGGCGTTGACCAGGTTGGACAACACGAAGTCGATCAGCCGGTACAACCCACCGAAGGGAACGGCGGGCTTGGCCCGATCGGCCGTCAGCGGCGCCAGCCGCCGCCCGGCCCCCCCGGCCAGCACCAGGCCGAGGACCCGCGGACTCGGCACAGACTTGCTCCCGTCTCATGGCATGGTCTGCGGGGCGATCCGCGGGCCGACACGTCCCTGCCCGGCCGGGTACACATCCACACCCGGCGTCCCGAACGACCCCGAATCCACCCCGAGCCCAAAGGGAAAAGCCGCCGGATGGGGATCGTTGCCGGGAATGACCGATGACTCCGCCGATCGCCTGTTGCGACCCTACAAGCTGGGCCTGGAAGGCTAGGAACCACCGCCGGACGACTGCCCCGAACGGGGTCGACTCCAGGCCCCGAACCGGCCCGGTCGGGCCACGCCGGCGGCCGGCCCAAACGCACAGGCAGCCGCAGGAGAGAGCGGCCCGGCGACCCCTGGCCGGTAGCTCCACTCGCCTCCGGCGCGTCAGGTCGCGCGTCGGGCGCGATGGCGGGTGGCGATGCCGAGCAGGATGCCCCAGACCACGAAGTGGGGGTCCCAGAGGGCGAGATGCCAGTAGAAGGCGTACCAGTCGGTGTCCTGGGCGGCGTCGATGACACCGACGACCACCAACAGTTCGGTCCACACGATCACGCCGCCGTAACCCACCAGCAGGACGGTGCTCACCCGACCCCAGCGCTGGACCAGGGCGAGCGCGAACATCACGCCCGCGGCCTTGAGCACCACCGCGCCCCACGCCAGCGCCGACGCGGCGCTGGCGCCGTCGCGGACATGGTCCTCGACGGGACCACCGACCGTGTCGATGCCGACCGTGCCCCCCAGCGCCCAGTAGAGGCTCACCAGCGCGAAAAGACCGGCCCAGACTGCGGCGTCGTAGCCGGCCGAGGTCGTCCGTTCCGCCAGTCCCGCCTCTTTCCGGCGTTCCGTCGTCACGTCCAGCATCAGGCGGTTCCCTCAGCCGCACGGCCTCTCACTGTTCGTAGCATGTCATGTCGCATCGGCACGGCCCATCGGATGGCGAGCCGGCCTGGCCGGAAGGCGAGTTCCGGCCAGGCCCGTGGCGGGCAACGCCGACGGCGAGACGGCGCGTCCACGCGATCAGCCGAGGAACGGCTGGACGAGCCGGAGAGTCTCCGCCGGTGCGTCCAGGGGGATGAGGTGGCCGCAGTGGTCGATCAGGGTCCGCCCCGCGGCGGCTGCCGCCGAGACCGCGCAGATCCGGAGCGATCACGCGGTGGGTCGCGGCGAACTGGGTCAGCACCAGGTTCCACAGGTCGTGCGGGTGTGGCCAGCCGTGCGCCCACGGATCGATGATCTTGTGCCACTACAGGAGACGGCGCTCCGTGATGCGCGGCGCGGCGCCGGCGGCAAACGCACCCGGGCTCTGTCAGGGGTCGAGTAGCGCGGCGGCCAGCGCCCTGGCCTGCGCCTCGCCGGAACACCTTGATCACGACACGGTTCCGCGGAACACCTTGATCACGACACGGTTCCGCGGAACACCTTGATCACGACACGGTTCCGCGGAACACCTTGATCACGACACGGTTCCGCGGAACACCTTGATCACGACACGGTTCCGCGGAACACCTTGATCACGACACGGTTCCGCGGAACACCTTGATCACGACACGGTTCCGCGGAACACCTTGATCACGACACGGTTCCGCGGAACACCTTGATCACGACACGGTTCCGCGGAACACCTTGATCACGACACGGTTCCGCGGAACACCTTGATCACGACACGGTTCCGCGGAACACCTTGATCACGACACGGTTCCGCGGAACACCTTGATCACGACACGGTTCCGCGGAACACCTGGCCGGGGCCTGGGGCCCCGGCCGGTGCCAAGGGGCCGGCTTGGCGAGATGGGCCAGATTCCCAGCTTCCGCTTCTCCGGCGCGCGAAACGCGCTGCCTGTCGCCGCCTTGCCCGGTGCCGCCGAAATGATGGCGCGATCATGCGCCTGGTGCGTGACGGCCCAGCGTCACGGGCTGAGGGTCGGCGGGCGGGTACCGGCACCGTCCGCTGGTAACGCTGCAGGTCGAGAAGCGCGACATCGCCAACCACGGCGACCGGCGTAAGGCTCTCGGCTGGGACGTCGAGCTGGTGAACGTCGAGCTGGTGAACGTCGGGTCGAACCTTCGCCACCAGTTCGGGGTGAACGTCACGGGACCGCTCGACGGCGGCCCGGTCTGGCCGGACGATGATCCCGGCCAGACCGGCGGCGGCTCGCTGGGCGAGTCAGACGTTGAAGCCGAGGGCGCGCAGCTGCTCGCGACCGTCGTCGGTGATCTTGTCGGGGCCCCACGGGGGCATCCAGACCCAGTTGATCGTCACGCCGGCGACGAGGCCGTCGGGGCCGTCGACGAGCGCGGAGCGGGTCTGGTCCTCGATGACGTCGGTCAGCGGGCAGGCCGCCGAGGTCAGCGTCATGTCGAGGGTGACCGTGTTGTCGTCGGCGACGTGGATGCCGTAGACGAGGCCGAGGTCGACGACGTTGATGCCGAGCTCGGGGTCGACGACGTCGCGCATCGCCTCCTCGATGTCGGCGAACTCGGCGAGCTCCAGGCCCGCGGCCCGCTCCGCGACCGTGGCCGGCGCGATGCCGCCGGCGGCGGCCGCGGGGCCGGTGGCGTCGGCGGTCGGCGCCGGGCTGTCGCTCGCCGCCGTCTCGGCGCGAGTGTCGGTGACCGCGTCGCTCATGGCTTCTCCTGCTCGGGTACGTCGAGGGGTGCGCCGGCGGGGAGGGGCGCGGCGGCGGAGGCACCGGCGGCCGGGTCGACGGCCTTGGCCGTCGCGTCCTTCCAGGCCATCCAGGACAGCAGGGCGCACTTTACCCGTGCGGGGTACTTGGAGACGCCGGCGAACGCCACCGCATCCTCCAGCACGTCCTCGTTGCCCTCCGCGGTACCCCGGGACTGCATCAGTGCCAGGAACTCGCGTTCGAGCTCCAGCGCCTCGTCGACCTTCTTGCCGATGACCAGGTCGCTCATGACGCTCGCCGAGGCCTGGCTGATCGAGCAGCCCTCGCTCTCGTACGAGACATCCTCGACGACCCCGTCGGAGACCTTCACCCGGAGGGTGACCTCGTCGCCGCAGGTCGGGTTGACGTGGTGCACCTCGGCGTCGAACGGGTCGCGCAGGCCGCGGTGCAGCGGGTTGCGGTAGTGGTCCAGGATGATCTCCTGGTACATGGAATCGAGCTTCACCTCGAGAAGAACCTCCGAACCCCGTGCAGACCTTCCACCAGCGCGTCGACCTCGCCGGTCGTCGTGTACAGGTGGAACGACGCCCGGGTCGTGGCCGGCACGCCGAAGCGCAGGCAGACCGGCCGGGCGCAGTGGTGGCCGACGCGCACGGCGATGCCGCGCTCGTCGAGGAGCTGGCCGACGTCGTGGGGGTGGATCGCCCGGCCGGCGTCGTCGTGCAGGACGAACGAGATCGCCCCGCCGCGGTCGACGTCGGTCGGCGGGCCGATGATCCGGGTGCCGGGGACGGTGGCCAGCGCGTCGAGGGCGTAGGCGGTGACGGCGTGCTCGTGCGCGGCGATCGCCGGCATGCCCAGCGCCGTCAGGTAGTCGACGGCGGCGCCGAGCCCCACGACCTGGCTGATCATCGGGGTGCCGGCCTCGAAGCGGTGCGGCGGGGCCGCGTAGGTCGACCCCTCCATCGTGACGATCTCGATCATCTCGCCGCCGCCGAGGAACGGGGGCATGACCTCGAGGAGCTCGTAGCGCCCCCAGAGCACCCCGACGCCGGTCGGCGCGCACATCTTGTGGCCGGTGAAGGCCAGGAAGTCGACGCCGAGCGCGGCGACGTCGATCGGCATGTGCGGCACCGACTGGGAGCCGTCGAGCACGGTGAGCGCGCCGACCTCGCGGGCCCGGGCGACGATCCGCGCCACCGGGTTGACCGTGCCGAGGATGTTCGACTGGTGGACCATCGAGACGACCTTCGCCCGGTCGGTGATGACCGCGTCGAGGTTGTCGAGGTTCAGCCGGCCGTCGTCGGTCAGCCCGATCCAGCGCAGGGTGGCGCCGGTGCGCCGGGCGAGCATCTGCCAGGGCACCAGGTTGGAGTGGTGCTCCATCTCGGTGACGACGATCTCGTCGCCGGGGCCGAGCCGGAAGCGCTCCGCCTCCGCGCCGGTGGTCTCGGCGTTGCTCATGGCGTAGGCGACGAGGTTGAGCGCCTCGGTGGAGTTCTTCGTGAAGACGACCTCGCGCCGGTCGGTCGCGCCGACGAACGCGGCGACCTTGTCCCGCGTCGCCTCGTACAGGCCGGTGGCCTCCTCGGCGAGCACGTGGATGCCGCGGTGCACGTTGGCGTTGTGCAGCTCGTAGTAGGCGCGCTCGGCGTCGAGGACGGCCAGCGGCTTCTGCGAGGTGGCGGCGCTGTCGAGGTAGACCAGCGGCAGGTCGTCGTGCACCGTGCGGGCCAGGATCGGGAAGTCCTTGCGGACCTGCTCGACGTCGAAGCCCGCGGTGCCCGCAGCGCCCACGGTGCCCGCGGTGCCGCCGGCGACCAGCGACTCGGTGAGCGTCATGACACCGCTCCCGCTCCCGCCGGCGCCGCGGCTCCGCCGCCCTTGACGTAGCGGTCGTAGCCGGAGTCCTCCAGCACGGCGGCGAGCTCCGGGCCGCCCTCGTCGACGATCCGTCCGGCCGCCATGACGTGCACGAACTCGGGCTTGATGTAGCGCAGGATGCGGGTGTAGTGCGTGATGAGCAGGATGCCCGTCTCCCCCTTGGCCCGCACGGCCTCGATGCCGCCGGACACGATGCGCAGCGCGTCGACGTCGAGGCCGGAGTCGGTCTCGTCGAGCACGGCGATCTTCGGCTTGAGCAGCGCCATCTGGAGGATCTCGTGGCGCTTCTTCTCGCCGCCGGAGAAGCCCTCGTTGACACCGCGCTCGGCGAACGACGGGTCCATCTCCAGGGCTTCCATGGAGGCCTTGACCTCCTTGACCCAGGTGCGCAGCTTCGGCGCCTCGCCGCGCACGGCCGTGGCCGAGGAACGCAGGAAGTTCGACACCGACACCCCGGGGATCTCCACCGGGTACTGCATCGCCAGGAAGATCCCGGCGCGGGCGCGGGCGTCCACGCCCATCGCGAGGACGTCCTCGCCGTCGAGCGTGATGCTGCCGTCGGTCACGGTGTACTTGGGGTGGCCCGCGATCGAGTACGACAGCGTCGACTTGCCCGAGCCGTTCGGACCCATGATCGCGTGCGTCTCGCCCTTGCGGACGGTGAGGTCGACGCCGCGCAGGATCTCGCGCGGGCCTTCTTCCGTCTCGACCGAGACGTGCAGGTTACGAATCTCCAAGGTCGACACCGCTGCCGTCACCCTCGTTCCGGGTTCGAATGTGCGACGTCGACGAGCACGTCGTCGCCGTCGATGGTCACTGGGTAGGTGGGCACCGGGTCGATCGCCGGCAGGGTCAGCGCCTTGCCGCTGGCCAGGTCGAACTGGGACCCGTGCAGCCAGCACTCGATCTTGCCGTCCTCGACCTCGCCCTGGGAGAGCTGCACGTCGGCGTGCGAGCACTCGTCACGCACCGCGTAGACGCGCTCCCCGGCGCGCACGACGCACACCGGCACACCCTCGATCTCGGTGCCGAGCGCCGTGTCGTCGGTCAGGTCGGCGAGCGCGCACACCCGGTGCCAGCGGGGCACGGCCGCGGAGTCGGCGGTGGCGGTCATGCGCCCGCCCGTCCGGCCCCGGCCGCGGCTCCGGCGGAAGCACCGGTTCCGGCCGCCGTCGCGGGCTCGTCCTCGGCCGGCGTCTCGCCCAGCCGGGCCGAGACCGACGCCATGATCCGGTCGCGCAGGTCGCCGACCTCGATGCGGTCGATGACCTCGGCGAAGAAGCCGTGCACGACGAGCCGGCGGGCCTCGGCCGGCGGGATGCCGCGGGACTGCAGGTAGAACAGGGCCTCGTCGTCGAAGCGGCCGGTGGCGCTGGCGTGGCCGGCCCCGACGACCTCGCCGGTGAGGATCTCCAGGTTGGGCACCGAGTCGGCGCGGGCGCCGTCGGTGAGCACCAGGTTGCGGTTGAGCTCGTAGGTGTCGGTGTCGACCGCGTCGGCGCCGATGACGACGTCGCCGATCCACACCGAGTGGGCTCCGTCGCCGCGCAGCGCACCCTTGTAGGTCACCCGGCTGCGGCACGACCGCGGAGTGTGCGTGACGAGCAGCCGGTGCTCCTGGTGCTGGCCGGCGTCGGTGAAGAACACGCCGTTGAGCTCGGCGTCGCCGCCCGGGCCGCGGTAGTCGACGGTCGGGCTGAGCCGGACCAGGTCGCCGCCGAGGGTCACGGTGAACGAACGCAGCTTCGCGTCGCGGCCCACCGAGTAGGCGTGCGCGCCGACGTGCACCGCGCCCGCGTCCCAGTCCTGCAGGGACACGAAGGTCAGCGAGGCGCCGTGGCCGACGTACACCTCGACGTTGCCGGCGTAGGTGGCGCTGCCGGTGTGGTCGAGCACGACGGTGGCCGACGCGAACGGGCCGACCTCGACGAGCAGGTGGCCGTAGGCGATCCCGGCGGCGGTGCCGGCCGCGGGCCGGGGGCTCTCGCCGTGCAGGTGCACGACCACGGGCTCGGCCGGGGCGGCCTCGGCCGGGATGGTGACGGCCGTGGCACCGCCCGCGTGGGCCAGCGCGAACGCGGCGACCCGGTCGGCGGGCGTGTACGACCGGCCGATCCGCGGGTCGGCGGCGTCGAGCTGCTCCACGGCGATCCCGGCCGGCGCGGTGACGGTCACGGAGACCTTCCCGTCGGCGTCCGGGCCGGTGAGCAGGCCGCGCAGGCGGCGCAGCGGGGTGAACCGCCACGCCTCCTCGCGGCCGGTGGGCACGTCGTGGTCGAGCGGGTTGCGCGATCGCACCGGGCGGGGCACGGCTCCGGAGGCCATCGGGGGTCGCCCGGTGGCGTCGATGACGACCATCAGCCGACCGCGCCTTCCATCTGCAGCTCGATGAGCCGGTTCAGTTCGAGGGCGTACTCCATCGGCAGCTCGCGGGCGATGGGCTCGACGAAGCCGCGCACGACCATCGCCATCGCCTCCTCCTCCGACAGGCCGCGGCTCATCAGATAGAAGAGCTGGTCCGCGCCGACCTTGGAGACGCTGGCCTCGTGGCCGATGGAGGCGTCGTCCTCGCGCACGTCGACGTAGGGGTAGGTGTCCGAGCGGCTGACGGTGTCGACGAGCAGCGCGTCGCACTTGACCGTCGACCGCGACGCCGCGGAGCCCTCGTTGATCTGCACGAGGCCGCGGTAGGAGGTGCGGCCGCCGCCGCGGGCCACCGACTTGGAGATGATCGTCGACGACGTGCGGGGCGCGGCGTGCACCATCTTGGCGCCGGCGTCCTGGTGCTGGCCGGGGCCGGCGAAGGCGATCGAGAGGACCTCGCCCTTGGCGTGCTCGCCGAGCAGCCACACGGCCGGGTACTTCATCGTCACCTTGGAGCCGATGTTGCCGTCGACCCACTCCATGGTGGCGCCCTCGTGGCAGGCGGCCCGCTTGGTGACCAGGTTGTAGACGTTGTTCGACCAGTTCTGGATGGTCGTGTACCGGCAGCGCGCGTTCTTCTTCACGATGATCTCGACGACCGCCGAGTGCAGCGAGTCCGAGGAGTAGACCGGCGCCGTGCAGCCCTCGACGTAGTGCACGTAGGCACCCTCGTCGACGATGATCAGCGTCCGCTCGAACTGGCCCATGTTCTCGGTGTTGATCCGGAAGTAGGCCTGCAGCGGGATCTCGACCTGCACGCCCGGGGGCACGTAGATGAACGACCCACCCGACCACACGGACGTGTTCAGCGCGGCGAACTTGTTGTCGCCGACCGGGATGACCGAGCCGAAGTACTCCTGGAACAGCTCCGGGTGCTCGCGCAGGCCGGAGTCGGTGTCCAGGAAGATGACGCCCTGCTCCTCGAGGTCCTCACGGATCTTGTGGTAGACGACCTCGGACTCGTACTGCGCGGCGACGCCCGAGACGAGGCGCTGCTTCTCCGCCTCCGGGATGCCGAGCTTGTCGTAGGTCGCCTTGATGTCCTCGGGCAGGTCCGCCCACTCGGCGGCCTGCTTCTCCGTCGAGCGGACAAAGTACTTGATGTTGTCGAAGTCGATGCCGGAGAGGTCCGCGCCCCAGGTCGGCATCGGCTTGCGCTCGAACAGGCGCAGGCCCTTCAGGCGCAGGTCGGTCATCCAGGACGGCTCGGACTTCTTCGCCGAGATGTTGCGGACGACCGCCTCGGACAGGCCGCGCTGGACGTCGTCGGCGTAGGCGTCGGTGTCGGCCCACCCGAACTTGTAGGAACCAAGGCCTTCGAGGGCGGTCTCGGCAGAGGTTGTCATAGGGCGGAACCCTCCGAAGACGGGGACGGTGGACAGGTCGGGGTCGCGGGTGCGGGTGCGGGGTCTCGGTCGGACGCGGGCGGCTGCGACCCGCCGGCGGTGAACCCGCCGGGACGGAACCCGCCGTCGCGAGACCCCTGGGCACGGGCCCCCTCGGCACGGGACTCCTCGGCACGGGACCCTTCTGCACGGAATACGTCCTGGTCGGACGGACCATGCGGATCCGGTCCCGGCGCCGCGCCCACGGGGATGTGCGTCGTGCAGACGCCGTCGCCGTGGGCGATCGTCGCCAGGCGCTGCACGTGGGTGTCGAGGACCCGGGCGAGCGCCGCGGTCTCGGCGTCGCACAGCGCCGGGAAGCGCTCCGCGACGAACTGGACCGGGCAGTGGTGCTGGCAGATCTGCAGGCCGGTCGGCAGCTCCGAGACGCTGGCCGTGTAGCCGGCGGCCGTCATCGCCTCGGCCAGCGCCGCCGGCCGATCCGCCGGCGGCGCCGCGACGACCGCGGAGCGCACCCGACGCTCCAGGTCGGAAGCCCGGCCCTCGGCGAACTGGCTCACGGCCGAGGGGCCGACGACCTCCGCGAGGAACCGCAGCGCACCGGCCGCGAGATCGGAGTACGCCGTCGGACCGGCGCGGTGGCCCGCCTCGGTGAGGGCGTAGCGCCTGGCCGGCCGGCCGCGGCCCCGCGGCTCGCGGGATCGGCTCTCGGTCGGGGTGATGATGCCGTCCCCGACCATGGCGTCCAGGTGCCGGCGGATGCCCGCCGGGGACACGCCGAGCTGCCGGGACAGCTCGGCCGCGGTGGCCGACCCGCCCTCCAGCAGCAGACGCACGACCCGGTCGCGGGTGCGGCCGTCGGCCGTCCCGCCCGAGGCATCGTGGTCGTTTTTCACAACGCTAGTGTGCCTTATTTACGGGACGAGGTCGAACCGAGGGCCCCCGATCAGGTCCACCCCGAGGCGATCTCCATCACAGCCGGGGTCACAGGCGCGGCGCCGGGGCCGGTCGCACTCCGGCTCCGCACAACATCTACCCACGACTGGTGGCCGGTCGGCCACCGCTGGCGGCGTGATGCCAGACTTGCGGCACCACCGGGCGGGTCGTCCCTGCGGACCCCCACCCCCGGCGGACCTCGGACGGGGAGGCGGCGGACGGATGCGGGCTCGACCACGGCGCGGCGCCATCGGGCGGACCCTGCTCGGACGGACCCTGCTCGGGCTCGGCCTGCTGCTCGCGCTCGGCGCGGTCGCGGCCTGCGGCGGCGGAGGCGAGAAGACCAACGGCCTGGAGAAGCTGCCGGCCGCCGAGGTCGGCTCCCGGACGCTCACGGCGCTGCGCTCCGTCCCCGGCGTGCACGTGGTGGGCACCGAGGAGGACCCCAGCTCCGACTCCCCCGCCCGCTACGACCTGGTGATGTCCGCCACGACAACCCGGGGCACCATCGAGGAGTACGGCCAGCGGACCCAGCTCGTCAAGATCAAGGACGATACCTACGTCCGCCGTGGCCGCTCCTTCTACACGGCGACGGGCGACAGTGCCGCCGCGGACCTGCTCGCCGACCGGTGGGTCCGGCTCGCGCCCGCCGACGCCGCCAAGTACAGCTACTTCACCCTCGGCAAACTCAGCGACTCCCTCGGCAGTTACCTCGTGGGGCTCACCGGCGAGGTGCGGCGGGAGAAGGTCGGCGGCGCCCGGGCGGTGCGGGCCGCGGCGCCCGACGGCACGACCTTCCTCGTCGCGAACACCGGCCCCGCCTACCCCCTGCGGATCACCGTCGCGGGCAGCTCCACCAACCAGCTGACCTTCGACGACTTCGGGCCGGCCGCCGCCGTCACCCCGCCCGGCTCCGCCGTCGACCTGTCCAGCCTGGGCTGACCGCCGCCCGGGCATGGCGCCATGCCCGTTCCCCCGAATTGCGGCAAGATCGGCGGGACGGCGGCGCGGGGCGGGAGGCGACGATGGGAACACCGGCGCGGGGCAGCGTGGTGGCCGCGGTCGACCAGGGCACCACCGGGACGACCGTCTGCCTGCTCGACCGGGACGCAACGGTCGTCGGGCGCGGCTACACGGAGATCCATCCCCAATTCCCCCGGCCCGGCTGGGTCGAGCAGGATCCCGAGGAGCTGTGGCGCAGTGTCGTCGACACCGTCGCCGCGGCGCTGGCCGATGCCGGTCGCCGTCCCGCGGACCTGGCCGCGCTGGGCATCACCAACCAGCGGGAGACCACCGTGGTGTGGGAGCGGTCCTCCTCCGCCCCGGTCGGTCCGGCGATCGTCTGGCAGGACCGGCGCACGGCCGCGCGCTGCGAGCGCCTGGCCGCCGACGGGCACGCGGGCACGGTCGGCGCCCGCACCGGCCTGGTCCTCGACCCATACTTCTCCGCCACGAAGATCGGTTGGATTCTGGACCGCGACCCGGCGCTGCGCCGGCGGGCGGGCCGCGGCGAACTCGCCTTCGGCACCGTCGACTCCTGGCTGGTGTGGAAGCTCACCGCCGGCGCCGTCCACGTCACCGACGTCACGAACGCGTCCCGGACGCTGCTGCTCGACCTCGCCGCCGCGGCCTGGGCTCCCGACATGCTGGACCTGTTCGACGTGCCCGCCGAGCTGCTGCCCGACGTGGTGCCGAGCTCCCGGGTCTACGCCGAGACCGACCCGGACGCCTTCCTCGGCGTGCGGATCCCGGTGGCCGCCGCCGTCGGTGACCAGCAGGCCGCCCTGTTCGCCCAGGGCTGCGTCGAGGCGGGGCAGGCCAAGAACACCTACGGCACCGGCTCGTTCGTCCTGGTCAACACCGGGACGGCGGTGCCGCCGCCGCAGTCGTCGCTGCTGCGGACCATCGCCTACCAGCTCGACGGCGAGCCCGTGCGCTACGCCCTGGAGGGCGCGATCCTGTCCACCGGCGCGGCCGTCGGCTGGCTGCGCGACTCCCTCGGCGTCATCCGCGACGCCGCCGAGACGGCCGACCTGGCCGCCTCGCTGCCCGGCAACGACGGCGTCTACTTCGTCCCGGCGCTGACCGGCCTCGGCGCGCCGCACTGGGATCCGCGCGCCCGCGGCACCCTGCTCGGGATCACCCGCGGCACCGGCCGGGCGCACCTGGCCCGCGCGGTGCTGGAGGGGATCGCCTACCGGACCCGTGACGTCGTCGAGGCGATGGCCGCCGCCGGCTTCGCCGTGCGGGAGCTGCGCGCGGACGGCGGGGCCGCGCGCAACCCGTGGCTGATGCAGTTCCAGGCCGACATGCTCGGCGTCGACGTCGACGTGCCCGACAACATCGAGTCCACGGCGCTCGGCTCCGCGTACCTGGCGGGCCTGGCGACCGGCTTCTTCACCGACCCCGCCGCGCTGGCCGCGCACCGGCGCAGCGAGCGGCGCTACCACCCGGCGATGCCGGCCGACCGGCGCGACCGCGCCTACCGCCGGTGGCGCTCCGCCGTCGACCGCGCCCGGGACTGGGCCGACGACCTCGACGACCTCGACGACCGCGACGACCCCGCCGCCCCCGCCGCACCTCGCTGACCTGCTTCGGCAGTCACCGAGACGGGCGCGGACCGGCCGCCGCGCGGCCACTTTCGCCGCCGGGTGCGATCATGACAAGGGGCGCAAGTCGGTCACCGAGCGCTACTTTCCGGGCGACGCAGCCCCGAGATCTGCTGCACCCCGCATTCGCGGGACCACGCCGGGGCCACATTCCCTCGCGTCTTCTTGGTCGAACCGGCTGCCAGGCGCACCGATGCCTGACAGGCTGTCACTGGGGGCGGTTGGCGTCTCCTGTCGACCTGACCCGGACGGAGACCGTGACCGAGGCGGACTACGCCCTGGAGCTCGGGCGCCGGCTTCGCGCGGCGCGCAACCGGCGTGGCATGTCGCTGCTGGATGTCCAGGAGCGCACCCACGGCCGGTGGACCGCGGGCACGCTGGGGGCCTACGAACGAGGCTCCCGCACCCTGCGGGTGCACCGGCTGGTCGAGCTCGCCGAGTTGTACGACGTTCCCGCGACCCTGCTGGTCCCGCCGGCAGCCGACCGCCGTGACGTCGACCACCTTCCCCCGCTCGTCATCGATCTGCGCCGGCTGCGCAAGCTGCCGCCGACCCGGACCGGTCCGCTGCGGCGCTGGATCGCGATCGTGCAGGTCCTGCGCTCGGACAGCTCCCGCGACATCCTGCGGCTGCGCCGCTCCGACCTGCAGTCGCTGTCACGCCTGTACAGCACGACGCCGTCGATGCTCTACGAGCGGCTCGGCGCCTGGGGCGCGTTGGTGGAGCCGGGCGAGCCGGTGGCGGTCGGCGCGCGGCGCCGCGTCCTGCCCATCCGGCCGCCGCAACAACGACGTTGAGGGTGCCCGGCGGGCGGGTCGGCTCCGAGGTGGCGGGTACCGGCCCCCCTGGCCCCCGGTCGGATCCGTAGGATCGCCAGGTGGCCGAGATCCTGGCAGTCAGCGTCACTGGCCTCGTGAAGACCTACTCCGCGCGGTCCGTTCCCTCCCGGTCCGCCACCGCGCGCGGTGAGGGCTCCCGGGGCAACGGTCGACGTGGCCGCCGCGCCTCCGCCGCGCCGGCGCTGCGGCCCGCGCCGTTCACCGAGGTCTCGACGATGCCCGCCACGCTCGCGGCGCCGGCGGGGCGGGCCGCCTCCTCCGACGGCCGGATCCGCGCGGTCGACGAGCTGTCGCTGAGCGTCCCGGTCGGCTCGGTGACGGCGCTGCTGGGTCCCAACGGCGCCGGCAAGACGACGACCGTGGAGATCTGCGAGGGCTTCCGCCGGGCCGACGCGGGCGAGGTCCGCATCCTGGGCCGCGACCCGATCGCCGACGCGGTCGCCCTGCGTCCCCGCGTCGGCGTGATGCTCCAGGCCGGCGGGATGTACCCGGGCGCCCGGGCCGGGGAGATGCTGCGGCTGGTCGCCGCGCACCACCGCCACCCGCTCGATCCCGCGGCCCTGCTGGACCGGCTCGGCCTGACCGACTCCGCCGCCACCCCGTTCCGCCGGCTGTCCGGCGGCCAGCAGCAGCGGCTGTCGCTGGCGATGGCCGTGGTCGGCCGCCCCGAGCTGGTCTTCCTCGACGAGCCGACGGCCGGGCTGGACGTCGCGGGCCGGCGCACCACCTGGGAGCTCGTCGAGGAGCTGCGCACGGCCGGCGTCACCGTCGTGCTCACCACCCACGCGATGGACGAGGCCGAGCGCCTCGCCGACCAGGTGATCATCATCAACCGCGGCCGGGTCGTGGCCGTCGGCTCGCCCGCCGAACTCACCCGTGGCGGCGCCGAGGGCCAGCTGCGCTTTCGCGCCCCGACCGGCCTGGAGCTCGGCAAGCTGCTGCTGGCGCTGCCGGACGGCACCACCGCCCACGAGGGGCCGGTCGGGCACTACCTGGTCCAGGGCACGGTCGACCCGCAGCTGCTCGCCGCGGTGACCGCCTGGTGCGCCGGCAACGGCGTGCTCGCGGAGGATCTCCGGGTGGAGCAACGAACGCTGGAGGACGTCTTCGTGGAGCTGACCGGTTCGGAGCTGGGCTCGTGACCGCCGCCGACGCCTTCGGCGCGCCCGGCGGCCCGGGTCCCCTTCCGCCGACTGCCGGCCGTGACGGCTCCGGCACGGGGTCCCGTCTGCTCGACCTGCGCCCGGCGCCGGCGGCGGCCACCCGCGCCCGGATGTTCGCCGCGCAGACCCGGCTCGAACTGATCCTCACCCTGCGTCGCGGCGAGTCCGTGCTGTTGACCATGATCATCCCGGTCGGCCTGCTCGCCTTCTTCACCGCCGTGGACGTGCTGCCGAGCGGTACCGAGAAGTCGGTGGACTTCCTCGTCCCCGGGGTGCTGGCGCTTGCGGTGATGTCGACCGCGTTCACCGGCCAGGCGATCGCCACCGGCTTCGAACGCTCCTACGGGGTGCTCAAACGCCTCGGCGCGACGCCCCTGCCGCGCTCGATCCTGCTCGCCGGCAAGACCGCGGCAGTGCTCGCCGTCGAGGTCATCCAGCTCGTCCTGCTGCTCGCCGTCGGCTTCGCGCTCGGCTGGGATCCCAGCGGCGGGGCCGGCGCCGTGCCGTCCGTGCTGGCGCTGCTCGTGCTCGGTACGGCCGCATTCTCCGGGCTCGGTCTGCTCATGGCCGGCACCCTGCGCGCCGAGGCGACGCTCGCCGCCGCCAACGGCGTCTACCTGCTGTTGCTGCTGATCGGCGGGGTGGTCTTCCCGCTGTCGGAACTGCCCGGCTGGCTGCGGGCGATCGCCGAGGTGCTGCCCACCGCCGCGCTGTCCGACGGGCTGCGCGACGTCCTCGCCGACGGCTCCGGCCCGGGGGTCCGCAACCTGGTCGTGCTCGCGGTGTGGGCCGTGGTGACCCTGGGCCTGGCCGCCCGCACGTTCCGCTGGGAGTAACCGGCCGCCGCGCATGACCCGACCGGGCGGCGCCGCGTCCGGCCGGGCAGGCGTGGGCGCACCGGGCGTTACTATGGCACCCGTGCCAGCTTCTACAACGCGTCGGAGATTGCCGCTCGTCAGCCGGCGCGCGTTCCAGGTCGTCACCGCGCTCAACGTCTTCGCGCTGTCCCTGATCGTGGTCAGCGGCGGAGTCGTCCGGCTCAGCGGCTCCGGCCTGGGCTGCCCGACGTGGCCGCAGTGTGGCGACGGCTCGTTCACGCCGCACTCCGAGTACGCCCTGCACGGCGCGATCGAGTTCGGCAACCGGGTCGTCGGGCTGGTCGTCGGGCTCGTGGTGCTCATCACCCCGATCATGGCGCTGCGCCTGCGCGAGGGCCGCCGCCGGGACCTGACCCTGCTGTCGTTCGGCCTGTGGCTGGGCTACCTCGGCCAGGCGGTGCTGGGCGGCATCACGGTCCTGACGAAGCTCAACCCGGTGACCGTCGCCGCCCACTTCCTGCTGTCCATGGTGCTGCTGTGGAACGCGGTCGTCCTCGACCGGCGGGCCCGCCAGGGCGCGGGTGCGGTGACCCCGGCGGTCGCCCCCGCGCTGCTGTGGCTGGCCCGGCTGCTCGTCGTCGTCTCGGCCGGCGTGCTCGTCCTCGGCACGGTGGTGACCGGGACCGGCCCGCACAGCGGTGACAGCGAGCACCCCGCCCGGTTCGGCTTCGACATCGTCAACGTCTCCCAGCTGCACGCCGACGGCGCGATGCTGCTGACCGGCCTGGTCGCGGCGATGGCGTTCGCGGTGCGGGTCACCGCCGCCCCCGCGGCCGCCCGGCGCGACTCGCTCGCCCTGGTCGCCGTGGTCGTCGCGCAGGCCGGCATCGGCTTCGCCCAGTACTTCCTCGGCGTCCCGTCCGGCCTCGTCGCCCTGCACATGACCGGCGCCACCGTCATGTGGGTCGTCGCGCTGCGCCTGTGGCTGGCCATGGTCACCCGCCCGGCCCTGGCCAGCCCCCGGGCGTCTACCGTCAGTCCGCCGGTCGACGCCCCCGCGACCACCGTCCTCGCCACCCATGCTCCCGCGACCGACGTCACGCCGACCGAAGCCTCCGCGACCACCGTCCTCGCCACCCACGCTCCCGCGACCGACGTCTCGGCGACCGACGGAGATCTTCCCCTGACCGTTGGTGCGCCACGCTCCTGACGGTGGTCCGAGCTCCCGTCGCAGCGGACCATTGCTGATCTGCCTCTGGGGAGACCGCGATCTGCCCAGGGTTACCAGCTGGCCTCGCGCCACCGCCGCCCACTCGGCGCCCGTCGACCCGGCCCACGTCACACCCGTTCTGTGGTCGCTCGCGCACACAGACATGCCGAGGGTCCGGCACGCTTTTCGGCCAGAAAACCGTGCCCAGGCCTCGGCACGATCTGACCGCGATCTGACCGCGATCTGACCGCGATGTGGCCGGAAGGCGGGCGGGCGAGCGACGGCTCGTCCACTGTCTGCGGCAGGAATACGGGTCGGACGGGCGTGGGTTGGCTCGGACATGACCACTACGCCCTTCGACCCGCGGGCGCTGCTCGCGGCGAGTCGACTCGGTGTCCTAGCCACGATCAAGGCGGACGGTCGGCCCCAGCTCTCGCCCGTCCAGCCCTTCTTCGACCGGGAGACCGGGGTCCTGCACGTGTCGATGACCGAAGGCCGGGCCAAGACGGCGAACCTGCGGCGGGACCCGCGCGCCACCCTGGAGGTCACCAGCCCGGACGGCCGGGCCTGGGCCACCGCCGAGGGCACGGCGACGCTCGTCGGGCCGGGGACCGACCCCCACGGGCCCGAGGTCGAGGCGCTGGTGCACTACTACCGCAGCGCCGCCGGG
The DNA here is from genome assembly GCF_000058485.1 of Frankia alni ACN14a. NCBI lineage: Bacteria > Bacillati > Actinomycetota > Actinomycetes > Frankiales > Frankiaceae > Frankia > Frankia alni. The sequence continues at coordinate 4,961,929 of NC_008278.1, forward strand.
GAGCACCCGGACTGGGACGAGTACCGGTCGGTGATGGTGGCCGACCGCCGGGTGCTCATGCGCATGACGGTCGACCACGTGTACGGCGAGAAGCTGGGCTGAGTGCCCCGGACCGACCCGGACTGTGCCGCGCGGCTGCTCAGACGACGGCGGTCACCGCGATCGCGACGAACAGCAGCGTCAGGTAGGTGATCGACATGTGGAACAGGCGCATCGGGCGGGGGTCGTCGCCGCGGCGGGTCCGGCGGTCGATGCGGTGCGCCTCAGCGAGGAACCAGGCGCCGACGACCACCGCGGACACCAGGTACACCGGGCCGGTGTGGGCCACCGGGACCAGCGCGAGCGAGGCGGCCACCATCGCGTAGGAGTAGCCGACGATGCGCCGGGTCACCACCTCGACGGGGGCGACGACGGGCAGCATCGGGATGCCGGCGGCGGCGTAGTCGTCGCGGAACTTCATCGCCAGCGCCCAGAAGTGCGGCGGGGTCCAGAAGAACACCACGGCGAACAGCAGCACCGCGGACCAGCCCACGGTGCCGGTGACCGCGGACCACCCGATGAGGACGGGGAAGCAGCCGGCGGCGCCGCCGATGACGATGTTCGACGGGGTGCGGCGCTTGAGCCCGAGGGTGTAGACGAAGACGTAGAAGGCGATCGCGCCGTCCGCCAGCAGCGCCGACGGCCAGTTCACCAGCAGGCCGAACATCAGCGTCGAGACGATGCCGATGACGATGCCGAAGGTCAGGGCCTCGGTCGGGGTGACGGTGGCACGGACCAGCGGGCGGCGCTTGGTGCGGCCCATGACCTGGTCGATGTCCCGGTCGACGTAGCAGTTGATCGTGTTGGCGCTGCCGGCCGCCAGGGTGCCGGCGACGAGGGTGACGGCGATCAGCCAGAGCGAGGGCATCCCGCGGTCCGCGAGCATCATCACCGGCACGGTGGTGATGAGCAGCAGCTCGACCACGCGCAGCTTCATGAGGGCGACGTAGGCGCGGATCTTCGCGTTCACCGCGGCGAGCCCACCCGCGGCGGGGGGCACCGCGGCTGCGGGCTCCCCGTGGGCGGCCACCGTGCCGTTCGACACCGCCAGGGCGGAACCGTAGCCGTGGGTCGCCGTGGGGGACGCGGTTCCGTTCGAGCCGGAGGTGCCGTTCGAGCCGGACGTGCCGTTCGAGCCGGACCCGACGCGGGGCCTGGCGGCCGAACCGTGGGGGATCACCGTCACGTTCGACAGGACGGCACCGGCCGGGGAGACCGCTGCACGCGAGACCGCCGTGCCGCTGGACGCGCTGACCCCGTTCGATGCGCTGACCCCGTTCGAGACCGCGACACCGTTCGAGACCGCGACACCGTTCGACGCGCTGATCCCGTTCGAGACCGCCACTCCGTTCGAAACCTCAAGGCCGGTGGGGAGGCCGACCCGGGTGGGCTTCGCGACGCCGTTCGAGTGACCGGCCCCAGCGGTGATCGTGCCACCGGTGGGCGTCGCGGTCGCGGGGGACGGCGTGGCTGCTCCGGTCGGCGCGGACCCGATCGTTGCGGACCCGATCGTTGCGGACCCGATCGTTGCGGACCCGATCGGCGCGGACCCGATCGGCGCGGGCTCGGTCGCCGGGTGAGAAGCGTCCGCACGGTCGGGGGCGCTGCGGGCCGGGCCGTCGGGGGCACCCTGGGCCGGGACATGGTCCAGGGTCGGTGGCAGCGTGGTTGCGGCGATCACCGACGGAGAGGTGCCCGACCGCACCGGTCCGCGTGTGGTGACGTGCCGGCGACGAAGGGCGGCCTCGGTAGACAGAGCGACCTCGCGATCGGCGGGATCGGCGGACGACCCGCACTGTACGGAGCCCCGGGGACGGAGCGGACGGTGTTCTACGACGTGTCGGAGTCTAGCCGCCGGATTGGGGCACACGCGCGGCGGCCGCGCCCGGACCGGGCAACGGGCCGTGCGGTCTGGATCACGTCGCCGGCCGCGCCCGGCCGTCCGGACCGCCGGACACCGGCCGCCACCGCCGCGGCGAGACCCGGCGTGGTGTGTCTCACGGGCCCCGTCGCGCCAGTTCGCGCCGGGTGTTCTTCCAACCGCTACCCGCGCGTCACGGAGTCGAACAGATGGGGATCACACTGGAACGAGACTGGGATGGAGCCGGCGCGACGGGGTAGTGCCCACAGGGGAGCAGGCTGGCGTCGGGCCGGAACTGCCGGCGTCGGCGGCGCCGCCCGACTGCGCCGGTGGGCGGCGCACCGGATCCGCCTCCCGGCGGCGGGCATCACCGGCACCGAGAACGACTTGCAGTCTGAGAACGGCTTGACCCTACGTACGGCTGGACCTTCGAACGGCTCGACCTTGCGAACGGCTCGACCTTGCGAACGGCTCGACCAGTTGTGGACGTTCACCGCCCGCGGAGAGGAACCAAAGCCCGATGAGCAACCCCCTGTCCGAGCTCTCGGCCGCCGGAGTGGCGGTCTGGTTGGACGACATCAGCCGGGACCGGCTGCGCACCGGCAACCTCGCCGATCTCGTCGCCAACCGCAGCGTCGTCGGTGTCACCAGCAATCCGACGATCTTCCAGAAGGCGATTGCGTCCAGCGACCTGTACAACGAGCAGCTGCGCGACCTGAAGGTCCGCGGTGTCGACGTCGGCGAGGCGGTGCGCGCGATCACCGCGGCGGACGTCCGCGAAGCCTGTGACGTGCTGCGCGGCGTCTACGACGCCTCCGGCGGGGTGGACGGGCGGGTGTCCCTCGAGGTCGACCCCCGCCTGGCCCATGAGGCCGAGCGCACCGTCGCCGAGGCCCGGGCGCTGTGGTGGCTGGTGGACCGCCCCAACCTGTTCATCAAGATTCCGGCCACCCAGGACGGGCTGCCGGCGATCACCGAGACCCTGGCCCAGGGCATCAGCGTGAACGTCACCCTGATCTTCGGCCTGGACCGCTACGACGCCGTGATCGACGCGTTCATGTCCGGCGTCGAGCAGGCGATCGAGGCCGGCCGGGACGTCAGCGACCTGGCCTCGGTCGCGTCGTTCTTCGTCAGCCGGGTCGACTCCGAGGTCGACGCGCGACTGGACAAGATCGGCACGCCGGAGGCGAAGGCGCTGCACGCGAAGACGGCGATCGCGAATGCCCGACTGGCCTACGAACGGTACGAGAAGGCGTTCGCCACCCCTCGGTGGAAGGCGCTGGCCGCGAAGGGCGCGAAGCCGCAGCGTCCGCTGTGGGCGTCGACCTCGACGAAGGACCCGTCCCTGCCGGACACGATCTACGTCTCCGAGCTGATCGCGCCCGGCACCGTCAACACCATGCCCGAGGCGACCCTGCAGGCGTTCGCCGACCATGGCCAGGTCAAGGGCGAGACCATCCGCCCGCACTACGACGACGCCCGCCAGGTGTTCGCCGCGCTGGCCGCCGTCGGCGTGGACATCGACGACGTGATCGAGACCCTGGAGACCCAGGGAGTACAGAAGTTCGAGGACTCGTGGAACCAGCTGCTCGGCACCATCGCGCAGCAGCTCGGCAGGTCCGGTACGGACGGCTAGCAGGCACGTCCCGCGTCGTGAGCATGACCCTGATCGGCCGGATGACCGGGCCGGTCCGCGGCCGTGGTGATCGTCTCAGCGTCCGTCATGGACAGGCGATGGTCGCAGGTGAAACAACCTCGGTAGACCGAAGCGAGAACGAAGGGGGAACGGGTGGCGCCCACGGTGAGATCCAACCCGCTGCGGGATCCACGTGACCGCAGACTGCCCCGGCTGCCGGACGCGAGCGCCCTCGTGGTGTTCGGGGCGACCGGCGACCTGGCCCGCAAGAAGCTGATTCCCGCCGTCTACGACCTGTTCAGCCGCGGGCTGCTGCCGCCCGGCTTCGTGCTGCTCGGTTTCGCGCGCAGGGACTGGTCGGACGGCGATTTCGTCGATTTCGCCCGTGAGTCCGCCGAGAAGGGCGCGCGTACCCCGTTCCGGGACGAGGTCTGGGACCGGCTGGCCGGCTCCATCCGCTTCCTGCAGGGTTCCTTCGACGACGACGCCGCCTTCGACCGGCTCGCCTCGACGCTGGAGGACCTGGAGCGCTCGCACGGCATCGGGGGCAATGCCGCGTTCTACCTGTCCATCCCGCCCTCGGCGTTCCCGGTCGTGCTCAAGCAGATGCAGCGCACGAACCTGTCCTCGGCGCAGGACTCGGGTGGCTGGCGCCGGGTCGTCATCGAGAAGCCGTTCGGGCACGATCTGGCCTCGGCCCGCGAGCTCAACGCCCTGGTCGACGACGTGTTCACCCCGTCGGGGGTGTACCGGATCGACCACTACCTGGGCAAGGAGACGGTGCAGAACCTGTTCGCGCTGCGGTTCGCGAACAACCTGTACGAGCCGGTCTGGAACTCGCAGTTCGTCGACTCGGTGCAGATCACCATGGCCGAGGACGTCGGCATCGGCACCCGTGCCGGCTTCTACGACGAGACCGGCGCCGCCCGCGACGTGCTCCAGAACCACCTGCTCCAGCTGCTCGCCCTCACCGCGATGGAGGAGCCGGTCAGCTTCGGCCCGGAGACGATCCGCACCGAGAAGCTCAAGGTGCTGCGCGCCGTCTCGCTGCCCGGCGACCTCGCCCGCTACGCCGTGCGCGGCCAGTACGAGCAGGGCTGGCTCGCCGGGGAACGGGTGCCCGGCTATCTCGACGAGAAGGACATCCCACCGGATTCCCGGACGGAGACGTTCGCCGCGGTGCGCCTGGGCATCGAGACCCGCCGCTGGGCCGGGGTGCCGTTCTACCTGCGGACCGGCAAGCGGCTGCCGCGGCGCGTCACCGAGATCGCGATCGTGTTCAAGAAGGCGCCGCACCTGCCGTTCGACCAGACCGACACCGCCGAGCTCGGCAACAACCAGCTCGTCATCCGGGTGCAGCCCGACGAGGGCGTCACCCTGAAGTTCGGGTCCAAGGTGCCCGGCTCGGCGATGGAGGTCCGCGACGTCGCGATGGACTTCCTGTTCGGCGAGGCGTTCACCGAGGCGCTGCCCGAGGCCTACGAGCGGCTCATCCTCGACGTGCTGCTCGGCGACGCGACGCTGTTTCCGAACAACGCCGAGGTCGAGGAGTCCTGGCGGATCGTCGACCCGCTGGAGGAGTACTGGGCGAGCACGACCCCGCACCGCTACCGCGCGGGCAGCTGGGGGCCGGCGGCGGCCGACGAGATGCTCGCCGCGGACGACCGCCGGTGGCGGCGGCCATGAGCGCGCCCACCCACCGGCTGCGCCCAGCCGGCCACCACGGCGTGCACCCTGCCGGCGACCGAGGCTCCCTGCCGCCCGCCGGCCCACTCCCGCGGACGGACAGGAGCCCCTCGTGACCACACTGTGGGACACCACCGGTTCTGAGGTGGTCAAGGCCCTTTCCGCCGAGCGGCGGGCGGCCGGGGCGCTGGCCTTCGGGCTGGCGCTCACCCTCGTCGTCGTCGTCGACGAGAAGCACGTCAGCGAGGCCGAGGGCGCGGCGACGCTCGCGGCCTCCGCCCACCCGTGCCGGCTGCTCATCGTGGTGCGCCGCCAGATCGAGTCGCCGCATCCGCGGCTGGACGCCGAGGTCTCGATCGGCGGCCGGCTCGGGCCGGGTGAGGCCGTCGTCATGCGGATGTCGGGACGCCTGGCGCTGCACGCCGAGTCGGTCGTGCTGCCGCTGCTCGCCCCGGACGCCCCGGTGGTCACCTGGTGGCACGACGAGCCGCCGACCCGGATCGCCTACGATCCGCTCGGCGTCTTCGCCGACCGCCGCGTCACCGACGTCACCGCCGCCCCCGACCCGCTGGCCGCGCTGTCGCAGCGGGCGAAGGACTTCGCCCCCGGCGACACGGACCTGTCGTGGACCCGCCTGACGCCGTGGCGGACCCTGCTCGCCGCGGCGTTCGACACCGTCAGCGACCGGCCCGGCTCGGCGGTGATCACCTCCGGTCGGGCCAATCCCAGCGCCCAGCTCTTCGCCGGCTGGCTGCAGAACAAGCTCGACATCCCCGTGTCCGTCGAGGAGGTCGGGACCCGTCCCGACATCACGAAGGTCACCGTGTCCTTCGGCGGCTCCGAGCTCGCGATCTTCCGGACCGACTCCCGGACGGCGACGATCTCCCGGTCCGGTTACCCGGACCGGGTCCTCCCGCTGCCGGGCCGCGGCGTCGGCGAACTGCTCGCCGAGGAGCTGCGCCGGCTCGACGACGACGAGGTCTTCGGCGAGGCGCTGGGCACCTGGAGCGGCCTGGCGCACCTCGCCGACCGCTCGCCGCACCGCGAGCACATCTGGCACGACCCGATGGACAGGTCCGAGACGGCCACCAGCACCGCTGCGCCGACCGGCGGCGCCGCCCAGGCCGCGGCGGCCACCGCCGCCGGAAGCACGGCCGCCGGAAGCACCCCCGCCGGAAGCACCGCTCCCGGCGGCCCGTCGAGCTCGGCCGTCCGGGCGAAGCGCCCGAAGCCCGGCCCGGCCACCAGCTCGACTTCCGGATCCGAAACCGCCGGGTCCACGGCGGCGGCGGAGCGGCCGAAGGCGGGCGGCGCATGACAGCCGAGCCGCAGCTCGTCCCGCACCGCGACGCCGGCCTCCTCGCCCGCGCCACCGCCGCCCGGTTGATCACCCGGCTGATCGACGGACAGGCGGCCCGCGGCGAGGCGTCGGTGGTGCTCACCGGCGGCGGCATCGGCATCGCGCTGCTGCGCGCGGTCCGGACGAGCCCCGCGGTCGACGCGGTCGACTGGTCCAGGGTCGACGTCTGGTGGGGCGACGAGCGGTTCGTCCCCGCGGACTCGCCCGACCGCAACGACCGGCAGGCCCGCGAGGCGCTGCTCGACCACATCCCGGTCGACCCGAAGCGGGTGTTCCCGATGGGCCATCGTGCGGCCCAGACGGCCGGTGGGGATGTCGAGGGCGCCACTGCGGCGTCCGGCTACGCCGACCCGGAGTCGGCGGCGGCGGAGTACGCGGCCCTGCTCGCCGGTCGCGCCGCGCCCGGCGCCGCGGTCCCCGCGTTCGACGTCGTGCTGCTCGGTCTCGGCCCGGAGGGGCACGTCGCGTCGCTGTTCCCGAACTCGCCGGGGGTCGTGGCCACGGAGCCGGTGGTGGCCGTGCACGACTGCCCGAAGCCGCCGCCGGAACGCATCTCGCTGACGTTGCCAACGATCCAGTCCGCCCGCGAGGTGTGGGTGATCGTCGCGGGCGAGGAGAAGGCCGCGGCGGTGGCCGCGTCGTTCTCCGGAGCCGGGCCGATCGACGTCCCGGCGACCGGAGCCGTCGGCCGCGAGCGCACCCTCTGGCTGGTCGACCAGGCGGCCGCCTCCCGCCTGCCAGCGCCCCAGCGCTGACACCCGCCGCCTGACTCCGCCACCCCAGTGACACTCGCCACCCCAACCCGCCACCCAGCCACGCACGGCGCACCGAGCGACGGCTGGGGCGGCGGGTCGGTGGGTCGGTGGGTGGTGAGGTCGGTCGTCGGTCGGGGGGGCCGGATTCGCCGGGCCCGCCGACTTCGGGCCCGGCGTCTTCGGGCCCGCTGCCCCGGGCCGCCGCCTGCACTCAGGCGAGGATCCGCGTCTTGCCGCGTTCGAACTCGGCGTCGCTGATGATTCCCTGATCACGCAGGTCCGCGAGCTTGACCAGCTCGTCGGCGCTGCTCGTCGGGGCCGCGGCCCGCTCGAGGTACGCCCGCCACATCCGCTCGTCCCGATCCGCCGCGGCGCGGCTGCGCTCGTGCATGCTGCCGCCGCGGGCGATGAGGTAGGCGATCACACCGAGCCAGGGCAGCACGACGATCGCGGCGGTCCAGGCGGCCTTCGCCCAGCCGGACAGGTCCGGGCTGCGGAAGACGTCGGTGATCACGGCGAACAGCAGGAACAGCCACAGCACGAAGGCGAAGAACCAGACCATGTAGAGAAACACGCTCAGCAACGGGAAGTCGGGATCCACCGCGGCACCTCCAGTCAGTACCGCGCCCCGGAGACGGGGCACGGTCGCCGGTCCGCGCGGGGCCTGCGGGCCGAGACCCGGGTCATACCCGCCCGCAGCCGCCCGGCCGTCGCTCCCGGTCACCTGTCGCGGGTGGAAATCCGCGTCCTCGCGTCATCCGGACACGCGACGCAGGACCGCATGCCCGCCGGAGGTCAGCGGGGACGCCGGATAGTGGTAGTCGAGAGTGGCGTCGGTGCCCAGCGCGAGCACCTCGGCCTCGAGCGCGAAACACTCCCCGACGCCCGCGGTGAGTCGTTCGGTGAAGTGAGCTCCGGCACTGTCGACGGCCAGTAGTCGCAGGTCGGCGGTGCAGCCGTCGCGGGTGTTCCAGGCCCGGCCGAGGGTCTCGCCCACTCGGCCGCCGGCGAGGGTGATCTCGACCGGATACGAGACCGTGCCCTGGCTGACGGTGCCCCGCCATCGTCCGATCATGCCCGCGGGCAGATCACTGCCGCCGGCACCGCCACCACCGGCGGGCAGGAGCAGGCGTCCGACCGCCGCCACGACCAGCACCAGCAGCAGGGCGGCGAGCACCAGGCCGGTCAGCCGCCGGCTCCGGCGCACTCCGCTCGGCGCCGACCGCAGGACCCCGCCCCCCGCCAGGTCCCACCCCGCCGGCACGCCGCCCGCGGGACGCCGTCCCGACCCACCACCGGCGACCACCCGACGCCGTCCCGACCCGCCGTCGAGAGGGAGTCGCGGTGACGCCACCAGGGACACCGGCGTCGCAGCTCCACCCCCGGCGGTGGGCGGGCCGTCCTGTGTCGCACCGCTGCGGGCCACTGAAACGGATCCCGCCGCACCGCCCGCACCTCGACGGCGCGGGCCGGCCTCCGGGTGCGCCCGCGCGGAGGCGGACAGCGCCCGGGTGAGCAGGGCGTGCGCGCCGTCCGGGCGCAGCCGGCTCGCCGGGCTCTTGGCCAGCAGCCCCGAGATCGCGGGGGCCAGCGGCCCGGCGCGGGTGAAATCGGGCGGGTTGGCGTGCAGCACCGCGCCGACGGTCAGCGGCACGCTCTCCCGCTGGAACGGGGAGACGCCCTCGACCGCGAGGTACAGGGTGGCGCCGAGCGCGAACAGGTCGCCGGCCAGGGTCGCGGCGCCGCCGAGCAGCCGCTCGGGCGCCAGGTAGGCGGGGGTGCCGCCGCTGCCGAGTCCGCCGATGAGCGTCGGGTCGGAGACGTGCGTGGCGATGCCGAAGTCGGTGAGCAGCACCCGGCCGTCCTGCGTCAGCAGGATGTTGGACGGCTTGACGTCACGGTGCAGCACGCCGAGCCGCTTGCCGGCGACGAGGGCGTCGAGGACGCCGAGTCCCACCTGGGCGGCCCGCTCCACCGGCAGCGGTCCCCGCCCTGCGACGGTGGCGGCGAGGGTGGCGGCGGGCACGTAGTCCATCACGATCCACGGCAGGCCGTCCTGCTCGACGGCGTCGTGGACGGTCACGACGTGCGGGTTGCCCCGCAGCCGGGCGGCGTTGCGCGCCTCCCGCATCGCGGTCTCGACCTGGCCGGCCCGCTCGGCGTCGTCGAGGTCGGCCGGAAACCGGATCTCCTTGACCGCGACGTCGACCTGCAGCACCTCGTCGTACGCCCGCCAGACGGTGCCCATCCCACCGGCGCCCAGCCATTCGGCCAGTCGGTAACGCCCCGCGACGAGCCGCCCGGCGCCGACATCATTCGTGGTCACGGCGCACCATCCTCGGCGGCGGGCCTGACGGAGCCGGCCGGGAGCGTCCCGCGCACCCGCAACGGGCACCGATCGGAAGCGGCCCGCCTGCCCGGCCCCGGACGGCCGCGGGCGCGGCACGGACCGGAGGCCGGGCGGGCGTCAGGCCTCGAATCAGCCTAGGGGGCACCCCGCAGCTTCGCGAGTGCTTCCGCGAGGATCGCCTCGCCGTCCTTCTCGTTACGCCGTTCCCGGACGTAGGCGAGATGGGTCTTGTACGGCTCGGTCCGCGGCGGGGCCGGGGTGTTGTCCCGGTCCCGCCCCGCCGGAAAGCCACAGCTCGGACAGTCCCACGTGTCGGGAATGGCCGCGTCCGCGGCGAACGACGGTCTCGTCTCGTGCGCGTTGGCGCACCAGAAGGAGATGCGCTGGCGGGGCGCGGTCTCACCGCGCTCCGCCTCTCCCATCGGTCCTGCCCCGACCCGGCTCCCCCGGATGGCGTTGCCACCTGCCACGGCCCGCGTGCTCCTTCGTCTCGTCCCATGGGTGGTAGCCCGGAACCCGCTGCGGCGGCCCCGCGGTGTGCCCCACCGCGGAATCCGACAGCCGGTTCCGCAAGCATGACGTTCCCGGCCACTCCCCCGGGTTGTCCCTCCGGGTACGTCCTGGGGGGAGTGTAGGCCGCCACGGCCCAACGTGGATGCACCGACCACCCCAACTCGGCCATGCGCAGCCGGGACGATCATGGACGGGTCGGGCGTCATCCGGATCCGAGCGACACGGCGGACGGATCGGCCGTGCCGACGGACGGGACGATCGCGAACGTCGTGACCCCCGCGCTGTGGAACTCGGGGGCGTGCACGACCGCCAGCGGGATCACCGCGGCGCTGCCGACGACCGTCTGCTCCAGCGCGCCCCACGAGGCCGCCGCGGTGGTCTCCGAGGTGGCCCGCAGGGCGGCGTCGAGCTGGCGGGAGGCGTTCGGATCGCGGTAGCCGCCGTCGGCGGGCCGCGGTCCGAGCCAGTCCTCGTCCAGCAGCGGCTGGAAGACCGTGCGCCCGGCGTCACCGAACCACGCCGGGGTGATCGTGGACAGCGCCAGGTCCCAGAACTGGCCGGTCGGCTGGTTCGCCGCGGCGGCGAACCGCGCACCCGTGCGGATCCGCACGTCGAGGCGGACGCCGGCGCGGGCGAACGCGGTGCGCAGCGCCTCGGCGACTGCCGCGTCGGTGGCGCTGTCCGTGGTGAGCAGCGACAGCGCCGTGACGGGGCCGCCGGGAGTCTGGCTGAGCGCCTCCCGGCAGCGGGCCGGGTCGCCGAGGCCGGCGGGGCTCGGGAAGGGGTCGGCGTCGTGGTAGCCGGTCATCGGCTCCTGCAGCAGGCCGCCCGTGGTCGAGGCGAACTCGGGGCCGCCGAGGGCCGCGGCCAGGCTCACCCGGTCCACGCAGTACGGCAGCGCCTGGCGGATGACCGGTTCGCGCAGCGCGGCCGCGGACGGCCCGTCGAGGCCCACCGTGAGCGCCAGGGTGGACCCCACCGGGTCGACGACGAGGCGCGGATCCTTGGCCTTCGCCAGCTCCGCGGCCCGGCCGGCCGGGAGTTCACCGTCGAGCGCCATGTCCGCGTCGCCGCGTTCGAGCTGCTGCTGCATCTGTTCGGGGGTCAGCCCGTCGGTGATCGTGATGTGGTCGGGCAGCGCCCGGCGGATGCCGTCCGAGGAGGCGCTCCACGACGGGTTGCGGGCCAGCCGGTAGCCCGGCGTGGCATCGTCGTCCGGGGCGATGGTGAACCGGTAGGGCCCGTCGGAGACCAGGTTGCGCAGGTACTCCGGTGAGTCGGGCGGGTAGGCGAGCGCCTCCAGCGGCACCGGCGACGCCGCCGGCAGGGCCAGCACGTCGACGAAGTCATTCACCGGGGCGAGCAGGTGGAACGCGACGGTGTCGTCGCCGACGATCTCCACCCCCTCGATGGTGCTGCTCTCGACGAAGGCGGCGGCGTCCGCGACCGGGGTCGCCGCGAGCTCGGTGCAGAACTCGCGGAAGCCGACGACCGTCGCGGCGAAGTAGCCGCGCAGCGGGGAGGGGTCCGGCGGCACGCACAGCCGCTTGAGGCCGCGGGCGACGTCGTTGGCCGTGATCCGCCGCTGGTTCGGGGTGTCCCAGCGGGCCGCCGACCGCAGCCGGACGGTGTAGACCAGCCCCTCCTCGGTGACGATCGGCGCCCCGGCGGCCAGGTCGGGCCGCGGGACCGTCGACTTCGCCGGGTCGGCGTCGGCGGGATAGCTGTAGAGCTGGCGGGTGACGAGGCGGGTCACGGCCTGCTCGCCGGGCTGGTCGGCCCAGCCCGGGTCTCCGCTGGGCATCTGCTGGGCGACGATGCGCAGGGTGCCCCCGGGCTTGGCGGCCGGCGGGGTCGTGGCGGCGGCCGTCGGGGTGGGGCTGGTGGGGGCGGCGAGGCGGCCGGAGCCGCCGGAACCGCCGCTGCAGGCCGCGACCGCGACGGCGAGCACGGCGGCGAGCGCCGCGAGTCGGGATGCCGCCGCCCTGCGGGGGCGCCGGCGCGCACGCGGGGCGTTCAATTCTTCAGCAGCAGACCGAGACCGATGATGCAGACGAACCACACGGTCCCGACCAGGACGGTCAGCCGGTCGAGGTTCTTCTCCACGACGGAGGAACCCCCGAGCGACGAGGACACTCCCCCACCGAACAGGGTGGACAGACCGCCGCCCTTGGCCCGGTGCAACAAGACGAGCAGGATCATCAGAATACTCGCGATGATCAAGGCGATCGACAGACCGACCGTCATTCAGACCAGCTCCTGCTCCTCGGCAACCTGCGCCTGCCAACAACGTGGGTGGATCCGGCGACCGTCGGGGGGCAGGCGGTATCGGCACACGTCGTCATGCGACAATATCCGCCCGCGCCGGCCAGACCTCGCCGGAACCGGCACCGTGAGGGGCCAGGCGCGTGACCGGGTGTACGGCGGGCAGCCGCGCACAGAACGGCCCGGCCGGCCGATTCTCGACGGTTCCGCCAAGGTACCGCACCCGCCCGCCCGGACCGTGGTGACGCACCCCGCCGGGTGCGGGCGATGCGCCGCCGGGTCCGGCCGGGGGGCGAGCGTTGCGCGCGTCGAGATCTGGCACCGCGCCCCGACGACGAGAGCCCGGCGGGGTTCACCCCCACCGGGCTCTCGGTGCGACTGCCCCGTCGGGGCTCGGTGCGGCTGCCTCAGGCGGGCGGGCCGCTGCGCACGATGCCGACGAACTCCTCGGCGACGAGGCTGGCCCCGCCGACAAGCCCGCCGTCGACGTCGGGCATGGTGAACAGCTCGCCGGCGTTCGCCGCCTTCACCGAGCCGCCGTAGAGGACGCGGATGCCCGCGGCCGCCGCGTCGCCGTAGAGCTCGGCGAGCTTCCCGCGCACGGCGGCGCACATGTCCTGGGCGTCCTGGGCGGACGCCGTGCGGCCGGTGCCGATCGCCCACACCGGCTCGTAGGCGATGACGATCGTCGCGGCCTGCTCGGCGGTGATCCCGGCGAGCGACCCGGCGAGCTGGCCCAGCACGTGCTCGACGTGGGTGCCGGCCGCGCGGATCTCCTCGACCTCGCCGACGCACAGGATCGGCGTGATCCCGGCGGCGTAGGCCGCCTTTGCCTTCGCGGCGACCAGGGCGTCGTCCTCGTGGTGGTCGGCGCGGCGCTCGGAATGGCCGACGACGACGTAGGAGCAGCCGAGCTTGGCCAGCATCGACCCGCTGATGTCGCCGGTGTGGGCGCCGGAACCGTGCTGGGAGAGGTCCTGTGCGCCGTAGCCGAGCGCGAGCTTGTCGCCGTCCACCAGCGTCTGGACGCTGCGCAGGTCGGTGAACGGAGGAATGACGACGACCTCGACGGTCTCGAGCTCCGCGGGCTTGAGATCGAAGGCGATCTTCTGCACCAGCGCGATGGCCTCAAGGTGGTTGAGGTTCATCTTCCAGTTGCCGGCCACCAGTGTCCGCCGCCCGGTGCCCTTGTCCTTGCTCACGCTGTTCTTACCCTTCTCGGTGCCCCGTTCGGAACGTCCCCGGCCCAGCGGTGCCATCACACGCTCCCGGTCTCAGACATCGAGCGCCGCGAGGCCGGGCAGTGTCTTGCCCTCGAGGTACTCCAGGCTCGCCCCGCCGCCGGTGGAGATGTGGCTGAAGGCGTCCTCGGGGATGCCGAGCGTGCGCACGGCGGCGGCGGAGTCCCCGCCGCCCACCACGGAGAAGCCGTCCCCGGCGGCGATGGCCTTGGCGACCCCGCGGGTGCCGGCGGCGAACGGCGCGAGCTCGAACACGCCCATCGGGCCGTTCCAGAACACGGTGGCGGCGCCGTCGAGCCGTCCGGCGAACAGCGCGGTGGACGCCGGGCCGATGTCGAGGCCGAGCCAGCCGTCCCCGATCCCGTCGGCGGGGACGACGGCGGTCTGCGCGTCGGCGGCGAAGCGGTCGGCGACGACGACGTCGGTCGGCAGCACGATGCGGTCCCCGCCCTCGGCGAGCAGCGCCTTGCAGGTGTCGATCATCTCGGCTTCGAGCAGGGAGCCCCCGACGCCGTGGCCGAGGGCCGCGAGGAAGGTGAAGCACATGCCGCCGCCGACGAGCAGCGCGTCGACCTTGGGCAGCAGGGCCCGGATGACCCCGAGCTTGTCCGACACCTTCGAGCCACCGAGGACCACCGCGTAGGGGCGGGCCGGGTCGGCGCTGAGCCGGCGCAGCACGTCGAGCTCGGTGAGCACCAGTCGGCCGGCCGCGTGCGGCAGCCGCTTGGGCACGTCGGCGACGCTGGCGTGGGCCCGGTGGACCGCGCCGAAGGCGTCGCCGACGTAGAACTCGGCCAGGGCGGCCAGGGCGTCCGCGAACGACGCCCGGGTCACGGCGTCCTTGCTGGTCTCGCCGGGAGAGAAACGCAGGTTCTCCAGCAGCGCCACCTCGCCGTCGCCGAGACCCGCGACGACCTCGCGTGCGTGGGCGCCGGCGATGTCGCCGGTGCCGTCGCCGGCGAAGGCGACCGGTCGGCCGAGCAGCTCGCCGAGGCGGGCCGCGACCGGCTCCAGCGAGTACCTGGGGTCGGGCTCACCCTTGGGGCGGCCGAGATGGGAGGTCACGATCACGCGCGCGCCGCGGTCCAGCAGCGCGGCGATCGTCGGGACACTGGCGCGGACCCGGCCGTCGTCGGTGATGCGCGGGGTGTCGCCCGAACGGTCCAGCGGCACGTTCAGATCGCTGCGGACCAGGACGCGGTGCCCGGCGACCTGCAGGTCGTCGATCGTCCTCACTCTTGGTTACTCCATTGGGTTCGAGACCGGGGAAGGGAGACGGGCGATGCTGCGAACCGCCTCCGGCGATCCCCACCGGGAACCTGGCCGGACACGCTCCGCGGCGTTGCGGTTGCGGGACTACAGGGAGAGTGCGGGACGCAACCACGACGGCCGGGACCGCGGACGGCGGCCCCGGCCGGAACAGCGCCTCGCACCACAGCGAATCCGTACTGCAGCGGAACCAGGACGACGGCGCGCCTAGAGGCGGGCGCCGACCAGGGCGGTCAGGTCGACCAGCCGGTTGGAGTAGCCCCACTCGTTGTCGTACCAGCCGACGATCTTGACCTGGTTGCCGGCGGACATCGTCAGCAGCGAGTCGAAGGTGCAGGACGCCGGGGTGTTCACGATGTCGGAGGAGACGATCGGGTCCTCGGTGTAGACCAGGTAGCCCTTGAGCGGGCCCTCGGCCGCCGCCTTGAACGCCGCGTTGACCTCCTCCTTGGTCGCCGGCTTGGTCAGCGTGGCGACCAGGTCGGTGACCGAACCGTCGAGCACCGGCACCCGCATGGCGATGCCGTCGAGCTTGCCCTTGAGGTGCGGCAGCACCAGCGAGGTGGCCTTGGCGGCACCCGTGGTGGTCGGGATGATGTTCTGCGCCGCCGCCCGGGCCCGGCGCAGGTCCTCGTGCGGGAAGTCCAGGATGACCTGGTCGTTGGTGTAGGCGTGGATGGTCGTCATGAGGCCCTGGCTGATGCCGAACGCCTCGTCGAGGACCTTGGCCATCGGCGCCACGCAGTTCGTGGTGCAGGAGGCGTTGGACAGGATGTGGTGCTTCGCCGGGTCGTAGGCGTCGTCGTTCACGCCGACGACGACGGTGAGGTCCTCGTCCTTGGCCGGGGCCGAGATGATGACCTTCTTGGCACCCGCCGCGAGGTGCTTGCCCGCGTCGGCGGCCTTGGTGAACCGGCCGGTGGACTCGATGACGATGTCCACGCCCAGCTCGCCCCAGGGCAGCGCGGCCGGGTCGCGCTCGGCGAGCACCTTGATCAGGGTGTCACCGACCCGGATGCCCTCGTCGACGACGCTGACCGGAGCGGCCAGCGTGCCCAGGGTGGTGTCGTACTTGAGAAGGTGCGCGAGGGTCTTGTTGTTGGTCAGGTCGTTCACGGCGACGATCTCGAGGTCGTCCCGCCTGCTCGCCGCGAGCGCCCGCCAGAAGTTACGGCCGATCCGCCCGAAGCCGTTGACACCCACCCGCGTAGCCACGTCCAGGACTCCCTACCGTCTTGTCTCGTTGTTTCGACGGTCATGCCGCCGCTTGCGTCATGACCGGAGGTCGGTATCTCGTTGTCGAGGCAGGAGCCTAACGAGTTCGCACATCATCGGCGGTAATCCGAACCGTGCGGTGTTGGTCTCCTCACACGAGGCGACGCGCCCGTCGGGCTACCTGCTCCCACCCGGTCACGACGATGCTCCGCATCCGGAGGTTCCCGCCGCTCCCCCGCCCGGACCCCCGGGCCAGGCACGTCCCACGCCTGCCTGTCACACCGTCCGAGCCGCTCCACCGTTCGGGCACCCCCGCGGCGCGAGGCCTGCACCGTCCCCTGCGTGCGATCCCGATGGTGCTACCCCGCGATTATTCCACGGACGTTCGGGCATCGTTGATCTGACCTCGGCACGCTGCACCACCAACGGGCCCTTATCAGAAATAGCGTTGATCCAGCTAGCGAAATGCCCGGAATCAACCAGATGACGCATTGTCAGCACTCAGGCGTTCTCCAGCAGGTCCGGGGAGACGCTTGCCTCGGTGTTGGGGATGCCCAGTGCGTTCGCCCGCTTGTCCGCGAGCGCCAGCAGCCGCCGGATCCGCCCCGCGACGGCGTCCTTGGTCAGCGGCGGGTCGGCGAGTGCGCCGAGTTCCTCCAGCGACGCCTGGGCGTGTTCCAGGCGCAGTCGGCCCGCGGCGAGCAGGTGCTCGGGCGCGTCGTCGCCGAGGATGCGCATCGCCGCCTGCACGCGCGCCCCGGCCGCGACCGCGGCACGGGCCGAGCGGCGAAGGTTGGCGTCGTCGAAGTTCGCCAGCCGGTTCGCCGTCGCCCGGACCTCGCGGCGCATCCGCCGCTCCTCCCAGGCCATCAGGCTGTCATGGGCACCGATCTTGGTCAGCAACGCGCCGATGGCGTCCCCGTCCCGGATGACCACCCGGTCCACCCCGCGCACGTCGCGGCTCTTGGCCTGCACGCCGAGCCGCCGCGCCGCCCCGACCAGCGCAAGCGCCGCCTCGGGACCGGGCGAGGTCACCTCGAGCGAGCAGGACCGGCCCGGCTCCGTCAGCGACCCGTGGGCGAGGAACGCACCCCGCCAGGCCGCCGCCGCGTCGCAGGCCGAGCCGGTGACGACCTGCGGCGGCAGCCCGCGCACGGGCCGGCCACGCTGGTCGAGCAGGCCCGTCGAGCGGGCGAGCTGTTCGCCGTCGCGTTCGACCCGCACGATGTAGCGCACCGAGCGGCGCAACCCCCCGGCGGCGAGCACCGCGACCGTGGACGGGAAGCCGAAGACCTCGGCGACCTCCCGGCGCAGCCGGCGCGCGGTCGCACCCGTATCCAGCTCCGCCTCGACCACGATGCGGCCCCCGACGATGTGCAGCCCCCCACCGAAGCGCAGCAGGGCTGCCATCTCGGCCCGCCGGCAACAGGGCTTCGCGACCCGTAGCCGGCTCAGTTCGTCCTTGACGGTGGCCGTCATCGCCGCCACACCGATCACTCCTTGGCTTCACCGGATGGGGTCCGGCGAACGGCGCCGCCGGACGATGGGTACTTCGTGGCCGGCCGCCGGCTGCCCCCCGCGGACGGCGCCCGCGGCACCGACGGGGCAGGCGGCCCGGGCGGCCCGGTGCGGACGGCCGGCGACGCCGCCGCGGACCCGTCACCGGAGGGTCCGGGCTGAGCCTGCGCCGCGGCAGCCGCCAGCCCGGTCTCCGTCTCGACCGCCAGGCCCCGCGCGGCCGTCCCGCCTCGCGAGACCGTCCCGGCCCGCGGAACCGTCCCGGCCTGCGGAACCGCACCGGCCTGGGCGACCGCACCGGCCTGGGCGACTGCTCCGGCCAGGGCGAACACCGCGCGGAAGGCCTCGGCAAGGCGGGCCGGGTCGTGCACGGGTGCGCCCGGCACCCGCACCGGCGCGAGATGCAGCCGGGCGCCGAGATCCGCCGCGGCCCGCGTCAGCGACTCGGGCTCGGGCACGGCGCTCGGATCGGCGATCACGACGTCCAGGCGCAGGCCGGGCACGTGCCGGCGCAGGGCGTCGAGGTGGGCCTGCGGGGTGTATCCGGCGGTCTCCCCCGGCTGGGCGGCCAGGTTGAGAACCATCAGCGTGCGCGCCCGCGAGGTGATGATCGCCTGTCGCATCCCGGGGACCAGCAGGTGCGGCAGCATGCTCGTGTAGAGCGAGCCCGGGCCGAGAACGAGCCAGTCGGCCGCCCGGGCCGCCGCCACCGCCTCCGGGCAGGCCGCCGGTTCCGCCGGCGCGAGCCGGACGCCGGCCACCCGTCCCGCCGTGGTGGCCACCGCGGCCTGCCCGCGCACCTCGGTCACCGCCTCCGGGGCGACCGGGTCCACCCCGAGGACGTCGGCGACGATGTCGATGCCCTCGGTGGACAGCGGCAGCACCCGCCCCCGCACCCCGAGCAGGTCGGCGGCGAGATCGAGGGCGACCACCGGGGAGCCGGTGTGCTCGGCCAGCCCGGTCAGCACCAGGTTCCCCACGGCGTGCCCGGCCAGCGGGCCCGAGCCGGCGAACCGGTGTTGGAACAGCTCCGCCCAGGTCGCCGGCGGGCCGTCCGGGCCGGCGAGCGCCGCCAGCGCCATCCGCAGATCCCCCATGGGCAGCGCACCGAGCTCCGCCCGCAACCGCCCCGACGACCCACCGTCGTCGCCGACGGTCACCACCGCCGTCAGCGCCGAGGTGAGCTGGCGCAGCGCGGCCAGCGAGGCGGCGAGCCCGTGGCCGCCGCCGAAGGCGACGACCGCCGGCTCCGGCCCGCAGACGGCGCCCTCGGCGCCCTCGGCGGTCTCCGTGGTCCCAGCGGTCTCCAGGGCCCCGGCGGTCACCGTCGCCCCGGCGGACTCCAACGCCCCGGCGGTCTCCAGGGCCTCGGCGGCCCGGTGATCACGGCCCGCGGCGGGGTCGACGGGGTCGACGGGCTCCGGCACGCTCACTCCCGTCCCAGGTCGCGGTGCACGACCCGGACCCCGACGCCGTCGGCGGCCAGTCGCGCGCCGAGCTGCTCGGCCATCGCCACGCTGCGGTGCTTGCCGCCGGTACACCCGACCGCGAGGGTCAGGTACCGCTTGCCCTCCCGCGCGTAGCCCTCCCCGACCAGGCGCAGCAGGGCCGCGTACTGGTCGAGGAACTCCTGCGCCCCGGGCTGGGCGAGGACGTAGCTGCGCACCTGCGGATCCCGCCCGGTGTACGGGCGCAGCTCCTCCACCCAGTGCGGGTTGGGCAGGAACCGGCAGTCGGCGACGAGGTCGGCGTCCAGCGGCAGCCCGTACTTGTACCCGAACGACACCACGGTGGCGTTGAGCCGGTTCGCGCCCGGCTGCCCGAACGCCGCGTCGATCTTCGACCGCAGCTCGTGGACGTTCAGGTCCGTGGTGTCGAGGACGAGGTCGGCCTCGCCGCGCAGCTCGGCGAGCAGCGCCCGCTCCCGGCCGATGCCGTCGACCACACGCTCGTCGCCCTGCAGCGGATGCGGCCGGCGGACGTGGTCGAACCGCCGGATGAGCGCGTCGTCGCTGGCCTCGAGGAAGAGCATCCGGGGATGCATGCCCCGGGCGTCGAGCGCTGCGATCGCCGCCCGCAGGTCGGAGAAGAACGCCCGGCCGCGGACGTCGACGACCACGCCGATCCGGCTGACCGCGCCCCCGGAGCGGTGGCCGAGCTCCGCCATGGTGGACAGCAGGGCGGGCGGCAGGTTGTCGACGACGAACCAGCCGAGGTCCTCCAGGCACTTGGCCGCGGTGCTGCGCCCGGCGCCGGACAGGCCGGTGATGATGGCGAGGTCGAGGGTCGGGGTGGTCATGACGGCCTTCCCGAGTCGGCGGGGTGCAGGGCGCGTGCCGCGGCGGCGGGGTCGTCCGCCGCGGGCGCCGGTGCGGTCCGGGCCGGGTCGGGCTCCACCGGGGACGCCGGCGGCGCCCCGTCGAGGATCTCACCGGTGCGTGGGTCGACCGCGGGGGCGGGGGCGGCGGCGGTCCCCGGCGCGGACCGGCCGAGCGCCGTGAGGATCGCCGCGGCGGTGCGCGGCCCGATCCCGGGCACCTGGGCGATCTCCTCGGCACTCGCCGCCCGCACCTTCGCCACCGAGCCGAACTGCCGCAGCAGCGCCTTGCGCCGGGTCTCCCCGAGACCGGGCACATCGTCGAGCGCGGAGGTCACCATCGCGGCGGACCGCTTCTGCCGGTGGTAGGTGATGGCGAAACGATGCGCCTCGTCGCGGACCCGTTGCAACAGGTACAGCGCCTCGGAGGTGCGGGGCAGGATCACCGGCTCCGCGGAGTCGGGCAGCCAGACCTCCTCCAGCCGCTTCGCGAGCCCGCACAGCGCCACTCCGCCGGGCCCGGTGTCGATGCCGAGCTCGTCGAGGGCGCGGGCGGCCGCGGCGACCTGCGGCGGGCCGCCGTCGACGACGACGAGGTTCGGCGGGTAGGCGAACCTGCGGGGCCGGCCGGTGTCGGGGTCGATCGGCTGCGCCGCGCCCGGCGTGACGGCCCGGCCCCGCCCGTCCCGCACACCCGTGTCGGCGGCGAGATCCTCCGCGGAGTCGACGATGTCGACGAGTTCACCGGTGCGGGACCGTTCGGCGAGGTACCGGGAGAACCGGCGGTGGATGGTCTCGTACATGCTGGCGACGTCGTCCTGCCCGGCGTCCGCCCGCCCGTGCTCGCGGCCGGCGCCGCCCGCGCCGCCACGGATGGAGAACCGGCGGTACTCCGACTTGCGCGCCAGCCCGTCCTCGAAGACGACCATGCTCGCGACGACGTTGGTGCCCTGGATGTTCGACACGTCGTAGCACTCGATGCGCAACGGCGCGTCCGGCAGCTCCAGGGCCTCCTGGAGCTCGGCGAGCGCGCGGCTGCGTGCGGTCAGGTCGCTGGCCCGCTTCGTGCGGTGCAGCGCCAGCGCCTGGCGGGCGTTGCGCTCCACGGTCTCCAGCAGGGTGCGCTTGTCGCCGCGGCGCGGCACCCGGATCTCGACCCGGCCGCCACGGGCGACGCCGAGCAGCTCGGCCACGGCGTCCGCGTCCGGGGGCAGGGCGGGCACGAGGATCTCGCGCGGGATGCCCGCGCCCTGCGGGTCGCTGCGCGGCGCCCGGGCCGGCGGAGTGGGCCCCCCGACCCGGGTGGCGTCCGCGACGGTGACATCCGGGACCGCGGCGTCCGCGGCGGCGTCCGTGGTGGCGTCCGTGGTGGCATTCGGCACGCCGGCCTGCCCGGCGGGGCCGGCACCGGCCGGGTCCGCGCCGGCGGGGACGGCCGTGGTGAGCGACGCGCCCTCCAGGTACTCCTGGGTGAGGAACTGCTCGACGAGGTCGGCCGTCGTCACCTCGTCGAGCTTGTCGACCACCCAGCCGCGTTGCCCGCGCACGCGCCCGGCGCGGACGTAGAAGATCGCGACGGCGGCCTCCAGCTCGTCCTCGGCGAAGGCGACCACGTCGGCGTCGGTGCCGTCGGGCAGCACGACGGCCTGCTTCTCGATGGCGCGCCGCAGGGCGCCGGCGTCGTCGCGCAGCCGCGCGGCCCGCTCGTACTCCTGGGCCGAGGCGGCCTGCTGCATCTCCTGCTCGAGCCGGCGCAGGTAGCGGCCGGTCTGACCGGACATGAAGTCGCAGAAGTCGTCGACGATCTCCCGGTGGGTCTCGGCGTCGACCCGGCCGACGCAGGGCGCCGAGCAACGGTCGATGTAGCCGAGCAGGCACGGCCGGCCGACCTGCCCGGCCCGCTTGAACACCCCCGCCGAGCAGGTGCGCGCCGGGAAGACACGCAGCAGCAGGTCGAGGGTCTCCCGGATCGCCCAGGCATGGGCGTACGGGCCGAAGTACCGCACGCCCTTGCGCTTCGGTCCCCGCATGACCTGCAGGCGCGGGAACTCCTCGTGGAGGGTCACCGCGAGACTCGGGTAGCTCTTGTCGTCGCGGTACCGGACGTTGAAGCGCGGATCGAACTCCTTGATCCACGTGTACTCGAGCTGGAGGGCCTCGACCTCGGTGGAGACCACGGTCCAGTCGACCGCGCTGGCCGCCTGGACCATGTGCTGGGTACGCGGGTGGAGCGTGTGCAGATCGGCGAAGTAGTTGGCCAGCCGGGCCCGCAGGTTCTTGGCCTTGCCCACGTAGAGCACGCGGCCGTGTTCGTCACGGAAGCGGTAGACGCCGGGGGTCTCGGGAATCGAGCCCGGCGCGGGCCGGTAGGACGCCGGATCAGCCATGAACCGAGCCTACGGCGACCATCATCCCGCCTGAGCAGCGCCTGCACGTAACCATTTCATCACGCATAGCGCGCGACCTCATCGGCGGGCCCTCTCGAAGCGTGGCAGAAGTGTGACGGCAGGCGACAGATCCGGAAGCTGGTCGTGATTAATCCCAGACTTTCCGTTGTTTCCGGTGCCCCCGCTGGCGTCCGGCGCGGGGGGCTGCGACCCTCGACACATCGGGCAAGCGAACCGAGGGAGCCAGCTCGTGCTTGGTGAGGACGTCACGGCGGAGTTCGTCGTGGACGACGCGGCCAGCCGTGGGCGGGTGACGGTGTTCCAGATCTGCTGGCGTGCGTGCGATCCGCTGGCCGTGTCCATGACTCTGGTGTCCAGGCCGGAGCACCCCGCGCTGCCGCAGGGAAGCTGGGTGGCCCCCCGCGACGCCCTGCGTGCCGGGCTGGAGGCGACGGTCGGCGACGGCGACGTGCGGATCGGCCCCGACCCCGGGGAGGGCGGCGTCCGGCTGGACCTGGTCGACGGGGATCGCCACTCCGTCGTGGTCCTCGCGACCGCGTCGCTGCGCAGCTTCCTGGACCGCACCGAACGGCTGGTGCCGACCGGCGAGGAGCACACCGAGCAGGAGCTGGACACCGTCCTGGCGAACCTGCTCCAGACCTGACCTGCCCGGCTCCGGGCCGGCGCGCCCCTCAGCGGGCTGCCGCCTCGGCGAGCCTGCGCCGCCGAGCGCCTGCCCCACCGCCGGTCTCGGCCGCAGCCCCGCCGGCGGCCGAGACCCGGTCGCCGAGGATCTCCCGGAGGAAGACCGCGGTATGGCTCTCCTCGACGGCGGCGACGGCCTCGGGCGAGCCCTGGGCGACGACCCGACCGCCGCCGGTGCCGCCCTCCGGCCCCATGTCGATGATCCAGTCCGCCGTCTTGATGACGTCGAGGTTGTGCTCGATGACGATCACCGTGTTGCCGGCGTCGACGAGCCGGCCGAGCACCCCGAGCAGCTTGCGGATGTCCTCGAAGTGCAGCCCGGTCGTCGGCTCGTCGAGGACGTAGACGGTCCGGCCGGTGGAGCGCCGCTGCAGCTCGGAGGCGAGCTTGACCCGCTGGGCCTCGCCGCCGGACAGCGTCGGCGCCGACTGGCCGAGGCGGACGTAACCGAGGCCGACGTCGTTGAGCGTGCGCAGGTGACGGGCGATCGCCGGCACCGCGGCGAAGAACTCGGCCGCCTCCTCGATCGGCATGTCGAGGATCTCGGCGATGTTGCGGCCCTTGTAGTGGACCTCGAGGGTCTCCCGGTTGTACCGGGCGCCATGGCAGACCTCGCACGGCACGTACACGTCCGGCAGGAAGTTCATCTCGATCTTGATCGTGCCGTCGCCGGAGCACGCCTCGCAGCGCCCGCCCTTGACGTTGAACGAGAACCGGCCCGGCAGGTAGCCGCGGACCTTGGCCTCGGTCGTCTCGGCGAACAGGCGGCGGATGTGGTCGAAGACGCCGGTGTAGGTCGCCGGGTTGGACCGGGGGGTCCGGCCGATCGGTGACTGGTCGACCCGGACCGCCTTGTCGAGATGGTCGAGGCCGGTGACGGTCCGATGCCGGCCGGGCACCTCGCGGGCGCCGTTGAGCTTGTTCGCCAGCACGCTGGCGAGGATGTCGTTGACGAGGGTGGACTTGCCCGACCCGGACACCCCGGTGACGGCCACGAAGCAGCCCAGCGGGAAGGAGACCGTGACGTCGCGCAGGTTGTGCTCGCGGGCGGCGTGCACGGTCAGCGCGCGGCCCTTCGTCGGCACCCGGCGGATGTCGGGCACCGGGATCTGCCGCCGGCCGGAGAGGTAGGCGCCGGTCATCGACTCCTCGCTGGCGAGCAGCTCCGCCACCGGCCCGGAGACGACGACCCGCCCGCCGTGCTCGCCCGCGCCGGGGCCGATGTCGACCACCCAGTCCGAGGCCCGGATCGTGTCCTCGTCGTGCTCGACGACGATGAGCGTGTTACCCAGGTCGCGCAGCCGCACCAGGGTCTGGATAAGCCGGCGGTTGTCCCGCTGGTGCAGCCCGATCGACGGCTCGTCGAGCACGTAGAGCACCCCGACGAGACCGGAGCCGATCTGGGTGGCCAGCCGGATGCGCTGCGCCTCCCCGCCGGCCAGGGTGCCGGCGGCGCGGTCCAGGGAGAGGTAGTCGAGCCCGACGTCGAGCAGGAACGTCAGCCGGGCGTCGACCTCCTTGAGCACCCGGCCGGCGATCGCCTGCTCCCGCTCGCTGAGCTCCAGCCCGCGCAGGAACCCGGCGCACTCGCCGATCGCCATGCCCGAGACCTCGGCGATGGACCGGCCGCCGACCGTCACCGCCAGCGACTCGGGCTTGAGCCGGGCGCCGCGGCAGGACGGGCAGGGCACATCGCGCATGTAGCCCTCGTAGCGCTCCCGGCTGCTGTCCGACTCGGCCTCCCGGTGGCGGCGGCCGATGAAGCCGATGACCCCCTCGAACGAGGTGTAGTAGGAGCGCTTGCGGCCGTAGCGGTTGGTGTAGCCGACGTGGATCTCGGTCTCGCCACTGCCGTGCAGCACCGCCTTGCGGGCCCGCTCCGGCAGCCCCTCCCAGGGGGTGTCCATCCGGAAGCTGAGGTCCTCGGCGAGGGCGCTGAGCAGCCGCTCGAAGTACTCCTTGTTGTGGCCGCCGGACCACGGCGCCACCGCGCCCTGGGCCAGGGAGAGTGTCGGATCGGGCACGACGAGCTCCGGGTCGACCTCCTTGCGGGTGCCGATGCCGCTGCAGTCCGGGCAGGCCCCGTAGGGCGAGTTGAACGAGAACGACCGCGGTTCGAGCTCCTCGAAGGACAGGTCGTCGTAGAGGCAGGCGAGGTGCTCGGAGTACATCCGCTCGCGCTCGGGGTCGTCGGCGGGCCGGTCGACGAAGTCGACGAGGACGAGGCCGCCGCCGAGGCGCAGCGCCGTCTCCACCGAGTCGGTCAGGCGCCGCTTGGCCGACTCCTTGGCCGCCAGCCGGTCGACCACGACCTCGATCGTGTGCTTGCGCTGCTTCTCCAGCTTCGGCACGTCGGTGAGCGCGACGACGGTGCCGTCGACGCGGGCCCGGGCGAACCCGGAGCTCTGTAGCTCGGCGAACAGGTCGAGGTACTCGCCCTTGCGCCCGCGGACCACGGGGGCGAGCACCTGGAAGCGGGTGCCCTCGGGCAGCTCCAGCAGCCGGTCGACGATCTGCTGCGGGGTCTGCCGGGAGATCGGCCGCCCGCACTTCGGACAGTGCGGCCGGCCGGCGCGGGCGAACAGCAGCCGCAGGTAGTCGTACACCTCGGTGATCGTGCCGACGGTGGACCGCGGGTTGCGCGAGGTGGACTTCTGGTCGATGGAGACCGCCGGGGACAGCCCCTCGATGAAGTCCACGTCGGGCTTGTCCATCTGCCCGAGGAACTGGCGGGCGTAGGCGGACAACGACTCCACGTAGCGCCGCTGCCCCTCGGCGAAGATGGTGTCGAAGGCGAGGCTGGACTTGCCGGACCCCGACATGCCGGTGAAGACGATCAGCCCGTCACGGGGCAGGTCGAGATCGACGTCGCGGAGGTTGTGCTCACGCGCGCCACGCACGACAAGTCGGTCGGCCATCGTCGATCCCTCATGATCTTCCGGAAAATCGGACCTGGGCGAGTGTGGCCATGCTACGGATGGGGTCCGACAGTTTTCCGCGGCCGGTCCCCGGCGGCGCCCGGCGGGCACCCGCCCACACGCCGACGGCACGGCCGCCACCCGACGGACGGTAACGACCTGCCTGACGTGGGTGTTCCGCACCCGGCGCGGTCTCACGCCGGTCCGCGGCGTCGGCGGACCCCCGGGACGCCGACAATGACCTCAGGCGGACGCGACCACCACAGGCCGCGCGAGCACCACAGGCAACGCGAACACCACAGGCGGACACGACGCCCGAGCAGACCCAGCCGTCCGCCCGGAGAGGGGACCACCCATGAGCGACGCCCACAGCGACGAGGCCGGCGCGGCCACCACCACCGGCGACTACACCGGGAAGGTCACCGTCGGCGGCCCGGCGGACACCAGAACCCTGCCTGGCCTGACCGTGACCAAGGTCGCGGTCGGCCCGGCGGACAACAACGCCTACCTGCTGCGCTGCCCCGTCACCGGAGAGCAGCTCCTCATCGACGCCGCGAACGAGGCCGACACGCTGCTGCGGCTGATCGGCGACGCGGGCCTCGCCACGGTGGTCACCAGCCACCGGCACGGCGACCACGTGCAGGCGCTCGCCGAGGTGGTGGCCGCCACCGGGGCGACCACCGTCGCCCACGCCGACGACGCCTCCCAGATCCCCGTGCCCACCGCCCGGATCGTGCACGACGGCGACGAGATCACCGTCGGCCGGGCGACCCTGCGGGCGATCCATCTGGTCGGCCACACCCCCGGCTCGATCGCCCTGCTCTACGACGCCGACCCCGCCGCCCCACACCTGTTCACCGGCGACTGCCTGTTCCCCGGCGGCCCCGGCAACACGTTCGGTGACGCCGACGCCTTCGTCACCCTGATGGACGATTTGGAGCGCAAGGTGTTCGGCCCCCTGCCGGACACCACCTGGATCTACCCGGGCCACGGCTTCGACTCGACGATCGGCACGGAGCGACCGCACCTGGCCCAGTGGCGCGCCCGCGGCTGGTAAGCACGCCCTGTCACGCATCCGCCACCGATCGGCTCAGAGTGTGGCTCCCACGGGGCGCCACGGCGGCGCGGCCTCGGAATTCTCGCCACCTTCCGAGCCGCGCGTGAAGGTGAGGTGCGCGGTGCCGCTCTCGGCGGTCTCCGCTCGCACGGAGTAGTTGTGTTCGAGGCCGCGCAAATCGTCCCAGAGGCGGACGCCGCCACCGAGGAGGATCGGGGCGATGGCGACGTGGAGGGCGTCGATGAGGCCGGCCCTGAGGAAGTCGCGGACCACCGTCGGTCCGCCGCCGATCCGGACATCGCGTCCGCCCGCAGCGCCCGCGGCCAGCTGCAGCGCCTCCTCGGGCGAGGCCGACAGGAAGTGGAAGGTGGTGCCGCCCGCCATCACGAGGTCCGGGCGCCGCTCGTGGGTGAGCACGAAGACCGGCGTGTGGAAGGGCGGGTCCTCGCCCCACCAGCCCCGCCACTCGGGATCGTTCGGGTGCACGTGCAACCCGAACTTGCCGGCTCCCATGATCTCGGCGCCGATCTCGGCGAAGTAGTTCGCGGCGTACGTGTCGTCGACGCCCGTCGTGCCCGCGCCGCTCGTGTCGCCGAGCACGCGTTCGCGGAAGGTGCGCGTGGCGGTGTAGGCGGCGACGAGCCGGAACCAGTCCGTGCCGAGGGGATCGTCGGGGGTCCCGTCGATCGTCGACCCGAAGCCGTCGAGCGAGATGTGCAGGTCGGCGCGCACCTTCATCAGCAGTCCCATCCCCGTGCTTGCACTGGCTCGCGGCTCGATCGAGGAGATCGCGTCGAACATCTTCCCCCAGCACACCACCGCGGCCGAGGGAGGACGCGCCTTCGCGTTCCTGCGGGGCTACCAAAGCAGCGGCAGCGTGGCCACCGTGGACCAGGCATAGACCCGGTTGTCCCGGTTCAGGTCGATCAACTGCACCTCCGCGACCGGGTGACGACGCTGCGCGGAGTTGAGCCCTGACCCAGTCCGGTGCCGACCGTGTTGTGACGCTTCGTGGCAGCTCGGTAGACTTGCGCAGCCATGAGTGGGGCCGACGAGATGGAACGGCATGCCCACCCGCCGCGGGCCGTGACGTGATCGTCGGCCGGGAGCGGGTGGAGAAGGCCCTGCCCGGCTACACCGTGGGCGAGCGGCTGGGGTCGGGGGCGTTCGGGCTGGTGCTGGCCGGGCAGCACCAGCGGACGGGCCATCCGGTGGCGATCAAGGTAATGGAAGCCGAAGGCTCCGAGGGGACGACCTTCGGCTTCGCCGCCGAGGCCCGGGTGCTGGCTGGGTTGAACCATCCCCACGTGGTGCGGGCCTTCGACTACGTCGAGGCTGAGGGTCTGTGCCTGGTGGTGATGGAGCTGCTGGCGGGGGGCACGCTGACCCGTCGGCGGGTGGGGATCGGCCCGGAGCAGGTGTGCGCGGTGGGCCTGGCGGTCGCCGCGGCGTTGGGCCATGCGCATGGGCGGGGAGTGCTGCACCGCGACATCAAGGCTGACAACATCCTTTTCGCCGCGGACGGAACCCCTAAGGTCGGTGACTTCGGGATCGCGAAGCTGTTCGAAGGGTCGGCGGCCACCGCGAGCAGCCGGGCCGGGACCCCGATGTACATGGCACCGGAGCAGATCGAGGGCGGTCGGCTGGGGCCGGCGACGGACCTGTACGCGCTGGGCGTGGTGCTGTACCACCTGCTTACCGGAGCCCCGCCGTTCGACTCGCGACAGCCGCTGCCGGTGCTGTGGCGCCAGCACCTGAACGACCCACCCCCACCCATGGTCGGGGTACCGGCCTCGGTGGCGGCGGTGGTGCTGCGCGCGTTGGCGAAGGCCCCCACCGACCGCTACCCCGATGCCGCCGCGTTCGCCCTCGATCTCGCCCACGCCGCCACCGAGGCCTACAGCTCGGGCTGGCTCACCCGTGCCAGGCTGCCGTTGCACCTCGACGACCACGTCCTGCGGGCCACCGACCCGCCGGCACCTCCCCCTCGGGTGGGCGACAGTGACGACGCGAGGACAGTCGCCTCGGGAGCCGACGGCGGCGCTGTCGGGCCGGACGCCGGGAGCGAGAACGGCGGGCCGAGGCGCGCCCGGAGGCGGCGCGGGCGGGCACGACGGAGGGTGGCCCTGCCCCTGGCCGCGATGGCGGTGCTGGTGGTGGTGTCGCTGGTGCTCTGGCGCATCACCGGTGGGAGCAGCCCCGGCCCCAACCTCGACCGGGAGGCGGTGTCACGGCAGTTGGCCGCCGCATCAACGAAGAAGGCCGCCGACCAGCCTGACCTCGCCCGCCGGCTGGCGCTGGCCGCCTACCGCACCGCCCCCACCCCTCAGGCACGCAACAGCGTGCTGCGCCTGCTCGCCTTCACGAACCGGCCGCTGGCCACCCTCGCCGGCGGCTACGCTCGAACATTCAGTCCGGATGGGCGGCTGCTCGCCACCACCAGCGACGAGAATTTCCTCTCCACGCCCCCTGAGCCAGGCACCGTCCAGCTGTGGAATGCCTCCGCCCGCGGCGAGGCCCGCACTCCGCTGACCACCTTCGCCGACGGCATCGACCACTTCGCGACCACCATCGCTCCGGTGTTCAGTCCGGATGGGCGGCTGCTCGCCGTCAGCGGCTGGAATGACAACGGTCCCATCGTCCAGCTGTGGGATACCGCGGCCCGCGGCGAGGCCCGCACTCCGCTGACCACCTTCACCACCTCCACCACCTCCTACGACAACGGCGTCTCCGCTGTGGCGTTCAGTCCGGATGGGCGGCTGCTCGCGACCACCAGTAAGGACGGCACCGCCCGGCTCTGGGACACCACCGCCCGCGGCAAGGTGGACCAGTCGTTGGCCACCTTCGCCGCCAGCATCGTCCTCAGTGCCGCGGCGTTCAGTCCGGATGGGCGGCTGCTCGCCGTCAGCGGCTGGGGCCGCATCGCCCAGCTGTGGGACACCACCGCCCGCGGCGAATTCCACACTCCGCTGACCTCCTTCACCGGCCACACCGGCCGCTTGGGCGCCGTCACAGCCGTGGTGTTCAGTCCGGACGGGCGGCTGCTCGCCACCAGCGGCGAGGACGGCACCGCCCGGCTGTGGGATACCACCGCCCGCGGCGAGGGCAACGCTGCGCTGACCACCTTCACCGCTCACACCGACTGGGTCTCCGAGGTGACGTTCAGCCCGGATGGACGGCTGCTCGCCAGCAGCAGCCGCGACGGTACAGCCCGGCTGTGGCCCACCACCGCCCGCGGCACGGTGGACCAGTCGTCGGCCACCTTCAGGTTTGCGCCCACGCACGTCTTCTGGGATGGCGGTGTGGTGTTCGACCGAGCCGGGCGGCTGCTCGCCACCAGCGGAGACGGCGATCCCCAGCTGTGGGACACCACCGCGCGTGGCGAGGTGGACCAGTCGTTGGCCACCCTCACGAACGCTGCCGCGGGCGTGGTACCCAGCCCGGATGGGCGGCTGCTGGCCACCGCCAACAGCAACAACATCACTCGGATATGGGATCTGGACCCCGACCGGTTCACCAAGGCCGCCTGCGCGGAGAGGGCCAACCGACTCACCGAAGCCGAATGGAAGGCTGTGCTACCCGAGGTCGCTTACACCCCACCCTGCTCCTGACCGGGGGCGCCAGCATCGCCGAGGTGCGGCTCGCGGCCGCGCGTCGCCCGGCTCAGGACGCCAGGGCGAACTCCAGGGTTGCCTGTGCGAGGTCGCGCAGGAACAGGTCACGGTCGAAGCCGTCGCCGTCGTCGGCCAGGTCCGGCGGCGGCGAGTGCATGAAGCTGAAGTGACCCGCGTTCGGCACGATGCGCAGATCCACGTCGCCCGGCGCACTTTTCAGCAGGATGGCCTGGTCGACGGGCGTGACGGTGTCGAGCTCGGCGGCGTGGACGAGCATGGGGACCGTCACTGCGGCCAGGGCGCCGGGAGCGGCGAACCAGCCGGTGGCGGGCGCCCACAGGGCAAGACGGCTGACCCGGGGTTCCCGCGGCACGTCCAGCGGCGTGCCGTCCCGCGCCCAGGGGGTCGCTCCGGCCAGGCAGAGGGCGGCCCAGCCGCCGATGGAGTGACCCACCGCCACGACCGCCGCGTCCGCAGACGCTTCCCGGCGGAGCGCCTCGACCAGCCCGGCCGGACGGGCGACCAGCTCGGCCGTCGTCGCCTCTCGGCCGGCCATGCGCTCGAAGTGGGGCGCGACGACCCGGCAGCCATGGGCGGCGAGATGCTCCAGGAGCGGCTGGTATCGCTGCGGGTCGCCGCCTGCGCCGGTGGCGAAGAGCACGATCCGCTCGGGCTCGGCCGGGCCCAGCGTCAGGATGTCCATGTGTCACTCCTCCACCACGCACGGTTCTCCGGCGGGACCTGACACCCCGTCCCACCCGGCAGGCCCCCGTGCCGCATCAGGCTACTGAGCCGGTGCCGATCCCGGTCCGCCCCATCGGCCCGGACGTCGCTGTCCGCCGGGGTCGTGGCGAGGCCTACCCGGTGGCGAGAGGGTCGGCGACCGCCGGGTCGGGTCCCGGCCCGAGCTCGCCGGATCGGGACGCCCGCGCCGGGACAGCGGGCGTCGTGGGGCGGGCGGCGTCGGCCGGGGGGAGGCGGCCGAGGCGACGGCGGGTCGCGGCGGGGGCGGCGCGCCAACGGGAGTGCACGGCGGGTTCCCAGCTCGGCCGGGTCAGGCCGGCCGTGAGGCCGGCGAGGATCCCGGCGGCGCGGCGCGCGTCGTGGACGTGACCGGTGGCGAGTTTGCGGGCGGTGAGGACGACGAGCTGGCCGGCGTGCACCGCGGGCCAGCTCCAGCCCAGGGTGGCGCGGTGGCGACGGGCGTAGATGGCGGCCGAGCGGCCGAGCTCGGCATGCAGCAGGTCGGAGCGGCCGACGGTCTCACCGCCGACATGCACCACCGGCCATTCGTCGTCGGCCCAGGCAAGCCGGCCGCCGGCCGCGTACAGCCGGGTGAACAGGTCGGTCTCCTCGTAGTACATCCAGTAGGCGGGGTCGAAGCCGCCGAGGCGCAGGAAGGTCGGGACGCGGATGGCGAAGAAGGCGCCGACGGGGTGGCGCAGCTCCGGCCACCGGGCGACGGCCGCCGCTTCGCCGCGCAGCGTGATGAAGGCGTTCGTGCGCGAGGTCGGCAGCACGCCGCGGGACCGTCCGGGGCCGCCCTCGCTGGCGAGGAACGGGAATCCGACGACGTCGACGGACGGCGGGTACCAGGCGAGGAGCTTCGGAAGGACCTCCGCGGTGTCGTGGGGGATCGTCACATCACTGTTGATCACCAGTAGCCAGTCCGGCGCCGGGCCGTCCGCGAGGGCGCCTCGGACGGCGAGGTTGACGGCCGTGCCGTAGCCCACGTTGCCGTGGCCCTCGACGATCCGCACCCCGGCGGGCACCGGGCGCCCGGCGAGGGTGCCGTTCTCTACCAGCACCGTCTCGCAGCCGTTCATGGCGACCAGGACCGAGAGCAACTGGTGCAGATGGGTCGAGCCTCCGTGGGACACGACGACCGCCAACAAACTGTGCATCATCCGCCTTCACTAAAACATAAAGCGATTACGAGAGGATCGATGATCGCCTCGCCGTACGTCCACGGAGTACACCGGCGAACATATCGGGCCAGGTTGATCGATCAGGATTTCGCCGATGCCGCCGCACTCATGGCCACACCCCCGTCCACGACGACAGTCGTGACCCACCCCACCCCGGCCGACCAGCCCGGACAGCTGTCGCGACCAGGGTAACTAGCGCATCGAAGTGCTCCACGTTTCCCTTCCCGGCGAGTCGCGCATCGCGACCGGTCCAGCCGTCAACCGAATCTTCCGAATCATGCACCGGAAACACTTCGGATGCGGATCACGGCATCACCCGAGCGAAATTCCGACCCCCGATCACGCTCACCTCCGTCGCCCCACGAGGCACCGAATCCGGCGCCGAACCCACGCCTGTCGCGCCGCCCGCCGCCGCCGGTCACCGGGCCGCGCCGCCCGCGTCCGCCGCCGCCCGCGTCCGCCGCCGCCCGCGTCCGCCGCCGCCCGGGTCCTGCGCGGTTCGGCGCCGCGGCCATCGCACATCACGGGCATGGGGCAGCGAGATTGCCCAAGTCGCGCTGTTTCGCCACCAGTCGTGACAGGGCCCTGTCAACGTGGAACGCATGCCGCACCCAGATCGACTGACCGCGATCGTCGAGGAGCTGCGCCGGGCCGGACCCGCCGGGCGAACAGCCGCAAGCCTGGCGGCCCGGCTGGACGTCAGCGTGCGAACAATCCGCCGGGACCTGCTCGCCCTCCAGGACGCCGGGGTTCCCGTCGGCGGGATCTCCGGACCCGGGGGCGGGTACGTGCTCGCCCAGCACGCGATGCTGCCGCCCGTCGCGTTCACCCAGGGCCAGGCGAGCTCGGCCGCCGTGGCACTGGCCGCCGCCGCGACCGGCCCACTGACCCGCGACGGCGCGGCGGCGCTCGAGAAGCTGCTCGACATCATGCCTGCGCCGCAGCAGCGACAGGTCGCCGAGCTGGCCTCGCGCGGCTGGGCAGGACCACCCGTCGTCGCCCGCACGGCGCTGGCCACCACGATCGAGGACGCGCTGCGGGGCGGCCGGGTGCTCGCGATCGACTATCAGGACGCCGCCGGCAGCCGAACCGTCGGCCGCCGGGTGGAGCCCCAGCTGCTCGCCTTCACCGGCGGCCACTGGTACCTGCTGGCCTGGTGCCTGGATCGGGGCGGCCCACGCTGGTTCCGCTGGGACCGGATCTCCCGCGCCGTCGACACCGGCCAGTCGGTGGACGACCGCGACCCGTTCGCAATCTTCACCGCGCCCCCGCCCGGCCTTCGGCGTATCCGCCGGGCCCCGGCGCCCGGCCCGCGCGGCGAGCCGGCGAGGCCGAGCTGACCGGTCCCGCGGGCCGTACCCGGCGGGCGGTCCGCCGGGGACGGGCCGACGGGCCGCCCGCGCCGGGCGGAATGCTGGCCTAGCGAGGGTGCCCACCGGGGAACCCGCCGCCCGCCCCGGCGACCTGGCGTGGTTCGGCCTGGTCGGCCGCCGGGGCCGGTGCGGAACTCGTCTCCGCCGCCGGCGAGCCTTCCACATCCGCCTCCACTTCGGCCTGCGCATCCGCCTCCGCTTCCGGCGCCGGCTTGTCGGCGGCCCTCTCCGCGGGCGGCTCGGTCAGCAGCGACCAGACCACCGAGACGGCCAGCGCGACGGCGATGACGCCGAGCGACAGCGCGATCGGCATGTGCCACACGTCGGTGAGCAGCATCTTCACGCCGATGAAGGCAAGGATGAACGCCAGCCCCGTCGCCAGGTGGTGGAACCGTTCCATCAGGCCCGCGAGCAGGAAGAACAGCGACCGCAGACCCAGGATGGCGAGCGCGTTGCTGGTGTAGATGAGGAACGTCCGGTCGGTGACGCCCAGGGCTGCGGGCACCGAGTCGAAGGCGAACAGCACGTCGGCGGTCTCGATCGCGACGAGGACGGCGAGCAGCGGCGTGGCGACGAGCCTGCCCGCGCGGCGCAGGACGAAGTGCTGCCCCTCGTACTGATCGGTGACCGGCATGACCCGCCGCAGCAGTCTCACCGCTCGGCTCTGCCCCGGGTCCATCTCGACCCCGCTGTCGCGCAGCATCTTCACGGCCGTGTAGATGAGGAAGGCGCCGAAGATATAGATGATGAAGCTGAACTGCTCGAGCAGGGCGACCCCGGCGGCGATGAAGACGAACCGCAGCACCAGAGCGCCGAGAACGCCGTAGAACAGCACCCGGTGCTGGTACTCCCGGGGGACCTTGAAATACGAGAAGATCAGCGCGAAGACGAACAGGTTGTCGACGGACAGGCTCTTCTCGAGCAGCCAGGCCGCCGTGTATTCGCCGGCGGCGCCGGGGCCCTGCCAGGCCCAGATCACCCCGGCGAAGCCGAGGCCCAGCGATACCCACAGCACGCTCCACCAGGCGGCCTCGCGGAAGCCGATGACGTGCGCCTTGCGGTGGGCCAGCAGATCGATGGTGAGGAGCCCGAGCAAGGCGCCGACGAAGGCGGCCCAGGCCCAGAGGGGAACGTGCACGGAGATCTCCAGAGGTGTCGCCGGTCGCGGCCCGGATGCGCCACCCCGGTTCCTCCGGGGCGGAAGGTGTCGCCCTGACCGGCCGGGCGCCGTTGCCAGCGGCCGGTCAGAGCACGTTCACGTACGCCACACCATCAGCAGATGAGCGTGCAGCGACGAATTAATTACTATTAGTAGCTATTGGGAGGCGCGATCGTCCCGGCGTCCCCGGACCGGATCCCTCGAGGGGGTCCGGTCCGGGGCGTGGCCGAGGTGGACCGGCCGGGCGGGCGAACTGCCCGCCGGCGGGATCAGCGCCAGAGGTTGCCGGGCCGCACCGGTCGGGTGCTCCGCCCGCGCAGCGGCGCCGTCTCGATCGCCTGGCTGAGCTCGACCGGGCCGACGGTGCCGACCATCCGGGGGCTGCCGTCCGCCACCGGCTCGACCACGACGACGCAGCCGGCGGCCGGCCGTTCGAGCAGCCTCGCGGGCAGGTCGGCCACCGCGTCGTCCGGGGCGGCGGTCGCGACCATGGACAGCGGGATGCAGACCCGGTTGACCCGGGCGAGGTCGCGGTCGTCCATCGGGACGGCGGCGAGGTCGCGCAGCAGCGCCACCCCGGCGAGCGAACCATCGAAGTCCTCGACCCCGAAGACGGCGCGGTGGGCGGGCAGGACCACGTCGTCGAGGGCGTCGTCGACGGTCGACCAGGACGACAGCGCCGGCGGCGCCGGGCTCATGACGTCCCGCGCCACCAGCCCCGCCAGGGCGGCGTGGGTGCGCTGCTGGGACTGGGCCAACCGGGAGGCCCCCAGCGCCAGCCAGCCGAGCAGCACCGCCCACAGCCCGACGAAACCGACGAGGAACACGCCCGCGACACCCACGGCGATCATTGACCAGCCGCTGATGACGCCGGCCCGGGCGACGGCCTGCTCGGCGCGCTCCCGGCTGCCGGTGCGGCGCAGCACCCGGGCGGCGATCAGCCGCCCACCGGAGCTGCGCGGGCTGGGCAGCACGTCGATGAAGGCCACCAGCAGCGCGAACGTACCCACCCAGACGGCCACCTGGCCGGCCAGTTCGAGCGTCCCCGCCGGCGCCAGCGCGCCGAGGGTGACAAGCAGCGCACCGGCCAGGGCGGTCACGCTGAGACCCGCGCGGGCGACCTGCGCCTCGGCGCGGACCTCGGCACCCGACTCGACGAACCTCGGGCCGGTGGCCGGGCTCCCCGGGCCGGTCGCGGAGTTCCCTGAGGCGGTGTTCGGCGGCACGACGACGTCGACTCCGCCGCCCGCGCCGAACGTGCCCGCAGATCCGGCCGCTCCCGAACGCCCGGTGGGCGAGGCCGACCCGCCCGGCGCAGGTGCGGGCCCGGCGCGGCCCGCGAGGGTCACGCCCGCCCCGCCGCCGCCCCCGTCACGGCCACCGAGGGCGACCGTCAGGCGGCTGCCGAAGGCGCCGAGGGTGATGCCGACGACGGTCAGCCCGGCCCGGCGGGCGGCCCGGGCCCGCCGCAGATCCGCGCCCAGCATGATGCCGACAAGCAGGCCCGCGCCGATCAGCCCGCCGCAGA